>CAZTRB010000006.1:43906-80516 GCA_964616485.1 uncultured Muribaculaceae bacterium
ATGGTTTATAAGGGATGATAACTCAGTACCACCAGTTTATGACTTGCAACCACGAAAAGACATATATGAAGACTATGAAACTTGGAACCATACGGAAATTCGTCTAAATCATATTTTACGTAAATCGGTTGAAAAGCTGGGCTTAGAAGAAAAAAGTTTAAAGAAATATTTCACATCAGCCACTGAACAGGAAATAGAAAATGGTGCTTTTGAAGTCCTAGATGCCCAAGACCATGTTTATTGTTTCTTCCGGGAAATAAATAACCTGTATCCTGATATTAGTACAAAAGATTTTATAGATGTCGATGTTAATATAGGTGAGTTGGATAAATATTCTTTGTGGGATATGTTGGATGATTTACAAGATATGTTTGAATATGGAAGAGAAGATTTTGATTTTGTTTACTATATATACTTAGATAAGCTAATATCTAAGTATATGAGATATATTAAATATCCTTATAATAAAAAAGCAATTTTAGGTAATATTAGCTCTCCTATCGTTAGAAAGAAATATCTCTTAAAAAACTTACCGGATAAAAAGATATCTTCTTTAATTGAAAAATGTATAATTACTACAGATAAAAAAGAAAGAATAATCTATTATGAAGAGCTTACGGAAAAAATCCTTTCTTTATTTGGAGAATTTGATATTAATAATTTTGACTTTAAAAGTAAATTAGACTTATAAAATTGTACAAAACTTGTTCACATTTTAAAAATGTATTATACTATTATTATAAAGATAAAAAAGAAGAAAGAAGGTAAAAAGATGTATCCAGAAGAACAAAACAAAAAAAATAATATCGTAATTATTTTAGTGTTAGTAGTAATAGTACTTGGATTAGGTAGTTATCTTGTTTATGATAAAGTCATAAATAAAGATGAGAAAAAATCTAACACTGAGAAAATAGAAGACGATAATGATAAAGAAGAAGCCAAAGAGCAAGATTCTAAAATCGATAAAACTAAAGAATTGGTTTATGATGCGACTTACGTGGCGAATGCAACAAAAGAAAGCTATATTACTTATAGTGAAGAACATTCTGTAAAAAATATTGTCGTACCATACATTAATATTGATAGTAACTATGCTAAAGAAGTTAATAATGAAATAAAATCAATATTTGAAAGTGCAATTGAAAGACATAATAATTATTACGAAAGAATTAAAGATTTGACTTTTGATCCTCCAGAGGAAATTATTTCTAAAAAGATAATTGAATATAATAAATATATTGATGATAACACTTTGTCGATTGTTATTATAGATAGTCACGATCCACTAGATGTAAACTATTATACTTATAATTTCAATCTTGAAACGGGAGAAAAACTTTCGTTTGAAGAAGTATATAAATTAGTAGGATTTACTTCTGATAACATAACTGAAAGTGTTGAAAAAGCTATTACTTTAGAAGTAAAAGAAGAATTTAAAAAATTCGATGAAAGAGAAGATTTTAATCTTCATAACAATAAGAGTTTAGCTAATTATAGGAAGACGGCTTCTAATGGAACTACTCAATACTTCTTAAACTCAGATAAGAAATTGACTGTGATCGTTAGTCTAAGTTTTCCTGCGGAGAGAGATTTCTATAACTGGAAAATTTTAGTCGAGTAATATAACTTTGTTTGACACAATTAAAACATTGGTATATAATTTATTTACATTTTAAAAACAAAGAAAAGAAATAGTAGATATTCATAAGTTATTAAAGAGAGCCTTGGGTGGTGTAAAAGGTATAATTTTAAATATTGAATTCCTCTTGGAGTAGATTATTGAATTTTAGTAGGTAGTCTTGGGTTCACCCATTATAGTGATAGAGTATAATTATATTGTACTTGATGAGATTAATATCGTGAGATGTTAGTGCAAAGAGGTGGTAACACGAATATACTGTCGTCCTCTAATAGAAATATTAGTAGCGGCAGTTTTTTTGTGAAAAGTTAAGATGTTTATTTAGTAAAAGAGTGTTAAAATAAAGATGGAGGAGTACTATGAAAGAGAGATTGGATTTATTATTAGTTGAAGGTGAAAATAAGATAAATGAAACCAAAACAGTAGCTGAATTACAAAACGTAAAGTCTTCGCTTTTAAAGGGAGAACTTTTAGAAATATTAAAAGAGATACCTAAATTAGAGGCAGATGTTCGTTCAGAAGTGGGGAGAAGAGCAAACGAGATAAAGAATAGATTTACTAGTCTAATCGAAGCACGTGAAGAAGCTATTAAATTAAAAGAGTCAGAGATTCCCGAGACTTTCGATGTTACAGTGCCTGGTATCAAACCTTTAAGAGGAGGATTACATCCTATTACGCAAATATGTTATGACTTAAATGATGCTTTTCGTTCTCTAGGATTCGAAGTGTTTGAAGAAGATGATATTACTAGTGAATTATATGGCTTTGATAATTTAAATTTCCCGCCAGATCATCCTGCTAGAGAGAGTATGGATACATTCTGGTTGAGTGGACATTCTGAAGGAAGAGGTGGAGAAAGATTATGTCTTCGTCCTCATTTAACGGGAGCAAGTGTTAGATATCTTCAAACACATAAGCCACCTTATCGTTTCGTTTATCCGGGAAGGGTTTATCGTAACGAGACTACTGATGCTAGACATGAGAGGGCGTTCTTTCAATATGAAGCTTTAATAGTCGATAAAGATTTTAATTTCTCTTCGGGTAAAATAATGATTCAAAGTATTTTATCAAAAGTATTTGGTCGTGATGTACCAGTTAGAATGAGAGCAGGATTTTTCCCGTTCGTCGAACCAGGATTTGAGATTGATATGGGTTGCTTAGTCTGTGAAGGAAAAGGTTGTAGTGTTTGTAAACATGTCGGATGGATAGAGATAATGCCAGGTGGAACACCACACCCTAACGTTTTAAATGCAGCGGGATTAGATCCTAGTGAATATACTGGTTTCTATGTAAATATAGGACTGGATCGTCTAGTAATGATGCGTTATGGAGTAAATGATGTAAGACTATTCCATAGTGCAGACTTAAGGTTTTTGGATCAATTTAAATAGGAGGAAAATATGAGATTATCATTAAAATGGATAAAAGATTATGTTGAATTACCGAGAGATTTAGAAATTTCGAAATTAGTTCATGATCTTACAATGTCGGCAGTAGAAGTCGAAGGATATAGTGACTTAGCTAAAAGTTTTGATAAAATGATCGTTGGTATAATAAAAGAAGTTTTACCACATCCAGATGCTAATAAACTTAGAATTTGTAAAGTCGATATAGGAAAAGAAATAAAAGAAATAGTTTGTGGTGGTAGTAACTTAGAAGTGGGAATGAAAGTAGTCGTCGCTTTACCAGGATCTGTCGTTCGTTGGCATGGCGAAGGTGAACCGGTTACTCTTGAAATTGCTAAAGTTCGTGGAGTCGAGAGTTACGGAATGATTTGTGCTTCGACTGAAGTTGGTATAAGTGATTTATTTCCAAACAAAGAAGAGACGGAGATAGTCGACTTATCTCATCTTGATGTCGATTCTGGTACACCATTAGCAGAAGCTTTGGGACTAGACGATACGATATTAGAAATAGATAACAAGTCTTTAACTAATAGACCTGATTTATGGGGACATTATGGAATAGCGAGAGAATTATCGGCTATTTATAATTTACCTTTTATTGAGATAAAACCATATGTCTCTGATGTTAAATCAAACTTTAAAGTAAATATTGAGAATAAAGAACGTTGTCCTCGTTATATCGGTGTAAAGATAGAAGGTGTAAAAGTTTTACCGGCGCCATTTGAGATTCAAAAGAGAATTTGGAGTGTCGGTATGCGTCCGATAAACGCCTTGGTCGATGTTACTAACTATGTAATGCTAGCGACAGGACAGCCAACACATGCTTTTGACTATAATCAACTTATCGGTGAAATAACAGTAAGAAGTGCTAAAAAAGATGAGAAATTAGTACTTCTAGATAATAAAGAATTAGTATTAGACGAAAATGATTTAGTTATTACTGATCCGTCTGGTCCGATTGCTTTAGCAGGAGTTATGGGTGGTAAAAAAGATTCAATCTTAAATACTACTACTAATATAATATTAGAATTAGCTAACTTTGATGCAAAAGGAATAAGACATACTGAAATGAGATACGACACTCGTACTGAGGCTGCGATTAGATTTGAAAAAGGAATCGATCCAGAAAGATGTGATATCGCCTTACCACTAGCAATGAATCTGTTAAAAGAGATTTATCCAGAGTTAATCGTAACGGGATTCGATGATAATTTTTCTTCATCTAAAGAAAAAAAAGAAATTGAACTATCGCTTAACTGGTTAGAAAAGAGATTAGGTAAGAGAATTCCTAATAATGAGATAGAAGCTATTTTAATTCGTTTAGGTTTTGAAGTACAAATAAAAGAAGATAATTTAAAAGTCGTCGTTCCATCATGGAGAGCTACGGGAGATGTTTCTCTACCAGAAGATGTCTTAGAAGAGATAGCTAGAATTTATGGCTTTGAAAACTTTGAAGCCGTTCCAATTACTATTTCGCTAGAAAAAGCAATCAATCAGACGAGAGAAGATATTGATAGAAAAATAAAAGAATACTTAGCTAACAGTTGTGGTATGCAAGAGATATTTACTTATCCATGGGTGTCTTCTGAATATTTAAAAGTAATTTTTCCCGATACTAAAGATATGCTTTCGTTAGTCGAACCACCGACTCCTGAAGAGAAGTATATACGTTCTTCGCATATACCAAATCTATGTAAGGCCGTTTCAGAAAATTTACGTTATTACGATGAATTTTCTATCTTTGAATCAGCTCAAATATTTTTTGATAAAGAATATAAAAATAAATATTCTAAAGAAGAATACCTTCCTCTTCAAAGAAAAAACTTAGCTGGAGCCGTAGTCGATTCATATAAGAATGTCGAAGATTTGTTTAGAAGAGTAAAAGGTGTTATCGAAAATCTCCCTCGTTATATTCATATCGAAGATTTTACTCTTGAACAAAGAGAAAAACCAGTGTGGGCAGATAATGTCGTATGGCTAAATATTTATCAAAAAGAAGAAAAGATTGGTAATGTTGCACTCCTATTGAACAAGATTGCACTAGATTGTGGAATTAAAAATAAGGCGGTCATGATTTTTGAAATCGATGTCGATTCTTTAAAACCTTTATCTTCTAGGACAAATGTTTTTAAAGAATTATCTGAGTATCAAATGACAGACTTTGACTTATCTTTAATAGTAGAAGAATTTGTTACTTGGGCAGATATTAAGAGAGAAATTTTAGCAAATAAAAACGACCTTCTTAGAGATCTAACCTATGTTGGAGAGTATAAGGGGTCACAAGTTCCAAGCGGAAGTAAATCTATTACTTTGAGACTAGTTATCGGTTCTTTAGAAAAGACCCTAACATCTTCTGAGATAGAAGCTTATACGAATGGATTAATAAATAAGTTGAGTACTTCTCTTGGAGCAACTTTAAGAAAATAAGAACAAAAAAAAAGCGAGTAATCGCTTTTTTAAACTGTTTGATCGAAATTAAATGTAACATCGAACGTTACTGAAGTAGGGTTTTCGTTAGTAGAAGTTGCTTTCCAACGAACTACAATGTAACCGTTCGTCGAATCTCCTGGAGCAAGAACTGTGTCAGCTAATAGATTAGCATTTACTAGATCAACTTCTAAATCGGCATTATTATTATGATTAGAAACGATGTCCTTTAACGTTGCACTAAGAGTACCGTTATTAGTAATCGTATACGAAATAGTTACTTCTTCTCCTGGAGCACTTAGATTGGCATTGACCGTTAGTGTTTTCTTATCTGTGCTAATAGTAGAAGACGCCGCGACACTAGAAGTACTAGTTGCAGTATATTCTAAATTAAATTCAGCCGAAGCACTTAAGTTACCAGAGACATCTAACGTATCTGTAAATAAAGCATATGCTGCCGTTGCAATTAAAGCGAAGACAATTGCTCCTAAAATTAAGTATTTATTATTTTTATTTTTCTTTCTATTCATCTTATCCTCCTATATATAGGATACTTTTTTTAAGATAAAATGTCAATTTTTTGACGGTAATTAGTCAAACTTTACATGAAATATATTTAATGATATGATGTATTTAATAATAAAGGAGTCTCGAATGAATAGACGAAGAAAGAAAAAATATGTATTTAAAACATTGTTGTTATTCTTTTTTTTGCTTGTTACTATCGGAGTAGGATATGCATATTTATCGACCACTTTGAATCTTCAAGGGACGTTAATCGGTGGTTATTTTAATGGTTATGTTAATTATGCTGCTGGACATGATAGTCGTCTTAGTTCGACTCAACCGACTTTAAACAAGTGGACTAATGGTAGCAATTATATATATAGTTATAGTTTTGAGGTAACGAATGAAAGCTCTTCTCCTTTTATAGGTTTTAATATGGAGTTAGCTGTTAGTCAAAAGATTATCGATATTACTACTTGGAATTATGACTATAATTTCACTGATTATACAGTGACTATTTTAGGTGGTTCTTCTAGTTTAACGCCGGGACAAAAAAGAGAAGTGACGGTCGTTATAACTTCTGCTAGTAATGATTTAAACTTATATACGATGAAATTTACAGGAATAGAAGACGGTGATGGCGACGAGGTCGATGAAACGGAACTGGAAGTCTTGTTTACTAAGAATGGTGGTTGGGGTAGTAATCCTGTTACGATTCAATTTAGTGTAACGGTAAAAAATAATAAGACAACAAAAATAAGTGGTTGGTCTTTTGTCGTTGAAATGCCACCAGGTGTTTCTTTCGATTCCGGATGGAGTAGTACTATAAAAGAAGAAGATGGAACTCTAATCGTCTCTTCTGTCGATTGGAATGGGAGTTTAAATCCGAATGCTTCCACCAGTTTTGGTTTAACATTTAATGCACCGACAGCCGACTTCTTTCCTAATATTTTATCTAGGGCGGTGCGTTAATGGAAAATAATAATAAGAGATATTTTTTAATTGTAATAGTACTAATCGTTTCTAAGTTTTTAACGATGAATCTTTTAGGTGAATTTGGAATATATATTATAGTTCCTTCACTTTTTCTCTTTTTAGCTATTCTTTTCTATCATTTGATAGATATAAATAATAATAGAAAGAACTTTATAAACAGTTATGAAGTATTAAGTGTTATTCTTTTTACATCCATTTTTTATTTAATCGTCTACTTTGTATTAGGTATTCCTTTAGGATATAGTAAGAATCTTCTTGGTACATCAAAGACACTTTTGTATATAAATATTTTTCGTAAATTTTCAACTATAGTAGCTTTAACATACTTAAAGCATCTTTATGTTAATAAATTAAATGTCGTTAAAGGCCTAAAAGAAACAGTCGTTTATATTTTTTTATTTGCTTTGTTAGAGGCTAATTCTTTAAACGTCATCCATATACTTTCTTCTTTAGCCAATGTTTTTGATTTTTTATTTAATCGTCTCTTTATCTTATTGTTGACTAATACATTAAGCTTTTATTTAATTAGAAAAGGTGGTTTTTTACCCGCTATAATGTATGAATCTATAACGAATTTACCACTGTTGTTTTTAGCCGTTTTACCTAATGTCGATAATACAATGTTGACTATTTTAACTTTTTGTCTTGTGCTTATTACTTATTTAATTGTAGAATATAAGATAGAGAGAGTATCAAACATTAATAAAAAGAAATATCGTGAAAAGACAAGTCTCTTAGGTTTCTTAATTGTCTTAGGACTAAATACATCGATCGTTTTATTTTACTTTGGTGTTTTTCCAATTGTTCCCGTATCGATAATAACAAACAGTATGTATCCCGAAATATTACCAGGTGATTTAGTCTTAGTTAATAAAAATTATGAACCAGAAGATATTGTGGTGGGAACGATAATTCACTTTAAAAAGGAAAATTACTCTGTCGTTCATCGTGTTATCGAAATTGAGACTAATGGTAAAGAGACGTTTTATATTACTAAGGGAGATAATAATCAATCTAAAGATTTTAATCCGGTAATGACAGATTCAATTTTAGGAATAGTAAAACACAAGATCCCTTATTTTGGGTATCCGAGTTATGTATATAATAAGTATTTTAATAATAATGGAGATGTTTCTATTGAAACAGGGAGGTAACAATGTTAAATAAAAAAGGAAAAGTAATAGTATTTATAATTTATTTTTTAATATTTACGGGAGTAGCTTTTTTCACTTTTAAACTCGGAGTGACTTTTGTTGATAATTACCCTAAAGAAAGTGTAGTAGAAATGGCTGTACCAACAGCAAATGTCAATTATGAAGTTTGTTTAATAAAAAATAATTATATCGAGGAACGTTGTTTACCAAAGAATAGGTCTTATATTATGTCTTTAATTGAAGATATTAATTCTAAATTTACTTATTATTTTAATGATGAAAACATTAAGAGCTATCATTATGAAGTAGTAGCTAAGATAAATAGTAAATATTTAGCGATGACTGGTAAAAATGTTAATAATCCGATATGGGAAAAAGAAGAGATTATTAAAAAAGGCAACTTAGTTTACGGTAATGTCATTAAGATAGATGAAGATATTAAAATAGATATTTTATATTATGATAGTTTGGTTAAGTCTTTTAGTAATGAACTATCTGTTCCCGTTGAATCTGTTTTGGATGTTACTTTAAATGTTTATTTTGACACGGAAAATAAAAAAGATCAAAAACATAGCGTCAGTTTAACTATGCCACTTAATACTGTTTCTTTTGATATAAGTGAAACACAAGTCCTTACGGAACAAACGAAGAAAGAGAATAAGAGTTTACAAGGAGTTTATTCTTATCTAATTACTTATATATTAGCAATAATAGCATTATTAGTAACGGCAATTAATGTAGCACGTTTTGTAAGAGAAGGAGCTAAACACAAATATCGTCAAGAAATAGATAAAATATTGAAAAATTATAGTAATAGAATTATAGAGATTAGTAACTTTGTTGATTATACTAAATTTAAAGTGATCGATGTAATAAACTTCGATGAATTATTAAATCTATCTGATGAAGTTTTCGAACCGATTATGTACTGGGAAAAAAGAGAGGATAGAGAATCTTGGTTTAGTATATTTCATCATAATATCCTATACCGTTTTATTTTAAGAAGAGAAGAAGAATCAACGAAAAAAGAAATTGTTTAATTTCCTTTTTTTTATGATATATTTAATTTGGTGATAATTATGAAAGAAATGAAAAAACTATTATCCAACTTTAAAAAAATGTGGCCTTATGCTAGAGAAGCAAAAAAAGATATTATAATCGATGTTGTTGGAATGACTTTTTTAAGTTTAATCGGATTCATTCGCCCTTTTTTAGATGCAAAACTACTAATTTTTTTAACGACGATTGAGTTTGATAAAGTATTGATGGTTTGTCTGATTATCTTTGTTCTTGAAGTGCTTAGAAATACTTTTAATGCTATGTGTTCTAAGCATTTTCGTCTGTTTTATCAAACTACTGTTACTAATTTAAGAATCGATATTTTAAAGAGAGCTTTAAAGATAGAGATGTCTGAATTGGATAATAATTCTTCCGGTGTGTTTATCGATCGAATTAATAAAGATGCGGGAAATATTCCCGATATATTAGATAGTATTGAAAACGTCTTGTTATCATTAATAGTTAATACCGGTGTTTTAATAACGATATTTTTTATTAATAAAATATTGTTTATATATATTGTTCTCGCTGTTAGCATTATCTTTACTATTGAGAAAATATCTATTACCAAGAGATTTGTAATCGATAAAAAGAGAAGAAAGATAAACGAGAGAATAACTTCTTTAATTGGTGAATCGATTAGAGGAATTCGCGATATTAAAGTCTTGAATGCCGACAATAGGATTCTCGATAAATCGGAAAGAGAATTTCGTTCTTCGATGAGAGAGACACTAGAAATGAACAAGATAAGATACCGTTATCGTTGGCTATCGGGTACTACTAAAGACTTTTATCAGTTATTCTTAATCGTAATTGGAATTGTTTTAATTACTAACAATATGTTGTCTTTAGAAAACTTTATCATTATCTTTATGTATCGTGATAGAATACAAAACTTATTAACAGAAGTTATCTGGATAGCTGAGAAATCAAAAGAGTTTAACTTATCTTTTGATCGTGTCTTTGAAATTATCGAAGAAAAGAAGTTTAAGAAAGAAAAGTTTGGTAACAAGAACATTTTAAAACTAAGAGGTAACATTGAATTTCGTGATGTTAATTTTTCTTATAAAGATCAACCTACTTTAAGAAACTTAAGTTTCAAAGTCGAACCAAATCAAATAATCGCCTTTGTCGGTAAAACGGGAGCAGGTAAAACAACGGTATTTAATTTGATAAATAAGTTATATACTATCGAGAATAATATGATATTCTTAGATAATAAAGATATTAATACTCTAAATAAAAATTCTATTAGAAACAATATTTCTTTAGTAACTCAAAATCCTTATTTATTTAATTTTTCTATTTTAGAAAACTTGAAGATAGTAAATAATAAAGCTTCTTTAAAAGAAATAAAAGCCGTATGTAAGAAAGCTTGTATCGATGAGTTTATCGAGGCTCTTCCTGATAAGTATGACACTGTTATAGGTGAAGGTGGTGTTACCTTATCGGGTGGACAAAAACAAAGGATAGCTATTGCCAGAGCCCTACTAAAGAAGAGTGAAGTTATCTTGTTCGATGAAGCTACTTCTTCTTTAGATAATCAGACCCAACATTTTATTAAAGAAGCTATTAATAATATAAAGGGAGAAAAGACAGTCTTGATAGTTGCTCATCGTTTATCGACGATAATAGATGCTGATAAGATATTTGTCTTGGATAACGGTACTAAAGTCGGGGAAGGTACACATGAAGAGTTATTAAAGAATAATTCTATATATAAAGAATTATATGAAAGCGAAGTTTAATAAGGAGAAATATATGAAAAAGATTTTAATAATAGTCTTAGTTTTGCTTTTAACGACAGTCGTCTTAGCGATTATTAATTTAGATAAACAAAATGTTATTGCCGTAGTCGTACCTCATCACAACTATGTTAAAGAAGAACGTTTGGCTTTTTGGAAAGACGTTATTTTAGAAAGTAAGATAATTCCAAATAAAATAGAAAAAGTCATCGTTATCGGTCCGGATCATTTTGGAGTAAGAAAGAAAAATATTACTTATAATGAGAATAACTGGTCTACTTACGATAAAGAGTTAGTTAATTTTTTTGAGAGACCAGATAACTTTCCTGATTATTATGTTTTAAATAATGAATTAGTTTTAAGAGACCATGGGATAGCTAATTTAATCGGAGAAATTTATAATAATTTTCCTAATGCTAGATTTGTTCCTTTTATAATAGGTGAAGAGATAGAGTTTAGCAAGCTGGAGACTTTGCTTGATTATATTTATACTACCTGTAATAAGAACTGTGTCTTAATTGCTTCAGTTGATTTTTCTCATTACCAAAAGTTAGAGGATTCTTTAAGACAAGACGAGAGGACTATTTCTCTATTAGAGAAAAAAGAGATAACGGAGACTTCTCTTAATCAAACGGAAGCCATCGAAGCTGACAGTCCGGCATCTTTATATATAATGCAAGAATTTGCTAGGAAGAACGACTTTGAGTGGATGTTGTTTAATCACACTGATTCTGCAAAAGGAAACACTGAAACGATCGATGTAACGACTCATGTTTTTGGTTCTTATTTTAAAAAATAATCGTTGCTATGAAAAAAACTTGTGGTATAATCATGGTAATAATAGGAGGACAATATGGAAGAGAATAATAACGAAAAAGTTATTGAACAAGAAACAGTAACGGAAATAAAAGAGCTGCCTAAAAAGAAAAATAAGACTACTATGATACTTGTCATTGTAATAGTTTTATTAGTGGCAGTTATCGTATCGGGATTCTTCTACATGCAAAATAGTCAATCTAAAAAAGATAGTGAAAAGAAGAATGAAGTAGAAGACAAAGATAATGGAAATGACGTCGTAGATGAGACCGATGATAAAAAGGACGAAGAAAAAATAACGGATAAAGCAGATGAAGTAAAAGATCCTTATAAAGTGGTATCTTGGGATGGAAAGACACTTTATTCACCTGCGTTTGATTATTATAAGACTAATGAAGTAGAGGGAGCTGTTTTTACTAAACATGCTACTCTAAATAATGGAGCTATAATTGTCGAATCAGCTTATCAATTTTTCTCTTATGCCGAAGATTATTTCATCGTGTTTCCCGATGGTGAAGTAAGGCTTTTAAAAGATTATTCGATAATCACCAGCGATTCTTTATCATCAAAAGTCAAAGTAGATTCGTCTATTAAAATACCAGAGATGTTTCCAGAAAACGATATTACTTATAAAGGGAATATTTTAGTGTTCGTCGAACATGGCCGTGGTTATGCAGGAATAAAAGAAGATAAACTTACAAAAGTCGGGACTCTATCTTACGGAGACTTATATGAAGAGAGAGCCGATGTTGGAGTAGGTTATTATAGCAGAAGATTTTTTGTAAAGACGAAGAATGGCGTTTATCATCGTTTTGATTTAAAAAACGCTGATATTTACAATGATGATCGTACGATAAATGTTAATTGGGACGATAACTCTAATAAGACTATTACTTGGGAAATGCCAATGAGTAATTGTGGTATTAATGGTGAGAGACTTCATATCGTGTTTACTCCAGATAAAGGAGTTAAAGTAGGAACGGCTAATGGAAAACCTTTATACCAATTAAAAGACGAGACATTATTAAAAGTATTATATGATGAATATTACTCGCCTGGTGATTATGAAGGGGCTCATAATTTATCATTTGCAGAGTTTAAAACTAAATTTACTAGTGTTGTTTATCAAGATCCACTTGGTGATTATGTCGTTTTAGAAAATGATAAGTACTCACATGCTGGGGAATGTGGAAAACCAGTAATTTACTTATATCCGGAAAAAGCGATGAATGTTGATGTTCAAGTGTTTGCTGATGTAACAGTAAGTGACCCATTTTATCCACTTGGTGGATGGAAAAATGTCTTAGCTCTTCCAAACGGAAACTTAATATACAAAGCTAGATTATATACTTCGTTATTTTGGGAAGGTATCGGGCACGGATCTTATCCAGATATTAGAAATGTTGGAAAAGTAGTTCTACAAAAAGACTTAATAAAGACTATCGAAGAAGACTTAGGAGCACAAGGTCTTAATGAAAGAGAGATTAACGATTTCTTAGAATTCTGGAAAGATCATCTTCCAACAGCACCTTATGTAAAATTAAGCTGGTTTACGACCGAAGAGATGAACATTCTAGCACCGCTTAGAGTTAATCCAAATCCAACGACAGTAATAAGAGTGTTCTTAGATGCTAAAGGGTTAGATACACCGATCACTTTAACACCACAAACATTTACTAAACCAGAAAGAGTCGGGTTTACTCTTGTCGAATGGGGAGGATTACTTAGAAAATAGCTATTAAAACTTACTTTTAAATAAGTAAGTTTTTTTTCTAAATTATAACTAGTTATGATATACTACTTTATATAATCATTATGGAGGATATATGATAGTACTAAATAACATTACAAAGAAATACAAGTCTAAAAAGGGTAGTATAACGACAGCCCTTTCAAACTTTAATTTAGATATAGCCGATAATGGGATGGTCTTTATCGTCGGTAAAAGTGGTAGTGGAAAATCTACTCTTTTAAACGTTATCGGTGGATTAGATAAATATGATTCTGGTGAAATGACTATTCTTGGAAAGAATAACAAAGATTTTACTTATAAAGATTTTGACTCTTATCGAAATACTTATATAGGTTTTGTTTTTCAAGAATTTAATGTCTTACCAGATTATAATGTGTATGAGAATATTATTATCTCTTTAGAGCTACAAAAGAAAAACAAGAGTAAAGAAGAGGTAGATAATCTTCTTTCGAAATTAGAACTTTTGGATTTAAAGACTAGAAAGACAAATGAACTATCGGGTGGCCAAAAACAAAGAGTGGCAATTGCTAGAGCTTTAGTGAAAGATCCTAAGATAATATTGGCTGATGAACCTACCGGAAACTTAGATAGTGTTACTGGTAGACAAGTTTTAGATTTGTTAAAAGAGATAAGTAAAGATCGTTTAGTAATAGTAGTCTCTCATGATGTTGATGCTGCAAAAGAATATGGGGACCGTATCATCGAGATGAAGGATGGTGCTTTAGAAAGTGATCGAGTAATTAATTATAAAGAGACTAAAGATAATAATGAATATAAGATTGTCAAATCATCTCTACCATTTAAAGACAGTTTAAAACTAGGAGTAGGAAGTCTTAAACATAAAAAGATAAAGTTGTTTTTTACAATTGTTTTAACGATGATGGCCTTATTCTTTTTAAGTCTTACAGATACGTTATCTAGTTATGATTATGACACCGCACACGCTAAACTATTAGTGTCTAAAAAAGAAAGCTTTGTCCAAATAGCTAGACAACAAATATATGATAATGTTTATTTTTATTCAGAAGAAAAACCATTAAAAAATGAAGATTATAACATAATAAAAGAAAAGACTAATACTAAACTATATAACGTCTATAAATTAAATGAAGATAACATTTTTCTTAATTTAAAAGATATTTTTAAACTTGGAGAAGATGATGGTAATGGCTATAGTTATTATAATTCTTATATAAATGGTGAAATAGTAGCAACAGATAATCTTAAGGATTTAATTATAGAAGATATATTAGGTAAACTACCATCATCTTCTAATGAAATAATAATATCTAATTATTTAGCCGATCATTTTATAAAATTAGGTGTTAAGACATGGGATGTTAGTGATGATGAATTTATGATAGAAGAAATTTATAAACCTAAAAGTTACGAGGAAATATTAGAATCAAATAAGGCTTTTTACTTTGGTTCTTTGGGAAAAGTAAGGGTTGTTGGAATCATTGATTATAACTTAGATGATTACCAAATATTTAAAAAAGAACTTAAGTCTTTTAGTTTAAAAGATAGACAAATATTTCTAGAATTGCATTCAAAAGCAGAAAATATCTATAATAAAATATATGTAAAAGAAGATTTCTTTGATGTTTTAGAAGTTAAAGATAATTATCATTTTAATTATAATCATAAGTATGTACTTGATATTGAAAACTATGAGACTTCTGATGAGGGATACTATGTTTGGTCATCTTATATAAGTGAACCCATAGAATATTTTGACGGTACTAAATGGGTGATTACAAATGGTTTAGAAAAAAATGAAGTTTTATTAAATCCATTATCACTAAAAGGATTTGACTATAAAAACTATACTAAAAATTTATTATCTTATTTAGAAAACAACATTGAAATAGATAAAGAGATGTTAGAAAAAAAATTCTTTGAAAATTATTTTAAAGATTATAACTTGGTAGGAAGCTCTGTAACTTTATCGGTATATGAAAATTATTCTGATTTAAAAGAAACAAAAAAGTTTGAAAATTTAAAAGTGATTGGAATACTAGGTTTATTTAGTAATAATGAATCAGAAACAAATTATTTTTCTAAAGAATTACTTGAGAAATATATCGTTCCTTCAGTTTCTAAAATGAGCTTTTTATTAAAAATGAATAAAGAGAGTGATTTTAAAAAAATATTGAAAGACTTTCCTTTTAAAGAAAATTTATTTGCTAAGACGACGTATTTGACTGATGTTGTATCGATGATAACTGTCGTTAAAGTGTTAAAGTCAATCGCATATTATATTGTTATTGCTTTTGTTACATTCTCTATATTTTTAATTACTAGTTTCGTTTCTACTAGCGTTACTTATCGAAAGAAAGAGATTGGTATTTTAAGGGCATTAGGCGCTAGGAGTTTCGATGTCATTAAAATCTTCTTAGTAGAGGGATTGATTATCGCTTTAATATCTGCCGTTTTATCATCTTCTTTATTAGTAGTTGTTACTAGATGGATGAATGGTATTATAATGGCTGGTACGTCTATTGTAATTACTCCTTTTATAGTAGGCATTAGACAAGTAGTAGTAACATTTGTTTTGGTAATAGTGGTTACTATTGTCGCAAACATTATTCCAATAATAAAGATAAGTTCTAAGAAACCTATCGATGCTATTCTAGAAAAATAATTTATTACATGTTATAATATCAATGTATATGGGGTGTTATTTTGGAAGATAAAGATAAAAACGATTTAATTATAGCAGCACTTAGGCATCGAGAAGGTGTTCCTGAAAGCGGTTTGTGTAGGTTACTTGGTTCCAGGATGGAATTGGGTGTTTTAATAAATAGAAGTTGGAAAGTGGATCACGGTGTTGAAATTAATGACTTGGAATTTCGTGTTACCGAGGAGTCTGGTGAATTAGTAAACAAACTGGCCAAAAAAATGTATAAAAACAGAGGGTTATTTGACAATGAAACGGTTCCTTTTCCACAATGTGATGTAGATATTTCTACTTTGATTAGGATAGTTAATGCTGGAGCTAAAAGTTTAAATCGTCCGATCTATACCGATTATACAAGAAGATTAATTAAGGAATTAAATATAGGCAAAGAAAAATAGAGAGGTGTTTATGAAAAATATCTTTAAAATATTGGTTGGAGTGTTAATTTTCTTCTTTCTTTATTATGGAATTAGTTATTTTTATTGGGAGAAGAAAGCCTTTGAAGATGATAATTATTATTTTCAAGAAGAGGAAGAAGATAAAAACATAATCGAATTAAACTCATCTTTAGTTAAGAATCTTTATAAAGTAATTGATATGAAGAGAATTCAAGAGAGCTTTGGTAAAGATTTTTCTCAATTATTTTATGGAGAGAGAACGAACGTAAGTGAGTTACCTAATAAATTTCTCTTATATTTAATTAGTATTAATTTAGAAGATATTGATTATACATTTAATTGCTCTGATGAAAGAAGTTTTACTGAGGAAGAATTCGATAATAAAGCGAAAGAATTATTTGGACCTAATATCACTTACTTCCTAGATTCTTTTGAAATAGGTGAAGACTTTATTTTAAAGCTTGATGAAGATAAAAAGACTCTCACTTTGACTAACAATTCTTGTGGAGGAATTAATTTTAAAGAAGAATATGTTGGAAACTATCTTGTTAAAGCAGAAGAGTTTGATGATAGATTAGAACTTACTGTAGCTGCCTATTATGTTAGTTTTAAAACTTTAGATAATGGTACAGTAATTTCCAACTTCCATGAAAATACTAATCCGATGTCTAAGATAATTAGTGATTCGTCGAAAGAAGAGTTTCCAGAAAAAAATATAAGTCTATATAATTTTACTTATGTTAAAAATAATGATAATTACTATTTACTTAGTATTAAAAAGAATAATTAATGTTGATATTTTAACATTTATGTGTTATATTTCATTTTGTATTAAAGCAAGTGCGAAAGACGAAGATAATTTAAGTTTAAAGAGAACTCGTATATTGGTGAAAGCGAGTAACGATGATTATTTTAGATCACTTTCAAGTGTTCTTAGAGGATAAGTTTAAGACGGTGACGCGTTATAGTGTTTGAGGTAGATTTTATATCTATAAATTAAGGTGGTACCACGTAAATCACGTCCTTATATAGGATGTGATTTTTTTAATTGTTAGGAGGATAAAAATGAAAAGATTTAAAGATTTAGACAAGAGACCGGTAAATGAGGTAGAGAAAGATATTTCTAAAAAATGGCAAAGTATAAATAGAATGTATGATCTTCAAATAGAGAAGAATAAAGATAATGAAAAGTATGTTTTTTATGATGGACCAGCGTTTGCTAATGGTTTTCCGGGTCTTCATCATATGGTTTCTAAAAACTTGAAAGATACAATTACTAAATATCATTCGATGAATGGTAAAAAAGTAATTAGAAAAATAGGTTGGGATACTCATGGTCTGCCGATTGAAAACCATGTCGAGAAAAAGTTAGGTATATCTTCTAAGAAGGAAATTGAAGAGATGGGGATAGCTAAATTTAATGAAGAGTGTCGAAAGAGTGTTAGAGAAAATGAAGATGCTTTTACAAATTTGACTTCTCAGATGGGACAATTTTTTGATGTTGAAAATCCTTATCTAACCTATACTAATGATTATATTGAGACCGAATGGTGGATTTTAAAGAAAATGTTTGAAGAAAACATGTTTTATGAAGGAACGAGAGTAGTCCCTTATTGTCCACATTGTGGTACGGGACTTGCTACTCACGAAGTAGCGCAAGGTTATAAAACTGTGACTACCAACACAGTTTATGTAACATTTAAGAAGAAAGATGAAGATGTTTATTTCCTTGTTTGGACGACTACGCCTTGGACTTTAACGGCAAATGTCGCATTATGTGTTAATCCGGACGAAGAATATTCTTTAGTAGAATCTAAAGGTAATAAATTTATCTTGGCTAGTTCGCTTGTTTCTTCTTTACTAGGAGACGATGTTACGATACTTGAAAAATATAAAGGCAAAGATTTAGAGTATCAAGAGTTTGAACAACTAATACCGTCATCTAAAGTAGACAAAAAAGCTTTTTTCGTTACGTGTGATTCTTTCGTTACGACGTCAGATGGTACTGGTGTTGTTCACATGGCACCGGCATTCGGTGAAGATGATGCTAATATAGGAAAAAAGTACGACTTACCTTATTTAAATACGGTCGGTAAAGACGGCTGTTATATCGATGGCTTTTGGGAAGGAAGATACGTTCATGAAGTTAATGAAGACGTTATTGCTTGGTTAAAAGATAATAATAAATTATTTAAAAAACAAAAAGTGACTCATGAATACCCACATTGTTGGAGATGTGATACGCCTTTATTATATTATTCTATGCCTAGCTATTATATAAAAGTTAGTGAGATGACAGATAAATTGGTAGAGGCTAATTCTAAAGTAAATTGGTATCCGTCATACGTTGGCGAGAAGAGATTTGCCAACTGGTTAGCTAATGCTAGAGATTGGAACGTTTCTCGTAGCAGATATTGGGGAAGTCCTATTCCTTTTTGGAAATGCGAATGTGGTCATACACACATGGTAGGTTCAATCGAAGAATTAAAAGAATTAGCTACCACGAAAGTAGCGGATGATTTAGATTTACATAAGCCATATATCGATGAAATTTATCTAAAATGTCAAAAGTGTGGTAAAGATATGGAACGTATACCAGATGTCTTGGACTGTTGGTTTGATTCTGGAGCAATGCCTTTTGCTCAATATCATTATCCTTTTGAAAATCAAGAGTTATTCGAAGAACAATTTCCTGCTGACTTTATATGTGAAGGGATAGATCAAACGCGCGGATGGTTTTATACATTGATGGTAATATCTACTTTTGTAAAAGGTTGTTCTCCGTTTAAGAATGTCTTAGTAAATGACTTATTATTAGATTCTGAAGGTAAGAAAATGTCTAAATCAAGGGGAAATGTCGTCGAACCATTCGCGACAATTAAAGAGTATGGAGCTGATACGATAAGGTTTTATCTACCTTATGTTTCACCTGTATGGACACCACTTAAATTCGATTATGAAGGTTTAAAAGAAGTGTTCTCTAAATTCTTTAATCCCCTTAAAAATACTTATTCATTCTTTGCCATGTATGCTAATATCGATAAGATAGATATTGATAATATTAAACTCGATTATAAGGATAGAGAAGAGATAGATAAATGGCTTCTTTCTAAATACAATAAACTAGTCAAAAACGTTAGAGATTCTTTTGAAGAATACGACCTACATAAAGTCGTTCACTTTCTTTCGACTTTTGTCTCTGATGATTTATCAAATTGGTATATAAGAAGAAATAGAAGTAGATTTTGGGGAAATGAACTTAATAATTCTAAAAAAGCCGTTTATTTAACGACATATGAAGTGTTAATCGGTCTATCTAAGCTTATTGCTCCGATAACCCCTTTTATCTCTGAAGAGTTATATTTAAGTTTAACTAATGAGAAAAACTCTGTTCATTTAGAAGATTATCCCGTTTATAATAATAAGCGAGTAAATGAAGATATAGAGACTAAGATGGATTTAGTAAGAGACTTAATTTCTCTTGGAAGAAACGCTAGAGAAGTGACAAAGATAAAAGTTCGTCAACCTATTAGCAAAGTAGTCTTAGACTTTAAAAATAAAAGTGTCTTAGGTAATCTAAAAGAGTTGATAATAGAAGAGTTGAATGTTAAAGAGGTAGAGTTTACTAAAGATTTATCTCAATACATGACTTTTACTGTTAAACCTAATTTTAAAGTATGTGGTCCGATGTTTGGTCCAAAGATAAAAATATTGGGGGAAGCGCTTAGAAACTTAAAAGAAGAAGATATTTTTAAACTTCAAGATAAACAATCGATTAAAGTGTTACTCGACAATGAAGAATTTGAAATAACTCCGGACTTAATCGAGATAACGATAGATTCTAAAGAGGGATTTAATACTTCGAGTGATGGTAAAAACTTTATTATATTAGATACTAATTTAACTGAAGATTTGTTAGATGAAGGAATAGCTAGAGAACTTGTTAGTAAAGTTCAACAACTTAGAAAGAATAAAGACTTTGAAATATCCGATCGTATCAAGATATTTTACAGTGAGAATTCCGACTTTAAAAAGGCTATCGTTAACTATATAGAGTTTATAAAAAATGAAACTCTGGCAGTTTCTTTAGAAGAGAAAACTAAGCTAAATGAATCTTTCGATCTTAATGGATTAGAAGTATATATCGATGTAGAAAAAGTAAATTAAAATTTACTTTTTTTATTTGCTAAAAAATTACATAAATGGTATCATATAAGTAGAATAAAATAGTGTGATACAGTGGAAGCTGGTGATAGGGTGTTAGTTTCGTTAATTAAAAGAGATAGAATATATACAGTTTCACTACCATTATCGATAAATGGTACTTATTGGGTACACGATAAGGACAAAAATGGAAATGAGAGAAAACTTCTAAGTATTGAAGAATCTAATGGTGAGTGGCTTTTAAAGAGTAATAACGATAATAAGATTATCGAAGAGAATACAACGCTAAAAGATGTAGTATTAAAACCCTACAGTTTTCATTATATTCAAATTGAAAGAGAAGATATAGCTATCTTATATTGTTGTCCAGTATATGATAAAAATAATATAAAATTAGAAATAAAAGGCAGTGCTGATATACCTATCGGTAAGACTGCTCAAAGTAAGATAATCTTTAATTTCCCAACGGTATCTGATCAACATGCAAGATTATCTTATAATAGCGGTGTTTGGACAATTACCGATACTGAAAGTAAATTTGGTACTTATGTTAACAACGAACGTCTTCAAGGGACACTTTTATTGAAACATGGAGATATAATATTTATCTCTGGTTTAAAGATTGTCATTTTAGGTAATGCTGTAATAAGTAATAATCCATTTAATCGAGTTAAATTTAGCGGAGAAATCTTTAGTGTCGCCGAAAATCAAAAGATTAATTTAGAGGATGTAGATGAAGAGAAGAGCGCTGAAATATTAGTCTTTGAAGAAGACGAGTACTTCTTTAGATCTCCTAGATTTAGAACTGTCATTGAAAAAGAAGAGATGGTTATCGATCCACCACCAGGAAAAGAAAAGCAGGAAGAGACTCCACTTTTATTGACTATGGGACCGATGATGACGATGGGAATGTCTTCGGTGTTAAACTTATATAATACTATCGATGGTATAACTGAAGGAACAAGGACTTTTATGCAATCTTTACCGTCTTTAATTATGGGGATAGGAATGTTAGCTAGTATGCTTTTATGGCCTACGTTAACGAGAAGACATCAAAAACAAAAGAAGATTCAATATGAAAAAGAACGTCAAGAAAAGTACGGTGCATATGTCGAAGAGAAACGAAATGAAATCGATTTAATAATGAAAAAACAAAAGCAAATACTTATCGAAAACTTTATCGAACTAGGTGATTGTGAAAAGATTATAATGTCTAAAAATCGTCAGCTTTGGGAGAGAAAAGTAGATCATTCGGACTTCTTAGTCTTAAGATTGGGTATGGGAAATACCCCTTTAGAACTAGACATTAAATATCCGGAAGAACATTTCTCGATGGAGACGGATAACTTAAAAGATATATTAAGTACTTTGGTAAATAAATCGAAAGATTTAGTCGATGTACCGATAAGCCTTTCTTTAATCGAAAAATATATTTTAGGAGCAGTTGGTAAAGATTACGAGACGAGAGAATTTTTAAAACAAATGATTCTTCAAATTATAACTTTCCATAGTTACGAAGACGTTAAGTTAGTTTTCTTTGTCGATGATAAACATAAAGAAGATTGGGATTTTGCTAAGATTTTACCTCATGTATGGAGTAACGACAAACAATTAAGATTCTTTGCGACTAATTATGAAGAAATGTGTGAACTTTCTTTGTATTTAGAAAAAGTCTTAGAAACTAGATTAGAAGAAGGTTCTGATAAAGCTGACTATAAGACGAGTTCTCCTTATTACATTATAATAACTGATGATTATAAAGTATCAAAAAATGTTCAAATTATTATTAAAGCTTTAAAACAAAAAACTAACGTTGGAATGAATGTTATCGTTTTAAATGAGAATCTTTCGACATTACCTAATGAATGTACTAGTTTCTTAAGTATAAACGGAAGACAAGGCGCAGTATTCGAGAGTGAATTAACTTCTGATAAGCAAAAGGAATTTATGATTGATGACTATCAAAAGAGTAATTTCTTAACTTGTTGTAAGAAAGTTGCTAATATACCGATAAAGTTTACTCAAGATGATTTTGCTCTTCCAAATATCGTTGATTTCCTAGAAATGTATGGTGTTGGTAAAGTAGAACAATTAAACTCGATTTTTAGATGGAAGATGAGTAATCCGACCGCTACTTTAGCGGCTCCGATTGGTATAGATTCATACGGTATGTTATTTAAATTAGATTTACACGAGAAGTTCCATGGTCCACATGGACTAATAGCTGGTATGACAGGTAGTGGTAAATCAGAATTTATCATTACTTATATATTATCTTTAGCCGTTAATTATCATCCAGATGACGTTTCGTTTATACTGATCGACTACAAAGGTGGAGGATTAGCCGGAGCCTTTAAAAACGAAGATTTAGGAGTTAAACTTCCACATTTAGCTGGAACGATAACGAACTTAGATACATTAGAGATGAATCGTTCATTGGTTTCTATTCAAAGTGAACTTAGAAGAAGACAAGCGGTATTTAATGACGCAAGACAAGCGCTAAATGAAGGGACTATCGACATTTATAAATATCAGAAATTTTATCATGAAGGATTGGTTAAAGAACCGGTATCGCATCTTTTAATCATATCGGATGAGTTTGCGGAACTTAAAGTTCAACAACCGGAATTTATGGATCAACTTATATCCGCTGCTCGTATCGGTCGTAGTTTAGGAGTTCACTTAATTCTAGCAACGCAAAAACCGAGTGGAGTCGTTAATGATCAAATTTGGTCTAACAGTAGATTTAGAGTTTGTTTAAAAGTACAAGAAAAATCCGATAGTAACGATATGCTAAAAGTCCCAGATGCTGCTTTTATTAAACAAACGGGTAGATTTTACTTACAAGTAGGTTATAACGAGTTTTTTGGTTTAGGACAATCAGCTTGGTGTGGAGCACCATATTTTCCAACCGAAAAAGTTAAGAAAAAAGTAGATACGGCAATGAACTTTGTCAATAATATTGGTGCCGTAATAAAAGAATCAGATGAGATAAAGAAAGATAAAGTAAAAGCCGAAGGAGAACAACTAACTAACATCGTAAAATATTTGTCTGATATCGCAGTAAAAGAAAACATTAATATTAAACAATTATGGTTAGATAAAATACCTAGTTTAATCTATCTAGATAAACTAACTAAAAAATATAATTGGGTTAAGAGAGAATTCATTATCAATCCAGTAATTGGAGAATTTGATGACCCTTTTAATCAACGTCAAGGTATTTTAACGTTACCGATAAGCGAAGAGGGAAATACTATTATTTATGGTTCTGCTGGTAGTGGAAAAGAAATGTTAGTCGATGCTATTTTATATAATACGATAACGACTCACAGTCCTGATGAATTAAATTTTTATATCTTAGAATTCGGTACTGAATCATTAAGAATATTTAGTAAAGCTCCACATGTTGGAGATATCCTTTTTATAAATGATAAAGAGAAAATAGACAATCTTTTCAAGATGTTAAGAGGAGACATTGAAAACAGGAAAAAATTATTTGCAGATTATAACGGTGATTATCAAACGTATGTTAAAAACAGTGGTGAAAGTCTTCCTAATATCATCATAATAATAAATAACTACGAAGCATTTACTGAAATATATCCTAATTATGAAGACGCTTTATTACAACTTACTAGAGAAGGAATTAAGTACGGAATTTTCTTTATCTATACTACTAGTGCTAGTAATATGGTTAGATATCGTATGTCACAAAACTTTAAGCAAAAATTAGTTCTTCAATTAAATGATCCTAACGATTATTCTTCTATTTTAGGAAATGTTAGAGGAACAAAACCGTCTGATATTTTAGGGCGAGGTTTAATCGCTTTAGACGCTATCTATGAGTTTCAAACGGCATCGATTGCGACGGAAGAGCTAGTAAATGAGACGGTTAGAAACACTTGCTTAGAACTTGCTAATAAGTATCCTAATAAAGCTAGAATCGTTCCTGTTTTACCAGAAAAAGTCACTTATGAGATTATTAAAGATAAGATTAATGAACTTAAAAATATTCCAATTGGTATTAATAAAAATGACCTAGATGTCGTCGGAGTAGACTTATTGAAAAATCATGTTACTTTACTTACTTCTTTAGATGTATCTACGACAAAATATTTAGCTAATGAATTAGTAAACATATTCGACAGTATTTCTTCTAGATCGATAATAATCGATGCTGAAGAGTTGATTGATTCTACGAAACTTACAAATTCGTCATATAACGATACTAATTTAGATGACATAGTAAATAAGCTAACTGAAGAAATTACTAAAGTATCAGAAAATTTTAAGAATAGTAATTTTAATAGAGATACTTTAATAGATATTCCAAATACAATTTGTGTCGTTGTTGGAGTAGATAAGCTGTTAACAAAAGTTTCTGAAGAAAATAAGAAGGCTTTTGGAAAACTACTTGAAATGACAAAAGAACTTGTAAAATATAGCTTTTTACTTGTCGATTCTGTTGACAAGTTTAAAAAGGTAGAATATGATGATTGGTATAGAAGTACAGTTAATAATACGCGAGGAATCTGGGTTGGTGACGGTGTTGCAAATCAATTTGCAATCAAGTTAGCTAAGACTTCTAAAGAATTATATGAAGAAATCGGTAATAAATTCGGTTATGTTATCGAAAGAGGGGTACCGAGTTTAGTAAAACTTTTAGAAGGTGAAGGTGAAAGCGATGAATAAAGTATTTATCATAGTCGAAGTACCTTTAATAGAATCAAAGTTCGAAGTGTATATACCGATTAGTAAAAAAATGCATAAAATTTCTAGTATATTAGGAAAGGCAGTCTCTGAACTATCGGGAGGTCATTATCCGATAAAAGAAAATGCTGAAATATATAGTAAATTGACTGGAAAACAATATAATCCAAATATAACAGTTAAAGAATCTGATATAAGAAACGGTTCTGAAATAATTTTAATATAATAAAGAGAGGTGACTGCCGTGGCCGATAAAGTCAGTGTTAGTAATATTGAAAAAGCAAAAGGTATAGCTACTGATTTAGATGCAGTAAATTTAAAACTTGCATCGCTAATACAAAATGATAGTCAAAACTTTAAAAAGTTTGCATCTATTGGAGTAACAGATTATATTGAGCATTATTTTAGCAGTGTAGCGGAAGTTTTAACTTTCTCTCAGGTTAATGTTTCTGAGGCTTTAAAGAATTATTTAACGATGCTAATCGAAACGGAAAACAAACTTCCAGAAGAGCCAGGTCATGGTGGCTATCCCGGTGGTGGTTATCCTGGTGGTGGAAACATTGGTGGAAATCCTAATATAGAAGAACCTGATGGTCCTGGTGTAGAAGATCCAGAAGGCGAATTGCCAGAAGAACCAGGAATAATTGGACCGGAAATACCCGATCCACCTGTATTAGCACCGATTGATGTTACAGAATTAGAAGATTTATCACTTGGTGAAATAAATGGAATCGTCGAGTCACTTAAAGATCTTGCTAAAGACAACAAAATGACTTTAGATGAGATGTTAGATGATGACGAGTTTGCTGAAAAAATTAAAAAGCAACTATTAGAGTCAAGAGATGTTCCAGAAGATGTTAAGAAATTATTAGAAGATAAAGATCCACAAGTCGTTAGAACGACACTTCAGGACATATTTAAAGGCAAACATCCAGTTGTCTTTGGTATAAATCCACTTAATCTAGGAGTGGTTTATAGTTATTTAGAAAAAGTCGCTAGAGACAATAATCTTACTATCGATGAGTTGATGTTTGATGAGAAAAATAAAGATGTTTTAAAATCGGTTCTAAAAAACTTTGGAGAAGTAAAAGAACTTATAATGAGTTGGAAAGACCTATCACCACAAGAGTTACAAGAAATGCTTTTAAGAATATACGATGGTGATGAAATAGAGGGAATCTCCGATGAGGCTATGGATATATTAAGAATATATATCGATTACTTGTGTAAAGAGACCGGGCTTGATTATGCTGAACTTTTAACAGATCCTAAGTATGCTGCAATATTACAAGCGGGTATGGAAGAGTTTGCAAAGACAGCGCTGTTTATGGAAACTACTGATTTATATTCTACCGCTGAAATGTATTCTGTTATTGGAGATTTGTTTAATGGTAGAAATCCAGCGGCACTCGGTATGGATGAAAATGAAGTGGTTGATTTCCAAAAAGAACTTGAAGATTTGGCTAGAGGAAAAGGAAAATCAGTTAGAGAGGTTTTATCTAATAAAGATTACGCTAAAGACGTAAGAGAAGCATTGGAAAAGAGTAAAAATGCCGCAGGAGTTGGAAGTGTTTTCTCTAATCAACCTGATGATAAAGTACAAAAAGTAGCAAAGAATATATATAATTCAGAAGTTGACACTACCGATGATAAAGAAGTAAGCGTATCTGATAGTATAACTGAACAGTTGCCTAAAGCAGAGCGTGAAGAAGTAATACCAGTTGAAGAACAAACACCAGAAGGAGAAGTAAATACAGATACAACTACTGATGTAGATCCAGAGGTAACTTCTGATGAAACTAGTGTTGGAGGCGACCAAGAAACGACAGCTGATGAAACGACAGTTGAAGACACAGAAGTAGCTTCTGATGTAGAATAATAAATAAAAAATTGTAATAAGAACAATAGAAAGTTGGTGTTAGATGACAAATGTATCGGTTGATTATTCTAAACTTAATGATTATGCGACTTTTTTAGCAAATAAAGAAGTAGAATTTAATGCTCTTAGAAAAGAGATCGAGTCTTTAATCTCTAGCATTAATTCTAATTGGGGTGGAATAGATTCAGAAGTTTTTATCGCCAAAGCTAATGCCTATATTAATGGATTAGCCTTGGTTACAAAAGAATTTTCTGAATATAGCAATTTTTTAAAAACAAAGAGTAAAGATTATAATGAAGCTATTGCAAGATTTCATGAGATATTAAGAGGATAGGTGGTTAATATGCAAGACAAACTAATGCTTAAAGGTGGTAGTTTAGCATCTACTACTAGTGATATAAAAGCTAAGATGGCTCAAATGGAAAGTTTATTTACGGAAGTAAAAGGCGAAACATCAAAACTAAAAAGTTTTTGGGATAGTCCGAGTGGATTAATTACTCAAATTCATTTAAATGAACTAATTCAATCTTTCGATGTTATAAATGAAAAAAACACTCAATATATAGCGTTTTTAAATGAAATGATTGAAAAATACGGAGATTTAGATAGTAAAATTTCTTCGGCAGTAGAAGGTGCTGCTGGTACAGGACTATAGTTAATAAATTAAGGAAGAGGTGACTTTTGTGGCAAACGCAGTAAATATGTCGACAGTTTTAACACAATTTGATAATAGTGGTATTATTGATGGACTTAGTAGTATCAAGTCAGCGAGAAGTAGTGTAGCTTCAACTGTTAATTCGGTACTAAATGCTTTTAGTGACTTAAGTTCGACAGTTAAATCGACATTTCTTGATTCTGCTGGAGATTCTTTACATATCTCTTTTAGCCTTCTTCGTGATGCTAGTAGTAGACTACACAACAGTTTTGAAGCTAGTGATATGCCCAGAATTATTAACGAGACAGAAAAAGTTGGTAAGATTATTCGTGAAATAAAAGCTAGTCGTGCAGAAATACTTAATACAAAAATAGATTGGGGAATAGAAGAATTAGACTCAACAGCTGGAGCATATACAGGTAAAGATGCAAGAGTCAATAGACTTAATCATTATATAGAATATCTTAATAGAGAAGGAGAAAGACAATTAAATGCTATTAGAAGCTCATCTTCTAGTATTAGACTTGGTATTATTGGCAATATGAAATATGGTGGTAGCTTGGGGAAGCATACAAGTTTTGATACTACTTATGATTTTGTTAGGCCGGCTTTCGTTGATACCCCTAATGAAGTAACTTCTGGTTTTTGGGATTTCTTTGCAAACATTGGTGGTATTGTTGGTACCTTCGTTGTTGGAACAGTAGAAGGTGTTATAAAATTTGGCGAAGGAATTGTCGATGCTGGATTAACGGCAGCTAGTTGGGCAGCAAACGTTGTTGGATTAACAGGACTTTCTGATACTCTTTCTAATATTGCTAAATATGATGTTGCAGGAACTTTAACTGGAGTTGCATACGACTTTTTAAAAGAACATGGAATCTATAACGACGCGGCTAGAACGGCCGGAGTACTCGTCGGACAAGTTACTGCAGCTACAGCTCTATTTGTAGCAACAGGTGGTGCTTCGACAGGTTTAGAAGCGCTTATAGGAGCAACTAAAGCAGCAACAGTTCTTTCAGCTCTGTCAGCAGGTGGACAAACTTCTGAAGGGGTATTACAATCTGGAAAGGATATTAATCAAGCTTTTCTTTATGGTACGGCTGCTACTGTATTTAGCTTGGTTCTTCCTAAAATAGGAAGTCGTATAATGAAAGCACCAATTGTTTCAAGAATAACTGATTCTTCTGTAGTTAGAAGTGTTACGTCTACTGTTAAGAGTGTATTTAGCAAAGTAGCGAGAAGCGCTCCTGCAAAGCTTGTTATGTTTCCAGCAAAAACTCTAGCGACACTTCAAGCAAAAGTATTGAGTGGTGGAGTAACAGTTGCTAAAAGAGTAATGTCTCCTGTAGTTGGTTTAACATCTAAAGTAGCTAAAGGAATGTTTCCTAAAACACATGCGAAATTTACTGAAAAAGTAGCAGCTGCTACTGAAGCAAAAAAAGATGCGATGTTAGAGAGTATTAAAAAAGCAGCAAGTGCTGATACAGAGCACAATTTAAATTATGGTCGTTATAAAACTGATGATAGTAAAGCTACTAAAAATGTAATAAAGGCTGCTACTGATTCCAGAAAAATGGCAGCAGAAGCACTTAAACCTGATGGTACATATGTCTTCTCTAGTGATGAAACAGCTGAAAAAGCTTTAGAGGCAATTAATAGTGTTCGAAATGGAAATTACCATGCCACTGAATTAAAGACTGGAATGACTCCGCGTAGCTCAGATTTTAATACTGTTTCATATTATGGTAACAAACTGCAACAAGGTATACAACTTACAGCAGCTGAGAGTAACAAGTACCAAGCTAGTTTGTATAATATTTTAGGATATGGTGATTTTAATCAAGAAGTAGCTGAACAATTGTCAGATTTATTCTTTATGAGTCAACCGGGTGTATTACGCGATCCTAAAATATATTCCGGAGCAGTTGTAGGAACGGTTGTAGATGAAATAAAAAGATAAGCAATTCGATATAAATAAGAAGGAGGAAAAAAGATGAAAGAAGTTGGAGAGAAGTTTTTACCTGTTGGTACTGTCGTATTATTGAAGGGTGCCACAAAAAGGATAATGATCACTGGTTTTGCTAGTGTATCACCTGATACTGGTGATAAAATCTTTGATTATAGTGGATGCCTTTTCCCTGAAGGTTTTTACAATTATAATGAAGTGTGTATTTTTGACCACAATCAAATTGAAGAAGTATTTCATTTAGGACTTGTGGACGAAGAAGAAACGACTTTTAAAACTGAGTTAAAAGTCAAGTTTGAAGAGCTAACTGCACCTAAAACAGAATAGTTCTTGTAAAGAAGTGTTAATTTATAAAAAAAAATTGACAAAGCATTAAAAATGTACTACGATTAATACATAAAATAGTAGTGGATTAACGACTATTTATATATTCGAGGAGGTGAATATAGCTATGAATATGTCAGTAAATTATGAAGAACTGTCAACTGCTAGTAATGAAGTTTCTAATCAATCAACAGAGTATATGCTTGCTGTTAGAAAACTATATGACACAGTTGAAAATTTATCTGAGCACTGGAAAGGTTCTGACAACGAACAATATAAAGCAACACTTGCAGGACACAGAAGTAATCTTGAAGCATTAGGAACAGTTATTAGAAACTATGGATCGTTTTTAGGAACGACGGCAAGTGAACTACGCAAACTTCAAGAAGAAGTAGCTAGTGGAGCGTCAAGGTTAGGTTAATAATAAAAAAAAGGAGGGCTTTATGCAAGACGGTTTAAAAATTAGCACGAAACAACTAAGAGATTCAGCGAATTCTATTAGAAGTTATTGTGATCAAATGCAACGTGCTTTAGAGGCTGCAACGACTAAAATAAGAGGTACAACGGATTCATGGCAAAGTGGTGGGGCTGAAAAATTAAGAAGTCAATTCGATATGTTGGCACCAAAGTTCAATGATTTCTATGATGAAGTTCAAAGATATGCGGCGTTTTTAGATAACACTGCTAATACTTATGATGCAGCTGATCAAAAATTACAACAAAAAGCTGAGGAATTACTTAACTCAGGATACGATGCTTAAAAATGCTACTACAGCATTTTTTTTTGCATAAAATATTTAAAAATGTGATTAAAACTGCTATAATTGACTTATATAATATTTAGTATTGGAGAGCGATCGATGAATAAAGTATGGCATAATGTTGAAAAAGAAAAGTTGTTAATTGAATTAGCTTCTACAAAAGAAGGACTTTTGTCAAAAGAAGCCTTAAATAGATTAATGAAAAATGGTAAGAATATTTTACCTAAAGAAAAAAAAGACGGTATAATTAAAGTCTTCTTTTCTCAATTCGCTAGCCCTATTGTTATTATTATGTTAATAGCGGCGTTATTTTCTTTTTTAGCAGCGGAATACCTAGATGCTAGTGTAATTGTTTTTATTATATTAATAGATGCTTTTCTCGGTACTTTTCAAGAATGGAAAGCTTCACAAGAAGCCGAGAGTCTTCAAAATTTAATTAAAGTTAAGACTAAAGTTTTAAGGGAAAACAAAGAAATTATGATTGACTCTGAAGATGTTGTCGTTGGAGACATCGTTTTATTAGAGAGTGGAAATAAAATATCTGCCGATCTAAGAATATTATCCTCGACAAACTTAAATGTCGATGAGTCTATTTTAACTGGTGAATCTTTACCACTTCATAAAGAAGATACTGTTCTTCCAACTAAGACTAGACTGTCTGAGAGAAAGAATATGGTCTTTGCCGGTACTTCTGTCGTGACAGGAAGAGCATTGTGTCTTGTAGTTGCAACTGGGTCAAATACTGAGATTGGTAAAATATCACTTAAAGTTATGGAAACGAAACATGAAAAATCTCCTTTAGTTATAAGAATGGAAAAACTTAGTAAACAAATAACTATTTTAATCGGGATAGTGGCAATAATAATTGCTGGATTAATGTTACTTAAAGGGGAACAACTAGTAGATATCTTTGTATCCGTAGTTGCTCTCTCCGTTTCCGCTATGCCTGAAGGTTTACCGTTAGCGCTTACTTTAGCGTTAACGATAGGATCAAATAGAATGGCCAAGAGAAACGTTATTGTTAAAAAATTAAACTCTGTTGAAAGTCTTGGTAGTTGTACGGTAATCGCTAGTGATAAGACTGGAACTCTTACTGTTAATGAACAGACTGCTAAAAAGATTGTTCTTGCGGATGGTTCGATCTTTGAAATAGAAGGAACTGGTTATAACGACGAAGGTGCCGTTAGAGAAATAGATGATGCTAAGATCGAAGATGCAATAAATATTTCTAAGTTAGGCGTCATTAACAATGAGGCGACATTAAAAAAAGAAGGTTCTAAATGGATTAGTTTTGGTGATTCAATCGATATTGCTTTTTTAGCATTAGGTAAAAAACTTAATTTAGGTAGTTATTATACGGAATTAAAAAATGTCCCTTATGAATCGGAAAAAAAATACTCGGCTGTTTTTTATGAAGAGAATGGGAAGAAATTTTGTACCGTGAAAGGCTCGGTTGAAAAAGTCTTATCTTTTTGTGATAGTGAAATCATAGACGAGAAAAGAAAATCTCTCGATGTCGAAAAGATTAATAGACAAAATGAAGAGTTAGCAAAAGATGGTTATAGAGTTATAGCGTTAGCTAAAAGCGTTGAAATAAAGACTGTACCGAATAAAGAAGTGTTAGAAGATAAAGATATACCAAAATTAGTATTCGTCGGTCTAGTCGCATTTATCGACCCAATTAGAAAAGGTACAGTAGAAGCTATAGAAGAGTGTAAGAATGCTGGAATAAAAGTATTAATGATAACAGGAGATCATCATTTAACGGCTTTCTCGATAGCAAGAGAATTAGGTATTACTAATAGTCTTTCAGAAGTAGCAAACGGTGAGGAACTAGAATTAGTCTTTAATAGAGGGCAAGAAGAATTTGACTCATACGTAAATAAAAAAAGAGTCTTTACTAGAGTAACCCCTCTTCAAAAACTTGAAATAGTTAATTCTTTAAAACGTAGTGGAGAATTTATTGCCGTAACTGGAGACGGTGTCAATGATGCTCCGGCAATTAAAGCGGCAAATATTGGCGTTGCCATGGGAAGTGGAACGGATGTTGCTAAAGAAACGGGAACGATGATTGTTCTGGACGATGATTTCTTATCGATCGTTGCTGGTATTGAAGAGGGAAGAAACGCTTATAGCAATATTAGGAAAGTAGCTTATTTATTAATTTCTTGTGGTTTTTCCGAAGTCTTATTCTTTATCTTAGCATTATCTTTCAACATGCCTGTACCATTAGTAGCAATTCAATTGTTATGGTTAAATATTGTAACGGATGGTCTACAAGACATTGCGTTATCTTTTGAAAGAGAAGAAAAAGAGATAATGTCTGAGAAGCCTAGAGACCCTAAAGAACCGATTTTTGACAAGTTGATGATTCAACAAATATTAATCGCAGGTACCACGATAGGGATTATAGTTTTCTTAGCGTGGATATATATGATCAATTATATGGATATGGATGTTGATACTTCTAGAGGATATGTTATGATGCTAATGGTGTTTATGCAAAACTTCCAAGCATTAAACAGTCGTAGTGAAAAGAGATCCACTTTTAAAATACCTATCTCGAGAAACTGGTTTATGTTGTTTAGTGTTTTAGGAGCAACGATATTACAAATAATTGTGATGGAAGTGGATATATTAAGTGCTTTTCTCAAAACGACAAAGATGCCGATTTTCCACATAATATATATGTTTTTATTAAGCATTCCAATATTGATCGTTATGGAATTATTTAAATATTTAAAATTTAGTAAAAAAGAGTCAAAATAAGACAGTCAAACGGCTGTCTTTTTTTTATGAAAAAAACACTTTTAAAAATCATTTTACACTTTTGAAAACTTTTTTTCAAAGTGCATTAAAATAAACAAAAAATGACTTTTTACAAAAAGTGATAAAACAGAAAAACCCGTTTTTTAGAAAAAAAGTTAAACTATTTTTTTCTTGCAAAAATGTTTAAAACCTATATTACATATGGCAAATACTACAAAAACAACGAAAAAGTCGGTTGTGTAAAAAAACGAAAAAATCAAAAAAAGTTTACACGACTAAATTTTAAAAAGATAATTCTTATACTATAAGGGTTTTCTTCAAATTAGTAAAAAAAGTCCTAAAATAGGTATTGACTTATATATTTTTAATTTATAAAATCGAGTTAACAATAGTTAGAAATGGGGGCCGAAAGAAAAATGGAAAATACAAACTTTTTTGAAAATTTAAAAGTAGTTAAACGAAACGGAAAAAAAGTAGAGTTTAATGGGACAAAAATAGCAGTTGCTATTAAAAAGGGCTTCGATAATATAGTTTTACCTGATGATATCGATGTAGAAATTGAAACTGGTAAAAACTACACTGAAAAAGATGTTCAGAAAGTTTATCAAGCAGTAATCAAGAGAATTGAAAAAGACTATCAAGATGAAGAGAAGATTAAAATCGAAGAGATACAAGATTTAATCGAAGATGAATTACAAAAGAAAAATTATCTTGATGTGTATCATTCTTTTAAAGAATATCGTGAGAGAAGAGCACAGTCTCGTGAAATGTTCTTTGATGATAAAAAGAAACATAAGTTTTTAAAGACGTTAGAGAGCCTTGGATTAAAGAGTGCTAGCGAAGACGACAATAAGAGAGAGAATGCCAATGTCGATGGTGATACGGCAATGGGGACCATGCTTCAATACGGTTCGACAGTATCTAAAGAGTTTGCTAAGTCTTATCTTTTAAAGAAAAAATATTCTGATGCACATGATGATGGAGATATTCATATTCATGACTTAGATTTTATGCCGATGGGAACCACTACTTGTATGCAAATCAATTTAGAAAAATTATTTAAAAATGGTTTTTCAACAGGACATGGGCATTTAAGACCACCTAAAGATATAATGAGTTATGCGGCTCTTGCTGCGATTGCTATTCAATCTAATCAAAATGATCAACATGGTGGACAAAGTATCCCAGTATTTGATTTCTATCTTGCGCCAGGTGTACTTCAAACATTTAGAAAACAATTAAAACAAACGATTATAGATTTATTAGATTATTCTGGTTTTGAGAGTTTCGTAAATATAAATACGATTATAAAAGAAATTGATAAGATACAATCGATCGAGTTAACCACTGAGTATTTTGAAAGATTTCATAAAGGAAATGAACAAGTTAAAAGATTGTTTGAGATGTCGATTGAAAAGGCTTTGAAGAAAACCAACAGGATTACATATCAAGCTATGGAAGCTTTTGTTCATAATTTAAATACGATGCACTCTAGAGCAGGAGCACAAGTACCTTTTTCTTCGATAAACTTTGGTACTGATACTTCAGCGGAAGGACGTATGGTTACCGAAAATTATCTTCTTGCCGTTGAAGCGGGATTAGGACATTCTGAAACACCGATATTTCCTATATCGATATTCAAGGTAAAAGAGGGAATAAATTATAATAAAGAAGATCCTAACTATGATATGTTCAAATTAGCATGTAGAGTGTCTTCAAAAAGATTATTTCCAAACTTTTCTTTTATCGATGCACCGTTTAATTTACAGCTATATAAAGAAGGTGATTATAATACCGAAGTCGTATATATGGGGTGTAGAACAAGAGTTCTTGGTAATGTAGCCGATCCTGATAGACAAATTGCTCCAGGAAGAGGAAATCTATCGTTTACTTCGATTAACCTGCCAAGGTTAGGAATAAAACACGGAATAGTTACTAATCAAAGAGAAAAAGCAGACATGAAAGCTTTCTATCAAAACTTAGAAGAAATTTTAGAATTAGTAAAAGACCAATTATTAGAAAGATTTGAAATACAGTGTAATAAGAGATCATATAATTTTCCGTTTTTATTAGGTCAAGGAGTCTGGTTAGATTCTGAGAAATTAAAGCCAACGGATCGCTTACGCAAAGCTTTAAAACATGGGACGTTAAGTATTGGGTTTATTGGTTTAGCAGAGTGTTTAAAGTCACTTATTGGTGATCATCATGGCGAAAGTGAAAAAGCTCAAAAATTAGGTTTAGAAATAGTCGGATTTATTAGAAAAAAATGTGATGAATTTAGTGAAAAATATAATTTAAACTTTACTTGTTTAGCTACCCCTGCGGAAGGATTGTCAGGAAGATTTACTGGCATCGATAAAGCAGTATATGGGAAAATAAAAGGAGTAACAGATAAAAGTTATTATACAAATTCTTTCCATATACCGGTATATTTCAATGTAACTATTAATAAAAAAATAAAGTTAGAAGCACCGTATCATGCGCTTACAAATGCTGGACATATCTCGTACATAGAATTAGATGGAGATACTTCAGAGAATCTAGAGGCGTTTGAGAAAGTAATTAGAATAATGAAAGAGGCTCATATTGGATATGGAGCGATCAATCACCCAGTCGATAGGGATCCGGTTTGCGGATATATCGGGATTATTAAAGACGTTTGTCCTAAGTGTGGAAGACGCGAAGGAGAAGGAGTCAGTTTAGAAAGGATTACAACGCTTAAGTGCGATTGTTAGAAGGAGGAGAGGGAATGAAAAAAGAAGTAGAATTAGAAGTACAACCAAAGGAAAAAAAGACAAC
>CAZTRB010000007.1:0-9634 GCA_964616485.1 uncultured Muribaculaceae bacterium
AAAAAAGTAGATACGTTCCTTTTTTTTCGTGTCTACTTTTATATTATCAGTTCAATAGAAATTTAATTCTATCTTTATTTATAATTATTAATTATATCATTTGCTCCATTTATTTTTAACTTACCAGAACTTATTAATTTTTCAGCATAATCTACTCTGATTACTTTATACTTTAACATGATATCGAGAGACTTTCTATTAAACTCTTCTTTGGTCGAATCGCTAGTAAAGTCTTTGGCAATGTCGGAGATCTCATTTATCGCTTTAGACGTATTGTTTACCATCGTACCAGTAATCGGAACGTTTTCTAAGATTATTGGTTTTAATTTGGAATCATTTACGAATCCTAGATTAAATACCGGTAAGTTTAATATCAATAAAGCTATTGCTACTACGAATATTCCTTGGACTAAGCCGAAGATAAAACCTAATATTTTAGAAGGTATACCTAATATTATGGTATATTTTAAGATTTTTTCGATAATGCTAGATAATCTAACTATTAAATAGTAAATCCCCATTAAAATAGCAAAGACGCTAAGAAAAGCTATTAATTGATAGATAATGACATTTAAAATAGTCACGTCTTTAAACTTACCACTAAAATTAAAGAAAGGTAAATTTAGGCTTAACCATTCTGCGATAGGATCTTTTAATAAATATGCCAGTACAAAGACTAACATAATTCCTAAAACAGAGACGATGGTCTTTATGAAACCATTTTTAAAGCCGATAACACCATATAGTAAAACGAATAAAATAATAAGTACGTCGATAATATTCATAAGTATTCTCCTTTGATAATATATTATATTAAATATTTAATTTAGTCAAATTACTTTTTCTTAATTTGTTGCTTTAATTCATAAAGGATATTTATAGCTTCAATAGGCGTAATCTCTAACGGATTAACTTCGTTTATCTTGTCGATAATAGTATCTTCTTTTTTCTCTTCTACTTCTGTAAATAGTTCTATTTGCTTGAAGCCTTTTTTATCTTTTCCTTTAGTCTCGTGTAAGTTTAAGATATCTTCTGCTCTTTTTATTACTTCAGTAGGCAAGTTTGCTAAAGCAGCGACGTGTATTCCATAACTTTTATCAACAGACCCCATCTTTATCTTATGTAAGAAGGTGATCTTTCCTTCTTCTTCAATCGCACTTACATGGATGTTTTTTAGTCTCTTTAAATCTGCCGCTAAAGACGTTAATTCATGGTAGTGAGTCGAGAATAATGTCTTGGCTTTAATCTTGTCATGAACATGCTCTAAAATAGCTTGAGCAAGACTCATACCGTCGTAAGTAGCAGTTCCTCTACCTAGTTCATCAAATATTATTAGACTTCTTTCAGTAGCATTTTCTAAAGCTTGATTAGCTTCTCTCATCTCGATCATAAAAGTAGAGTCGCCACTTACTAAATCATCACTAGCACCGATTCTCGTAAAAATCTTGTCGAAAGCAAAGATATTACAACTCTTAGCAGGTACGAAAGACCCCATTTGTGCCATTACAATGATAATTGCCAGAGTTCTCATATAAGTAGACTTTCCAGCCATATTAGGTCCGGTTATTAATAAGACATCAGTCTTTGTATTCATGCATATATCATTTGGGACAAAGTCATCTTTCAAGACTTTCTCAACGACAGGATGTCTAGCTTCTTTAATATCAATATTCTTCTCTTTAGTAAATTTTGGTCTCGTATAATTGTTTTCTTCTGAAACAGTAGCGAAACTAGTAAGCATATCTACTAATGCTATCGTCTTAGCAGTTACTTGAATAGAAGGTATATACTTTTTAATCTCTTCTCTTACTTCCATAAATAAAGAGTATTCTAAAGCGACGATTTTCTCTTCAGCATTTAAGATAATATTTTCTTTTTCTTTTAATAAAGGAGTAATAAACCTTTCACAATTAGCTAGTGTTTGTTTTCTCTCGTAGTTAAATTCTTCTTTTATCATACCGACATTACCTTTAGTAACCTCTATATAATAACCAAAGACGCGGTTATAACCTAATTTAAGATTCTTAATTCCCGTTTTTTGTCTTTCTTCTTGTTCTATTTGTAAGATGAAATCTTTTGAACCACTTCTAATAGACCTAAGTTCATCTAGCTCTTTATTATAATTTTCTCTTATGATCTCTCCTTCTTTTATCGAGATAGGCGGGTTCTCTAAGAGCGCTTTTTCAAGAAGTTCATAGACTTCTTCAAAAGTATCAATCGTCTCATAAAAATTAATTTCTTTTAAGATTGCTTTAATAGCAGGAAGTACTTTAAGTGATTTCTTTAATTGAATTAAATCTCTAGCATTCAAATTACCATAAGTAATTCTTCCTGCTAGTCTTTCGAGGTCATATACTTCTTCTAATAATTCTTGAAGATCACTCTTTAAAATAAATTCAGTAAGAAGGGTTTGAACCATATCATATCTTTTGTTAATAGTTTCGGTATTAGTTAAAGGGTTTTCGATACTTTGTTTTAAAAATCTACTACCCATTGCTGTCTTTGTTTTATCTAATAGCCATAATAAAGAGTAAGTTCTCTCTTTCATTCTAATAGTCTCGGTTAGTTCTAAATTTTTCTTCGTATTATTATCGAATAACAAGTATTTATTTAAATCGATTATGTTTACTTTTTGAAGGTGTGACATATTTCCTTTTTTGGTTTCTAAAATATAATATAAAAGATGATTTATAACGGTTTTTAGTCTTACATCTGATACGTCTTCACTTATATATTGATATTCTTCATTAGAAGAAATCTCATCGCTTAAGGTAACTAAAATATTGTAATTCTCTTTAAGCGTCGTTACTATTTGACGATCGATTTTATTGTTAGCAATTATCTCTTTTATTCCTTTATTGTTTATCTCTGTAGTTAATTTATCACTATCGTGTTCTAATAAAAGAGCGAAAAATTCACCGGTAGAAATATCGGCAAAACTTATACCGTAACAATAATCAAAGTCATAAATATTACCGATAAAGTTATTGTCTTTTTCAGATAAAGCATTATCGATAATTGTACCTTTAGTAACTACTTGAACGACATCACGGTCAACTATACCTTTCGATTCTTTTGGATCACTTAGTTGCTCGCAAATAGCGACTTTATAGCCTTTCTCTACTAATTTTTCTAGATATGGCAAATAAGAATGATGTGGTACGCCACACATTGGTATTTTCTCGTCTAATCCGGCACTTCTACTAGTTAATGTTAATTCTAATTCCCTAGAACATAAAATAGCGTCTTCAAAAAACATCTCGTAAAAATCTCCAAGACGATAAAAGATAATCGCATCCGCATATCTTTCTTTAATCTCTAAATACTTTACCATCATTGGCGTTAATTTAGACTTATCTATTTCACTTCTTTTCATGGAATCACCTACAAGTGTTATTATAACAATTTTTACGATAAAATTAAAGAAAAAGAATAGATTTTAATTATCTATTCTTTAATTAAGCCACACTATTTAAAAATTTAGTCGTAGCACCTAATGCTTGATACCCTTTTCCTTGGTTATATATCCTCCTATTTCTCTCAGATAAAGTTTGTACTTTACCATCGACATTATCTAATACTAAAATGTTTTCAGGTAAAAGCTGATCCGAGTTATTTACTCCTTTTTTAAATCCGACTACTGTAACTAAGTGTCTTAGTCCTTGTTTTCTTTGGGAAGTCTGTAAAACGACGGGTCTTCCGGCTTGAACTTCTTGAAAGACGAAACTTAAAACGTCACTAGGATTGTTAGAAAGAGTTCTATTATTAATTTTAGTTGCTGGACTTCCAACCATATATTTAAAATTGTTACTCGGTGTATAACGTCCGCTAATCATGTCCATAGCATAGTATTGAGCTGCCATCATACATTGATTACCTAAGGCTCCGGCATTTTGAGTCATACCATTTTTTCTTACATATTCAGAATAAGTAAAAGGATTTATCTTACTGTTTGTAACATAAAACTCTTGTCCTAAATAACTGACTTCTAACAGTTGATCAGTACTAGATAGCACTGAGTAACTAGAAGAAGATTCAATTAATCCGGCAAGAGACTTAATCTCTACGTTTTTAGTAATACCGTCTAATCTCTCGATACTATTTACCGCTTCTTTGACAGCGTCTTGATAAGCGATACATACTTCTCTAGCATTAGCAATTAAAATTTCTAACTCGGCCCTCTTACGAATATAAACTCCATATTGGCTTAATTCATTACCATTATTATCATAGCGTTGGGGTGCGACTAAACTATCTAATTGGCTTTTTAAACTCTCATATTTTTCGTCTTCTATTTTAAGTTGAGTTACCTTTGGTAGAATAGTATCTATAGCAATAATAGAAGCTGCTGCTAAGCCATCGATAATACTGTCGTTTAAAGTCTCAATACTAGTAGTTAACCCAGGAACGACGTTATTTACCAATTGTTTTTGTCCCGCATCACTCCAAGTGGAGTTACTAAGATGCGATAACAGGGTTTTTGCTATCTGAACTGATTCATCGACATTATTACCAAGAGTCTTACTAGTCGATATTAAATCAGAACTAGTGCTTAGCTTATCATAATATCTCTTATAAGGTTCAATAAAATAAGTTGCCATAAGTACCTCCTAGTTAATATTTAAATTAGAATCATTTTTATCAATATCGGCTTTTATATTTTGTTCTGCTTGTTTATACTCTTCCAGTGTATTTGTTAAGAATTTATTATAGTCATTTAATTGAGTAGTAATATTAGGGAAATTCTTATAAAATGTAGAGTATATCGCATAGATTCTATCGGCTGTTTTACCCTTCCAATTTTCATCATCACTCTTTATATCAGTCATTATCTTATTAATATTATCTAATCTTTCTTCGACGTTTTTTACTTTTTCATTTAATTTCTCGAGTATGCTCGCAAACTCGTTTTCTTTAATCTTTAACCCAGGTTCCAATCGTTTCTCTCCCCCATCTCTTTAATTTTCTTTTCCCATTCTAAATCAGTTTCTAAATAGACAGAAGAAGCCAGTTGGATAAATTTAGCTAAAGTCTTTAGTTCTTCTACATTAAAACTTAAATTTTTGACATAAGCGCTAGAATAACCCGCAAAATCAGTATAATCTATACCAGCCCAACAAGTTCCTAATTGCTCTATTAATGCCAAGATATCTTTAAAATCTTGTTCTAATTGTTCGGCCTCTTTATAAACTTTAGCGCCGACATCATTAATTATCTCGTAATTAGCTTTAAAATCCATAACCCCTCCTATATAACCAATTCTAGATGATCATTTAAGACTTCTAAATAAGTCATATTATTTTTAAGTGCTATTTTATCTATGTATTCTCTAAAATCAGAAATCGTTTTTTCACTTAAATCATATTTTTCTATTTCATTACCATCATATAAATTAATTAATGATGTTTTTAATATTGGTTCATTCTCTTCGTCAAAAAACAACTCGCTAGGTCGAATGTCGTGCTCTTTACTAATATTAGCAAGATATACACTAGTAATTAAGAAAGGGTTGTCTTTAAAGGTTGGAAGCTCGACCTTTTCATTTATAATCGCATCTATAAGTGCACGTTGAATCTTTTCAAAGTCTTCTTCGGATATTCCATCTACATCTGTAGACTCATCACCTAAGATATTTTTTAAAAGCACATATAATATCGAGGCTTTTTTAGGATCGAAAAGTAATTCCATTAAAGACGTTTCTTCTTTTTTAAATTTATCTAAAAGTTTAATTATATTACCTAAATTTTTTTCGTTTATCTTCGGAATGTTTTCAAGTAAATATTCAGGATTTATCTTAGTACCAGGCTCAACTTGATCTATTCCTTCAATTTCGACATTATGATGAATGTTGTCTGTATCGCCACCTTCGGCTATATAATTTCCAAATTTACTATCTGCCACTCTAGAAAGTTCGTCTTCTCTCGAAGAGACACCATCGAGATGATTGGATAAAAGTTTGACTAAGATTTCATGATTTTCGACTACTCTTGCAACTTGTTTACTAATAGAATTCAATCCATTCGAATAAAGTCCTAAATCACTTAAGACAGAAAAAACTCCGGGTAAATTGCCTGCTACAGTACTTTGTAAGTTAGTCGATGATTTTGACGTAAGGCTGATGGCTGTATTAATTGCATCATTATTTATTTTAATCGTATTAGTCATAAAACCTCCTGATAATATTACTCTTCTTTTTCTTCAAAAATCTTTAATTCTTCAATGCTCTTTTTGATCTCGTCTCTTTGAAATTGATCAGTTGGAACACTTAGAAGTTTTGTTAAGTTATTAAATTTATCCAATTCAGAACTTATTTTATCTAATTCACTACGGTACTTATCATATTGGCTTTTATCGAAAAATATCTTCTTAGAAAAATCCTCGTCTAAACACATCTTATTAGGATCTATTTTTTGTACTAGGCATTCATTTTTAAGTCTAATTTTAAAAGCTTTATCTAGAGTAGAATCTTTCATTACAAGAATCGGTAATAAAGTCCTAATAGTTGCCATAAAAAACTTAATATCGATATCGATCACACTATCACTTTTAAGCTTTAATGGAATATAGTCATTTTCTTTTTTTAGGTATAGTCTATCTTTTAAAATATCTCTAAGTTCTAAAGATAATTTTTCATCGACAAAACTTTTAAATTCGATTAAATCAGTACTATTTGCAATTATATAATAATCTTCTTTAGTCCTAATATTTTTATTTATTAATTTATCAATGGTTTTTTCAACCACACATTTACTTAAGTATTCGGCTAAATTGATTTTTCCACCTTTATATGCTACGACCGTACTTAAATGGTTAATAACATATTCATACATAACACTGTCGATAGCTTTAAATAAAATACTACTTCTACTTACTAAATAATTATCGTAATTTAAATAGTTGGAATGCTTAATAGTAATGTAGTCGTCTAAGTTTCCTTCAAATATAGCATCGATGGTCATCTTTTTAAAGTAACTAAAGTATTCTTTTACTAAAACTCCTAATATCGAAACATACTTTGGTGAATTTTCAATACTAGTTAAAATTTTTACTCTAACAGATTCTTTGTTCTCTTTAAATTCAAGATTAAAAGGTAGTTCATTTTCATTACAAGTCTTTACGAAAAGCTTTAAAAATTTATATAAGCTGTTTTGTTCGATTTTAACACTTATAATTGTCGTCTTATAGTCCAAGTTAAAATCTGATTTAGCTTTTACTTTATGTTCTTTTTCGTTAATGAAAAAAGAAAAATAATGGCGTATATTCTCATCTTCTAAGACTTGTGTTAATTCAGCGTAAGTCTTTATACTAGGAAGAGATCTCAATGTTTTAACGACTTCGTATATTTCAGAATCAAATATATCATTATCGATAAATTCCTTTAATTCCTCTTCGGATAAAATCAATAATTTTTGTTTAAAATTTGACCACAAAATTAATTGAAAAGACTCCTTTTCATCGACATCTAATCCCGAAAGATCTTTAATGTTCTTAATTTTTAATTTTTCCAAAAATTCTTGGAAATCTAAAGAAGTAGAATATGAATCTAAAACATATTCCCACTTTTCTTTGTTAAGTATTGGATTTTCAATGTTAAAATACAGTTCTTTTAATTCGTCCATACTATATCCCCTTATTATATATAATATCGTATCATTTTTTTAGTTATAAAGCAATCTAACTTTTTAAACTTCTTAAGTACTGAATAGCATCGTCTATAGTCGTGACACCAATTACGTCTATCTTTAAATTTTTTTCTTCTTTAACTTTAATTGCCGTATCATAATTTGTTCCATTTGGTGCGAAAAAGATTTGACAATTGCTTTTCTCTGCTCCTAAAAGTTTAAATTCAACGCCACCGATTTCTCCTACAGTACCGTCTTTATCAATCGTGCCACTTCCAGCTATTTTGTAACCATTAGTTAAATCTTCTTCGATTAAACTATCATAAATAGCCAGAGATATCATGAATCCAGCTGAAGGACCGGATTCTTTTAAACTAAAAGTAAAATCTATCTTAGGATCGGTATCTAACGTTAGTATTTCATAAAGAGCAAGACCGATAATTGTTATATCGTCTTCTGTTTTTCTGGTAGTAACAGTTATGTCTCTTATCTCTTGATCCCTTTCAATCGTTAAAACAATGTCAGTACCACTTGGTTTAAGTTCTACTGTTTCAAAAAGACTATCTAAATCTCTTATTTCTTTTCCGTCAATTAAAAGGATCATATCTCCTATCATTAAGGGTTCTGAACTTATCACGTCTTTTTCAATAACAGCAATACCAGTTTTAAAAGAAACGATATCAGCCTTTTTACCTGCTCTATTATAAGCTACTAAAGTAGCAGTTTGATTAGCTAGACCAAGATCGATTAAAGCTCGCGAATGAATATCTTCATCAGTCTCAGTCTCTTCTATTTTATAATTACTTATCTTAGTAACTTTCCATTCCGGTTTAATCATAGAGTATAAATAAGTATATAAAGTTCCATTGATAGATGAGACATATGACAAATTATAACTTCCACTTTGTTCATAGGCTTCTTCTAAGACAAATCTTTCACTTAAATCAGTGACTCCACCTGCCGTATATATGTAGTATGGCATAGGAAAAGAAAGCGTTAAATAAACACATGTAAAAAATATAAAATCTTTGAGTATTCTTTGAAATCTTTTCATTTAATTTGTTTTTCCTTTTAATCGTAGTAAGTAACATAACGTTTATTAATTTCAATGACAGGTCTTATTCCACCGACGGTATTAATAGTCGTAGATTGTAGCATCCTAGTCGTAGAATTAACAAACCAAACTCTTGGTTCACCAGGCGTAGTGTCTTTAGCTGCTGTCATTGTCCAATAATTTGAAGAGTATAAATAAGAACCGGCCGAGGCAATGTTTAAATTGGGTGCATTCACTTCTTTATATCTAGGACAAGCCAAGACTAAATACCCTACTTCCTCTGCTGTGATTAATCTAATTTCATCGGGATTTGTCCAAGTGCTAGTAGCATAATCTAAGTTAGACTTTACTGCCGAACCGATAAAACTATTATTATTAGCACCAGCGACATTAAAATTAGAAGTGCTTATATTTGCTTCAGCTAACAATACCAAACTGTCATTGTAACCACTACTATCTTTTATGACATAAAAAGGCATTGATGTCGTACCACTTAATTGAACATTTACCTTTTGTCCTATTACATAAGGAGTATACGTCGCTGGTTGACCTGATTTTATATTGGTAGTTCCTAAAGCAACGATTGAAATATCCATATCACCAGCGATATCTTCATGCTCAAATAGGACTTTTACTTTGTAAAGAGCCATATTATTTTCTAAGTCATCATCAAGAGTCGTTCTTTCTAGCATGTAATCGCTTCTAATATAGACGTTCTTAGCATCAGGTGGTACATATCTAACATTACCATATAAGATATATGGCGTCCTATAAGTAAAGTTTGAGACAGTCCCATCATCATTAGGAATACTATCGACTCTTTCTTCGCTTTTAATTAAAAGTCTCTTAGTTTCCCCATTTCTAAAAGTAAAAACGACACATCTAGGAGTAATGTCTCCCGTAGGTTCGACACAATATTCGATTTTTTCTAATAATTTTCGTTGAATATCGTTTTGAA
>CAZTRB010000007.1:9644-54833 GCA_964616485.1 uncultured Muribaculaceae bacterium
CAATCGTAAGCTTAGATTTAAATGCGAGTAGTTCTGTTTCAGTAGAAACCTTTTGTTGTTTTTCTTTATAATTGACGACGATAGCGAAAAGACTAACGGTAAGAATTGAGACAAAAGCAAAACTAACTATTAGTTCGACTATCGTAAAACCTTTATTATTTAACATATTGCACCTCCACAAACAACTGAAGGATCATCGTCGAATAAAATCTCGACATTTGTTATTCGTCCATCGTTAAACCAAATTATAAGTCTTCTCTTCGTGCTATAACTTGATACCGAACCGGTCGTATTACTATACTTTGGTATATAATCTACATATTCTTTAACAGCTCTTTCAAAGAGATCTTTATTGTTTTTTAACTTAGTCGTGTTATATTCCGTGACTATAATCTTTTTAACATCTAAAAAGTCTCTAGACAAAAGCATTTGACAATAATTCATATTATTTAAATAATAACAAATCTCGTCTTTATCAAACGAGTAAAAACCATTATCTTTTAGATCTAGCAAGTTTCTCGTACGACAACTATTATCTTTGATAATCATTTTTCTAATCAAATGAGCATCATACTTACTTTCACTCGAGTCATAATCTAATGTTTTTTCATATTGCCCGACTAAAGGAAGAATGTTTGCAATCAAAAAACTAAATAGTCCTAGTACAAAAACTGCTGTTATAATCGTTTCCACTAAAACGAACCCCTTATTTTTCATATTACACCGCCTATTTTCTTAACTATACTGCTATTATATAATATTATTTAATTTATTACTATATTATTTTATAAAATAGGATTACTTTCTTGCTTATAAAAAATAAATATTATATAATTAAGTATATTAAGATACGAGGTGTTTTTAGATGATTGAATATGATTTCGTTAATAGTCCCATAGTTGATATTGTAAATAGAATAATACTCTATGCTTCACAACATAAAGCGAGTGACATTCACTTTGATCCTAGAGAGGACTCTATGATGATAAGAATGAGAATGGATGGTAGACTTTATAATCATACGAAAGTTCCTAAAATGTATGAGAAGAACTTGACGACAAGAGTTAAACTGATTTCTAAGATGAATATTACGGAAACTAGAATACCACAAGATGGAGCTATTAAGGGTGTTGTCGATGGTCGTGAACTAGACATGCGTGTATCTGCTCTTCCGACTAATGAAGGAGAAAAGATAGTCGTTCGTCTGCTTGACTATTCGAACAGCTTGTCCGGTATTAAAAGTCTTGGATTTTCATCTGGTAACTTAAAAAAAATTACTAGACTTATCGATATCCCAAATGGGATAATCCTCGTAACAGGAGCTACTGGTAGTGGTAAATCAACGACCACCTACTCTATGCTATCGGCTCTAAATACTGAAGACACTAACATAATAACAGTCGAAGATCCCGTGGAGATGAACATTGAAGGAATTAACCAAGTACACGTTAATGCTGAGATAGGTCTTACTTTCGCATCGGCTCTTCGTTCTATTTTACGTCAAGACCCAAACGTCATACTTATCGGAGAAATTCGTGATAGTGAGACTGCTCAAATAGCCGTTCGTGCTGCAATTACAGGGCACTTAGTATTATCTACTATCCATACGAACAATGCCCTGGCTACTATCGAGAGATTACTAGATATGAACGTCGAGCGATACCTATTATCGACGGCATTAAATGGTATTATTTCTCAAACTCTTGCTAGAACATTATGTAATGATTGTAAGAAGAAAAGAAAAGCTACGAATTATGAAAAACAAATGTTTCTTATTATCTTAGGTAAAGAAGTAAAAGAAGTTTATGAACCTGTTGGTTGCCCTAAATGTAATCGCGGTTTCAAAGGAAGATGTGCTCTTCATGAGGTCTTATTCATTACCGATCGTTTAAGAGAATTAATCAGTGATGAAGAAGTCGATAAAGACGAACTTAAAAAGGCCGTTTATGAAGGTGACACGACGACGATGCTACAAGATGCTTTCCAAAAGATTATCGAAGGAAAAACCACTTTTAAGGAAGTGTATAAAGTAGTAGATATCGACTTTGACTTAGAGAGAAAGATTAGACAAGAAGCTCTTAAAGAAGAAAGAGAAAGAACTAAGAACGATAAACTTGAAATCATCGATGCCTTTGATGGTATTAATACAAACTTAAAGACCATTATTTCAAATATAAATGATATAAAGAAAGCTGCTAGAAAAGAAGTAGAACAAGAAAAAAGAAAAAGAATTGTCGAGGATGAAGAAATCATTGATGTCTTTAAAGGGAAAACACCACCTAAAAAAGATAAACAAGCTAAAGCCTCAAAACAAAAAGACAAAAAATAAAAGGTATTTATACCTTTTTATTTTGTAATAAAATTAAATATATCATTACCTATATCTTCTATCGAGCGAAGATCGTTGTTTTTAATGCAAGTAATAGTTTTCCAGTTATACATGTTTGCTAATTCAATATAAGCTTTTTCAGAATTTTTAATATAATTTTCATCTTTTTCTAAGACATCTAAATATTCTCTTTTAGCACTAAGTATCTTTGTATATTTAAAAGGAACATATAAAAATATAGTTATGTCGGGTTTAGGTAACTCTAATAAGTTATATTCTAATTCTTCAATCCATTTATACATTTTAAATCGCTCTTCTTTGTTTCTAATCTTTCCTCCTTGATGAGCGAGATTAGAAGTAGTGTAGCGATCTAATATAACATAGTAGTCTTTCTCTAAATATTTTAAAACATCTTTAATATTGTAACGACGATCGGCTGCAAAATATAGAGTCGCTATTTTAGGGTCGAGATTAATAATTTCATCGCCAAAAAAACTTGGACCAATCTCTGGTTTACCAAAACAAGAACCACCGACTATTTTACCAGTTGGGCTATCATAGACTGGAAAGCTAAAGAGAACGCATTTATAGCCTTCTTTTAAAAGACGTTCCTTTAAAAGGATGGATTGAGTGGCTTTACCCGAACAATCTGTTCCTTCAATTACGATAAGTTTACCATTTTTCATAAATACTCCTTTATTTAGATTCATCTATTATATTATTATCTTGATCAAAATCGACATTTATAAATCTCCTACTAGCGAGATAATCACACATATGGACAAATTTTTCCAACGGTTTATTTGGTACAGGAAGTTCAGTTTTCGAATAATCACTGCTATTCCAAGGCCCCATATGAGCAGCAATCATCGAGTAGACCTTATCAATCTCTTCTTTAGTCATATTTAATTTATTAGCATTATCTTTAATAAAGTCCGCTGCTAATAAAGGATGATCAAATTTTGTATAATTATCATCTTTAACTAAACCATACTTTAAACCATCATGAAAGATGATTGCTAAGATGATTAAGTCTCTCTCAATAGAAGTATACTGTTTACCTATAATCGAGTTATTTAAGAGCTCTACAGCGAATTTAACGGCAGCTTTAACGTGTCTTAAAAGACCACCCTTCCCTGCTGCATACTTAGGATGATATTTTCCCGTCGATGAGGCTCCTTCTTCGAAAAAATAGTCGGGTAAGTTACTTACTAAAAGAGCGGCGTCTTTTACTATTCTAGCATCCCTTATATAGTCAATTTCTTGTTGAAAAGCTTTTATCTTATCTTTTTCACTCATCTTGTCCTCCTATAAAATTTATTAAAATACTATTTTGAACGTATAATTTATCAAAAGGAATATAGATAAATTTATCGTTTTCTTTTAAAAGACCCGTATTCAATAAAACATCTATCTTAAAAACGTCTTTTATCTTTCTATTATACTTTTTATAAAACGAATCTTTATTAATGCCTGATATCTTTCTTAATCCAAATATAATTTCATTCTCCATTGAAAGTATATCAGTTATATTTTCTTTTTGGTAGACATAGCTACCTTTAATATAGTTCGTTAGGCTTCTAGTATTTGTGTATCTAACGTTAGAAATATAGCCACTTGCACCAAGTCCAAAACCATAATATTTTTCATTATTCCAATATGTCAAATTATGTCTAGAAGAAAACCCTTTTTTAGAGAAGTTGCTTATTTCATAATGGTTATAATTATTCTCTTTTAAATAGTTAACGATATAGTAATACATGTTTGATTCTAATTCTTCGTCGATACTCTCGATGTTTTTAATATATAAAACAGTGTTTTTCTCGAGTATTAAAGAATATGTAGAGATATGTTGAACTCCTAAAGATATGAAAAAATCTAAATCATCTTTTAACTCATCGATTGTCTGGCCATTAAACCCATACATTAAATCGACACTTATATTATCGAAATATTTTTTAGCTAATAAGATGTTGTCTTTAGCATGTTTTTTATTATGAGTTCTATTTAAGAATTTTAAATATTTTTGATTAACTGTTTGAATACCGATACTTAAGCGATTAACTTTATTGCGTTTTAAAAAGATTAATTTTTCTTCGGTAATATCATCGACATTCACTTCAAAAGAAAACTCTAGATCTTTTCCTACTTTGATTTTTTTAATAGTCTTAAAGAGTATCTCTAATTCATCCATATCCAAAGCACTAGGAGTACCTCCACCTAAGTACAACGTATTCATAGTTTCACCTTTATAGACACTATCAATTTCTTTATCTAGAGCTTTTAAATAATTATAAACAAATTCTTTATTGTAAAACATCTTACAAAAATCACAATAAGAACAAATAGTTTTGCAAAAAGGAATGTGAATATAACAACTCTTAATCATTATTCGTTCTTATCCATTGAAAGAATACTCATGAAAGCTTCTTGAGGAAGTTCGATGTTTCCCACTTGTTTCATTCTTTTCTTACCTTCTTTTTGTTTCTCTAATAACTTTCTCTTTCTAGAGATATCTCCTCCGTAACACTTGGCTAAAACGTCTTTTCTTAAGGCTTTAACCGTTTCTCTAGATATTATATGATTTCCAATAGCCGCTTGAATAGGTACTTCAAACATCTGCCTTGGAATAGCTTTCTTTAAGTTTTCGACTACGACCTTTCCTCTCTCATAAGCAAAGTCTTTATGAACTATAATACTTAAAGCATCGATGATGTCTCCGTTTAATAAGATATCCATCTTAACTAAGTTACTAGGTTTATAACCGATCAATTCATAGTCAAAAGAAGCGTACCCTTTCGTTTGAGACTTTAATTTATCGAAGAAGTCATAGACGATTTCTGATAAAGGAAGTTCATAATGAAGGTTGACTCTCTTTGAATCAATGTATTCCATATTGACATAAGTCCCTCTTTTGTTTTGACACAGCTCCATAATAGGTCCGATAAAATTATCGGGCGTAAAGATATTGGTCTTAATGTATGGCTCTTTCGCTTCTTTAATATAGTTTTTATCAGGAAATTTAGCCGGTGAATCGACATGAATAATCTCTCCACTGTTAAGGGTAACTTCATATACCACCGAAGGAGAAGTAGTTATAAGCTCGATGTTAAACTCTCTCATAACCCTCTCTTTGATAATATCCATATGTAAAAGTCCTAAAAATCCGCATCTAAAACCAAAACCTAGAGCAGATGAAGTCTCTGGTTCAAATACTAGCGAAGCATCGTTTAATTTAAGTTTACTTAAAGCTTCTCTCAAGTCTTCAAACTTGTTTGATTCGATTGGAAATAGTCCACAAAAGACCATTGATTTCATCTGTTGGTAACCTGGCAAAGGATATGAAACGGGATTGTTTTCTAAAGTAATAGTGTCTCCGACTTTAATATCGGAGATACTCTTAATGCTACCAGATATAAAGCCGACCTCACCTGCTGAAAGCCTGTCTTTATTAGTTTCTTTTGGTTTATTTACGGAAATAGAATTAATTAAATAGGTTGCATTAGTCTCCATCATCTTAATAGTATCCCCTACTCTAATAACCCCTTCTTTAACTCTAGTCGAAATAATAACACCACGATAAGAATCAAACAGACTATCGAAAATTAAAGCTTGTAAAGGATTACTCTCTACACCATTAGGAGATGGAATCTTCTCGATTATCTTGGTAATTAATTCATCTATACCTTGACCTGTTTTAGCACTAGTAAGGACGATTTCATCTTCTTTAAAACCGATAAGATTAATTAGCTCTTGTTTTACTTTATCAGGGTCAGCATTAGGTAAATCTATTTTATTTATAACGGGAATTATCGTTAAATTATTATTTAAAGCTAAATATAAGTTTGCTAAAGTTTGAGCTTCTACTCCTTGTGAGGCGTCGACTATTAAAAGAGCTCCTTCACAGGCAGCTAAGCTCCTTGAAACTTCGTAAGAAAAGTCGACATGTCCTGGAGTGTCGATTAAGTTTAATAAATAATCTTCTCCATTAAAATGGTAATCTAAAGACACGGTATTTAATTTTATCGTTATACCACGTTCTCTTTCTATATCCATACTATCCATAAATTGTTCTTTAGCTTCTCTTTTAGTTAAAGCATGTGTAGCCTCTAAAATTCGATCTGCTAAAGTGCTTTTACCGTGATCAATATGTGCAATTATCGAGAAATTTCTAATGTTTTCTTTTTTCATTTTACCACCAATAAAATTATAACATATTTATAGTCTATTAAAAAGAAAAAGAACCGAAGTTCTTTCTTATTTAAAATGTTTTTTAACTACATCATAGTCGTTATATTTAACATATTTATCACCTATCGCCATATAGTTATCTCTTCCTTTACCAGCGATAAAGATAATGTCGTTTTTAGTCGCAATACTGAAAGCTTTTTTAATTGCCATTTCACGATCGACTATTCTAAGGTAATTATCTTTCGTTTTATCGATCATATCATCGATAATTAGTTCGGGATCTTCGAAACGCGGATCATCCATCGTATAAATAACCAAATCAGATAATTCTTGAACTGTTTTACCCATCGCACTTCTTTTACTAGTCTCTCTTCCACCAGCACTACCAGTAATAGTAATTATCCTTTTCTTCTTAATCTTGTTTAAATATTCAAGTGTGTTTTTTAGAGAATTAATCGTATGGGCATAGTCTAAAATAATCTTATAATTTTGACCAAATTCTAAAAAATCTAGACGTCCTTCAATTGTTTTTATTTTCTTAATATTAGGTATAATATTTTCAATCTTATATCCTAAAGCGACTAAAGTTAAAATAGCAGCTGCTAAATTATAAACATTATAATCACCTAATAAGGGACTAATAATATTATATTCTTTATTAAATAAAGAGATAGTAGCTTTTGTTTTATCAGAATATTCTTTTATCGTTTTTATGACTAAAGTACAATCTTTATCTTTTCCATAAGTATAGATGTTACAAGAACAAGCGTCTCTCATCTCCTTATAATGAACGTCATCTTTATTTAAAATAGCATAACCCTCTTTTTTTATCTTTCTAAAAAGTTCGGCTTTACAATCAATATAGTTTTCCATCGTCTTATGAATGTTCATGTGGTCTCCAGTGATGTTTGTATGAACTCCTACAGTAAAAGTAAAAGGATCGAGTCTGTTTCTTAAAAATCCTTCGCTTGACGTTTCCATCGCACAATATTTTAGGCCTTCTTTTTCGAATTGAGCTAAATATTTATAAATATATATACATTCTGGTGTCGTATTTGGAACACTACTACGAAACTTTTTACCTAATGCTCCTAAAGTCCCAATAAAACCACATTTATCTATCCCTAAAAGTTCTCTAATTAAAGATGTGGTAGTAGTCTTTCCATCAGTACCAGTTATGCCAATTAAGTCGATCGTATCTTTATAACCATAAAACCTCTTTGATACTTCTCCTAATTCAACATTAGTATCAGCGACTTCAATATAAGGGATACTGTATTCTCCTTTTTTACTCACTACTAGAGCAGCAGCCCCTTTCTTAATCGCATCATCGATAAAATCATGACGATCAAAATTAACTCCGTTTGTACAAACAAACAGATCGCCCGGTTCAATATACATAGAGTTAAATTTTATGTCTTTTATCTCTACATCATAATCAGTGTCATAGAGTTCATTTAATTTCTTCATAAATACCTCAACTATAATTATACATTATATCTTTTAAAAAAACAAAAAGAACATTACTGTTCTTTTTCATTTATTTTGAAATTAGTTACATCTTCTACAATTTGATTTGATATTGGAACTTCAGATTCAATTCTTATTTTGTACCAGTAATTTTTCGTTATTTCAGTATATAAAGTCGCATTATAATATTCATTTTTTAAGTCTGTCGTATCTTTATAGTCATAAAATAAAGTTAGAAATTCAAAATTATTTAACGCAATATTAGAAACATCAAATTTATTTAGTTCATAATTTTTATTTTCTTTGTATATATCTTCAATACCTTTAAACACAGTATTTTTAATTATCTCTTCATTAATACCTTCGATAGACAGAGTAACATTTATTTTTTTATCAATGGATCTAAAAGTATTAAGATGAGAATTGTTGTTTTCCGTTTCAATCTCTAAATATTTATCAGAAGGTAAAAAGTATGTAACGTATTTGGTACCTGTTTTAATACCTTCGTTATAATCTACTTTAAAAGAGTAAGTTAATTGATTTTTTTCGTTTTTAGAATATAAATAATTCGATTTGTTATTTTCAATTTTTATCTCGTTTATGAATCTATTTAAAATATCATCGGTAAACTTTCTATTATAGAGTTGAAAAGAGATGAAAAATATAACGTTTTCGTCTGTTTCAATGTATATTTGAAATTCATCATAATAAATTTTAGCTTCGCCAGAATCGTTTAATGCTTGTATTCTAGCGTACTCTAGTTTGTAGCCATTAACAAAATTCTCTTCGCTAGAATATAAAATCCTTTTTTTGTTTCCAGCTTCTTCATGATGCGAAATAGACAACTCTACATTACTTTTCATATCTATCCCATATAAATTTTTTGCCTCAATAGTCATATTGTTTCCAGAAAGTCTGACATTATCATCATTAATAAATTCAGAAACTATTGTATTAGGATATTTTAAAGTAAGCAAAGGTTTTTTCGATAGATTTTGAATTTTAACTGCAATTGATTTTAAGTTATTGAATGTGATTTCTTCTATTTGTGAAAAATCAATTTCATCGCCTGTCATGTTTCGAGTATCTACAACAATGTTATTTGATTTTTCAGTTAAGTTGTTTTTTGAAAAAAACTTAAGAAATCCTCCTAAAATTAAAATTAAACCTAAAAAAAACAAAACATACTTTATATACTTATTCATAAATCCTCCTATTATATATAAATATTTTAATATTAATTAGTAAAATAGTCAAGATAAAGAAAAAGATATTCTCTCTTTAATCTTGTTTTTTTAGAATATCTTTAGTCGTATAATTATAACGTTTATTATTTATGAAGATTCCTGTGTTGTTTTCATAGTATTCACTAATAAACGATTCGATGTCCGTTATTTCTTCTTCGTCAATGTTTAATGTCTTTATTTTATCGATATCGACATAATATAACATCCTTAGTGTTTTAAGAGAGTTTTCTTTCGTTAATTTTTCATTCGTGTGACAATTCTTACACAAAAAGCCATAACAAGAGTAATCCATCGTTACAATATCTTTGGAACTTCCACATATACTACAAGCATCGATACTCGGTTTGACTCCTAAATAATCGAGTAACTTTAATCTGACGATTTGAGTAATTACAACGGGGTTTAAACATTCATTAAGTTTTAATAAAGAACTAAGAAAAATATCATAGATTTCTTTTTCTTCATCATTTGTTATTTGTTTTTGATTTAATATTTGAACGATTACATCGCTAATTAAAAAAGCCGCTAGCTTCTTTTCTAAATCCGTATAATCATAGCATATGTTTTTAAAGTAATCGATAATATCGACTGCTATTAACGTCGATAAACCTTTTTCTTTATAACTAATATCAAAAGTAGCATAAACTAGTTTATTACTCGCTTGATGAAAGGGACTTTTTGGTTTTCGACATCCTTTAGATAAGACGCTTATTATACCTAAATCTTTAGTAAATATCTTTAATATTTTACTAGACTCACTATATGCTTGTTCAGATATTACTATTCCTTTTAGTTTTTTTATCGCCATATTACACTACCTCAAAAATATAAATCATTTAATCCTAATTCTCTTAAATATCTTTCTTTATCTCTCCAATTTTTAATTACTTTTACAAAAGTCTTTAAATTTACTTTTTTACCCAGCATTTTTTCGATGTCTTCTCTAGCATAAGTGCCTACTTTTTTAAGCATACTTCCGTTCTTACCGATTATCATTTTTTTAATATTCTCACGGTCGATAACTACTAATACAGAGATATCGATATACTTTTCATTTTCCTCGTATAATTCCGTAACACAAGTAATCGTGTGTGGTATCTCTAAAGAAGTAAGCCTTAATAATTTTTCTCTAACGGTCTCCGCGATTAAGAAGTTTCTACTTACAGTAGTTATCTCTTCATCAGCAAAATATTTTACATTGTCAGTTAAATATTTTTTTATTAGGCTAACTAATACTTTAACGTTGTCTTTTTTAGTAGCTGAAACAGGAATTATCTCAGCAAAATGATGTAAGTCCTTATATTTATCAATTAATTCAATCAACTTTACTTTATCGCAAATATCGACTTTATTAATAACTAAAAAGACCGGTTTATTGCTCTTTTTAATTCTCTCTAATACGAACGTATCACCACGTCCAAATTCTTGGGTTGCATCGACTAAAAATAAGATTACGTCAACGTCATCGATAGCTGTATAAGCCTTATTGTTCATATGATTGCCTAACTTGTTATTCGGTTTGTGAATCCCAGGCGTATCGACGAAGACTATTTGACTATCATCATCAGTATAAATTCCCTGAATTACGTTTCTAGTAGTTCCACTTACTTTAGAAGTTATCGCAATCTTTTGTTTTAAGATTGTATTTAATAGTGTGCTTTTTCCAACATTTGGCCTTCCCGTAATACTGACAAAACCGGTTTTCATTTTAAATCCTCACTATCGAAAGGATGAGGGCATAACTCACGTACTAAAAATTCTAATCGCTCACCCGAAGTGTTCATACACGTGACTTTAGTCTCTTTCGATAAAAATTCGACTAAGACCTGACGACAAACAAAACATGGTGTCGGTGCCGTCTTCCCATCGCTCATGACATATAACTCTTTAAAGTCATCTTTCTTATAACCACTACTAATAGCTTGAACAATGGCACTTCTCTCGGCACAAATAGTCGCTGAATAAGAAGCATTCTCGACATTTACACCACCAAAGAGACTACCGTCTTTCGTAACGAGAATAGAGCTGACTCTATATTTAGAATAAGGTGCATAACTATTCTTTAAAAGTTCTACTAATTTTTCCTTCATAATACCTCCTTAAGTATTTCTAATATTTTAGGAGCATAAATTATCGTCGCAACGATAAATGCTGTAATTGTCCCTATTAAGACTGAGGCAGCCGCCGTATCTTTAGCTATCTTAGCTAGTGGCCTTATCTCCTCGGTAACTAGATCAATAGTATTTTCAATAGCCGTATTCATCGTTTCTAATGCTATAACCATTCCTGCTAAGATAAGAGTAATACTAAACTCTAAAGAACTAACGTTAAACAAACAACCGAATAATACTACTAAAAATAAAAAGAATAGTAATAAGACAAAATATTTATCTTTAAGCATATACTTTAACCCTTGGAAAGCATATTTAAACTTAGATTTTAAGTTTTTATTCTTTTTCTCTTTTAATCCCATATTTATTTAAAACCTCCTCTTGTTTATCGAACATGATTTTCTCGTCCTTATCATTTAAATGGTCATATCCTAAAAGATGAAAGAAACCGTGTGTCGCTAGAAAGAATAACTCCCTTTTAAATGAATGTTCATACTGAAAAGCTTGTCTCTTAGCGGTATCTAAAGATATATATATATCTCCTAATACTCTAACGTCTTTACAATTAAATGTTTGATCATCTTCTAGAGCAAAGCTAATTACATCAGTTGCTTTATCAATATTGCGATAAGTTCTATTAATCTCTCTTATCTCGTTATCATCTACCAAGATAACGTTAAACAAAGGATTAACGATCTTCTCATCATTGGCAATGGCAATTAAAAGATTTTTTAATTCTTCGTTCAATGGACTAATGTCTTCACTAGTTTGATTAAAAACATTAATATTCATACTTTCTCCTAACTAATCATAAATACTATAAAGTAAATAAATAATCCTAAAATAAAAATAGCCATAATATTTAAAAACCAATCTCTTTTAAAGATGTTTGGCAACGATTCATAAATGTTAATTAATACATTATATGCTAAGAAACCTAAAGTACCACCGAAGACATTTAAAATAATATCATCGACATCGAATATTCTTCCAATTACTAGCTGAGTACTTTCTATTGCGAAAGAAGCTAAAAAGATTAAGAATAAACTCAAGATAAAGTTTTTACCACTTACATATTTACTAGCAAAGAAACCATAAGGTAAAAACATTAAGACGTTTCCAATAATGTTCTTATTAAAAGGACCACTAAATAATTTATAACGAAAAATTTCTTTAAAAGGGATAAAATTATTACCATTACTCATATTGATATCTTGCATCGTGACTACTTGGAACAAGAAGAGAATATAGATTATAAAAAGCAAAAGAAATAACTCGCTATGTAAGTTTATCTTTTTATTGTTTTTCATTAAATAGACGATTCTAAGTGATATTAAGAGAACTAATGATATAAAAATCATCGGCCAAGTTTCAGTTAATACGAAAGTAAAATTTCTCTTAATGTGTTCCATTTTTAATACCTACCTATTTAATCGTTCTTTTATCTTGTTACTCAATTCTTTTGGATCAGTTTTACCTTTAGTAAGAGGCATTATCTCTTTCATAATAAGTCCCATATCTCTTTCAGAAGTAGGATTTACTTTTAGAAAGACTTGATTGATAATCTCTTCTAGTTCTTCAGTAGTAAGAGCTTTAGGTAAATATTCTTGTAAAATCTCTAACTCTTTTTCTTCTTTGTTAGCCAAATCCAATCTATTGGCATTAGTATATTCTTTTTTAGACTCATTTCTTTGTTTAACTTGCTTACTTACGACATCGATAAATACTTCGTCAGTAATTTCTTTTTTATTATTTATTTGTTCCATTTGTAAACCTTGTTTAATCGCTCTTAAAACAGTTAATCTAAAGGAATCTTTGTTTTTCATCGTCGTAGTTATATCTAAATTTAATTTTTCTAAATAGTTCATAATACTCCTCATTTCTTATTACTACCTTAATTTTTCTTATAATAATATTATAACATATATCCAAAGAAAAGAGACTAAAATTAGTCTCTATTTAAACGATTTCTCTTTTTAGAATTCTTAATTCCCGTTCTTTTTGCCTCTCTACGTTCTTCTCCAGGTTTTACAGCAAATTCTCTTTTTTTGCATTCAGAAGGGACTTCTTCGCGCGCCATTTTTTGCTTCAGTCTTCTAAAAGCCATATCTAGATTTCCGTTTTTAACCGGCACTTGGATTCTTGTCATTTTTTCTCCCCTCCTTCCATACCTAAGATGAATTATAACATATTAATATTTATTTTTCAATAATATTTTTCTAAACTTCTTGGATAACAGTTATAATCATTGGTTTTACTTCTGTTTCACGATAGAAAAACTTACCTAGTTTTTCACGAATATCATTTTTAATTTGTTGATAGTCGACTTTTCGATTGTCTGATTCAATGTTTTCTTTAATTATCTCTAAACACATCTTCTGTGTCTCTTCTAATAAATCAGCACTTTCTTTTACGTAGACGAATCCTCTAGTAAGGATTTCTGGTCCGGCAACGACTTCTTTAGTGACTCTATTAAGAGTGCAACTAACTAAGACAATACCACTTTCACCAAGCATCTCTCTATCTTTTAATACCAAGTCTCCCACATCTCCAGGACTCTTACCATCGATAAGTATCTCATCGACTGGGACTTTCTCTTGTTCATCTAATAAGATTCCGTTTTCAAAGACAGCGACATTACCGTTTTGTTTTAAGATGATATTCTCTTTAGGAATTCCTATTTCTTCGGCTAACTCGGCATTTTTTACTTGATGTCGGTATTCTCCCTTTACTGGGAAATAGTATTTTGGATCGATTAAATTCAACATTAACATCAAGTCTTCTCTCGAAGAGTGATGCCCAAGATGCTTCTTGGCGTTTAAACTTATCGCATTAGCGTCTTTTTTAGCTATCTCATCCATAATAAGAGCCGTTCTTTTCTCGATACCTTCATATGGAGGTTCAGTTAAAAAGATCGTGTCAGTCTCTTTTAATTTAATAAACTTATCGTAACCTCTAATGATTCTCTCTAGATTCATGAAAGGCTTTTCTTTTTCATCCGAGATAAAGACGACTACATCTTTATCATTGATATTAGATAAATCACCAATCTGTTCGGTGTTAAATGTAACATATCCCATATCGATAGCTTTATTTATAAGAGTTTGAAGACTCTTACCCATTATTACTACTTTTCTTTTAGTCTTACTCACTTCCGTTAATATTTCTTGAACACGATAAATGTGAGCAGTCATAATCGTCGCAATAATACGATTCTCATTTTTATTTAAGACGTCTCTAATGAATTTAGAGACACGATTATTTGGACTAGTATGTCCTTCTTTTTCAGCATAGATCGATTCTGATAATAAACATAACACACCTTGTTTTCCTACGTAAGCAAGCTTACCGATGTCGGTCTTATAATTACCAGTCATCGTCGAATCAAAGACAAAGTCACCCGTATATACTATCGCACCATCCGGCGTATATAATACATATGCTACAGCATCGGGAATCGAGTGTGTAACACTAATTGGGAATATATCGTTTTTACCGAAATTAATCTTATTATGAGGTCTTATTTCTTTTAAGTTAGTAGCAGTAACGTTACTTTCTAAAAGGTCCTCCTTCAATACTTCCATCGTAAACTTTGTAGCATATACTGGAAGATCTGGCATATCGTATAAAATATCAGCCATCGCTCCCATATTACTATCATGTCCATGAGTTAAAAAGATTCCTTTAACTCTCTCTTTATTTTTCTTTACATATTCGTAGTCAGGTAATATATAATCTACACCTAACATATAATCATTAGCATATTTTAGACCAGCATCAAAGACAAAAATATCTTGATCGACGTCTACAACATACATATTTTTTCCGTTCTCGTTTAGTCCACCTAAACTAAATATTTTAATTTTACTCAAAATTTTCTCCTTTCTCTATTTTAAAGAAAACACGACTTACATTATAACAAACAATTTTTTAAAATACAACTACTTAATAGCTAGTTTTGTTAAAGCGTCTTTTGCTGCTTCTTGTTCAGCTTCTTTCTTAGAAAGAGCTATTCCCGTTCCATAAATAATATTGTCTACTTTAACGACTATAGTGAAAGTCCTGTTATGCGCAGGACCGTCTTCTTTTAAGACTTCATAACTTAAACTCTTTTGTTCAGTTTGAATATATTCTTGTAAAACTGATTTATAATCACTAAAAAAGACGATACTAGGATCTTCGATATAAGGAGTAATGATATTTAATACGACTGTTTTAGCTACATCAAATCCTTTATCTAAATAAATAGCTCCCATTAAAGCTTCGAATATATCGGCTAGTATTACTTTTTTAAATCTACCACCGTCTATCTCTTCACCGTGCCCAACTTTAATATAATCACTTAAATTAAGCTGTTTAGCGTATTCATAAAGAGCATTCTCACAAACATAACTCGCTCTTATCTTAGTCATTTCTCCTTCTTCACTATTCATATTCTTAAATAAATAATCACTTACAGCCAGTTCTAAGACGGCATCTCCTAAAAACTCTAGTCTCTCATAGTCGTTTTTTAAATGATTTTCATTAATATAAGAAGAGTGTTGAAAGGCTATCTTATAGTATTTCATATTTCTAGGTCTTATATTTAAAGTCTTAAAAAGTTTTTTCATTTTATCACCTAATTAATTATAACATACATTTAAATATACTAATATATTATAATTTCTAAGTATCCTTATTGCTAAAATAGCTAAAAAATAGTAAAATATATAATATATTGGAGAACATATGAAAAAGATTCTAATAAAACTCATTCTCTTATACCAAAAATCACCTTTAAGACATTATAGTTCTTGTCGCTTTCAACCGACATGCTCTGATTATGCAATCGTAGCTATCAGAGAATATGGCAGTATTAAAGGAAGTTATATGGCTTTTAAGAGAATACTTAGATGTAATCCATTTAATAAAAATACTGGTTATGATCCAGTAAAGGAGAAAAAACATGAGAAAAATTAAATTACTATTAATATCTATCTTGGGAATACTTATACTTTCTGGATGTGATCTTTTTAAAATCGATACGATGGAAGATATAAATATAGTAACTACATCTTATCCTTTAGAATTTATCTTGACTTCGCTATATGGTAATCACTCTTTAGTTCAATCGATTTACCCTGACGGTGTAAATATTAATGAATATGAGCTAAATGATAAACAATTGACTAATTATAGTAAAGAGAGATTATTCGTCTATGTAAGTTTTGGTAATGATAAAGATATTGCCGTAAAACTTTTAAAGAAAAATAAAAAATTACTTATTATCGATGGAAGCCTTGGTATGAAGCCAGATTATATTGAAGAGCTATGGTTAAACCCATCTAATTTATTAATGGTATCACAAAATATTAAAAATGGTCTTATAGAATATATTAGCAATAATTTCTTAATTAAAGAGATAGAGAAAAACTATGAAGACTTAAAGCTAAAATTATCGGAATTAGATGCTGAGATTAAACTTACTGCTGAGAATGCTACTTTTAAAACGATTGTAGTAGCTACTAAATCATTAAATTTCTTAAAGAAATATGGTTTTAATGTAATCAGTTTAGACGATGATAATAATGCTATAGAAAAGACTATTGCCGAAGTAAATAGTATGATTAATAACAGGACGATAAAATATATTTATAATTTAGAAGATAAACCATATAATGAAACTGTGAAATCGTTATTAAATAATAATTCTAATATCGAAGAAATCAAATTAAGAAAAGTAGATAACATCAGTGATGAAGAAAGAACTAATAAAGACGATTATTTTAAGATTATGAGAGCTAATATAGATTTGTTAAAAAAAGAGACTTATAAATAAGTCTTTTCTTTATATTTTTTTAAGAATGATTCTTTATATTCACTATAAGAGTCTTTTTTTATACTCTCTCTTATCTCTTCCATCATTTTAATTAAAAAACGAGTGTTATGAATAGATAATAATCTACCTGCTAATAATTCTTCGCTAGTCACTAAATGTCTTATATAAGCTTTAGTATAATTTTTACATGCATAACAATCACAAGAGTCTTCCAAAGGTGTAAAATCTTCTTTAAACTTTAAATTTTTAAGATTTATTTTACCTGTCCTTGTAAAAGCATTGCCATGTCTTGCTATTCTAGTAGACAAGACACAATCAAAGATATCGACGCCTCGCTCTATACCTTCTAATAAATCGACTGGGTCCCCTACTCCCATTAAATAACGAACTTTATCTTCTGGTAAATGAGGAATAGAGTCATCGATCATCTTATACGTAATCTCTTTTGCTTCACCGACACTAGTTCCACCGATAGAATAACCGTCAAAGTTCATGCTAACTGTCTCTTTAGCACTCTTTTCTCTTAAATCAGCAAACTCTCCGCCTTGAACAATACCAAAAAGACTTTGATTTTCATTCTTATGGTTGTCTTTACATCTCTTAGCCCATCTGATCGTCCTAGCGATTGATTTTTCCATATATTCGTGAGTTACCGGATAAGGAGGACACTCATCAAAACACATAGCGATATCACTATCAATCTTATTTTGGATCTCGATACTCTTCTCAGGAGTCAAAAATAATTTAGAACCATCGATATGACTCTTAAAATGAACTCCTTCTTCGATGATATCCTTAGGTTTTGCTAAAGAAAAGACTTGAAAACCACCACTATCAGTAAGTATTGGTCCTTTAAAATTCATAAATTTATGTATACCGCCAGCTTTATCAATAATATCTTCACCTGGCCTAAGCCATAAATGATAAGTATTAGCTAAAATAACACCGACATTACAATCATATAATTCTTCCGGTGTCAACAACTTTACGGTAGCTTTAGTACCTACAGGCATAAACATAGGCGTTTCTACTATTCCATGATTGGTCTTTAAAGTACCATATCTAGCTTTAGTATTTTTATCTTTATGAATTAGATTATATTTAACTTTCATTTAAATCACCTAGGTAATTATAACATATATAAAAGAAGATTGTAAAATTAATCAGTCTATGATAGATTATATATATAATGTGAGGTACAAAATGAAATTATTTTTGCAAATATTGTCAGGTTTTCTTACAATAGCTTTAGCTGCTGTAATATTTTTTATTTCCTTTGAGATAGAAGCGCTGAGTTCTTTGGCTAAGTATTCTCTTCTAGCTATTGTAGTTAATATTATTCCAATATGTATAATAGCTATCGGAAGTTTATCACTTCAAAATAAAATAAGAATAATCGTTCCAAGAATGGTTATCGCTTATGCTGGTCTAGTAATTGTCGTTTACTTATTTAGTACGATGTTCGATTTAGATTCTATAAATAGTGAATTAGCGAGTGGTGTTTTAAAAATATACTATTTCTTAGCTAATTTACAAGTCCTGGTACTGCTTGGTTCTATCTTCCTGCTTTCGAGACCGACTAATCTTATTAGCGATATTATTTATAAAATTGCAATAGGTGTCTTTGTCTTAATCGTCTGTCTAGTGTTATATGATGAGAGCGTGAGTGGTATCTTTAATATAATCGGAGGATCTATTGGCAGTATTTCTGGAGAGTTTATTTTTAAATTAGCTTTTATAGCAATTGTAACCTATATCGTGTCTGTTCCCTTATATTTCATGACCAACTATGCTTTTGATTCGGCCGATGTACCAGAATTAGATTCTGCTTTAAATATTAAAGATTTAAAGGAAAAAGCCGAAGAGACAAACCAAGAGAAAATGGATAGTATTTATTCCCAAGAACCAGTTATTGTGAATCCTAATACACCTAGTGATCCCGATGAATATAAAGAAAAAGGATTGATGAATTTAAATAATAGTTTGAATCAAGATAGTAATGTCGGACAAGTTTCTAATGACAATAAACCTAAAGATACATTAAGGTTTGATCCTGACGTACCTGTCGTTCAAGCTCCAGTTGAAAATACTCAAGTAAATAAAGAAGATAGTAATTAACTATCTTCTCTTTTTTTCATTAGTGTCTCTATTTCTTTATAGAGTAATTTATTAGCTTCTTCTAAATCTAATTTACTGATATCGATTGGTTTACCAAAATTAAAGACTAAATCTTTACTACGAAACTTATATGTACCTGTAACAGCAACTGGTATTATAAGTGCTTTAGATTTTTTTGCTAAAGAGACGGCACCGAATTTAAATGGTAATAGATTAGCTTTCGTCTTGTTTCTTGTTCCTTCTGGGAAGATACCTATAGCACCATTATTATTAAGAACTTCTAAAGCCCTGTTTTTAGCGGCCTCATCCTTTGTTGAACGATCGACTGGTATTGACCCTACCCATCTAAAGAACCAAGCAAATTTACCGTCAAAATATTCTTTTTTAGCCATGTATACTAATACTCTTTTAGTAGCTATTATCGGACCGCACTGATCCATTATATGAATATGATTACCACATATTAATATCGGACCTTTCTTAGGTATGTTTTCTTTGCCATATATTTTAGGATTATAATATAGTTTGAAAGTAGGACCTAATATTACTCTAGCAAATTTATAACCAAAAGCAGACTTTCTTTTACTTGCCATTCTCATTACCTTCCATATATTCTTCACTAAGCTTTCTTAAGTCGACTTTACCAATTAGAGTCTTAGGAAGTGATTTACGATATTCGTATTCGTATGGTAGTGAAAATTTAGCTAGGTTCTTTTCGCAATGTTCTTTGATGCTCTTTCTAGTAGTCCAGTTATCAGCATGATTGTTTTTTAAGACGATAACGGCTTTAGCTACTTGGACTTTATATTTATGAGGAATACCGACGACAGTACACTTTAAAACGGCCTCATGAGCTTCGATAACGCTTTCTATCTGTTGTGGATAAACGTTATATCCAGAAGAGATGATCATTCTCTTAAGACGATTTTCATAATATATGATACCATCTTTTGTCATTCTCCCTAAATCTCCAGTATGTAACCAAACATTTCCATCACTATGGATTTGTAAAACTTCATTAGTCTCTTTCTCACTGTTTAAGTAACCTAACATAACCGTAGGTCCACAAACGCAAAGTTCTCCTATTTCATCTGGTTTTAATTCTTCCTGAGTATTAGGTTTAACTACTTTAAAGTAATCTCCCGGAAAAGGAATACCGATACTTCCTTCAAAATTATACTCCCCATATGCTAAAGAAGTAGCCGCCGTACTCTCCGTCATTCCATAACCTTGCATTATCTTTACGGTTGCTTTATGATCTTTTAAAAATTCATTTATTTTCCTAGTTAGTTCTACTGTTAGAGTATCTCCACCAGAGACGACATATTTTAATCTAGATAAGTCTAGTTTCTTATTATTTGAATTTAATAAAGCTTCATATAAAGTAGGAACACCTACTAATATTTGAGGATTAGTCTTCATTACGAGTTTATCGAAAGTCTTCGCATCAAACTGTGGAAGCAAATTAATAGTACAACCGATGTATAAAGGACCATGAATAGAGACAGCTAAACCAAATCCATGAAAGATTGGCATTATACCTAAGACGATATCGCCTTTTTCTAATCCCGTTAAGACTGTTTTAATTTGTTCAGCTTGAGCGTTAAAATTAGAATTAGAAAGAAGAATTCCTTTAGGAATACCCGTAGTACCTCCACTATGTAAAATAACAGCCGGAGTATCTTTATTAGTCTCAAATTCAATACGACCATTATAGATTGATCCTTTTCTTATAAAGTCTTTCCAATACATAAACTCACCTTTAAAATAAGGTTTTTTTATCTTATAACTCTTAGTTAAAATATATCCTACTTTAAAAGGAATAGACATCGAATTTCCTGCCGACACGACGATTGTCTTATAGACATCAGTCTCTCCAATTATTTCTAACACTTTTTCATAACACAAATCGATTGTAACTAACATAACACTATTAGTCGATATAAGATAATGCTTTATCTCTTGTTCACTAGATAAAGGGTGAATCATGTTAGCGACAGCACCTATCTTATTTAAAGCATAGAAACAAAATAATCCTTCAGGAGTATTAGGCATACAAACAGTAACGACATCGCCTTTTCTAATACCTTGACTACGAAAAGCCTTAGCAGTTAAATCAATTTGCTTAATTAACTCTTTATAAGTAACTTGATGACCATAGTAAATATAGGCCGTAGTGTTTTCCTTCTCACTTATATTACTCTTTAATAACTCATATATAGATCCCTCTGGTACTTTAAACTTTTTCGCTTCTTTAGTATAGTACTTTATCCAAGGATCTTTTGGTTTAGTTTTAATTCCAAATATATTAAGAAATGCCATATCTTTATACCTCATCATCTTTCAATTTTTTTGAAATAAAGTCCATAAGTTTCTTATTCTCTTTTTCTATATCACTATCGGTAATACTAATAGGTTCAAAAAAGACAATTCGAATACTTTTTTTAAATAATTTATACTCGCCTTTAATAACGAACGGAACGATTTGACTCTTAGTCTCATATGCCATCTTGACAGCTCCAATCTTAAAAGGAAGGATAACGTCTTCTGTAAGATTAAAAGTCGCTTCGGGAAATATTCCAATAACTTTGCCTTTATTTAAGAAATTAATCGCATTCTTTAAAGCATATTTATCTTTCTCTCTTCTATTAACTGGTATTACTCCCATATGCTTAAACAAGATTTTTTTAGGTCCTTTATATAGCTCATCTTTAGCCAAGAAACGAACACATCTCTTAGTAGAAGATAAAAGAAAAGGACTATCTAAATTATTAGTATGATTACCAGCTAGAACGATTCTACCCTTTTTAGGAATATGTTCTCTACCAATGATCGTTGGACGAAATAAAAACTTAAATAGAAAAGTAATTATAGGTCTTACAATCTTATAAAACAAGGGGTCTTTTTCAATAATGTCCATACAGTACTCCTCCATGCAACATACTTAGATTATAGCAAAAAAATATTATCAAATCAAACAAAAAAAAGCCTTATATAATAAGGCTTCTAAACTATTTCATTTTATATGATGCAATATGCTTAAATATTAAGTAAACAGTATCTAAAGGTATGGGTTTAGCAAAACGCATCATCGCTTTATGACCGCTATCTAAGATCAATTCAATTCGAGAATCAAAGTTTCTAATCGTTAAATCATATGAAGATATAGAGTTGTATGTAATCCCGTAGATAGAGCTTCTAAATCCACGTATCCCTTTTACATCGATTAAGATTAATCTCTTATCAGTAAATATAGCTAAGTCTCTAGTCGACTTAAAAGCATAGATAATCTTCTCTTCAGGAAGCAAATAGTTTTTTACTTCTAATTTTAATTCTTCTATTTTTGCTTCACTATGAAAAACGAAAGATGCAGTTATCGGTCTAAACTTAACGAAAGCCATATTATCAACTCCTCATATATTATATATATTAGCATAGATAAATTAATATGTAAATAAAGCAAAAAGAAAAACTGTCTTATGACAGTTTTATCAATTTATCTTATTATCGATTGGATCCACTCAATAACTTTGCTTCTGTATACTAGCGTTCTAGTTGCAGTAGTATTATTACCAGCAGTATCACTAACAGCATATATTACATCATAACTTCCTGCTGTTTCTGGTACAATGAAAAGTATAGTAACAACACCATGATATCTTTTCAACGCACTTGGAATTGTAACATTCACTCTAGATGTAATGTCACCATCGACATCATCCCAAGCTGAATATGAACCAGATACATTGAAGGTATAATCAAGAAGTCCCATTTCCAATGTTTGTGCACCGCTAAGTGTAATAATTGGTGGTACTTTATCTATATTATTTATTAAAACATTAGCACTATTTGTATTACCAGCTAAATCTTTAAATTCTACGGTCTCTGTTATAACGTTACTTTCAAAAACTTTAGTGAAAGTTTTAGAGCTGCGTTGTATCCAACCAGATGAAGTAACTATACCATCTTCATTTAAAGTAAGTGTCGCAGTAACATCGTTATTCGTTAACTCTGTCGTATTATATGTAACTTTTCCAATTGGTGCAGTTCTATCAATAATAACCATTATTTCAGATGTAGGACTTATATTTCCGGCCTCATCAACTACTCTAAATTCTACTTTAGAGTTAGTTTCCGAAAGATACTCTACTTCATTAGAATTAATCCAAGGACCTTCATTGATACGGTATTGATATTTAATTGGTGATTCACTTGCAATTTGAGTACCTGTATTATTTACTTCTTCTGAACCATATGATCTAAGATAAACATTTTCAGATGTAGGTATATCAGAAGTATAACCATTTGTATCGATTTTTGGTTTTTTAGGTGGTGTCTTATCTACTTTTACTTGAAAAAATGTAGATACAGGACTTATATTTCCGGCCTCATCAATGGCTCTTACATAAACATTATTATAAACGTTTGAAGTAAATGTTCTTGGATTTGATATTGATCTCCATCCTGTTGGACCAGAACCAGTATTATATTCGTATCTTAAGTTTTCTGGTGCAGTAACATTATCAGTAGAATGAAAATCTAACGTAACATCATGATTAACCCATATTCCAGCAATATAGCCGTCTCTTGACGTTATAAGTGGTTTACTTGGTGCTGTATTATCAACTATAATTGTTAATGCGGATAATCTATTGCCTTCATAATTATCAACATTGTCACGAGCTGCAATAGCAATATATATTGTACCGTCATTCCATCCTTCTGGAACTGTGTAGGTAGCCTCATAAGTGTTTTCTGAAACTTTTGTCATTGTCGTGTTTTTAATTGTTGGTCTATTATTTTTAAAGTTTGTATCATAACTAAAGTCAGCAGTAACAGCCTTAACTCCACTTTGAGAATCAATTACTGTTGCTGTAATTTTAATTATGTCTCCGACTTTTACTAAATTTTTATCTATAGTTACATTTGTAACAATTGGGCTTTCAACATCAATGTTAGTAACATTAATTACTTCATCTACTCCACTATTACCTGCTAAGTCTTCATAAGATACTGTTTCACTTTTATTTTCAGTATATATTTTAGTCCATACTTTTGGATTAGTAGTATCTTGAATCCAATCAAGTCCAACTAAAGATTTAACTTCTTCACTGAATGTAATCACTACTGTCACATCTTTATTAGTATAATTGTTTGGAGTTATTATAACTGATTCAACAACTGGGTTTGTTAAATCAACAAGTATTCTACCCCCTGAGCTTAAAGGAGCGGTTTCCGTAATTATTTCTGGAGTCTCATTTCCAACTATATCAAAGATATTTAAAACAAATTGAACAACTCCTTCTGTTGCAGTTGGTAAAACATTTATTTCGGCAACATATTCAAAAACTGTTGTTTGCGCATTGTTTTTACTTATTCTAGCGCGTTGTCCAGCTATCGTTACAATCGAATTATCAATATCAATTTCCTCATTAGTTCTAAATCTAATTGCTATTCTTTTACCTAAATTAACATGATCAATTTTAGTGTTTTTATAATCATAATTACCTGTGTAACTGACATATCTTAATTCAACAGTTGCAGCTTCTTTATCAATATTAGTAACATTTATTGAAACGTCTACTCCTTTATTTCCAGCTAAGTCTTCATAAGATACTGTCTCACTTCCGTTTGCAGTATATGTCTTAGTCCACACTTTAGGATCAGTAGCATCTTTAGTCCATCCAGTTAAGTCTTTAATTTCCTCACTGAATGTAATAGTTACGACTACGTCAGTATTAGTTGTAATATCTGGTAAATAAACAACATCGACAACTTCTGGCGCAACATCATCTATTCCCATAACAGTTACATCCTTCTCATCTGTTGTATTTGTTACATTATTTCTTACTCTAACAGTATATGTTCTGTTTTCAGTAACATTAAAAGTGTTTGTAGTTTGCCATGGAACTACTATAGTACCAAATACTAAAGAGTATTCTAAGTTGTCTCCCGTAGCATCAATGACAAGTGCCATAGAATTTTTAACATCATTTAAATTTTGTTCAACGTTATTAATAGTTACTACAGATACTACTTGTTGAGCTTGTTGTCCAGGTCTAGCATTTTGATTGTTATTAATACCACCTGTATTTTGCCCTTCATTTACACCTTCATTTTCTTCTAATTCTTCTAGTTCTCCTGTTTCGCCTTCATCGGTATTATTATCATTGTTTTCATTTCCATTGACATTCCCATTATCATCACCTTCTTCAATACTTGGCTCGATAATTGGTTCTTCAACATTTGTTGCAAAAGTGAAGAAACCTAAGAACAAAATAATTACAGCAATTATTCCAACGATAACCTTTCTGTTAGTCATATTATCCCTCCCTTTTAAAAGATAAATATTGTTTTAGTTTATGAAAAAACGCATAAACTATTTATACACTTAAATAATAACAAAAAAAAGTGTTTTACACAACACTATTTAATAATTCTTATCTTATTTAACGGCCAAATTCGTAAAATTGCTTTTCCTGTTATGTTACTTTTCTTAATTGCACCAAAAGATCTACTATCGGTTGAGTCATCTCTATTATCCCCTACTACAAAAAACTCATCTTCTTTTAAAGTAACTTCTAGATCTTTTACTGTTCCCGCTTTAGTAAAGCTTTCTTCTGTTTTTACATCATTGATATATAGAATATTATCTTTATATGTGACTTTCTCTCCAGGCAGTCCGATTATCCTTTTTATGATCGTCTTTGGTCTAGTATACTTTATGATCGCTACTTCGAATCTTTTATGCTTATTTAGTTTAGGTGTAACTGTTTCTACTAAGAGAATCTCTTCTTCTATTAAAGTAGGATTCATCGATGTTCCAACTACCCCGGTAGTGGATAAGACAAATATTCTAATAAGGACAATTATCCCAATAATTACGAAATATTTAAACATATCTTTTAAAAATTCAATAAATTCAATCATCATACTATCACCTACTCTATTATTTATATAATAGCATTTTAGTATTTAGTATACAATAATTAACTAGATAAAATAACCAATTTGACATTTATATGATATAATCTCATTGATGGAGGCTTAATATGTTTAAGAGAATTATTTATTTTATTAGTATTATCTTACTAGGAATTATGATTGCTTTCTTTTTAGCACCATATGATAAAGAAAAAACGACTAGAGAGAAACTCTTAGAATTAAATTATGATATCACTACTATTGAAAATATCTTTAAATATGACTTAGAAGAAGAATTCTTAAATAGTAATGATAATAAAAAAGAAATTAGTATTATTAATTATAAGTCTTTTAACATCGAGTATTATGACCTATACAAAGAATATTATAATGAGGATTTAACTTATATCGATAAATTAAATATATTAAAAGAAAAAGAATATTCATTAGAAGAAATAGAGAGTATTTTTAAAAAAGATATTGATTATGAGACCTTTACTTCTCTATTGAACAGCAAGAACTTTTATAAACCCTATTTAGACAAGTATTTAGCATATAAAGAAGAAAACAAAGACTTATCTTTAGATCAAGTTTTATTAAGAATTAACACGGGTATCGATAAGCCTTTTTATACAAATATAAAGCCCGTTGAAAATCCTAATTCATTATTAGTATTGGTAAACAAGTATTATCAATTAGATAGAAATTTTGTTCCTTCAAATTTAACATATATTAGCAGTGGATGTTCTTATGGAAGTGGCTTCATGTTAAAAAAAGAAGCTGCTGCAGCTTTTGAAGAAGTTTGTAAAGACGCGAAAAAAGAAGGCTTAAATATCTTAATTTACTCTTCTTATCGAAGCTACAACTCACAAGCAGGTACTTATAACGGTTATGTTCAAAGAAGTGGTAGAGCCAGCGCCGATACTTATTCAGCTAGGCCAGGACACTCTGAGCATCAAACTGGTTTAGCGGCCGATGTTCGTACACCTAATACCGTCTTTACATCATTTGGAACGACTAGAGAATATAGTTGGTTAAAAGACAACGCTCATAAATATGGTTTCATTAGAAGATATACAAAAGAAACACAATACATTACAGGTTATATGAGCGAAGAGTGGCATTACCGTTATGTAGGAGTTGAAGCAGCCACTTATATTTATGAAAATAATATTACTTTTGAAGAATATTACTTATTAAAAGTAAAATAGAAGACTTTCTCTTCTATTTTTTTATTTGAATAGCAAAATCAATTATCTTATCGATATCAGCATAAGCAGTCGTTTGATTAAAGGCAACTTCTATTAAGAATAATCCTTCACTTGAATCGACTCCGATAACTGCTCTTTCAAGAGTCGTCGATTCTAATAAGTAATACTCTACCTTATCTTTTTCTAATATTTGATAGTCTTCATATTCTACTTCATGACTTTCAGAAAGACTTTTAATATAACCTTTTTGAAAATCTTCTTCGATAAATTTTTCATAAGAAGCAATATTTAACAAAAATGTTTCTATAACAAAGTCTTCTTTTTCATTCGTTATCTTATTATCGGTAAAAGTCCAATCAAGAGGAGCTTTCATCTTAGTACCAGAGATATTTAAATATTGATAATCGGGTTCTTTATAGACTATCTTTTCTTTAACTGGTTTGAAAAAAGCCAAGTATACAACTAATATTAATAATATTAAAATTATTAGAGAAAGTCCTATCAACATTAGATTATTATAATTTCTAGTTTTTTTAACTTTTTCTATTTTGGGTGGTATTACTATTTGTTGAGCTTCAAAAGTCTCTTTTTTTTCGACTTTTATGGCTTTAGGTCCTTCTTTTAAAGACATACCACATCCAATACAAAAAGGGTCATCCTTTTTTATTTGGCTATTACAACGTGGACAACGAAATTCTTCTTTCATAATATCACCTATTCTCTTCTCTTAATATATAATATATTATACAATATAAAACAAAATAAAAGAAGCGATATTTCACTTCTCTTTAAAAACATAAATTTTACTAAATATATAATTTAAGATAATACTTATTATTTGAACTACTATCTTAGATAGACGATCGTCGACTTTAAAGAATTCGACGAAGATAAACATGACCGCCAACTCTGCAAGAAGAGAAATGATTCTAACAAAGATAAAAGAACATAATTCTTTAAATATTCTTTTCTCTTTACTTTTAAAGACATATTTTCTATTCATAAAATAAGCGAATGTGACTGCTAATATCCAAGATAAGAAAGAACAAAGAATATAATTTGTTAAAAATAGTCTTAAAACATTATAACTAGTTATACTTACAACTGTAGTAAAGAAACCAACAATAATATAGAGAATCTTTTCTTTCTTCGAAGCATCTAAGTGGTTGTAACAATTTAAAACATTACCAAGCATTATTATTAAACTAATCATACTTACCTACTTACCACCAATTAAGTATCGATAAATATCTAAAGATAGATGGTCACTATTATGACGAAGATATTCGTCTTCAACAATAACATAATCTTTGGCTATTAAAAGAACATCTTTAAGGTTTTCCTTATCGACTAAGACAGGATCTTTTTGCTCTAATTTCTCATATCTTTCTTTCATCTTCTTGCTAATTTTACCGTTGTTTGCAATAACGACATTTATTTTTCTCTTACCAAGATATTTATTTATGACTGAGACGTGATCGCTTACATTAAAATTATCAGTCTCACCTGGCTGTGTCATGACATTACATATGAACATAATTGGAATGTTAGTCTTATCTATTAAGTTAGTCACTTCTTTAATTAATAAATTCGGTATAATACTAGTATATAAGCTACCCATACTAAGTATAATCATGTCTGCTGATTTTATACTTTTTAAGACAGCTTCGTTAATTTTTGGTTTTTCTTTATAATAAACTCTTTCGATTTGTTTTAAACTCATCGTAATATTGTGTTCTCCTTCAACAACAGAACCATCAGTCATATCAGCTACGAGAGTAACGTTATCTTCCGTAAGAGGCAAAATAATCCCTTTTAAATTCAATATCTTACTAATGGCTTCTATTCCGTCAGACATATTATTAGTCATATTTCCCATAGCGACTAACAAGAGATTTCCTACCGTATGTCCATCCAAATCACTAGTAGTCTGAAAACGGTAATTTAGTAATTTTTCTACTAAAGGTTCTGTTTCTGATAAAGAGACTAAGACTTTTCTTATATCACCTACTGCTGGCATATTAAATTCTTTTCTTAATCTTCCAGTACTTTGACCATCATCACTAACAGATACGACTGCCGTTATATCGATTGGAAACTCTTTTAATCCTTTCAATAGAAAAGACATTCCTGTTCCGCCACCCAATACTACTACTTTCTTTCTCATACAGTTCACCACACCTTACTTCTAAAATAATTATAACATGTATTATAACGAACTTAAAGAAATTAAAAAAAGATAGTACTTTGGTAATTAGTACTATCTTTTAATTTATCAACTTACTAAGTTCAACAGCTGGATAGCCGACATACGGTATTTTAACTTTTACGACACCGACAATATCTTTAAGCATTATCGGATAACCGTCTGGTGCTGAATTGTTATCTCCTTGTGTATAAAAATATTTTACATTATCGACTTCTAATATCTTTATTACTCTATGAACGATTATTTTTCCATCATGATGATAAGCTAAGACATCTTGTACTTTTATTTTATCTACATTATCTTTTATTTTCTCTATTATTACGACGTCTCCTACTCTAATATTAGGTCTCATACTACCCGTTGCAATCGTGACTGCATAGTACTTAAATAGCCCACTAGTAAGTGCAACGATAGTAAAAAGAAATGTAAATGATACTAAATAAACTAATTTAAAATACATTTTTTTATTACTTTTTTTACCTACAACTTGATCATAATCTGTCTTTAAATAACTATAACGAACGGTAAACATCATGATAAAAGGAAATACAAATTTGATTACTGAATCTATATAAGTACCAAATGTAGGATAAAACGGAAGTATTACAATTGGTAATTCTAAAAGAAAATTAAATAATATCGTTGGTTTATATCCTACTTTATAAGTTAGATAACTAATAAAAATATTTTTACTTATAGATGGTAAAAGTAAAAGAAATACGAAGTCAAAAGTCGAAAAACTATAAAAGTAATTTAATAGAGTTATATCTAATAAAGTCAAGCTTATTAAAGATAAGAGAAGAATCCATTTACTGTTAGATCCTTTTGTAATAAAAACATATCTTATTAATTCTATAAAAGGTATAGCTAATAGTAAAGGCAGTATATTCTTAATGGTATCTATTAAATTCAAAATTAAACTATTACGATTAAAACCGACAAATAGTCCTAAAAGAAAGATTATTATATAATAAACTATTATCCAAACTGTTATCTTAAGAGCCATATCTTTCTTGTATCTTTTATTATCTTTTTCGTAACCGATAAATCTAAGTAAAAGTAATGTTATAACCAATAAAAAAAGAATAAATGTATAATTATTAAAGACAGCATATATACTATTCAATATTATTGATATTAAAATCAGTAAATTTAAAAGTAGTTGTCTAAAATAGTTATTATTCATTTATTCTCCAAATATTATATTAGTTTTGTACGTAGACTAATGTAATGTCTAAGTTTGTTATTGCAACATCTTCTGGTGTTAAATCTTGTCCACCTAAATGAAGTGTTAAGGTCATTCTTTTCGTTTCACCTTCTAATAAAGTATCGTCTTCAGCAACTGTTGCTCCCCCTGCTGTATAAACTAATGAATATGTTAATCTTGAACACACCTCATCTGCAACAGCTTGATCTGCAGGATCTGTAGTAGTACAAACAGGTATAGCTTTAGTTAAAGCCCCAATTTTAGCATCCCAATCCCCTTGGTTAACGACATCGAAACTGTATGATACTGATGCATCTGGCATTGTGAACGAAGCATTAAACCCTTCTAACTTGTAATCTGATAATACTGCAGGGCTGTCTACTACTGCGTCACTAGTCGTAACCGGACCACTAAGATTAGCCATTACTACTTTAAAAGTCGATTTATTTACGTTTCCTGTTCCTGTTATATTTAGTTCTGAATTAATTGCAGCAAATGCAACTGTTATACCAATTACTACTACTGCTAACACTGAAAGTGCTAATATCCAAATTACTATTTTCTTTATACTTAAAAGTAACTGTTTTTTCAAAACTATTACCGAAATAAAATAAACTAACTGTTACGACAGATAAGAAAAATAAGATATAAATTTTGTTTGCTATTTTCTTCTTTAAAATTGACTCTTTTTTTTGATTTAGCATTTTATACCTCCTTTATTCTCTTTTGTATAATATTAGACTAATTATACTTTATTATAGACATAATAAAATCTTATTGCAATTAGTTATCAATAATTTTAATATAATTGACAGTTAAGTATATACTTTCAATAATTTAAAACAAAATATTTTTTATAATTTAAAAAACCTACTTTTTTGTAAGTTTCTTAAAATAAATATAAATTGTTATTTATATTACGTATCTCTTCTACTCTTAATGTTTTGTAATTCAAAGCGATGCTTTTGACCATTTTTATTTACTTCTTCTAAAAACATATCGTATGGTCTAACATAAAGCGTCATATCATCATATAGGGATCTATAAACGACCATTTTCTCATAAGTTTCACTATGGGTTGCAATATCTTCAACTAAATATAAATCTCCTTTAAAATGTCTATAAATACCCTTTACTTTTACTTCCATACTCTCCTCCACTAAATTATAACTCATATTTATTATATATTAATTTATTTAAATTGGATACTCAAAACAAATATATATATAATAAAAAAACTTACTATTAAGTAAGTTTTCTTCAATTATGGTAGCGAGAGAGGGATTCGAACCCCCGACCTATCGGGTATGAACCGAGTGCTCTAGCCAACTGAGCTATCTCGCCATAAAAAGTAACAACATCATATTATCATGTTTTATTTTATTATTCAATACATAACTTGCTATTTTAACCAAAATAAAAGAGATATAAACTATCTCTTTGTAATAATAAATGAAACTCCTTTTTTATCATTCTTTATACTTATATCATAATTTAATAAATTAAGAGTTTTTTTAACGATCGATAATCCTAACCCAAACTGACCCTTAAGTCCTTTTCTAAAAGGATTAAACAAGTCATCTGCTACCTTTTCATCGATATTAGGTCCATCGTTGTAAAGAATCATTCGATTATTCTTTACAGTAATATTTATTTCTTTTTCGGCATATCTAATGAAATTACTCAATATATTATCCAATATCGTTTCCCAAAGTTCAAAGTCACCTAAGAATTTACTGTTATCAACACTTGTAGAAAATTTAATGTCTTTTCTTTGATATTTAAATTTATCGACTGAATGATCAATTACTTTCTTAATATCGATAATACAAGCATTACCGTTATCTTGATCTTTCAAGTAATCTAATTTATTTAAATATAAAAGAGAATAGACTTTCTTTTCTAATTTATCAGCTTGCTCTTTAATGATTCCTAGAGCTACTCCCTTTTCTTCTACACCATCTTCTACGGCTTCAACATAAGATTTGATAACCGTAAGTGGAGTCTTAAAGTCATGAGAGATATTTTGATACATCGTATTTTTATATGCTTCTTGTTCTTTTAAAGAAAGCCTCATATCTTCAATAGATTTTGCTAAGACTTTAATTTCATCATCAGTTTTAAAATTTAAATTATGATTAAAATTATCATTCTCGATATTATCTATTTTATTTTTTAATTGAGCTATTTTTCTAACGACAATAGCGCTCCATAAAAATACAATAAAAGATATTAGAATAAAAGAAATTAGAAAGATTGAAATGATTGGTACCATAAAAGTACTTCCCATTTTATTTAAATAAGTTTTATTAGTAATAGTTACTTTAAATACGTCTTCATCCATCATCGAATAATAATAATATGTATTATTATTATAAGAGAAGTTTCCATAAGTACCGGTTAACTTATCTTTAAATACTAATGGATCTAATTCGACTATTTCATTATAATTATCACTAGTATATATTCTATTTTCTTTTTCAAATATATAAGTCATTTCACTGTTAATATTATTACCCTCTAAGTTTTCACCAACGATACCTAGAGGGCTTTTTAAAAAGTTATATATATTGTCTTCATATATAGGTTTTAATACATTTGGTAGCAGTACACCTGCAGTGATCAATATTATATCAAATACTATAACGAGTATTAAAATCAGCTGGCGTCCTAGTTTGTTTTGAATATATCTCATGATAATCTATACCCATAACCATAAATAGTTATTATATTTAATTTAGGCATCTTCTTTCTGAGTCTTCTTACTAGGTCATCCACAGCTCTATCACTTCCAAAATAATTGTCACCCCAAATGTTTTTTAAAATTCCTTCTCTAGAAAAGGTCTGATTTTTATTATTTAAAAATAATATTAATAAGTCAAACTCTAAAGTAGTTAGTTTTATATCTTTATCTTCAAAGTATACAGATCTCTTATTTAAGTCGACAGTATATCCTTCATAATTAATCTCACTATTAGTATTAGTCTTATATACTCGGTCAATTAATCTATTGACTCTAAGTACTAGTTCTTTGGTTGAAAATGGTTTGGCCAAGTAGTCATCGCTTCCCATCTCAAGGCCTATTATCTTATCTATATCTTTGTCCCTTGCTGAAGTGAATATAACTGGTACCGTCTCATTTTTTTTCCTTATCTTTTTGATGATATCATATCCACTAATATCATCGCTTAACATAATATCTAATATCCAAAGTGAAACCGGATTATCATCGACATAATCGAGTGCTTCTTTACCTTTAAAAAATTGAACTACCTTATAATTTTCTTTTTCTAGATATGTCTTGATCAAATTCGAAAGATTTATTTCATCTTCCACTAAACATATTGTATACATATTATCACCTATATTTATTATATCATAATTTTATTATCATACCTCCCTTTATATAAAATACATTAAACAAGTTATATCGCTACTATTCTATAACATCGCCTCCTTATGATATAAGTATAAAATAAAAATGTATACAAATTATTTAATTTTTATGGTAAATTATGGGAGTTAAAAAAAACACTATTAATTAGTGTTTTTTACTTCGTCTTCGACGGTTTTTAAGATTTCTTTTAAGTTCGTCGTCGACACTCCACCACCTTGAGCGAATGTCTTACTTCCACCACCATTACCACCTGCCATATTTGATACACGTTTCATCAAGAGTCCAGCCGATAAATTTAGTGAAGGATCAGATTTACAAAAAAAGTTAACATTTCCATCTTTCTTATTTGCAATAAAGATAAATCCTTTATTAGTCTTATTTATTATCTTATCACAAACATCTCTTAAGACATTATTATCCGCATCTTCTACCTCGATAATTAAAGATTCAATACCGTCAATATCTTTTTTATTTGCTAGGTACTTATCGATAACATCGTCATTTTGTCTTAACTTTTCTTCTTTATATTTCTTCTCTAAATTATTTACTTCTGTATGAATATATTCTACTTGATTTTTATTATAGACAATGTCTTTATAAGAAGTTAAACCCTCTTGATCTAAAATAACGTTAAAATTAAGTTCTATTCCTTCTCTCTTAGCGTCTTCGATTATTTTTTCAGCTTTTAGAAGTTGTTTCTTTATTTCGTCGACATATTTAGCAACACTCTCAGATATAAGAACGGGAACCAAGTCATTAGTAGTTCCTTCGATTCGGTATAAATTACTACCTTTAGATTCAATCTTTGTAATAGCAAATCTCTCTATCTCGTCCGTTGATTCGATATGAGTTCCCCCACATAGTTCGAGTGAATCACCGATTCTTAAAACACGAACAACGTCTTTGTATTTATCAGTAAATAACGCTATTGCTCCCATCTTAATTGCTTCTTCTAACGGCATAGTCAAGACTTCGGTGATTAATTTGTCTTTAATAACTTCATTGACTTTTTCTTCAATCTTAATCGTATCCTCATCAGATATTTTTCCTGTATAAGTAAAGTCAAATCTAAATCTCTCATCATCGACGTAACTTCCAGCTTGTTGTAAAGAGCTAGAGAAGTAGTCTCTTAATACTTTGTGAAGTATATGAATAGAACTATGATTAGCTCTTATTTTAAGTCTCTTTTCTTTAACTATCTTTAAAGTACAAACGTCTCCAAGCTTAACGTCTCCTTCTAAGACTTCTACTCGGTGAAGATGTTGACCATTAGGAGCTTTGACTACTCCAGTTACTTTAGCTTTGAAAGAGTCGTTTTTAATACCACCAGTATCCGATACTTGACCACCACTCTCAGCGTAGAAACAAGTTTTATCGAAGATTAAATAAGCATAATCACTAGTCTTATCGACAAAAGTCTCATCTTTAAATATTCCGATAACTTTTCCTTCTACTTCAAAGGCGTCGTATAAGAAATCACTCTTTTCGGTAAAAGCAATTAGCTCTTCATTTTGATGACTCATGCTAGATTCTTTTTTACTACTCTCTTTTGCTACTTTTTTAGCCTCTTCCATATAGCGATTACATTCTTCTATGTTAGTAGTTAATCCTTCTTCTTCTAAATATTCTAAAGTAAGCTCGATTGGAAAACCATAAGTATCATATAGTTTAAAGACATCATAACCACTTATCGTCTTATCATGAGAATCTTTTATTAATTGATTAAGTTTTCTCTCACCAGAAGATAATGTCTTATAAAAAAGGTTTTCCTCTTCCAAGACAAGTGATTTAATCTCTGATTTTTTATCGATTAAATCGGTATAGGTCTCTCCCATGACAAAAGCTACTTCATCGACTAGTTTGTATAAGAAAGCCTCATTCATACCTAGTTTTCTACCCATCCTAACACTTCTTCTTAAAAGACGACGAAGAACGTATCCACGATTAGTATTTTCAAACATCGCACCATCAGCTAAAGCTAAACTAATAGCTCTTATATGATCAGCGATAACTTTAAAATAAAATTCGCCATTATACTTGGTATTTGTCAAACTCTCGATTCTATTTATAATCGGTACGAATAAATCGGTATCAAAAGTAGAATCTACTCCTTGAAAAATAATACACCATCTCTCTAAACCAGCACCAGTATCGATATTTTTATGTGGTAGTTCTTTGTATTGGCTCCTATCTATTCCAGAAATAGAATTATATTGACTAAAGACATTATTCCATATCTCGATATATCTCTCTTGATCTTCATCTCTCTTAAATTTTTCTAAAGCGTCTCCATCCGGATCATAATCTTTTCCACGATCAAAGAAAATCTCTGAATCAGGCCCACAAGGACCTTCTCCTATTTCCCAAAAATTACCGTCTAATCTAACGATATGAGACTCATCAAGCCCTAACTCTATCCATTTGTTATACGAAGTGTCATCCGTTGTAAAAACAGAGACATAGATAAGATCTTTATTAATACCGAACCATTCTTCACTAGTCAATAATTCAAAAGCAAATTCTAATGCCTCTTCTTTAAAATAATCACCGATTGAAAAGTTTCCCATCATTTCAAAAAGTGTTTGATGTCTCTTCGTTAAACCGACATTTTCAATATCGTTAGTCCTAATACATTTTTGAATGCTAACCATTCTCTTGTTTTCTGGTACGACGGAACCATCAAAGTATTTTTTAAGTGGTGTTACGCCAGCATTAATAAAAAACAAACTATCATCATCAATCGGCACTAACGGTGCACTTTGAACAACGACGTGTCCCTTACTCTTAAAAAAGTCAAACCATTTTTGTCTTATCTCTTTATGTGTCATATATTTCATATTATTCCTCCTCTAAATCTTTTAGAATTTCTTCTAACCTTTTATAATAATAATCAAAATCATAATTATTATATATGTAATAATCGGCAAACGCTATTGGCCCACCTTTATTTATATCTTGTATCTCATCAACATCTCTATTATGTATATCTTCTTTACTAAATGGTCTCAAATCTCTTTTAGCTATTCTCTCGTAACGAATCTTCTTATCACAAGTAATGGCTATTATCTTTAATTGTGGAAAAGCTTTTTTTAAGACTAAATATTCCTCCCACGAAGCCAAACCATCGATAATTACATCGTTTTCCTTTAGACTTTCTCTAATTCTATCTAAGAGTAGTAAGGCGACTGCGGCCATACCATGCTCTTTTCTCATGGCGACTCTTACTACTTTCTCATTTTCAGGATTAAGCTCTAAGTTTAATTCTTTTACCCTATCTAACACTACACCACCAAAATAAATCTTAGTCCAACCTTTTTGTTCCAAGTAACTTGTAGTAGCATTCTTCCCACTACCCGCCATACCAATGCATGCAACTAACTTATTCATATAATCCTCCTAAAAATATAAAAGATCAAAGTATAGGAGCGAATAACGCGGTACCATCCTACTTTGATCTTAATTTAATAACGGTTTAGCCGTAGAAACTCCAAAACAGCCTTCAAATTAATACTCATACTATTTCCACCAACCATAGCTCTCTATAAATAATATTAATTCTACTCTTTTCTTCATCGTCTCTTATTTACTTAATTTTTTAAAAAACATAAATTTTTCATCTAAGAATCCAAAGATAATCTTTAGTCCTGAAATTATCGGTGTCGATAAAATCATTCCAAGTATACCAAAGAAATGACCAAAAAGCAATAACCCGATTATTATAGTTACTGGATGTAATTTCATCGTCTTACTCATTACTATCGGTGTTAAGATGTAACTCTCTAAGAATTGTGAGATTATTACAGCTATTAATGATAACATCCCAATTAAAGGGCTCATCGTAAATCCGGCAACAACGGCAATCGAACCTCCTAAATATGGTCCAATATAAGGAATTATATTAGTAACGGCACAAATAAGTCCGAATACTAAGGGAGCTTTTAGTCCGACTAAAGAAAATGCTAGTGATTGGAACGTAAATAAGATTAACGTTACAAACAATGTTCCTTGAACATAATTTTTAAGTCCTGTATTTAGTCTATCAGTAAGTTCAATCGTGTCTCGATGTAATCGCTTTGGTAAAAAGTTTAAAAGCTCTTTTCTAACATTATTAAAGTCAAATAACATATAAAAAGCGATAATCATTCCAACTACAAAGTTGACTCCACCACTAAATATACTAGAGGCTAAGTTTAATAAGAAATTAGGAAACGACACTGTTATCGACTTTGAAAAAGTCTCAAACCAAACATAAATATTGTTTTGAACAGTAGTAAAATCATATTCGTATAGTCTCGTTAAATTTTCAAAGAAATTAATCATCCATTTATTTATATTATCTATTATAACCGGTACTATTCCGATAGCTTCTTGCAACTGCGTTATTATCATTGGAATTACCATCCAGAAGAATAACAAGATAATAAAAACGAAAAAGACAAATACTCCTATCGTACTAATCGTCCTACTAGCACCTTTCTTTTGCAATACCCTAACTGCCGGATCTAATAGCCAAGCTATGACTATTCCGATAAAAAGTGGAGATATTATCTTAAGTATCGTAAAGAAAGCAGAGACTACTCCCCAATCTTTTAAAAGATAACTTCCTAAAACAATCAAACCTAAAACGATAAAGAGAAAGAAGATTTTTACTACTCTTTTCGTTACTTTTATTAATTCATTAAGTTCTTTAACATCTAAATTATTAAACTTTTCTTTCATAATATCACCTTCTATTTATATTATAACAAAGTATAATAACATATTAAAGAGTAAAGATTTATCTTAATACTTTATTATTCTTTTTATTAATCTATCTTTGATAGTGGTTTTCCTTAAATCTTGTATATTATTACTAATTGAATATTCAAAAGCGCCCATGTCACCTAATATGTAAAGTTTCTTTTTACTTCTCGTAACCGCCGTGTAATATAATTTTCTATAAAGCATGCGTTTATAGGCATTAACTACTGGTAATATCACGATATCAAACTCACTTCCTTGTGATTTATGAATGCTTATAGCATAACCGTGTTGAAAATTTTTAAAATTACTAGCCGTAAACCTAACTAAAGTCGAATCAAAATCAATAGTTATCGTCTTATTATCGATACTGTGAATAATTCCTAAATCGCCATTAAAGATCTTTTCTTCGGGCATATTTACTAATTGTAATACTTTGTCTTTTTCTCGATAAGTAACGTCTCCTATTCGAAGCTCTTTTTTTGTTTTAGAACTAGGATTCAAAGTCTTTTGAAGTTCTTTATTTAAGTTGTCGATTCCTAAAAGACCTTTATACATTGGTGCCAATACTTGGATGTTCTGATAGTCATGATTCTTATACTCTAAGTATAATTCCTTTATCTTTGTTATTATATCTACATTGTTAGTAAAAAGTTCTAAATCATCCGTATCGGAAAACACTTCATAATCTAATAAGCCCTCATTAATATCCCTAGCTAGTGTGATTATACTAGATCCTTCTTGTTGACGATAAAGCTCTTTTAAATAAATAGTCTCGATCATTTCCGATTCGATTAAATCTTTTAAAAGTTGTCCTGGACCGACACTAGGTAATTGATTATAGTCTCCTACCATAATTATCTTAGTATCAATTTTTAATCCTCTTAATAGATTATCAAAAAGCAGTGTATCGACCATACTCGCCTCATCTATTATTACAAATTTAGCATTACTTTTATTATTTTCATTTACAGAAAATTTGTTTTGGTCTTTATTCCATTTTAAATAACTATGAATAGTCGATGCTGGATAGTTGGTTTTCTCTTGAAGTCTTTTCCCTGCTCTACCAGTTGGAGCTAATAAGACTAACTCTTCATATATTTTATCTTTTGAACTCTTCGTTATCTTTTGATAAAGATATACAATCGAAGATACGATAGTCGTCTTACCAGTACCTGGACCTCCCGTTATTATAAGTATATTTTCTTTCATACTCTTGGAAATAGCTAGTAGCTGTTCTGCATTATAAATTATACTTTTACTACTAGCAACATCTTTTACTAAAGCATTAAGCTTTTTAGGTTCTTCAGTATCTTTATTAACCAAGACCTTTATACGACTAACTATATATTCTTCGGCATTATACATCGAATCCAAAAAGTATTTGTCTTCTTCTTTAATTATCTTGGTATCCATTATTAATGATTCGATCGCATTTAAAAACTCTTCTTCTAAAAGACGATATTCTAATACTTTAATCGTATAATTATATATTTCTTCTAAATTTAAATAACTGTTACCAAAAGCGTTTATTAGTTCTTCAAAAGTATAGATAATCGCTGCCTTTAATCTTCTAAAATCATTAAAAGCATACTCGTGTTTTAAGGCTATCGTATCGATTTTTTTAAAAGATATTTCTTTTAAACTCTCATAGATTAAATAAATATTGTTTTCTAATATTTTTGTCGTTTTTTCTTTGAATAGATTATATATAATAATACTGTCTTTAGAGTTAAATCCCAATTCATTTAATGATAATATTATTTTATAACTGTTCTCATATCTAATTAATGTCGTATGTAAAACATCGATTTGTTTTTGAGATACTTGTGGTATTAATAATAGAGTACTCGGATTGTTAATTATAATATTTAAAGTCTCTTCTCCTAAATGAGAAACGATTTTCTTAGCTGTTTTCTCTCCAATACCCTTAAAAGTGCCGCCGGATAAAAATTCGATCAATGAATCTTTCTCTTCCGGTAATACTAAATCATAAAACGAGACATTAAACTGTTCACCATATTTATAATGCTCTTTAAAAACACCATATAATTTATAGTTTTCTCTTTCCACTAACGAAGTGAAATAACCGGTAAAAGCAACCTCTTCACCTATTAAAAAATCGTAATTATCAGAAGTCTTTTTTACGTTTATAGTACCGACAATATAACCATTATCATTTTTATATATCATTTTCTTAATAGTTCCTTCAATAAAGTCGCTCATCTTACACCTCTTTAAAATTATAACACATATAAAAAATAAATAATAAACTAGATAAAAAAACAAAAGTATGTTAGAATGTTGTAACGGGTGATAAATATGTTAAAAACTTCTGAAATATTGGACGAATTTGATCCGAAATTAAGAAAAATTAGTAAAGAAGTCATCTTTCCTTTAGAAGAAAACGATATTAAAACAATTAATTTAATTTTAGAATATTTAGAAAATAGCCAAATCGAAGAGTTAGCAGAAAAATATGATTTAAGACCTGGCATGGGAATGGCTGCTATTCAACTTGGAATAGATAAGAGATATTTAGTAATTGTTCATGAAAAAGAAGAGGGAAAGTTCGATAAATATGTCTTTGTAAATCCTAAGATAGTATCTGAATCGCAAGAGAAGATTTATGTTGAAGATGGTGAAGGATGTCTTAGTATAAATAGAGAGACGACGGGAATAGTTCCAAGATCAGCTAGAGTTACAGTAGAGGGATACGATGTTAATGGAGAAAAGATATCAGTAAGAGCAAGAGAAGAATTAGCGGTTGCTTTTCAACACGAGATAGATCATTTAAACGGAATATTGTTTACCGATAAAATCAATCCTAAAAACCCTTTTGAAAATATTAATAAATATAGACCAATATAAAAGAAACCTTAAAAAGTTTCTTTTTTTAATATGCTGATGAAAAAGTTACATATAACCGATCTTCATCTTTAATTTCGGTACCAGGTAAAATACTCTGATTGGTAATATAACCTATTCCTTCTTGTTCATAAGGAATATTTAAGAAAGAAATTAATATATTAAAGTCTTTTTGACTATAGCCAATTATATTTGGCATTTTTATATTCTCATAGTTAGTCTTTAAGTAAACTTTATCTAAACTAGTAATAATCGTGTTCTTTATAGGATATTGTTCGACTATCGTATCACCATCACCGATAACAACGACTTTAATATCTTTACTATTTAATTGCTCTTTTATGTCATTTACTTTCTTATTTAAATAACTGTCTAATTTTATTTTCTCTAGTTCTTTTTTCTCTGTAGCAGTCTCGTCATAGATTTTTAAATATTTACTAGTATTTTTTATTATCTCTTGAACCATCTCTTTAATAGGTGTCGTACCACTCGATGGGTCTTTAATTGCGATATATATCAATACTTCGGGATCATCTCCAGGATACATACCAGCAAGAGCTCTGATGATGTTACTTGAGTAACCTTTACCATTAGTATTAGCTACTTGAGCAGTTCCCGTCTTACCGATAAAGTCATAGCCTTCCATATAATAGTAATAACCTGTCGAGGTACTAGACGTACCGTTAATAACATCTCCCATAAGTTTCTTGATCTTAGTTACTGTTTCAGTACTTGCGACTTTTCCAAGTTCTTTTTTCTTTCCCTGATAAATAGTTTCATTAGTGTCTGAATCGACTATTTTATCGACAATATATGGCTTTAATAATATGCCATTATTAGATATAGAAGTTAAAGCTTGAATATTTTGTAAGATAGTCGTCGTTATCCCTTGACCAAACCCTGCATTTAAAATCTCTGTCTCATACTTGAAATCTATTTTACCTGTAGCTTCGTTTGGTAGTTCTATTCCAACCTTGCTTCCAAACCCAAGTTTTTTATAATAATCTTTTAACATCTCGCCATTCATATGTTTTGAAATAATATTCATAATCGCAACGTTAGAAGATAGAGCGAAACCTTGATCAAAGGTTATCATTCCCCAACCTTTTCTATCCCAGTCACCAATTTCCGTCTTATCTTTAGCTATAAAAACACCAGATTTATATTGTTCATTACCATCATATACACCATTCTCTATAGCAGCCATAAAAGAGAAAATCTTCATTGTTGATCCGGGCTCAAAAGCTATAGAAGTATTTAAATCTAAATAAGATTTAATGTTTTTAGTATTAGGATTAAACGAAGGATAAGAATAACTTGCTAATATTGCACCTGTTTTAGCATCGGCTAACATAATACCTATCCAATCGGCAGAACTTTTAGTAAGCATTTTAGCGACCGCTTGTTCGACAAAGAATTGAACATTACTATCGATTGTTAAATAAATATCTTTCCCATCGACTGCATCGACTGTTACTTCGGTAGTATTAGCAATCTTATAACCATTCCTATCTTTTTGATAGAGAGTATAACCGTTATTTCCAGTTAAATCATTATCGAAATATGATTCGATCCCCATTTCACCGACTAATTTTTCTTCACTAGCTTCAATTTCACTAGTTATCGTTTTCTTAGTCGCATATCCTATCGTATACGAGAGAAAGTCACCATAAGGATAATATCTTTCTTGGGTCTCGACAAAATCAATTCCCGGTAAATTTAAAGCTTCGATTTCTGACTTTTTTAATTCCGTTAGATTCCTAGTCTTATTACCAAAATAAACTTGGTATAAATTTGGGTTACTCTCTTTTTTTGAAAGATAGTATAAGATTTGTTCTTCCGTTAAATCGACTACGGTAGCTAGTTCACTAGCAGTATACTCATAATCTACTACATGTTGTGGTTTACTTGGGTCTTTAGTCCTAGAATCTGAAAGATATGCTACGAGAGTGTATGATGAAACGTTTTGTGCTAAAACATTACCATTTACATCATAAATAGAACCTCTTTTAGATTCTAAAATATCTTTTCTAGTAACTCTTTGGTTAGCGAAACTTTGTAAGTTAGTACCTTCAACGACAGTACTAAGAGTTAAAATGCTAATCCTGTAAACGATTATAGCAAACACCAAAAAAAAGACGATATAATAAAATCGATTAAATCGTATTTTTTTTAATTCGTTCTTCTCTTTCATGTTAGCACCTACTCTACAGACTTAATATTATCATTATTATAACTTAAACCCTGTTGATGTGCAACTTCGATTATCTTATCCATTGACGCTAGTTCATTAATTTTCATCGTTAAACTCTCGTTTTTCTTTTCTTGATTTTTTATTTCTCTTTTAATTTGCTCCACTTCACGGTTTACTTTTGTTAAAGTAGCTTGACTATAGACGATTAATAAAGGACTGAAAATTAAAAGTAAGCACGTACAAACATAAAGAAGTCTTTCATATTTACCTATTTTTAATATCTTTTTCATTTTCCTTTTTTTCAACTTAATCACCCTTACTTTATCCTTTTTATTATTCTAAGTTTTGCCGATCTAGATCTATTATTTATATCTAGTTCTCTTTCTGTTGGTACTATTACTTTCTTTACTACCAATTCGAAATCCGGCATTACATTAGCTGGCAAATTAGGTAATCCTTTTAATTTAGGATCAATCTCTGTATATCTTTTAAAAGTATTTTTTACTATTCTATCTTCTAGTGAATGAAAAGTAATTACTACTATTACACCGTTAACATTTAATACCGATAGTGCTTTTTCCAAGGATTCTTCTAAAATTTCTAATTCTTTGTTTACTTCTATCCTTATTGCTTGAAAGACTTTTCTAGAAGGGTTCTTATCTCTTCTATCTTTTGGTGGGACACTATTATTAATTATTGTTGCTAACTCACTAGTAGTCTCTATCTTGTTTTTTTCACGTTGTTTTATTATATTTTTAGCTATCTTTCTCGCGTGTTTTTCTTCTCCATATTCGAAAAAGATTTTTACTAGTTGTTCATAACTATATTCGTTTATAACATCATATGCACTAAAATCATTATCTAAATCCATTCTCATGTCTAATTTCGCATCTTTGTTATAACTAAAGCCACGTTCTTCTTCATCGAGTTGTACTGAAGAAACGCCTAAATCAAATAAAATCCCGTCTACAAAATTTACTTCCCTTTTTTTTAATTCTTCTTTCAAGTATAGAAAATTGTTATAAGAAATTCCTTGATATTCTTTATTCATACTGTCTGGGTGTTGAGAATAAGGTTTAACTACTAAATAGTCAAAACCTATCTTTTTTAATTTTTTATGTTATAATTATGAATATAAAAATTTAAAAATATGAA
>CAZTRB010000007.1:54843-63831 GCA_964616485.1 uncultured Muribaculaceae bacterium
AGTAAAGTTTGATGCTATCTCTTCTAATTTTTTCTGACTATAATCTATTGCATTTCTATCTTGATCAATGGCGAACAAATACCCTTTTTTTATTCTTTTTAATATCTCGCTGGAATGTCCAGCATATCCTAATGTACAATCAACGTAGATCCCGTCTTCTCTTAAATTTAAACCATTAATCGACTCATCTAGTAATACACTAATATGCATTTAATCACTCTCAGTCCAGTTTGAATCAAATAACGATTCGGCAATATCTGACATGCTCTCTTTGCTCTCTTCATAAAATGTATGCCATTTTTCTTCAGACCAAATTTCAATTCGATCCCCCACGCCGACGATCACGCACTCTTTTTTTAAGTCGGCGTAGGAAACCAATGGAGAGGTAATATTAATTCGACCTTGCTTGTCAAATTCTGCCACAGTAGCACCTGATAGAAAGAATCTCTTAAAACTACGAGCACTCTTTTTGGTAAATGGTAGGCTATTAAGTCTTTCGGATATTTTTTGCCATTCTTTGTCTGTATAAACAAATAAGCATTCTTCTAACCCTCTAGTAACGATAAAACTTTGGCCAAGTTCTTCACGAAACTTCGCTGGTAAAGTTAAACGACCCTTTTCATCAATGTTATGATGAAACTCACCCATCAACATAATAACCCCCCCACTTTTTGCCACTATCAACCACTGTTACCATTATAATACTATCTGTTTAGGTATTTGTAAAGACTTTTTTACAAAAATAAAAACACGATTGTCAACTTGACAACCGTGCTTTAAATCTTTCGTTTTACTTCTTTTTTGTAGCGATTTCTTCTTTAATTAATTTTATAAAGTCTTCTTTATTTAATGTAACCGTTTCAGGATTACTATATCTTCTGTAACTAACTAAACCGTCTTTTACCTCATTTTCTCCTAATACTAATGTAAAAGGAATTTTTCTAGTTTGAGCCTCACGCATTCGATAACCTAATTTTTCATTACGATCATCTAGTTCAACACGAAGGTTGTTTTCTTTTAGAAGTTCTAAGATTTCTTTTGAATATTCTAGATGAAACTCGTTATTAACTGGTAAAATATTTACTTGAACTGGCGACAACCATACAGGTAACGCTCCTTTAGTCTCTTCTAAGATATAAGCCATGAAACGATCTAATGTTCCAAGAATAGCGCGATGGATTACTACTGGAGTCTTTTTAGAACCGTCTCGATCAACGTAAGTTAATTCAAACTTAGCTGGTAAACAAAAGTCTAATTGACAAGTAGATAAGGAGTACTCTGGACCGACCGCTGGCTTCACTTGTACGTCTAATTTAGGTCCATAAAAAGCCGCTTCTCCTATTTCCTCTATATAAGGAATTCCAATTGAATTAAGTACATTTCTTAATTCTTCTTCGGCAGCGTCCCACATCTCGTCATCTGGATGAAACTTTTCTTTATCATTTTTATCTCTTAACGCTAAGACGAACTTATAATCTGTAATACCAAAGTCTTTATAAACATCTAATATTAGTTTAACGACGTTTTCAAATTCTTCTTTAATTTGCTCAGAAGTAACGAATAAGTGAGCGTCGTTTTGACACATGGAACGAACTCTTTCTATTCCTTTAACGGCACCACTCGCCTCATAACGATGGTCTCTAGCTATCTCTCCTATTCTAATTGGTAAATCTTTATAAGAATATAATTCATTTTTAAATATTAGCATATGATGAGGACAGTTCATCGGCCTTAAAACAAATTCTTCCTCATCTACTTTCATCACCGGAAACATATTGTCTTTATAATGGTCCCAATGGCCGCTCGTCTTATATAAGTCAACACTTCCAAGAGGTGGAGTTAGGACATGTTGATATCCTAATTTGTATTCTTTTTCTTTAATATAATTTTCTAAAATTTGCCAAATCATATATCCATTAGGTAAATACATCGGCATACCTTTACCAACTAAATCAGAAGACATAAAAATACCTAACTCTTTTCCAATCTTTCTATGATCTCTTTGTTTAGCCTCTTCTAGTAAATTTAAATGTTTAACTAAATCCTCTTCATTATCAAAACAAATACCGTATATTCTTTGGAGCATCTTGTTTTTAGAGTCTCCTTTAAAATAAGCTCCGGAAAACTTTAATAATTTATAATGCTTTAATTCCTTAGTACTTTCAACATGGGGTCCTCTACATAGATCGATAAAATCATCTTGTCTATAAGCAGTGATAATCGTATCCTCATCAGTCAAGTTATTATTGATAATATCCATCTTATAAGGATCATTTGCAAACTTCTCTCGTGCTTGTTCGATAGTTAACTCTTCTTTGATTATTTTCTTACCATCTTTAGCGATTTTCTTCATCTCTTTCTCTATTTTCGGTATATCCTCATCTGTTAATTTATAATCACCTAAATCGATATCGTAGTAGAATCCTTCTTCTATTACCGGACCCACCCAAAACATGGCCTTTGGGAAAAGCCTCTTTACAGCGTGTGCCATTAAATGAGCACAACTATGATTTAATACATTAAGTCTTTCATTTTCTTTAATATTCATATGTTTACCTCCTAAAATAAAAAAACTCCTATACATATTGTATAGGAGTGAAAACACGGTACCATCCTTAGTTTAACTTAATTCGTTTTAACGCAGTTCTTATGCGAAATTCTCTTTCGAGTTTTGCTCCTGAGTAGTAATAAATATATCTTTTTATTAGTTTTCACCAACCACTAACTCTCTATTAAAAGCGATATATAATCATGTCTCATTCATCACATTTATAAATGACAGTATAGCATACCTTTTTTAAAAATACAAGTATTAGATTTTGCGCATGTTCTTACTAGCTAATTTGATCGGTTCGGCAACTTCAAATATTCTTTCGATAATTCTTTTAGCTTTCAGCTTATCTTCAGATATAATAAAATGCTTTTCCAGTTCTTTTGGGTTTAAATTAGAAGTGAAAAAAGTCGGTAATTCTTGGTCCATACGGTATTGTAAGATAGGTTCAAGAACTTCATCTCTTGCCCAAGGTGTCAAATGCTCGGCCCCTATATCATCTAATAACAATAACTCAACATTTTTCAAAAGTTCAAATCTCTCGCTATAATCTGTATAAAAAGATTCTTTTATGGAACGAACTAACTCAGGGACATGGATCATTATACTCTTTACACCTTTTTTAGCACACTCATTAAAAAGAGCTGCTATTAAATAAGATTTACCACTACCGAAAGAACCATGTAAATATATTCCTTTGACTTTTTCTTTTTGCATATAACTATTATAAAAAGCTTTCATTTTTTTTATAATTATTACTCTGGTATCATCATCAGTAAAGACATTAGAAAAACTAGCTTCTCTTAATCTAATAGGCAAATCATAAAAAGACATGTTTTTCTTATATTGTTCTTTTTGTTTAAATTCACAATCAATATAAGCAAAATCTATCCCATTCTTATTTTTAATAGGAGCTAAGTATGATCCGGGAACTTTGTTTTTACACTCACTTAAACCCTTACAAGAATCACAATTTTTCTTTTCTTTAGCAGCTTCTAATAAAGAAGTAGTATATTTCATTAATATATCTTCACTTAAATCTAATTCTTTAATTAATTTTAAGAAATCCGGATCTTCTTTAGCTTTATTAAAATTAACTCTTAAATCTAAGTTTGAAGACTGCTGTTCGACTTTATATTTTTTCATATCATCACCAATAAAAGTATATCATATATTAAATATTTTTAAAATAAGAAAGACTCTCGTCTTTCTTGTTTTATTTTAGTATTAACTTAATTATATCTATTTGAGAAATATAAATTATAAATAAAGATAATAATATAAATGGACCATAAGGGATAACTTTATTATTGTTTCTCAAATACATAAATATTGAAAAAGGCAAAGCTAGAAAGCTAGATAAGAAGATAACGAATACTCCATTGAAAAATGCGTAATAAGTCACTGTTCCAACAAAGAACATTAACTTAATATCTCCCCCACCCATACTCTCTTTATTAAATACTTTATTACCTAAAAGCATAATTATATACATTATTATAAAAAGTGAAATGCCAACGACTAAAGACATTAATCCAGCTTCTAAACCTTCGATTATAAAAGTAAGTACAATCACAATTAATGAAAAGAAAATGGTCGTTTCATCTGGAATGATTAGATAATTCATATCACTCACAATCACTATTACAAAAAACGATGCGACTAGACAGGCAATGATAAATTCTATCGTAAAACCAAAAGTCAAATATGATACTACGAATAAGATACCAGTTAAGGCTTCCATTAAAGGATAAAACAACGATATTTCACTTTGACAATTACGACATCTTCCTCTTTGAATCAAGAAAGATATTATTGGAAATAACTCATACCATTTTAATTGATGATTACATTTGGGACAAAAGCTACTGGGTTTAACAATCGATAAATTTTTAGGTAATCTATAACCTACGACATTAAAGAACGATCCGAATAGTGTTCCATATAAGAAGACTAATATTATATATACGTATATCATCGCACACCTATAACTGTCCGTAAATATCAAACATCGGTAAGATGATAGACATTATTATGAATCCGACGGCAACGGCTAGAAAGGCGATTATTACCGGCTCAATAAGACTCTTTAGTGAAGTAACAGCATTAGTATGAAGAGCTTGATAATGCTCCGCTACTTTTTCCATCATCAATGCTAATTGTCCCGTTGATTCACCCGTTACTAACATCTCATAAGCAACGACTGGAAAGGCCCATTCTCCTTTAAAAGATTCACTTATCTTTCCACCTTTACTTAGGGTAATTAACGTTCTACTAATAATCTCTTTATATATTTCATTATTAGATAGTGTCGATAATATTTCCATCGCATCAGTAATAAAAACACTGTGGTTTAATAACGAAGCAAAAGTTCTAGTTAAAGTTTGAACCTCATTATAAATAACTATTTTTCCAATTACTGGAAAATGCATAAGTGCTGTTTGCATAGTTTTTCTAAATGACTTTATATTTTTAAACATATATCTAAATGCAAAAATAAACACTACGAGTCCTAAAATTAACATCCACCAATAGGCTCCTAAAAAATCACTAGCTCCAATAATAAATTTCGTTATCCAAGGTAACTCTGCATTGTTCGACGCGAACATCCCGACGAACTGCGGTACGACATAAACGATAATAAAGACAACGGCTACGACTGCAACAGAAAAGATAACCAAAGGATATATTAAAGCCGACGTCATTTGTTTTCTAGCCTTCTCAACCTCAGTATAATAATGGGCCATCTCATCGAGTGTACCGGCTAAGTCTCCTGTCATCTCTGAGGTCTTTACCATGTTAATTAGTAAAGTAGGAAAAGACTTGTCTTGTTTTTCTAAAGCCATCGAGAATTTTTCTCCGGCTGATAATTCAAAAACGACTTTATTTAAAATCTTTTTCTGCATCGGATTAGTCGTTTGTTTCGCTAAAATACGAACCGAATTTATTAAAGGAATACTCGCTTTTAAATAAGTGGATAATTGTGTAAGTAAAAACGATAAATCCCCATTGCTTATCTTCTTAGAGAAGTTTACATCTATATCATATTTAGATCTTTCTTTTACTTCTATGACTTGATATCCTTCGTTGCTCAAAAAAACGATGACATCATTTTTGGTTGGTGCCTCAAAAGTATTGGAAATTGTTTTTCCGCTAGAATCTTTTACTTTATATTTAAAAGAAATAAGTTTTTGACCCATTGCCATTTTAGCACGTTCTTTATCGATCACATCAGATTGTTTACGATATTCGGCACTATCTTTTTGAACTTTTTCTAGTTCTTCTGTAAGTGCTTCTCCCGAATATTTTTGGAACTGATAAAAAGTATGATCTTTCTTTATTAGGGCTATTAAAAAGGTTGTTCCATGTAAAGCCGTCTTAGCTAAAAAAGGACCAGCGCTTATTATTTTTGATAAAATGTTGGTTTTTTTAATCTCTTGTGTTGAAACTGTTTCGACTGCTTCATCAGAATCAGTTGTCGCTGATGAATCAGTTGTTTCACCTGTCGTATTTGGATCTGATACAACAGTTGGTGCTTGTTCGACTACTGGTGCTTGTTCGGCTGTTGGCGTTGATTCGGACGGTTGTGATACGACTGGTTGCCCTTGTACAACTGGTGGTACAACTTGTACTTCGACGTTATTATCCGTTTCAACTGGTTTGTTAGTATCCATAAAAGCGACCCCTCTTCTATTTTATTATAATAGTAGTATAACATATAAAAAAACATATTCAAACATATTTTATTAAAAATGATTATCAAATAGTAAACAAAAAAGAGTTTAAAACTCTTTTTAATTGTCAATATATTTTGCAACCGGTTTATAACTTCTTCTATGCTCTAAAATAATACCATATTTCTCTATTGCTAAGAGGTGTTCTTTCGTAGGATAACCTTTATTATTTTTAAAACCATATTCTGGATGTTTCTTATCTAACTCATCGATAAGCCTATCCCTAGTGACTTTGGCAACGATACTTGCCGCTGCAATCGTATAACTATTTAAATCACCTTTTATAATAGAAGTATTTGGTATCTTCAGTTCAGGCAACTTCATCGCGTCTATCAAGATATGATCAAGGGGGTGTTTAATTTGCTTAACGGCATTATACATTGCTTTTTTAGTCGCTTCATAAATGTTTATCTCATCGATTACTTCAGAAGAAACAATACCAATACCTATAGAAATCGCTTGCTCATTAATTAGATAAAAGAACTCCTCTCTCTTCTTCTGTGAGAGTTTTTTTGAATCAGTAAGACCTTCTAGATAAAACTTCTTTGGCAATAAGACACAGGCAGCTACAACTGGACCAACTAAAGGTCCTCTTCCCGCTTCATCTATACCTGCGACAAATTGAAATCCTTTACCAAACATAGCTTTTTCATATATGCTATTATCAATCGCGTTTTTTTTCATACTAAGATTCTATAAGTGCATATGTGCCATTTACAAATATATTAGTAGCTATCTTTGAGTTAACATACACCGTAATAGTAGGATGCTTAAATAGATTAAAATTATAGATTGTTCTATCTTTCACCGCTTCAACACTATACTTTAAAATATCTTCTAAATTCGTATAATCTAAATTCATATGTGATGAGAAAAGTAATTTAAGGGTACCTTCGTTATTAAAATAATATGTGTATCTAGGACTTGCCGTTTTAAAGTACTCTAATTTTACTTTAATTTCATTTTCTAATTCATTATCGATAATAACTTGAACATTTTTATATTTAGATTCTGTTTTAATATCAATTTTATATATGTCTTCAGAACTGATAGCAACTTCTTTTTCAACTATATCAAAGTTCTCTGGTAATGTAGATACATAGTCAAATTGACTAACTTCAAAACCAAAACCAATAAGACCTATAAATAAAAGTGATAAGGGAAAAATAAACCATTTTGAATTAACACACAATTTTCTCTCATAAAACTTACATTGAATTAATGTGAATAAGAAATAGACTAATACAAATAAAGCTATTATTATTGGAAAAGCACTAAACAAATATATTTCTTTAAAATATAAATAAGAAAAGAACACTAAACTTGTCATTAAGAAACCTGCTAGCACTACCATAAGAAGCAGGTATGGAAGAGATAAATACTTAAATACATAATATAAAACTGTAAAAAGATTCTTTTTCTTTAATTCCATCACCTTATCTTTTTTGTATAGGTTTTTATAATAATCACTTTCCATAAAGTTATTTATATTTTTGTATATCGTATAGATAACTAATAAGCCACCAAACGTTTGAATCGTCCCTACCCAAAACATGGATAGAGCTTCTCTTAACACCACACCTAGTCCATAGATTGCAATGACACCAAAGCTTGAAAGCCAATCGAAGACAACGATTATAACATATAGATATAATATTAAAAACACTAACTTAAACAACCAGAAATAGACATTGTTTTTAGGGTCTTTATTTTTCTTCTCCGTTCTTAAAAATTGATTTACTCTAAGAGATAAAATATCTAAGAAGTCATTTTCTTGGTTATTTTTTTTAATAACCTTTTTAGTTTTTTTCATAATACACACTCCCTTTATGATAACAATTATAACAATTAAATAAAAAAAAAGAAAGAACAAAATTCTTTTCTTTAATCAAATGTAACCTTCCCAAAGCTATTGTCTTTTAAATCCTTAATAATAACGCTATAAACTCTATCGTAATCAACCATAGCTCCTTTTCCATAGATGTTTTTACTCTTAGCAATATCTTCAAAAATAGTCTCAATATTTAATTTATTTAAATTATATCTAGAGATTAAATAATCTGGATAATTTTCACTTAGTTTTAAAACGATATATCTAGCTAAATGTTCTTTATCTAAAATATCTTCTTTTATAGAAGTTAAAACAGCTAAATTATTTGCGACCTCGTCACTCTCAATTTTAGGCCACAGTATTCCAGGAGAATCGAGAAGCTCAATATCTTTACCTATTCTAATCCAGCTTAACGTTCTAGTAACACCAGGCTTATTTGCGACTTGAACAACCTTCTTTCCTGATAATTGATTGATTAAAGTGCTCTTTCCAACATTAGGTACACCAATTACAACAGCTCTCGCCTTTCTCGGTTTTAATCCTTTTTCAACTCTTTTTAAGACTTTATCGGAAAGAATTATCTTAGTCGTTTCGAGAATCTTATTCGTATCATTTTTATTAAACAAATCACAAACAATTACAAAATATCCCTTATCTCTATATAAATTTAATAAAACATCTGTTTTTTCTTTATCGCAAAGATCATATTTAGTTACAATTAAAATTCTCGGTTTATCTTGGACAAGATCATCAATATCAACTATTTTTGAACTAATTGGCATTCTTGCATCAATTAATTCATAGACAATATCAACAAGAGAAAGTATACTTACAATTTCTCTTCTCGTTTTAGCCATGTGACCTGGATACCA
>CAZTRB010000008.1:0-35770 GCA_964616485.1 uncultured Muribaculaceae bacterium
GAGCACTTGGTTTGGGACCAAGGGGTTGCAGGTTCAAATCCTGTCTTCCCGACCATTTATTAAATATAAACTAAGCAAAGTTATTGCTTAGTTTTTATTTCCTTGCAACTCACTTGGCCCAAACTTTCTTAATTAAAGGATGTTTTTTATAAGTTTCTTGGTTTCTTTTTGAACCAAGATATAATATAATATAATATAATTGCGAGGTGATTATAAATTGGAACAGTATACTGGAAGAAAAATTGGAATTTTTACAGACGCTCATGCCTTATTAGAACCCACTGTAGCAGTGTTAATTGATATGAAGGAAAAAGGTGTTGAGGAAATATATTCGCTTGGTGATAATATAGGAGTTGGTCCAAACCCATCTGAAGTTATTTATTTGTTAAGAAATTATAACGTTACTTCCATTGCTGGTAACTCTGAAGAATATTGTACTTTGGGTATACAGCCTTTTGCTTTTTATTTTGATAATTTAAAAAATCAAAGCCAATTATGGACGCTTTCTAAACTTAATGAAGAGCAAATTGGTTTAATTAGTCTATTTCCAAGATCAATTGAATTAGTAATTGGAGGTAAAAAAATTGCATTATGCCATTTTGCAAATGATGTTAGATTTGATTTTATTAACAGAGATTCATGGACTTATCAAAAATATGTCCGAAACGGCTTGCCTGGTTATGAGCAATTTTTATACACAAACAGTCCTGAGCAACAAAAGGAAATTGACTCAAATATAGAAAAATATGGTAAAGATGCTCCGTATATGAAAGGGATTGTCTCTGCAAAAGAAGATCCGCTGTTTACTGGAAAACGTGTTGATCAGTTTGACTCTGTTTTCCAAGGTCATGTTCATTGGAAATTATATGAAGAAAGTAATTCTACGAGATTTTATTCAATTCGTGCAGTTGGAATTGGTTATGATAATGATAATAAAGATCTGGCTTCTTATGTTTTGCTAAAAGAAAAAGAAAATGGAGGCTATGATTTTGAAGAAGTGTTAGTCCCATATGACAGGGAAAAAATGATATATAACATTTTAAAAAGTGACTCGCCAGATAGAACTATAGAAAGATTTGCAAGTATAAGAAGATAATCTTATTTTAGTAAGAGTATATATAAATTATTTTATTTTTCGTAATAAATAATATACAATGAATTTAGGTGATAGTTTATGTTTGAAAAAATAAAAAACGATAATTTTGTGATTGATTCGTATCAGTCAGCAGATGATCCAAATAGTAAAGATGGATTTTGGGTATACCATGGATTACCACACGTCAACAATGTAATTGAAATGGTAGAGAAAATTTTAATTCAACTAAATTTTGACGAAGAATATATCGAAAATGCAAAAATTGCTGCATTATTGCATGATATTGGTTACGGGGGAATTAAAAAAGATCATGAGATTAGAAGTCATGATATTGCTAAAAAATATTTTAAAGATCACAAAATAAAATTAAAATATGAAAAAGAAATTTTAGAATCAATAAAAAAACACCGAGATGGTTTTGATAGTGAAAACATAATGGTTTTAGCTTTGATTTTAGCCGATAAAATAGATATAAAATATACGAGACTTACTGAAGAAGGTCGAAAGATAGAAGGACTAAATCAATACCAGTATATTGAAGACATAATTATTGAAAAAAATAACAAGGATTTTATCGTAAATTTTTTGGTAAATAAAAGAGCAAATAGAAAAATGTTGGAAGACTGGTATTTTACTATTAAAGTTCATAATGCAATTAAGAGCTTTGCTAATCGCTTAAATTTAAATTTGAAAATTTTGTGGAATGACGAAGAATGGATTTTAAATTAAAAAAAATTAATCCATTTTTATTTTTTCAAAAAGGTCAGATATTTTATTTGTTTGTATTGAAAAACCTGTTCCATGATTGTGTACATCACCTAATCTTTTTCCACTTTTGAATACACCTATAGAAAACGAAATACGAATCGATCCTTTTTCTATTAGCTCAATAAATTTTTCGAAAGATTTTAGTTTATAAAACTCTTTTTTTCCATATTTATATAAGGTTTTATCCTTATCTTTTTTTGTGATGACATCTATTATAGCCAAATAAGAAAGCTTTCTGGTTAATTTTTCTTTTAATAGGTCAAAGGTCCAAAAAGTATTGTTATCAATTAGTTCCTTTTTATTGTTATAAATATGAAAGTAAATTTTCTCTTGCTTTTTATCTACAACTAAATTAAAGTAATTAAAATTTATATAAGTTTTTTTACTACAATAAAATGAGTTGTTAAATACTTTGTGATTTTTTAAATCTTTATCTGGATAACCATAGTTTTCTCTGATTCTTTCTATTTCAAATAAAAACTTTCCATCAGGATTTGCTGTAAAAAGTTTGATATAAGATATTTTTTTAAAAGAAATTGAAGTTTTTATTTCAATTCCATTATAATCCGGTATTTCAAAATTTCCACTGTTTATTTTCAATAAACGTTCTAAGTTACAACCGGCGCTACCCGTAAAGTTTTTTTTCATAACTATCCAGTCGTTTTTTGCTAAATTATCTAATTCAGAATTTAATTTTTTAAATATTTCATTCATAATTTCCTCCTTTAAAGATAATATTCTTTTAATAAAAGAAAGTAAAACGGTTAAATACCTAAATCCTAGCAGGAAAATATTTGAAAAATTAAAGTTATAATAAGAAAGATTCAAATTAAATTAAATTTTTCAATGAAAATCGCTTTACTAAAGAATTTTTAAATAATTCAATTCTATAGTAAAGATATTTAGTTCTTGTTATAATATTGTTGAGGAAAGAAAATGAAAAAAGAGAAAGATAATTTTAAAATTTTAGTGGGTATAGTTATGACCGTTTCAATCATAACTCTTTTATATGCTGTTTTTAATTTGATATGGGGGTAATAATAATGGGAACTTTATATGTTGTGGCTACCCCAATCGGTAACCTTAATGATATCACGAAGAGAGCGTTGGATATTTTAAAAAGTGTAGATTATATTGCAGCTGAAGATACTAGACAAACAATTAAAATCTTAAACAAATTTGAAATAAATAAAAGAATGATTTCATATCATAAATTTAACGAACAAAAGAAAACGAATATTTTTATTGATGATTTGAAAAAGGGAAAAAATATAGCTCTTGTTTCAGATGCTGGAACACCATGTATATCCGATCCGGGATATTTATTGATAAAAAGTGCACGCGAAAATAATATCGAAGTTTATTCCATACCAGGTGCATCGGCAGTTATTTCAGCGCTTTCTATTTCGGGTATAAACAGTCAACATTTTTCATTTCTCGGTTTTTTCCCAACAGATAATAAGAAAAAGAAAAATATGATCGAGTTAATAAAAAGTAGCGAAATAAATACTTTTATAATTTATGAATCGCCACATAGAATAATTACTTTGATAAAATTATTAAGTGAGGAGTTTGCTAATAGTAAAGTTTACATCGCTTCTGATCTTACCAAAAAGATGGAAAGAGGCTTTTATGGTAATATTAAAGAAGTTTATGACAAAATAAAAACTGATGAAAAAATTACTAAAGGTGAATATACGGTTGTTTTAGAAAAAAACTATCAGAAAATAGATAAAGACAATATATCTATCGAGGCATTATTAATAGATGAAATTATTAAAAACAAGTGTACTTTAAAAGAAGCAATTGAAAATTTAACGAAAAAAAAAATAGGACTTAAAAAAAATGAAATATATCAAGTTAGTTTGTCTTTAAGAGAAAAAATTGTGAAACTTTTAAAATAGAGTTTAATTTTTGTCTTTTTTATGTTATATATTATATATAGATAGTTGGAGGAAAAAAATGGAATACTTAATTTTGTTTTTGGTTCTACTTAGTTGTTTTTTCTTTATGTTATTTATACCTACTATTTTACTTTTAAAGGAAAAGGGTAGAAAGAAAAAGAAAAACAAAAATGAAAACTTGATTATTTATGGAGCAAGTACTCTTGTCTTTTTAATTTTAATATATATGTTTTCAAGTTATTATCATTTAAATGCTGTTAGTAAACCATATGTTGAATGTAGTGTTTTAGCAAACATAAATTGTATGTTTTCAAATAACTTAGCTAAAGAAATAAGACCATCTTTTACAATATACTTAGTATTTTTCACACAACTTTTAGTAATGTTTGCTTTTTCTTATTATACGGCACAAAACATTACAAAATATAGAAGTGTTTCTAGAAGAACAGTTAATTTAATCTTATTCTTCTTAGTTGGAATTTCATCTTCAATTACTCATTATTTTGTTTTATATGATGTTGCATTTGTATCTGGTTTAAAGTACGTTACTATTATTTGTGCAAATGCATATGCTACTTTACCATTTATGTTTTTACTTTTTCTTTCTTATTTAAATAAAGATGTGCTTTTTATAAAATAAGCTATCTTTTTTTGTGGAGGGTTGATATGAATAACAGAGATTTAAAAATAATTGTGATGGATTCAATTAAAAATTATGGAGACATTATTAATAATCATTTGAATTCTATTAATGGAAGTAATGATAACTATCTAATAAAAACTACCGTTAGTAGATTTCAAAACGGTGAAGGTAAAATAGTTATAAACGAGACGGTTAGAGGAAAAAATGTCTTTATATTAACGGACGTCGGTAACTATTCGATAACGTATTTGCTTCATGGTAAAGAACATCATATGTCGCCAGATGAGCATTTTCAAGATGTCAAAAGAGTTATAAGTGCTTTATCTGGTCATGCTGAAAAGATATTTTTAATAATGCCGTTACTATATCAATCAAGACAACATCGAAGAAAAGAAAGAGAATCTTTAGATTGTGCAATGGCTCTTCAAGAGTTAGAGGCTTTAGGAGTAAACGATATAATTACTTTTGATGTTCACGATCCTAATGTTTGTAATGCTATTCCTTTATTACCTTTTGAAAACTTTTATCCAACCCATACAATTTTAAATATTCTTCTAGATAATGAAGAAAATTATCTAGATAATCTTTTAGTTGTTTCCCCAGATCCAGGAGCAATGGATAGAGCACGCTATTATGCTGATATGCTTGGTAGTGATGTTGGAATGTTTTATAAAAGAAGAGATTATAGCAAAGTAATTAATGGGAAGAATCCAATTGTTTGTCATTCATATATGGGGACAGAAATAGAAGATAAAAATATTATCGTCGTTGATGATATGATTGCATCTGGTACATCGATGATAGAAGTTTGTCAGGAAGCCAAAAATAGAGGTGCAAAAAAAATATTTTTAATTGCGACGTTCGCATTGTTTACTGAAGGTACACAACTAATAAAAGATGCTTTTAAAGAAAAACTATTCGATAAAATTTATACGACAAATCTTTCTTACATACCAGAAGATATAAAAAAAGAAAAATGGTTTGTCGTCGTCGATTGTTCGTTACAACTCGCAAATGTAATAAATACTTTAAATCAAAATTTATCGATTGCTCATTTGTTAAACGGGAAAGAAGAAATTGCTAAAAAAATTAGAGAAAAAAAAGAAAAAATTAAAAACAGTAAATAAAACGTAAAGCGACATTAAAAAACAAAGATAGTAGAGTAACTGTCTTTGTTTTTGTATTTTTTTTTGCTATAATGATTTAGTACATAATGGAGGATAATATGAATATAGAATGGAATGGGTTTAAGATTGGAAAGTGGACTAATGAGATAAATGTTAGAGATTTTATAATACAAAATTATTCGATTTATAACGGTGATGAGAGTTTTTTAAGAGATAAAAGCCAAAGAACAAATTTGGTTTGGGATAAATGTAATTTACTTTTAAAAGAAGAACTTAATAAAAATGTTTTAGATATCGATGTCGATAATATGGCGGGCATTGATAATTTTAATCCTGGTTATATAGATAAGGAAAATGAAGTTATTGTTGGTGTTCAAACAGATGCTCCCTTAAAGAGGATAGTTCATCCTTATGGTGGAGTAAAAATGGTTTATAAAGAGATGGAAGCATATGGGTACACTCTTAATCCAACAGTTGATAAGTATTTTAATGAATTTAGAAAAACTCATAATCAAGGTGTTTTCGATGCGTATTCAAGAGATATTAGAAAAGCGAGACGTGCTGGTTTAATCACAGGATTACCCGATGCTTATGGTAGGGGTAGAATAATAGGAGATTATCGTCGCGTAGCGTTGTATGGTATTGATCATCTAATTACTCAGAAAAAATATGAGTGGGATTACGAGTTGCTTGGACCTATGACAGAAGACTTAATAAGACTGAGAGAAGACGTAGCTATTCAAATCCGTGCATTAGAACAAATTAAAAGCATGGCAAGTAAATATGGTTTTGATATTTCTAAACCTGCTTCTAATGCTAGGGAAGCTATACAATGGACTTATTTTGCATATTTAGCTGCTATAAAAGAAAATAATGGTGCTGCTATGAGTCTTGGGCGTGTAGATGCGTTCTTTGATATTTATATCAAAAGAGATATTGATGCAGGAATTTTAACAGAAGAAGAAGCTCAAGAGTTAATCGATCAATTTGTAATCAAATTAAGACTTGTTAGACATCTTAGAACTCCTGATTATGATGAATTGTTTACGGGAGATCCGACATGGGTAACATGTGTGTTAGGTGGCCTTACTTTAGAAGAAAAGCATATGGTAACTAAAACTAGTTATAGAATGCTTCACACATTAACTAATTTAAATCCGGCTCCTGAACCTAATCTTACAATTTTGTGGAGCCAACAACTTCCAGAACCTTTTAAAAAATATTGTGCACAAATGAGTATTGATACTGATTCTATTCAATATGAAAATGACGATGTAATGCGTCCTTTATATGGAGACGATTATGCTATAGCTTGTTGTGTATCGGCAATGACAGTTGGTAAAGATATGCAATATTTTGGTGCTAGGTGTAATTTAGCAAAAGCACTTCTATATTCAATCAACGGTGGTGTTGATGAATTAACAAAAGAAAAAGTTGTCGATGGTTTTAATCCTTTACAAGGAGAGATACTAGATTATGAAATAGTAAAAGATACTTTTTATAAAATGTTAGAGAAAGTAGCATATATTTATTCTAATGCGATGAATATAATTCATTATATGCATGATAAGTATGCTTATGAATCTTCACAAATGGCATTGCATGATACTCATATTCGTCGTTTAATGGCTTATGGTATAGCGGGATTATCAGTAGTTGTTGATAGTTTATCTGCTATAAAATATGCTAAAGTAAAACCTATAAGAGATGAGAGTGGAATAGCGATTGATTTTACAATTGAAGGTGATTTCCCTAAATATGGTAATGATGATGACGATGTCGACTCGATTGCTAAAGAAGTCGTCGATAAAATGTATCAAGAACTAGCTAAACACAAACCTTATCGAAACTCTGAAGTAACACTTTCTGTTTTAACAATTACTTCCAATGTTGTTTATGGCGCAAAGACAGGTAATACTCCGGATGGAAGAAGATCAGGTGTCGCTTTTGCGCCAGGTGCAAACCCAATGCACGAAAGAGACCTTTCTGGGGCTCTTGCAAGTTTGAACTCTGTTGCAAAATTAAATTATTGCGAAAGTTGTCGAGATGGAATATCTAACACTTTTTCGATTGTCCCATCAACTTTAGGTCTAACCAAAGTCGAGCAAATAGATAATTTAGTATCAATCTTAGACGGTTATTTTGTCCAAGATGCCCATCACTTAAATGTTAACGTATTAAATAGAGATACATTAATAGACGCTATGGAAAATCCAGAAAAGTATCCTCTTTTAACTATTCGTGTTTCTGGTTATGCTGTTAGATTTAATCGATTAACTAGGCAACAACAAGAAGAAGTTATAAGTAGAACTTTCCACGAGAAGATGTAATATGATAAGAGGTAGTGTAAGTGAGATAGAAACTTTTGGACTTGTCGATGGACCTGGCATAAGAATAGTAATATTTTTAGATTGGTGCAAGCTAAGGTGTAAATATTGTCACAATCCTGAAATGTGGGAGTTAAGAGAAATGAATTATACTCCCGAAGAAATAGTTAATAAAATAGTTCGTTATAAGAGCTACTTTAGAAACGCGGGAGGCGTAACTTTTTCTGGAGGGGAGCCACTTTTGCAATCAGAGTTCTTAATACAGACGATGAAACTCTTAAAAGAAAATGATATAAACATTGCCCTTGATACGGCTGGTGTTGGAAATGGAAGATATGAAGAGATACTGAAATATGTGGATTTGGTTATCTTTGATGTAAAGCATACGACGGAAGTAGGTTATCAAGCAATTACAGGATATCATAGTATCGAAGAGTCTGAAAAATTTATTGCAGAAGTGAATAGAAATAATAAAAAAGTCTGGGTAAGACAAGTTATTATACCAGGCGTTACCGATAGTATAGAATATGTAAAAAGTTTAAAAGAGTATATTAAAAGAATAAATAATGTCGAAAAAGTTGAGTTTTTACCATATCATCATCTGGGAAAAGAAAAATATCAAAAACTTAATATGCAATATCTTTATGAAGGAATTCCTGAAATGGATGTTGCTAAATGTAATGAACTATATGAGGCTTTCTCAATGTTAGAAAACTAAATATAGTTTTTTAATGGTTTCTTTTTTAAAAAGTTTTACTTATCATGTTATAATCTTTATAGGTGATAATATGTTAATTTCTAGAGACTGGGAAGATTATGAGTTATTAGATTGTTCAAATAAAGAAAGATTAGAAAGATGGAATAACGTCTATCTTTTAAGACCGGATCCTCAAATTATTTGGGGTGAAGAAAACTTGCTTGAAAAATATGATTTTATCGACGCTCAATATTTTAGAACAGCTACTGGTGGTGAATGGAGAAATTTTAAAAAAACAAACACTATTTGGGAAGTAAAATATAAAGATTTAATATTTAAAATAAAACAAATGAAATTTAAACATACGGGACTTTTTCCAGAACAAGCAATTAATTGGGATTATATGAGAAAGAAAATAGAAGCATCTAAAAAAAAGATAAAAGTCTTAAATCTTTTTGCGTATACTGGAGCAGCAACTGTTGCGTGTTTAAAGAGTGGAGCAAGTGTTGTTCATGTTGATTCTTCAAGAGGAATGGTTGACTGGGCTAAAGAGAACATTTTTGCAAATGGTTTAGAGAAATCAGATGTTCGTTATATTGTCGATGATGTCGTTAAGTTTGTTCAAAGGGAAGTTAAACGTGAAAATAAATACGATGCAATTATAATGGATCCACCAAGTTATGGTAGGGGAAGCAATAAAGAAGTTTGGGATATTGAAAAAGATATATACAGTCTAGTTAAGATGTGTAAAGAAATTTTAGTAGAAGAACCGTTGTTTCTAATAATAAATACTTATACCACGGGTATATCGAAAGAAATATTTAATAACGTTATAAAGGATGTATTTAAAAACAAAAAATATAAGGTGACATCTAATGAAATTGGGTTGCCAATAAAAAACACAGATTTTATACTCCCATGTGGAGTGTGTACGAGGTATGAAAAGAATGAATGAGCTAGAGATTCTTTATGAAGACAATCATTTAATAGTAGTTGTAAAGCCTCCGAATGTCCTTAGCCAAAAAGATGTAACTGGTGACAAAGATGTGTTAACTAGTGTAAAGCAGCATGTTAAAGAAAAAGGTAATAAGCCGGGTGAAGCGTATGTCGGACTTTTACAAAGATTAGATCGTCCGGTTGGTGGAATTATGATTTTTGCTAAAACTTCAAAAGCGGCTTCTAGAATTAATGAAGATATTAGAAACCATAAAGTCACAAAAAAATATTTGGCAGTTGTAGAAGGAAATGTAGATGAAAAAGGGATTCTAAAAGATTTTTTAAAAAAGGGGAATGATTTTATTTCCTTTATATCTAACGAAAAAGAAGGTAAGCATAGTGAATTAGAGTACGAGTGTTTGGAAAAAAAGAATAATTTATCTTTAATAAAAATAAAACTTATTACGGGTAGACACCATCAAATAAGAGTTCAGATGAGTAGTCATTTTGCTCCGATATATGGAGATGTTCTTTATGGAAGCATTCAAAAAAGTGACTTAGCATTATGGGCTTATTCTCTTTCGGTCATTCATCCGATTACCAAAAAAGAACTAACATTTTTTAAATATCCCGATGTTAGTAAGGTTCCTTGGAGTTTTTTTAATTATAAATTTAAATAACTGTTGCAATTGATTGTAATATTTGTTATTATTTTATTAGAATAGATTAGGGAGAAAAGATAAAATGAATATTTTTGAATTATTAAGTTTTGATATTGTAGAATTTGCAACATCTACGGGCGGAATTTTAGTTATCGTTGGAATACTATTTTTAATCGTAGGAATTGTAGTTTTATTTATGGGGAAAGGTAAGAATAAGGAGAATACAGTTAATCTTGTTGAACCCGTTGCTCAAGAACCTGTTGCTGATCCAGCACCGGTCGTTACTGAACCAACAGTTGTTCCTTCTACTGAAGTGTTAGAAAACAACGTTGTTGAGCCAGTAGTTGAGCCAATTAATTTTAATCAAGTTGAGACTTTAGAAGAACCAACTCTACCTCCGGTTGTAGAAACAGAAGTTATGCAACCAGAAACGTTAGATGCTCCAGTTGTAGAACCAATGATTATGGAAACCCCAATTGTTGAAACACCTATTATGGAGACACCAGTCATGGAAACACCAGCAGTGGAGACTCCAGTGGTAGTTGAACCAACGCCGGTAGTTGAGGAACAACCAGTAGCTTATGGTAGTAATATAAATCAAGAAACAGAACTAAATTCAAATAATGAGCCAAGAGCGATATACGGAGGAGCTAATCCTTTAGAAAACACTGCGCCTATTCCTACAAATACTGTAAGAGAAGCATACAATGGGGCTGTTCCTGTAGTAGAAACTCCAGCGGTAGTTGAGCCAACGCCAATGGTAGAAGAACAACCTGTTGTTCCACAAGTTATGCCAACTGTAGAGCCAATAGTTGAAGAAGCAGTTGCTCCTGTTGTTCCAGAACCTGTTGTTTCAGAAACTCCTCAAACTGTTGAGCAACCACAAGAAGAAATAGAGAAATTAGAGTTTTAATGAAAGAGCGAAAGCTCTTTTTTATTGACTTTATAATAGCTTTATGCTATAATTAGCAACAGTTTGGAGGAGATACTATGATTGAAGTAAAAGATAGAACAGCCGCTGAGACTAGGTTTGAAGCAAGAGGCATAATAGGTTATGAAAGAAAAACAATAACAGATAGAGATCGTGTATGTGTTCCAATATTTACAGGATATCAAGAAAAGCAAATACTAGTCTTTGTAAATTATGGTCATCCGACTTTTATTGGACTTGAAGATTATGATACGAGGATGTACGATTTAGACAGAAGATTTAAAGAATTAGAGGATAAAGCAAAAGTCGTAGATCCAAAGATAGCTAAACAATATCGAGAAAGTTTTATGGCTAATTATTTTATGATGGAAAATAAAGTTAGCCCTGATAGTCAAAGGAGAATAGTACTTCCTGGTGAAGTATTAAGCAGATTTAAAAAACGAGAGAATTTTGTATTATTTAATGGTTACTATTCTGGAGTAGCGTTGTTTTTTAGTGAAGACGATCGATTAGATTATATTAATAAAAACAAGAATCTTGCTTTTTCTAAATAAAAAACATTGTTTTTTTTTGATGATGTGATATACTTAAAAAGTTTGAAAAGGGAATGAATATGAAAAAGAGAAACATTGCCATAATTGCTCATGTAGATCATGGTAAAACGACATTGGTCGATGAAATAATAAAGTTTACTGGAACATTTAAAGAACATAAAGATGATATAGACAGTTCGATGGATGCTGATCAAATCGAAAAAGAAAGAGGTATTACGATACTTGCTAAGACTACTTCTGTTCTTTATAATGACTGTAAAATAAATATAATTGATACGCCAGGTCATGCTGATTTTGGTGGCGAAGTTGAAAGAATAATGAATTTGGTAGATGGTGTTTTATTAGTAGTAGATGCTTATGAGGGAACAATGCCACAGACTAGATTTGTTTTAAAGAAAGCTTTGATGTCTAACGTTAAACCTATAGTGGTTATTAATAAAGTCGATAAACCAACGGCTAGATGTAAAGAAGTAGTAGATATGGTTCTTGACTTATTTATTGAACTAGGTGCAACCGATGAACAATTAGATTTTAAAGTAGTGTATGCTTCGGCATTAAATCAAACATCTAGTATGAGTCCAGATTTAACTACTCAAGAAAAAGGTTTTTCTGCAATCTTGAAGCAAATAATTGAAGAGATTCCAGAGCCTAAAGGAGACGTTGATGCACCTTTGCAATTTCAGCCGGCATTATTAGATTATAATGATTTTGTTGGGCGTATTGGTATAGGAAGAATTCATAATGGTCGTGTTCAAAAGGGACAAACAGTAACGTGTCTTAGGGACGGTGTCTCTGTAAAACAATTTAGAATTCAAAAATTGTTTGGTTATTTAGGACATAATAGAATAGAAGTAGAAAAAGCAGAAGCGGGAGATATAGTTGCAATTGCTGGATACTCAGAAATATCTGTAGGAGATACAATATGTAATCAGACTGATTTACTACCTCTTCCACCACTTAGAATTGATGAACCGACATTAAGAATTACGATAGGTACAAATAGCTCTCCTTTTTGTGGTCTCGATGGAAAGATACTTACTGCTAGAAAAATAGAAGAAAGACTTTATAAAGAGATGCAAAAAGACGTTAGCTTAAAAGTAGCAATAAATGATTCGGAAAGTTGGGTTGTTTCGGGTAGGGGGGAACTTCACTTAGGTATTTTAATAGAAAACATGAGAAGAGAAGGATTTGAACTTGAGGTAAGCAAGCCAGAAATTATTATAAAAGAAAAAGATGATCAAAAGTTAGAACCATATGAAGATTTACAGGTCGAATGTCCTGAAGATGTAGTAGGTAATGTAATTGAGCAACTTGGGAATCGTGGAGCTAGTATGGAATCAATGCATAATGACAACGGCCAAGTTAGAATTAATTATGTTATACCTGCAAGAGGTTTAATTGGATTCTCTACGCTTTTTTTAACTTTAACAAAGGGTTACGGTATAATTAATCATACATTTAAAGAATATAGATCAATGCACAACTTAGAAGTTGGAGAAAGAGTCTTAGGTGTTTTAGTTTCGATAGATAAAGGAAAGGCAACCGCTTATTCAATTGGCAGTTTAGAAGATCGTGGAACCATGTTTATTGAGCCAGGCACCGAAGTGTATGAGGGGATGATTGTCGGTGAAAATAATCGTGAAAACAATTTGGCTGTTAACGTAACAAAAGGTAAAAATTTAACTAACATGAGAGCGTCTGGTAGTGATCACACCGTAGTATTAAAAAGACCAAGGCCAATTAATTTGGAATATGCTCTAGATTATATCAATACTGATGAATTAGTTGAAGTTACACCTCGTTTTATTAGAATAAGAAAGAAAATTTTAGATACAAATGCTAGAAAGAAAATAGAAAATAGAATTTAATATCTACTTTTCTTTTTTTTTTGTTATAATATTAATATAGAAGGAAGTGTGATTATGAAAAATAGAAGAATAAAGAAAAAAGAAAAAGTAAGAGAAATAACTTATAAAAATTATGTAAGAATAACTTTAATTTTTATAGTTTCCTTTTTTATCGTATTATTTTTATCGCATTTATATAATTCTCAAGTAAAATATAGAAACGAAATACCTGTTATAAGAGGAACTTTATCCGAGATAACAGAGAAAGATCTAGATAACTTTTTCTTAGAAAACGATGACTTTTTGTTATATATTGGAGTCTCTGATGACGATAATTCTAGAAAACTTGAAGAAGATATGAAAGTGGTACTAACTAATAGAGGGTTATTAGATACAATTTATTTAAATATTACAGAAGTTAAAAATAAACAGGAATTTTATAATATTTTTAATAGTAATTATGCGACAAATGAAAACTTAGAAGGGTATCCTGCTTTTTTAATTATCTCAGATAAAAAAGTCGTCGATTTGGTACAAAGAAAGACTCAAATGATTACGATTGGCGATATTGAACAACTTTTAGATGTAAACGAAATCAAAGGAACAGCAAAATAAGCTATATAGAAAGTGTATTTAAATGATAAATATTGTTTTGTTTGAACCAGAAATACCGCAAAATTGTGGTAATATTATGCGTACTTGTGTTGCTACTAATACAAGACTTCATCTAATTAAGCCTTTGGGCTTTTCTTTAGATGAAAAATCTTTAATTAGAAGCGGAGTAAATTATATTGATAAATTAGAATATTTTGTTTATGAAAATTATCAAGAATTTCTAGATAAAAACAACGGAGAGTTTTATTACTTTACTAGATATGCTCATAAACCTCATAATAGTTTTGATTATAGCGATAATAGCAAAGAAATCTTTTTGATTTTTGGTAAAGAATCAACTGGAATACCTAAAGAAATTTTAATTGATCACTTAGATAAATGCATGAGAATTCCAATGACAAGTAATGTTAGATCTTTAAATTTAAGTAATTGTTGTGCCGTTGTTTTATATGAAGTTTTAAGACAGCAAAATTATAACAATCTTCTTTTTGAAGAACCTCATAAAAGTAAAGATTTTTTAACAGAATAAATTATATAAAAACGTATTGACATTAGTATTTTAGCATGATAAAATCAATACGTTACTTATTTATGGGGAATTAGCTCAGCTGGGAGAGCGCCACGTTTGCACCGTGGAGGTCAGCGGTTCGATCCCGCTATTCTCCACCATAAGAATTAATAGTGATTAATATCACTATCAAATATAATTGCATTAATATGCAGAAAATAGAAGCAACTTAATAGGTGCTTTTTTATTTGTATAGAAGTAATTTTAAAATAAGAAACAAAAAGTTAGTTTAGACTAACTTTTTTATTAATTTAATGTTATAATTAAAAAGATATGTTGGAGGAAATATGAAGAAAGTTTTAGATATAAAGAAACTATTTGTTTCTGTGGAAAATAAAAAGATATTAAAAGGAGTTAGTTTAGAAGTTAAAGCCGGTGAAATTCACGCTGTAATGGGGCCTAATGGTAACGGTAAAAGTACTTTAGCTTCTGCTCTTATGGGAAATCCTAATTATAAAGTTATTAAAGGCAAAGTTTCTTTTAATGGTGAAGATCTTTTAGCTATGAGTGTCGATGAAAGGGCGAGAGCAGGACTTTTCCTAGCAATGCAATACCCAAGTGAGTTGGAAGGGGTAAATAACGCTCAATTTTTAAAAAACGCTGTCAATACTAAAAGAGAAAAAGGTGACCAAATAAAATTATTGGACTTTTATAGAGAGTTTAATTCGACTTTAGAAAAATTAAATATGCCTAAAGACTTTCCTAATCGTTATGTTAATGTCGGGTTTTCTGGTGGCGAAAAAAAGAGAAATGAGATTTTTCAACTTCTTATGTTAAAACCATCATTAATAATATTAGATGAGATTGATTCTGGTTTGGATATGGATGCTATTAAAGTTGTTGGTGAAGCTATTATGGAATATTTCAAAAGTGATGAAAATGTTAGCATAATAATTATTACGCACTATCCTAGAATCTTAGAATATATTAAACCCGATTATGTTCATATTTTAAAAGATGGAGTAATAACGAAAACCGGTGATTTATCTCTAGTTGATAAACTAGAGAAGAATGGGTATGAGGCATTGTAATATGTTGGATTATTTATTTGAAAAAAAAGAAGATCCAATCATCTTGCTTGGGATAGATAAAGAGATAAAAATTGATAAGACTGGTGTTTATCGAATCGAAGAGAAAGAATCTCTCTCAATACAAATAATGCCAAACATCGATGTTGTTTTAATTGAAGAAAATCCAACTTCAGGTAACGTTATAGTAAATAGTGGTTCTAAATTAGACTATTATGCGATTATAAGAGAAGAGCGAGAGCTAAATATTAACTTTGATAACAAAGGTTTGTTAAACACGTATTTTATAGATTTGAGTGGTGATATAGAAGTAAAATCTAAAGTAAATTTATTAGAGTATAATGCTAAGTTGAATTTCCATTCTGTTATTTATGCTAACGCGACTAATAAGAAAGAATATGATTTATCAGTCGAACATCTTGTATCGAATACGGATAGTGATTTTTTCAATTATGGTGTTATTAATGATTTTTCAACATTAAAGGTAGATGTATCTAGTTTAGTTAAAAAAGGAATGGGAAGATCAAATGCTTATCAAAACACAAAAGTAATCAGTTTAAGTAAAACGGCGAAAGCCTTCTTAAATCCGATATTATATATTGATGAGTTCGATATTACTGGAGGACATGGTGCTAGTTTTGGCAGAATAAGTGATAATGATATTTATTATATGAAGTCGCGTGGTTTAAACGAAGAGGATGCTAAACAAATGTTAGCACTGGGTAATTTATTGGCTAAGATACCTGAATATATGAGAGAAGAAGTAGAGAGATTATTGATAAAGAGGTTAAACAATGAATAGAGATGATTTTGTTACAGAAAATGAATATGTTTATTTAAATAACGCTTCCACTTCATATATTAATAAGTTCTCTTTAGAAGCAATGAATAATTACTATACTAAATTAGGTGCTAATGCTGGACGTGGTATTGATTCTTTGGGTTATGAAATTACGTCGAAAATAGAAGATACGAGAAAAAGAGTAGCTAATTTTTTAAGTGTAGCTAGTAATGAAATCATTTTTACTGGGGGAACGACAGATTCTTTAAATTTGATTGCTCATTCTTTTGGAGATCTAATGATAAAACCAAACGATGAAATAATCGTTTCAATAGCAGAACATCATTCGAACTTTCTTCCTTGGCAAGAGTTAGCAAAGAGAAAGAAAGCAAAGTTGATCGTATTAAATTTAGATGGAAACAATCATGTCGATTTATTAGATCTTAGAGAGAAAATTAATGATAAGACTAAAATAGTCGCTCTTAATCATTCTTCAAACGTCCTAGGTAGCATCAATAGTTTAAGTGAAATTAGTAAGATAGTTCATGAAAAGAAAGCTTTTTTTGTAGTTGACGGAGCCCAGGGAATCTTACATGAAACAGTTAACTTAAAAGAGTTGGACATAGATTTTTATGCCTTTTCAGCTCATAAGATTTATGGGCCTAAAGGAGTAGGGGTATTATATGGCAAAAAAGATTTGCTAGATGAAATGTCTCCTGTTACTTTCGGTGGTGAAATGGTCGGTGAAGTTGGATTGGATAATTCTAAATATAAAGATGCTCCTTATAAGTTTGAAGCAGGAACATTAATGATTCCAGAAATAATAGGTTTGGGCAAAGCGATAGAGTATATTGAAAAAATAAGTCTTAAAGAAATGAATACGCACATACATAAATTAAGAGCCTATACTCTAAAAGAAATGAAAAAAAGAAGAAGTGATTTAATCATATACAATGAAAACGAAATTAACAGCAATTTAATTACGTTTAATATCAAAGAGATTCACTCTCATGATGTAGCTAGTTACTTAGATAGTAATAAAATTATATTAAGGGCAGGACATCATTGTTGTGAACCGTTAATGAAGTATTTAAATATCAGTTCCACTCTGAGAATAAGTTTTGGTATTTATAATACTATTGAAGACTGTGATAAGTTTTTAAAGGTCTTAGAAAGGATGGATGATTATTTAAATGTTTTCTTTTAATGAAGAATTATATCGTGAAATGATTATGGATCATATCTCTAATCCTCGAAATGAGAATAAAAAAAGAGATAATTATTCTAGTTATAAGATAAAAAATCCATCTTGCGGAGATGAGATAGAGCTTTTTGTTTTGTTAGAGAAAAACATTGTTAAAGATATAACCTACTTAGTCACAGGATGTTCGATGTGTAAAGTAAGTGTTTCTATTTTAAGTGAATCTTTAATGGGTAAGACAAAAGAAGAAGCTAAAGAATTCATAAATGAATTCAATAAAATGATAATGGGTGAAGAATATGATCCAGACTTATTACAAGAAGCGGTTTGCTTAAAAGGAGTAATAAACGTTCCACCGAGAATAAAATGTGTAACATTAGGATATAAGGCTTTATCTAAGCTGATCGGAGATGATAATAGTGAATGAAGAAGAGTATAAGTATGGCTTTTCTGATGAGATAAGTGCTGTTTTTGAAATAGAGAAAGGGATCTCAAGAGAAAAGATAATTGAAATTTCTAAATATAAAAAAGAACCTAAATGGCTCTTAGATTTTAGATTGCAATCTTATGATAATTTTTTAAGTCTTAGTCAACCAAAGTTTGGACCTAATTTAGACGATATTGATTTTGATGATATAAATTATTATTTTAAAGCTAGCGAAAGTGTTTCTGATTCGTGGGATAAAGTTCCTGAAAAAATTAAAGATACTTTTGGTAAGATTGGAGTGATAGATGCTGAAAAAACTTTTTTAAGCGGTGTCGCCGGTCAATATGAATCAGAGATTGTCTATCATAATATTGAAAAAGATTTAGAAAGACAAGGTGTCATCTTTTTAGACACAGAAACGGCAATTAAAAAATATCCAGATTTATATAAAGAATACTTTGGAACATTAGTTTCAAATAATGACAATAAATATGCGGCTTTAAACAGTGCGGTCTTTTCTGGTGGGACTTTTATTTATGTACCAAAAGGCGTTAAATTAAAGAAACCCTTACACTCTTATTTTAGAATGAATAGTGAGAAGTTTGGGCAATTTGAAAGAACACTAATTATTGTCGATGAAGATGCTGAAATGAATTATATAGAAGGTTGTACGGCTCCTACGTATTCGACCAATTCTCTTCATGCAGCGGTTGTCGAGATTTTCGTTCATAAAAATGGTAGGTGTAGATATAGTGCAATACAAAATTGGAGTAATAACGTTTATAATCTCGTAACTAAAAGAGCAATAGCTCACGAAAATGCGACGATGGAATGGATCGATGGAAATCTTGGTTCAAAAATTAACATGAAGTATCCAGCAATTATTTTAAAAGGTGATTATTCTAAAGGTACTGTAATATCTATTGCGTTATCGTCTAAAGGACAAATTCAAGATGCTGGATGTAAGATGATACATTTAGGCGATTATACAACATCAAATATTATTTCTAAATCAATTTCAAAGAATGGTGGAAATTCAATATATAGAGGATTAGTTTTCCACGATGAAAAAGCAAAATATGCTAAATCTACTATCGAATGTGATACTTTAATACTAGATGAAGAATCAAGATCGGATACTATTCCAATAAACATAATAAAAAATGGAACTTCTACTATAGAACATGAAGCTAAGGTGTCACGAATAAATGAAGACTTACTGTTTTATTTAATGAGCAGAGGCTTTAGTTCAGAAGCGGCTAACGAATTAATTATTACAGGATTCGTTGAGCCTTTTGCACGCGAGTTACCTATGGAATATGCTATTGAATTAAATGAACTTTTAAAGATGGAAATGGAAGGTAGTTTAGGGTGATTAAATTGAGTAGTTCTTTAATAAATTATTTATATGTGATAAATACACTTGAAAATCCTACAATAACTAAAATAGCCAAAAGTTTAAATTATCAAAAGCCTAGTGTCGTAAACGCCATTAAATCTTTGGAAGAGTTAAAAATGTTGACTTATGATAATAGGAAAATAACATTAACTTCTTTAGGTAAAAAATATGCCGATAATTATAATGAGCGTAAAAAAGCTATGGTAACATTTTTAGTCGAAGTGTTGAAAATAGATGAAAGTGTTGCTAGAAATGATGCAAGAAAAATTATGCAAGTAGTTTCTTGTCAAACGACAGTAGCTTTAAACAACTATTTAAAAGATAATTTAAATATTGATACTCCTGATATGAAAGATTATTGCCTTAATGATTGTGATTCAAAAATCAATGTTTAATAAACATTGTTTTTTATTTGAAAGAAAACATTAAAGATAGTATACTTTTTATTAGAGGGTGAACGATGAAAAATAATAATAAGTTAATAGTAACGATATTTTTAATCATAATTGGAGGAGTCTTTTTTTGGTTTCCTTTTAAACATTTTATGATAATAAAAGGGTGGCAAACTTTAAATATTGATGGAAACTGGCAACCTCAACAAGAAGTAAAAGGAAATTTATTAGATAAAATAGCTATTAAAATTGAGAATAGTAAAATTAGTCTTGAAAATAGAATTAGTAATTATTTTCCTTTATACATTAGCACAAATAGTTTTTATTACGACATAAATATTAGACTGAATAAGCTAGTTTATAAAGGGATGATTCCCATTGCTAAGAATACTGATGGTGAGTATATTGTTAAAGATAAAGACGCTTATTATTTAAACTCTTCAATGGAAGATAAAGAGATGAAAAAAAGAGTAGATGAATTAACGACTCTTTATAACGATTTAAGTAGAAAGACAAATGCAAAGCTTTATATTTATTTACCTCATAGATATGAATTTCAAAAGAATATTAACGGTAATATCGATTATAGAAATATGTATGACTATGTAGATTTATTTAAAGATAACTTAAATGAAAATATAATGATTTCAGAATTTCTGGTTAGTACTAAAGAAGAGTATAATGAACTTTTTTATAAGTCGGATCATCATTGGAATGCCAAAGGAGCGTATGTTGGATATGAACAAATAATGAATCTTTTAAATATTAAAAACTATACAAAAAAAGAAAATTATATAAAAGTAAATGAAAATTATTTGGGAAGTATTGCAAATAGAATAAAAAATGATGCGATTAAAGATGAATTCTATTATATAGATTTTAATTTAGATAATCATATTATTTTAGTAAATGATAAAGAAGAGATAAAATATAAACCCAAACAGATAAATCAAGATAAAATAGATAAGAATAAATACTATGATTATTACGTTAATTATTATAATGGTTTATATGGAAGGGTCGTTTATAATTTTAATAAAGAAAAAAGAGAAAACTTGTTAATAATCGCAGATTCTTATTCTTGGGTAATCGATGATTTGATCGCATCTAATTTTAATGAGACTCATATAATTAATCTTATGTTTGATGAGTATCAAACGGGAAATTTTGATTATAAAAAATATATTGATGATAACAAAATTGATAAAGTATTAATACTTCAGGAGACTGTTACGACTATCTTTGATGCTTTTGAACGTGGTTTATTAAGGAAGTTGGTGTAATTATGTTGTTTTCAAATTTAATCTTCTTATTTGCCTTCTTTCCTTTATTTTTAATTCTTTATTTCATAATTAAAAAAAGAAAATATCGAAATTTTATACTTCTAATTTTCTCGCTATTATTTTATGCTTGGGGCGAACCGATTTATATACTTCTCATGTTGTTTTCTATCGGTATAAATTATTTATTAGCTATTAAAATAGATACTAATATCGAGAAAAAAAGGAAAAGACTTTTTATATTAACGATAATAATTAATTTGACTTTATTGATGATTTTTAAATATTTAACATGGATCATTATAAACTTGAACGCTTTGTTACCAATCGACTTACCGATAATAAGAGTGAGTCTTCCTATAGGTATTAGTTTTTATACTTTTCAAATATTATCTTATATCGTCAGTGTTTATAAGAAAAACGTTAGAGCTCAGAAAAATTTAATATCACTTGGTTGTTATGTAGCTGCGTTTCCACAGCTAATTGCAGGACCAATTGTCAGGTATGAGACCGTTTCCGAAGAATTAGAAACTCGTCGAGAAAATTTGTTTGATTTTGCTGAAGGCATTAGAAGGTTTATCGTTGGTTTAGCGAAGAAAGTCATCGTTGCTGATACTATGGCATATATCGCTGATACTATTTTTGCTGGTACTGCTAGTAGTTATGGCTTTGTTGGATCTTGGTTGGGAATAATCGCCTATACTTTACAAATATATTATGATTTTTCTGCTTATAGTGATATGGCAATTGGCTTAGGTCGAATGTTAGGATTCTATTACTTAGAGAATTTCAATTATCCATATATAGCTAAATCGATAACTGATTTTTGGCGTAGGTGGCATATATCTTTATCTTCTTTTTTCAAAGATTATGTTTACATTCCTTTAGGTGGTAATAAAAACAAGCAAATTCGCAATATATTTATCGTCTGGTTTTTGACAGGAATGTGGCATGGAGCAGCTTGGAACTTTATTATTTGGGGATTATATTTTGGTATATTATTAGTACTCGAAAAATTTATTTGGGGAGAAAAACTAAAACGAAGGCACTCTGTTTTTCAAAATATATACACGATATTTTTAGTTATACTTTCATGGGTAATATTTAGAAGTTCCGATATAAATGAAATATTCTTAGTTTTAAAAACAATGTTTGGTTTTAATGGCTTGGGTAATATTACGTATTTAAAACATCTTCAAGTGTTGCAAGTTAGGCAAATTATTATTTTAATCATTGGTATTGTGTTTACTTACCCGTTTTATAAAAAAATAAAAGACGATTTTAGTAATAATTTTAAGAGACAATTGTTATTAGATTTTTCTTTGATAATAATATTTCTGTTGACAATTGTATTTATATTATCGAGTAGTTACAGTCCTTTTATATATTTTAGATTTTAAAAAAGAACTAGTTAGTTCTTTTTTTGTATAATTTATGACTCTCTTCTATGAATTTTTTAAATAGAGGATGTGGTTTATATGGTCTAGATTTAAATTCTGGATGAAACTGACATGCTATAAAATAAGGGTGTTTTGGATATTCGATTATTTCTACTAAATTAGTTTGTTCGTTTATTCCAGAAAAAACGATGCCATTTTCTTGCATAATATCTAAATATCTGTTGTTAAATTCGTAGCGGTGGCGATGTCTTTCGAATATAGAAGACTTGTCATAATATTTCGCTGTAAGAGATCCTTTTTTAAGTTTGCACTCATAATTTCCTAGTCTTAAAGTACTATTTATATTGTCGCTCCTTTTTTGATCGCTCATAATATCGATAACTGGATTAAGACATAGCTCATCAAATTCTGTCGATGAAGCCTTTTCTATATTACAAACATTTGTCGCTAATTCGATTAAAGCGAGTTGCATTCCCAAACAGATTCCTAAGAAAGGAATATTATTTACTCTTGCATATTCGATAGCTTTTATCATTCCTTTTGTACCACGAGAACCAAAACCACTAGGAACTATAATTCCGTTCGAGTTTTTAAAGAAACTTGAAATATCTTTTTTAGACTCTAAATCTTCTGCATTAATCCATTTAATAGTAATCTTAGTATCGTTAGAATATCCTGCGTGTTTTAAACTCTCTACGACTGAAATATAAGCGTCGTGTAGTTGTGTATATTTACCGATTAAAGCGATTTCTATTTCGTCTTTTAAGTTATCTACTCTAGTAACCAGATTCTCCCAATATTTAATATTAGCTTTGGTTATTTTTAAATTAAATTGTTTTAAAACAATATTATCCATATTTTGGTTGAAATAATTAAGAGGTATTTGATAAATGTTTTTAACATCTAGGCTTTCGATAACGTTTTCTTTTGGGACATTACAAAACAATGAAATCTTTTCTTTAATAGCATCATCTAACTCGATAGAACTTCTACAGACGATTAAATCAGGTTGAATTCCTAGGCTTCTTAATTCAATAACGCTATGTTGAGTAGGTTTAGTTTTTAATTCACCTGATGAATACATAGAGGGTATTAGCGTAGCATGGACGAAAAGAGTATTTTCTTTTCCTAGTTCATTTCTAACTTGACGAAGCGCTTCCACAAATATTTGTGATTCGATATCGCCGATTGTTCCGCCAATTTCAGTAATAACTATGTCAGCATTGCTCGTATTAGCAGCCGCATAAATTTTATCTTTTATTTCATTTGTGACATGAGGGACCATTTGGACAGTACTACCTAGATATTCACCACGTCTCTCTTTAGCGATAACGTTTGAATATATTTTACCCGTCGTAATATTTGAAGTGAAATTTAACTCTTCATCAATAAATCTCTCATAATGACCTAGATCTAAATCAGTCTCTGTCCCATCAGCCGTTACGAATACTTCACCGTGCTGTAATGGTGACATAGTACCTGGATCAACATTAATATAAGGGTCAAACTTTTGCATAAAGACTTTATACCCTCGTGCTTTTAATAATAGTGCTAAAGAAGATGCGGTTATTCCTTTACCAAGGCCAGAAACGACACCACCGGTTACAAAAACAAACTTTGCCATAATAAATTACCTCCAAAATAAAAAAAGCCAGGAGAGATCTTGGGCTCTTTTAAATCATAACACACCTTTTTTTTAAAAACAATTATTTGCTTTATTTTTCTAAAAAATATATAATTTAAATGTAAAAGGAGGAACTAAAATGCTAAAAGTAGAAAACATTACAAAGTATTATGGAGATTTTTTAGCAGTTGATGATTTGAGTTTCGAAGTAAAAAAAGGTGAGATTTTTGGTTTGTTAGGATCAAACGGTGCAGGAAAGACGACGACCTTTAGAATTATAATGGGACTTTTAGATGCGACTAAAGGTAATGTTACATTAGATGGTAAAAAGATTGATTACGATATTACAGACAATATCAGTTTTGTAACAGAAGAGAGAAGTTTGATTCAAAAATTAACAGTTTATGAACAACTTTATTTTTATGGAACATTAAAGGGTTTAACGACTAGAGAAATAAATGAAAGACTAGACGTGTGGTTAAAGAAGTTTGGTATCGAAGAATACAAGTATCGTAAGATAAAAGAATTATCTAAAGGAAACCAACAAAAGATCCAATTTATAGCGGCGATTTTAAATAATCCTAAATTGTTAGTGTTGGATGAGCCTTTTGCCGGGCTTGATCCGATTAATGTAGAAATGTTTAACGACACGATAAAAGAGTTGAGCAAAAAAGGTTGTATCATAATATTTTCTTCACATCAAATGGAATTTATCGAGCAGTTTTGCGAAAAACTAATGATTTTAGTTAAGGGAAAACCAGTTTTAAACGGAATGATTAAAGATATTAAAAGAGAATACCAAAAGAAAAACATCTTTATAAGCGGTGACGTTCCAAAAGAAGCAATTCAAAAAGTAAAAGGTGTTTTAGATATAATAAAAACCCCTAGAGAATATATTGTTAAAGTAGAAAATGAAGATATTGCCAAAGCAGTCTTTAAAGCAATAAGTAAACATGATATTACAAAGTTTGTTATTGAAGAAGCGACATTAAAAGAAATATTTATCGATAAAGTGGGTGAAGCATATGAAAAAGAATAAGCTTTGGTTTTTAACTAAGTATAGCCTAGATAAAAAAATAAAGACTAAGTGGTTCTTAATTGCTAACATAATTATCTTTATAGTTCTTTTATTAGGAGCTAATATTAATACGATAATAACGGCGGTAGGTGGAGATTTTTCAAATAAAGAAGAATTGATTTTTGTTAACAATGAAGATATAGATATGGAAAAAGTATCTTTTTACATTAGTGAAGCTTCTAAGAGTTTCGACTTAGAAGAAAAATATGAGTTTGTTATAAAAGATGAAAAGGACATCGATTTTTCTTTAGATGAAGAAAACAAGACGATTATAATTAAAATAACGCTTAGTGAAGAAGAATATTTAACGGCAGAAATAATTAGCTTTAAAGCTTTATCTACTATTAGTAAAAGTATTTTTAATTCGGCATTAAATAATTATAAAAGTGAATATGCTTTAGAAAAGAGTAATCTTTCTATAGAAGAATTAAATGCTATTATAAAGCCGGTTAGGATCGAAGAGAAGATCGTATCTGAAACGGCTTCTCAAGAAGAAGCACTAAAAGAGTTTTATTCGACTTTTATTCCTATATTAATACTTCCTAGTTTCATATTAACGATCTTAGTAGTGCAAATGATTGGTGCTGAAATAAACGAAGAAAAGACTAGTAAAAGTATGGAGATAATTATATCTAACGTTTCTGCTAAGACTCATTTTGCTTCTAAAATACTTGCAGCAAACCTTTTTGCTATTATTCAAAGCATACTTATGATATCTTTTAGTGTCATCGCTTATTTTTCGACTAAGATTTTTGGTAGTGGAATGTTTAGTTTAGAGAGTGTATTAGGTGAAGTAACTGGAACAGTTACAAGCGGTAGTTTCTTCTCACAGCTTATATATTTTATTCCTTACTTTATCTTAATGTCGTTTCTATCTATACTAGCATTTTCTCTTATTGCAGGAATACTGGCAGCAATGACTGTTAACATGGAAGATTATCAGCAAGTTCAAACGCCAATTATGCTTGTTATGATGGCCGGTTATTATCTAACGATATTTTCTACAGTATTTGACGGTAGTACTTTTATTAGAACATTGTCTTTTGTACCACTGATCTCTAGCTTTTTAGCTCCATCATTACTTATAGCAGGACAAATAACGATAATAGAATCTTTGGTTTCACTTGTCGTAGTTATAGTGTTTATTATTATCTTAATAAAATATGGTATTAAAATATATAAGGTTGGTATTTTAAATTATTCTACCGATAAAATGTGGTCTAAATTATTTAAAGCCGCTAAAAGAAGTGATTAATATGAAAAAGTGTGTTGTTATTTATAATCCAAATAGTGGAAAAAAAAATAAAAAAGATTTTACTAATAAATTCTTAGATATTTTAAAGAAATATAATTATGATGCGGAAATTATACCTTCCAAACATAGAGGGCATATAATAGAAATTGTAAAAGATTTACCAGAAGATATTGATTTAGTTGTTTCTCTAGGTGGTGATGGTACTTTTAATGAATCTATGCGAGGTAATTTTAGAAGAGAGAAAAGATTGGTGTTATCTCATATTCCGATGGGGACGACAAATGATATTGGTAAGATGTTTGGTTATAAGAAAAACATCTTTACTAATTTAAAGTTACTGTTAGAAGGAGAAACAAAAAACATCGATATTTGTACTCTTAATGGAGAGCCTTTCGTGTATGTATCGGGGTTTGGAAAGTTTATGAGTATTCCTTATGAGACGAGTAGTAAATCTAAGAAAAATTTAGGATACATAGCTTACTTAATCAGTGGTTTGAAAGATATATTTAGGTTTACTAAATTAAAAGAATTAACTTATGAGATCGATGGAGTAAAGTATCAAGGTTTGTATTCCTTTGCTTTTGTAGCTAATGCTACTAGAATAGCCGGAGTTAAAAATGTCTTTTATGATGTGAAGTTAGATGATAATAGTTTTGAAGTACTTTTTTGTAACTTATCAAAAAAGAAAGATATTATAAAGACTCTATACTATCTTGGAAAAACAGATATAACACATGTACCTGGTTTCTATTTTCACAAGACAGATAATTTAAAGATAAACTTTGAAAAAGAAAAAGATATTAATTGGTGTATTGATGGAGAAAAAATAGAGACGAAAAATAGCCTTGTCGAGATTAAAATAGATAAAAATGTCCAAATAAGAATACCTAAAACGAAGATTAAAGAGTTATTCGTAGGAGAAAACAAAAAGAGCAAATAAGTTGCTCCTTTTATTATTCACTCTTTATATAACCGTTATCAGTAAGCTTATCGATTATCGTTTGTTTTGATACATTGCCAGATATTCTTTGTTGACTAGATTGTTCTACACCGTTTGTTATAAAAAAAACTGTCGGTGTTCCGAATTCGTTAAATTCCTGAGTCATTTCTTTTAGTTCACTCTCAGACATATTAGATCTATTTAGCCTATATGCAATAACGTTGTTATCCTCTAACACTTCTTTAAATTTCGGAGCAAAGGCTTGACACCATTCACAACCATTTTGTACGACTTCAACAATAAATGTCTCTTTGTTTTCTTTCATTTCTTTGAATTTTGCATAATTTATGTTTTTAATGTTATCGCTGTTGTTACCACAAGCTACTATAACAAATGATAATAAAATCATTACAATAATATATTTTATATTTTTCATAATTCTCCTTTTCTTTAAAAATAATACCATAATATATATAATATTACAAAGATTAATTGTTAAAACGGATTATATAAGATATTCATATTTATATATGAAGGAGAAAGAGATGAAACTAATAAAAGTAGAGAAAGAAAATAAAGAACTATTAGAAAACCTTTTGCAATTATATTTGCATGATATCAGTTATTATTTTCCAATGGAATTTATTGAAGAAAAAGGATTATATAATTGTCCGTTCGATATAAATAAGTTTTTTAATAGTGCAACAAACATTGCTTTTTTTATAAAAGAAAGCGATAAATTAGTAGGGTTTATTTTTTTAGAAATAACTGATGACTTAAACATTATCGATGAGATGTTTATTCTTAACCAAAAAAAGGGAAAAGGAATAGGAAAAAAAGCAGTGTTTCAAATTTTTGATAAACATAAAAACAATTGGTTAATAAGGTCTTTGCCATGTTCTAAGCCGGCAGAAAACTTTTGGAATAAGACGATTAAAGAGTATACTAAAGATAATTACCAGATAGAAAGGATAGGTAATTACGATAGAGCTGTGTTTAGCTTTAGAAATAAATAAAAAAAGTTAAATAACGATTGAACATTAAATTTGACAAAAGTTTAAAAAAGTGCTATAATCTAGCCATATTTATTGATGGGGGGAAATATAATGAGTTTAAACAAAAAAGTTAGTGCATTAATGTTAGCTAGTGTAATAACATTAGGTGGACTTGCAGAAGAAGTGTTAAAATTAAATACCGATAAAGAAGATAATAGATTGAGACAAGGTGTTGTTTCAAAGTGGATGGGAGTTTCTAAGGTAAGAGCTGAAGAGGCTGAGAATTTAGAGGAATTTATTGAAGAAGATAAAATAGAAGAAACTGATAATCTTGTAAAAGGAAATAGATCTGCTTTTGAAAGATATCCGGAGTTAGGATTAAGCAAAGATGGCCCACTTAATATGGGACTTTATGATGATCGAATGAGCTTTTTTGAAACCTTAGATGCCGACGTAGCCGAAGCCGTTTTTACCACCTCTTGGGGCGAGGATGTTGTAGTTCCTTTTCTTATACAAGCGGTTGATCATTATAGACAACTTGGAGAGCTCCGCGACATAGTAACTATTAAAGGTTCTTATATTCATGATCCTAATGATCCTATTTTTTATTTAAACGATAAAAAAAGAGATAAAATATATCTAGTTACTTTAGACGAGTATGCTAGAAATTTTGAGACTCTTGATAAAGAAAAAGAAGATATGGTATTAGATGGGGGAATGGTTTTCTATCTCGATTTATTTTATGATGGTGGAAAATTTTCTGAAGCAGCAAGACAAAACTATATAGATGAAATTGCAAGAGGCGATTTAGTATATAATTTCACATATGTTGAAAAAGAAATAAGAGGTACTAAAACTCCTTAAATATTGGCGATTTATTAATTAAGTCTCAGTCTTAAAAAAGATTGAGCTTTTTTTATATTAATTAAAAAATAAAATACACTTGAACTATCTCGGTTTTAAATATATAATTGATATAAGGTAAGTATGGGTGATTTATATGAATATAAAAAAAACTTTCATTGTTTTGTTGCTCTTTTTTTCTTTTTTGTTTTTAAATAAAATTAATATCTTTGCCGCTAGGATACCCTGTTCAAGCAAGGCTCTTTCAGAGCAAAAAAATAAAGCAAATAAGCTATCCTTTAATTATCAATTAAAATATGATGAATTTGATGTCCATTATTATGAAGTTACAGTTACTAATTTAAGTCCGGGAATCGAGTTTGACTATGGTGGAATTACATATCATTATGATGAGGGAAAAACAGTGTATAAGCTTATACCGAGGTTTGTGGGAGGTAATACACTTGAATTTGAAATTTTTTCTTCATATGACTTTCCTTGTGTCGGTGAAAAATTAGGAACAAAAAAAATTACAATACCTAAATACAATATATATAGTGAGTATTCAGAATGCATTGAATATGAAGAATTTCCTATGTGTCATGTACATTATGAAAAAGAAATAAAACATCCAAAATATTTTTATGAAAGTTTAGAAAATTATAAAAAAAGCCTATTAGCAAAAGAAACAGAAAAACCTGAAGAAAAAAGCGATTTAAATTTTTGGAATATATTGATACTATTATATTTAAATAATTTATTTTTTTCTATTCCATTAACGATTATATTTGTTTTTATTGTTGTGTATTATAGTTTAATTAAGCCTTTTAAAAATAAAAGAAAGATTAAAATTAAAATTGATTTATAGGAGAGAGTATGAAAAAGTTTGTTAAAATATTTATATTAATTATTTTTTTCTCTATTTTTAGTTATAGCAAAGTTTTTGCAGTAGAAATTTTTACTGGTGTGCCAACTTTGCCAAAAATCCCTGAAATAGAAAAACCAATTGGTGCAGCGAATAGCATGCCGAACTTGTCTGCTTCAACTGGTGGAAAGAAATGTCAACCAACTGATTTATGTTTCTCTGAAAATGCGTTGTATATGAAACTTTTAAAATATAATTATTTTACAAAAGAAGTCTCAACAATTGCTACCGTTCTTTTATACAATGGTGGTACATATAAAACAACGACAGTAGTTGATAAAGAGGCTTCTGAGGCAAAGTTAATTAAAAATCGTGGTTCAGTTATTAATCTGGCAAACTATCTACTTAATGAAGCTTTTAATATGACGGGAGATACTAAAGAAGAAGGAGATTATCAAATTAGTTATGAGTATTTTGGTTATGAAGAATTGTCTCATTATGATACAGCTAATATTAAAACTTGTATTACCGCTGAAAACTGTAGTTCTGGTGGACTTTCTACTAGGTTGTCGAATGGGGTATATGTTATATTCGATCCTGATTTACCTATAATGAGAGATGGTGGTGTTGCGGATTATGTTAAAGATACTTTAGTTTATCGATATGTTGATACAATTCCCAAAATAAAAAATACATTTCATCTAAGAGATAACGAAATTAAGGATACAAATATTGAAGAATATTATATTGCCTTCGAGCCAGCTACAAGAGTTGGGCTTAGAAGAGATGTTGGAGAAGATATTTTAGATGATGGGTTTAATAAAGAAACTCAAAAAACGGAAAAGATAACGTATTGGGCTCCAGCGTGGCGTTTAAACTGTAAAGGTGGGATAACCGGTCCTCGTTTTTTTATAGGTGAGAAATCTGATTTGGGTACAGTTGCTTGTGGTGATGATATTTTTTATTCTTGTAGTTTGCATGAAACAGAATATGAAACAGAAAGCGATTGTGTGAGTGGTTGTAAAAAGACTACTTATACTGGCTATGGTTGTGCCGGAAATTCACAAGATATAGCTATAACATATCAATCAGAGAAAAAATGTAATGAAGAATGTGATACCACTTGTAAAAAGGTTACAAAGACAGGAACCTGTACACGAGAAGGGGCTGGTACTTTTGAAATTGATGAACGAATTTTTAGAGGTTACAAAAGAGAAACAACTATGCTTACAAGAGAATTTAAGGGTGTATCTAGGATTATACCAGCGAGAGAAACTGGAAAAAAATCATTGTTGATGGCTCTTTATACTGATTATGGTCCGTTAACTGTACATAAAGTTCTTAATGAAAATAATGAACCTACTGGTGCTATTGAAAATTTTATTGGACCTACATTGAACACTTCTTTAGTAAGTGCTGGTGGTGATTCAAAGTATCAGCTTTATGATACAAGATGGGGAGATTCAAGAATGACAGCCGCTAATGCTTCTACTTATGCTATTGGGGTGTCATATTGGTGGTTACCTTCAATTATGAGCTGTCAAAGAGAAGACGTTTGTGGTGGAAAAAAAGGTGATGATCTCCTTAAGTGTGCAGAAAATTATTGCGACAACTCTATAGGATATGATTCTAGAGCAAATAGTAATGGATTAAAACAAACTTGTATAAAAGTCGATTGCGGATATGATCCGACACCTAACTTTTGCACAAATAATACGAAAAGACCTTATGGAAATGTGCAGGTAGCAGATACAAACGAAGCAATTAATGCAAATAACGTTTGTAGTATTGTTGAAATTGGAAAAATACCGGGAGTAAACTCTATAAACAATAAAAGAACGATAACAGAGTGTGTAAGAAACAGTACAGATGTTTTAATATTGGATCAAATGGATTTTTTAAATGTTTCTTGTAAAGAAACATCTTCATTTAAATATCAAGACTTATCTACTAAAAAAATTATTGCTGGTGAGGGACTTGATTATTTTTCTAAATTAAAAGGTGAAAAAGAGTGTACAGTGTATCTTGATGTTGAATTATGGAAATATGCTTATGCCATAATACATTCAAAAGATTCTGTAATTTTAAACTTTGGACCTGATGGAATAAGAGGGACTTCGGATGACGTGGTTAAAAACACGAGAAATCTTATGGAAGAACTTTTAGATTATTTTAATAGGGGGCCTAGAAACGGGAAAAATGCACCAATTGGAATTGATTTGCTTGGAAATGGAGTTTCTACTACTTGGAATCAATTAGATTACTCTTTAGATAAAGTAAACGTTAAGACTAGAGTAACAGAGATAATAAATAATAAAAAAGAACACTCAAGTGAATATACTCTTGTTAGAGGAAATACGCTTATAGATGGAACACCAACGACGACTTCGACGGCAACAGGAATTACGGTTGGATATGGTAGATATGTTGAGAAAAAAATGTATGTTAATGAATATATTAACAGAAGTGTCGTAGATGTTAATTATGTATTTGATAAATATTGTGTTACGTCAGATGGTAGAGCTTCTATTTATGTAGCAAATGCACAAGGTGATTGTAATGATGGAAATCCTGGTAGAAATGTTTACTACACGAGTTTAAATGCGACTCGAGATAGAGACTTTATCGATGCTTTTAAACCGATTGGTGAAGGGCATTCAATAAATAAAACGGTTGCTGAAATTAAAAAGAGTGTAATCGGTAATGATATATATTTAAAAGATGACGAATTTTGTCCGTATCATATTGATGGTGGAAGTCTTAGCTGTACCGTTAAATTAACTCCGAAACCAGGTACTATTATGCTTGGTAATAATGTTTTTGATGGAGGAGTTACGGCTACTTTAAATATAAAAAATAATTTAGTTGAAGGCGAAACTATTACAAGCTATGGAATATGCCCTTATGCGCATCATGAAGAGAATGGATTAAGAACTATCGATATTGATAAACAAGATAGTTATGTTGCTACAGAAAAAACATATATAACAGGAGTGGTCACTACTAGTAGTGGTGTTATAAAGACATGTCAAGAGGAAGTTATTATAATTTCTGAAAACCCAACTTGTTCAGCAAGTTGTAGTATAGAAAATACAGCTGTAGAAAACTCATATGAAATAGTCGATATATATAATAACGCTCAGAGTGTTTATACCTGGACTTCTCTTGATGAGACACCTATAAAAGTATCGAGAAATGTGGATAGAGATATTAATTTCAATGGTAAATATATTGTAACGGCATACGAAGCAGAGCAAAAATATTATTTGTTTGGAGAGGTTACTGGTATTGCAGCTTCTAAAACATGTACTAATATTTGTCGAAAAGAAATATCTGATAAAGATTCACCTAATTGTGAAAAATTGTATAAACCTGCCGAATTTGCGAAAATTAAAAAGTATTGTGACGGATTTTGGTCTTCGGACATTAATGGTTATGAAAGTTCTAGTGATTGTCTTGAAAAATGTAGTAGTAGAGAAAACGGTGGCATGTGTGAAGAGAGTTCTGATTTACCAAAAGTTACAAGCGAATGTAAGATAGATTTTGCCAACTGGGGATTCGATAGTGCTTCTTCTTGCATAAATCGTTGCTATAAACCTATTGGTATCGAAGATTCGAGATTCATATATCGCCCGATATTAAATAAAGATCCGTTTCCTAACTCTAGCGTTTCAGAAGTACCAGGAAAGAGGATAATTGGAGCTAACTGGATAGGTAGAGAACACTATATAACCGATGATGACGATGACTTTACTAGCGCAACGGGAGCACATGCTAACACTAATGTCGAATTTGTAATTGATTTAACACCAAGTGATATTAGAAGGATAAGAGAAGATATTAAAAAGTATAACGACTCAGCGAAAGGAAACGATTCATACTTAGATTATGTTTATAGAAAAGGCGTCGATGAAAAAGGAAAATATCAGAGTAAGTTTATTCATGAAACGTTTAATGATTTATTTAAGGTAACAAATGGTGAAAGATAGGAATAGAGGTGGCTAAATGAAAGAGTCTTTATGGATGTATTTCTTTATGACAATGGGAATACTTGGTATTGTCTTAATAAATATATTTGGACAAATAATAATTAACAATGAGCAAGGTTATTACTTATTAAAAGAAACGACTGAAGCGGCTATGATTGATGCATTAGATTTAAAAGCTTACAGAGAGGGTATAGGATGGGATGGAGTCACTGAATTAACTGATCCAACATCGATGCATTGCATGGAGGGTGTACCGGGAACTATTCGAATAATAAAAGAGAAGTTCGTTGAGAGTTTCGTTAAAAGATTTTCTATGAGTGCTCAATTAAGTCGTAAGTATAGGATTATTATCAACGATATCGATGAGTGTCCTCCAAAAGTTTCTATAACATTAGTGGCTTCCGAACAATTTTCATTTCTTAATTGGGTTAATGTAAATTACGATAGTGGAGCGGATATTGTTAACACTTTAAATGCTATTTTAGAAAACGTTACTCCTGATGAATATAAATAAATTTAAGATTAAGAAAGATATTAGAAAACTAATGTCTTTTTTTATAAAAATAGTAATTAATTAGTTGTATAAGTGTTGTCTTTTTATTAGAACTAAGTTATAATTATTACAATAGTACGATAATAATAAAGGGATGACTATTGAAAGGATGATTTATATATGATGGACAATAATGTCAATGCTTCAAAAATTAAAAGGTTTTTTAAAAACAAGAATACGGTAACGGCTATAGCTGGTATTGCAATAGTTGCAGTATTGCTAGTCGCTTATTATATTCGTGTAAACCAAGCGACTCAACCGCAAAGAATACCGATCGCTAAGGTTACAATTCAACCTAAGACAAAGATTACAGCTGATATGATTAAATATATCAATGTACCAGAAGTCGCTTTAGAAGGGCAATTTTACAGTCAAGCTAATTTAATAGTTGGTAAATATTCTAACGTTAATACTGTAATACCTGCGGGAAGCTTATTTTACAAAGAATCAATTACTACAAAAGAAGAACTTCCGGATTCGGCACTTTTTGATGTACCTAAAGGTGAGACCTTATACTATTTAACGGTAAATATGTTAACTAGTTATACTAATTCGATTTTACCTGGCAACTACATAGACGTTTATGTATCTACTAAAGAAAATGGAAAAGCACTAGTTGGTAAATTATTAACTAACGTTAAAATTCTTGCAGTAAAGACTTCTGATGGTAAAAATGTTTTTGAGAATTCAGAAGAGCAAAGAATTCCTTATGTAGTTATTTTCTCGTTGCCAGAGGAACAACATTTACTTTTAAGAAACATCGGAGCGATTAATAATTACTCTGTTTATAATAGTACTGCTGGTAGTTCGAGAATAGATGTTATTCCTGTTCCTACTACAGCTAATTACGATGGTGCTAGCGAAAATATTACTTCTAACGTAAGCAGCCAATATTTAAAAGATTATATTATGGAAATGGTTTCAGAAGTTCCTGATGATATTCCGATAATATCTGATAATAATCAAAACGTTGTCGAAGACAACGAATAAATAATTAAGTAAGGAGAGTATTATGAATGAGTCAATGAATTTTGGAAATATTGGC
>CAZTRB010000008.1:35780-55770 GCA_964616485.1 uncultured Muribaculaceae bacterium
TTTGCTTCTGAACCATTGATAGAACCTGAAGTAAAAGAAGTCATTCCTCCTATTGCAGTAGAAAATATTATTGAAGATAATCAAACGGAAGCGGCAATCGTTAGTAAACCAGAGATCGCAATCGAAGCGCCAGTAGTTAAAAAAAGTAGTTACGAAAGAGATGCCGACAATTTTTCAAACATCGATTTTGGACCGTTAAAACCATATTTAGAAGATGATAATATCACAGATATATCTTATAGTAACAATGGACAACTATGGTTGAAATCACTGTCACAAGGTAATTATCGTGCCGATCAACAATTAGTAAACAATGCCTTAGTAGAAAAGATTGCTTTTCAATGTTCTAACGTTATGGGAAAGACTTTTAATATGGCTCATCCCTTTCTCGATGCTGAGAGTACAGAGCTTCGTATGAACTTTGTTCATGAGTCGATTGCTAGAAATGGAATAGCCGCTGTTTTTCGTAAAACTCCTGCCAAAATAAGACTTGAAAAAGACAGGATTTTAAGTGAAAAATACATTACTCTTAGTATTCATGATTTTTTGGTAAATTGTGTTCTTGGACACTGTAATATAATAGTTTCGGGAGAAACGGGTAGTGGTAAAACAGAGTTAGTCAAGTATTTAGCAAGTCACACTCGTACGAACGAGAAACTTATTACTATCGAGGATACTCTAGAATTACACTTAGATAGAATATTTCCACAACGTGATATTGTAGCCATGAAAATTAATAATATCGCTTCTTATTCAGAAGTTTTAGTTACATGTATGAGACAAAACCCTAAATGGATTTTGTTATCGGAGGTTCGTAGTGCTGAGGCAGTTACAGCTGTTCGTAACTCGATATCTTCTGGGCATAATATTTTATCGACGATACATGCTGATAAAGCCGAGAGTATTCCCCATCGTATGTACAGCTTATTGGAGACTAATATCGATGTATCACAGTTTATAAAGACGATTTATCGCTATGTTCAATTGGGTGTTCATGTTCGTGGTAGATATGATCCTGGAGAAAAGAGATTTGTTCGTGAAATTGCCGGTGTAACAGAATTTTATGTTACCGATGATAATGAGCCGGAATTTAATAATATATATTTAAAGACAGTTACTGGAGAAGAAACTTATAATGAGCCGAGTAAATATTTAAAAGCTTATTTAGAAGGTCAAGGAATAGATATAAATAATTTATTTGGTGAAAAGAAACCAAATACAAATGTTCCTTCTGTAGATAATGGTTTTAATCCTAATGTCGTAAGACCTATTACTCCACCAATAGTGGAGCAAGGGTTATCTAATCAAAATAGTTTTGTCATTTAATAGAAAGAGGTGTAGTTATGATAGAAGGAATGATCGTAGTCTTTATTGTAATCTTTGCTATTTTATACATGTTTAAGTCGGGTGACTCGATGTATAAATTTGTTATCGATACTTCAGTAACAGTCTACGAAAGGTACACGCCTTATTCTTTTAGAGTAATTAGAGATAAAGTAAAAGAAATGGGTCTTGAGTATTCGCCTAAGCAATATATGGTCCAAATTATTACTTTTGCCGGAGCAGCTTTTGCCGTATCATATTTATATTTTTATAATCCAATGGTATCTTTTTTGTATATGGTAGTGGTTGTCAGTGTTATTCCTTATTTAACGTATTTACGTTGTAAGAGAGTCTATAGTGAGTTTATCTTTGAACAAATACACGTTTATACTACTAATACGATTATGGAGTTCCAAGTAACTCAAAACTTTGTTAAGGCTTTAGAGGGAGTTTATAATTCTGGTGTATTACAATCTCCTGTTTCTGATGATGTGAAAAACATGATAGATATGGCTTATCGAAATGGTGATATAGATGAGTCGTTAATATATATGAATAGTAAACATGACTATCACATGACTAGAAATATGCACCAGCTGTTTTTACAAATCACGAGAGAGGGTGCTAAGGATTCAACAGAGGTATTCGATAATATGCTTTTAGATATCGATATATTGGTCGAGGGTGTATATCGTGACAGAATAGATAGAAAGAACTTCCACAGTCAGTTCATTCAATATGGTTTATTGCTTTATCTGATGATAATGTTAGTTCAATATTTAGTTGGGATTGAGACTTATATTGATCTCTTAAGTAATACTTTTGTTAAGATTGCTCTTCATGGAATAGTTATATTTAATAGTTATTTTCTTCTGAATGGAGAAAAATATTATAACGAGAATGTGGGTGCAGAGTAATATGATAGAAATAGTTGTAGTTGTCGGTATACTAGTCATTGCTCTTATTTATTCAGGGCTTGTTAATCCTAAAAGTTTTATCGATGAAGATAGTGGTTATTTATCGTTTCTTAAAGAAAAAGACTATGATTTCTATGTGGCTGCAAAGTATGGTGAAACAGCGTCGCCAAACAAATTATTTATAATGCGACTTAGAAACGCTTTTGTAGCAGTAATCGTCTTTTTGATAATGATGATATCTAATTTAAATTTTATAAATCTCTTGATGACTGTCGTTATTGGGTATTTAGTATTTAAAATGCCATATATGTCTCTTAGAACATACTATAAGCGTTATATGCATCAAATAGACTTAATGTTACCGTATTATTTAAAGAACTTAGAAATTCTTTGCCAAAACTATACGGTACCTGTTGCAATTGCTAGATCGATTGAGAGCGCGCCAGACGTCTTTAAATCCGGCTTAAGAACTTTAGTGGCAAAGATAGATGCCGGTGATTCGTCTATCCAACCTTATATGGATTTTGCTATCGAATATCCAGTTCGTGATTCGATGCGTATGATGAGACTTTTATATAGACTTGGATTAGGAGCACAAGAGAATAAATATAAACAATTATTAGTATTCTCTAAATCGGTCTCTTCTTTACAAAGTAAAGCTAGAGAACTTAAGTATAAAAATCGTTTGCAAGTAATGGAAAGAAAAACGATGATCATGTTAGTTGTTACCGGTGGCGGAACAATGGTAATTTTGTTAATGTCAATGTTAATGCTTTTTGGTATATAAATGTTGATATTATAAGAAAATAAAGATATAATATAAGTACAATGAAAGGAGATTTTTAAATGAAAGAATCTGTTGGAGAATTAAATATGACCCTTGTTACAATCATTGCAATTGCAGTAGTTGCAGGATTCGTAGCGATATTTTTACCTAGAATATTAGAAAGCTCTGCAAATAAATATAATGAAGATATTGAAAATACCAACGTTAATATTCCAGGTATGCAATAGTATTTTATCTATATCGTTATAAAAGGGGTGTGACAGTCTATGCGTGAGTCGATTGGTGGAACGTTGCTATTTTGGATAGTTCTTTTCTTTATGACTATTTTTATAGCTTTTTTAGCTGCTGTTATTCAGTATGCAAAAGTCTATAAGGTTAAAAATAATATCGTTAATTTTCTAGAACAAAAAGAAGGAATAAACGATATTGTCGAGTTTGAAAGAGAACTTTCTAAACATGGTTATCCATCTAATGGTAAGTATGTCATATGTAGATATCATGCTTCTGATCGTGGCGGTTATTATTATTTAAAGTTATATGCTACATTTACTCTTACTTCGTTTTCGTTTGATGTAACAATTAAGGGAGAAACAAGGCTTGTTGAAACTGGTACTTTGGTTAAATCAGATGGTATATTTAACAATACTGGTGGAGAAGTTAGTTGTCTCGGAAGAGGAGTTAGGGATACAGAAATAAAGAGGGATTAGTATGAACGTTATTGTTGTTAACAAGCAGGAAAGTGTGATTTCTGGTTTAAACATCGAAGTAATTAAAACACTTCGTGGTACTTTTACAGCTGATGAACTTATTAGTAACTTTACTAATTTCTTTTTTGCAAGGATGATTATCGATGTAACGGCACTACAAGATTTTGAAGATGGCGTTACTTATCAAAAATTATCAATAGGTCTTCCTATCGATAAAATTATACTTTTAATGCCAGGTGAGTCAGTTGTTGGAAGTAGTTTTTTCCTATCAAAGTTAATCTCGATGGGTTATTATAACTTTACTACTAATACTGAAGGTATTACTTATTTGCTGAACAATCCGAATACTTACAAAGACGTTGCTCATCTTCATCAAATTGAGGCGCCTGCTGCGGTAATAAAGACAGAGACAGGCGAAATATTAACGGGTATTCGTACACTTGGTATAAAAAATGTAACTGGTAGTGCAGGAGCGACGTCATTAATATATATGCTTAAAAAAGAATTGGAGGAGAAATATAATTTTTCTGTTTTAGCTATCGAGGTCGGTAAGAGAGATTTTACTTTCTTTAGAGAAAAAAATATGCTCTCTACAGACAAATCGTCTGTTGCAACCGAGTTATTAAAAGCTAAAAATTATAATTATGTTCTAGTCGATCTAAATGACTATGAGGAAAATGTCTGCGATGAGACTTTATATTTAATCGAGCCATCAGTTATTAAATTAAATAAGTTAATGACTAGAGATCGCCTTATCTTTTCTAAACTTAGAAAAAAGAAAGTTATTATAAATAAGTCTGCCTTAAGTGACTCTGATATTAAAGAGTTTTCTGAGGAAGCGGGAATATCTATCTTTTATGTTTTACCTACGGTTAATGATCGAGAATCTTCAAAAGAAGTTAATAAACTTTTAGAAAGATTAGGAATGATCAAAAACTAAGGTGTAAACAAAGTGTATATTATTGACAAAGTAATTTTTATATAATATAATTTTATTATGAATTTGGAGGAGTTTTATGGAAATGTTTCAAATGTTAGCAGCAGATGCTTGTCAAGGTTTAGGTCCAGTAGTAGCAGTTGTAAAAGGTGTATTTAATATTATTAAAATTGGTATACCTATAATTCTTATTTTAATGGGAGCATTAGATTTAGGAAAAGCTGTTATGGCTAGTGATGATAAAGAGATTAAAGCAGCTACAAGTAAACTTGTTAAACGTGCGATTGCAGCAGTAGCAGTATTCTTTGCTGTCGTTATTGTCGATGTTGTAATGGGACTTGTTGCCAAAGGTGAAACCAATGCTGATGGTACTACATCTGCTAGTTGGTCTGCTTGCTGGAATAGTCAATAATAAAATTTGGAAGCAAGGGCTTCCTTTTTTTTGGTATTTTTGATAAAATAATATTGTTAAGAGGTGTTTTATGGATAAAAAAATGTATAAATATATCGGAGTTCTTGTAGGACTAATATTATTGTTAGTACTTGTGCTTTATGTTTCTAATAATTTATTAGGTGGTGGTAAATTAACTTATCAACAAGTAGAGTCTAAATTAGTTTCAGCTGCTAAAAATTATGTCAAAGATCATCCTGGCTATTTACCTAGTTTTTCTAATGAAAGTACGATTATTTCTGGTGATGCGTTGGTGACTGGTGGTTACATGAAGAGTCCTAATGATTACTTGAATATAAGTAGTGGAGTTATTTGTTATGCTAATGTCGAAGTATATAATATAGGTGATGGTGGTTATAACTATGTTCCTTCACTTACTTGTGGCGATAGTTATCAAAGTATCAGACTTGCGGACAAGGTAATCGTCGACAACGAGTTTGGAATTAATGAAGGAAGTGGCCTTTACGTTAAATCAGACGGTTACTTTGTTGATGCCGAAGGAAATTATGATAATACTGAATATGTCTTCCGTGGTGAAGGTGTAAATAATTATGTTCAAATAGATGATAACTTATGGAGAATAGTATCAATCAATGAAAATAATGAAATATTACTTATCTTTAATGGTCACATTCAAAAGACTTCTGCTTGGGATGATCGTTATAATGAAGATGTAAAGAAAAACCAGGGAATCAACGATTATGAGGCAAACGGCTTAGAGAGTAGAGCAAAAGAAATGGTCATGACTTTTTACAAAGGAGAGGCTATCTTAAACAATCGAGAAAATTATAGTGATAAGACAAAATTTCTTCTTTCGCCAATGGATCTTTGTATTGGAAAAAGAAGTCCGAATAATGAAGATAAAACTAGTTCTTTAGAGTGTAGGACAATTCTTGAAGATCAATATGTTGGACTTTTACCGGCATATGCATATATGGAAGCTAGTTTAGATGATAATTGCACACATTTAACATCTAAAAATTGTGGTAATTATAATTATTTATCTGAATTTAATGATTATTGGTGGCTATTAACGGCTAATAGTGAGAATACTAATGAGACATATAATGTCGCTACTAAATTTGTCGAATCGACACTTTGTTCTTATAGAAGTAACATCAGACCAACCGTCCTTCTTGGTTCGCGTGTAATCTTTAACGAGGGTAGTGGAAGTTTAGTTGACCCTTATACAGTAAAATACGTTGAATAAGTCGAATTTAAAGTAATAATTATATTTATTATTACTTTTTTTATGGTATAATGAATTATATATTACTATACAAGTTGGGGTGAAGGTATGGCTCAAGAACACAATTGGATAATGTCAATCCTTAGAACGATAATTTCGACTATTGACTGGACGATATTTAACGGAGTTAGACTCGTTTTGTTTGGGATTTTTGATATGGCTAATCTTACTACTTCTAGTGGTATAATGGGTGGTATTTATAGTAGGATTTACGTTTTACTAGGTGTTTTCATGGCCTTTAAATTATCCTTTTCTTTTTTCCAATATATTGTTGATCCAGACTCAATGACTGGTAAAAGTGAAAAAGGTGTCGGTAAATTAATTACTAGAGCAATCGTAATGATAATTGCTTTAGTAGCGTTACCTGGAATCTTGTTTGGTAAGGGAGAAGGACAACAAGGATTAATAAATAGAGCACAAACGGCGTTTTTGCCGATGTTGCCTCGAATTTTGTTCGGTTCATCCGGAGTCGGAATAACGTCCGTTGATAACGCTCCAGGAGCTAATAGTGAGAAAGATAATGCGATAGATTTAGCCTCAAAGACTATGGCCGTTCAAACGATGAGAGCGTTCATGTCACCGGCTGTTAATATAGAAGATGTTTGTAGGAATACTAGATATGATGATATACCAGAACTTCAATCACTAGATGATATTTTAAAAAATATAAATTTGACTTGTAATAGTAAAGAGGGATTGTTTGCTAAGTATTATGTTTATAATTATTCTTACTTTTTCCCTACTATTACTGGAATATTGTTATTGATAATGCTTCTTGGTATAACGATAGACGTTGCGAAACGGGTATTTAAACTTATTATTTTAGAAGCGATTGCCCCAATACCTATCATGTCATTAATCGATCCGAAGAGTAATAAAGACGGTGGATTTAGTAAATGGCTTAAAATGTTAATTTCTACGTTTTTAAATATTTTCTTTGAATTGGGAGTATTGTATTTAGTTTTAATGTTGATCCAAATGATAGTGAGTAACAAAGGATTGTTCGATAATTTTCCAACATTTACTACCCCTGAAGGTATTGCTAGAGGTACATATTTAACGGTGTTCTTAATTATAGGTTTAATCTTTTTTGCTAAAGAAGCACCAAAGTTTATTAAAGATGCCTTAGGAATAAAAGACGATGGTGGAAGTTGGACAGGATTTGGTGCCGGTGTCGGTGCTATGGCTGGGCTTGCTACTGGAAGAGGCTTAGGTGGAATGGCAAGTGGAGCTTTAGCGGGAGCTACTGCTGATCCGAAAGTCGGAGCTTGGGCAGCCGGTAGAGATAAAGCGGGGCAGCTTAAACACGGCGATTCTAATTGGAAAGGAGACCTTGCTTCTAGATTTAATAGATTTTCTGGTAATAGAGCCGCTGCCAAATTAGGACTTAATGAAGAGGCGATTGAAAAAGCGGATACTCATGCAAAGAATTTAGAGGCTATTGCATCTACTGCCAAGTTAGACTATGAAGAGAAACTTCATGATAGTAGCGCAACGGCTACCGAAATACAAGCTGCACGTGATAATTATGATAAAGCTCAATCAGCAGCGACGTTTGCTAGAAAGCATCATGATAATGCTAAAAAAGATTACCAATCACTTGGAGCAAAAAGTACTTCTGGTGTTGATAAGAGAAGAAAAGCTAGGACTGGTAAAAGTTTTGTAGCTAGAAAAGTAAATGATAAAGCGGAAGATCTTTCTGTTAGAGTAGGTATGGCACGTTATGGAGGTTCAAAAGCTGATCGTACAGCTGGACTTGCTGAAAGAAAAGAAATGCTCGATGCTCAAGAAAAATATGCGGAAATTACTGCGGGTAGAAGAGCTGCTGAAAGAGGTAACTTTAACCCATATGCAAGTACTAAGAAAGGTGAAATGGAACATGATCCAATGGCAGTAGGAAAACAAGCGGCGGGTTATGAAAAAGGAAGAACACCTGGAGATACGGCGCTTCCAGGAGCACCACCTAAAAAAGAGGTTTTAAAAGATGATGTTAAGACTAAGACGGATACTTATAAAAATAATTCGGATAGAAAGTGGTAATTTTAAAGGGATAAAAAGGAGTGTGATATGTAGTGGAAGGATATTTAATACCCGCTAATGCTAATAGAGGGAAACTGATTCTAGGTTATTTTAGACCGGTTGATTTAGTAATATTTATTGTTGGAGTCTCAACGACGCTGTTATTATTTTTAATCTTTCAAGATTATACAGATAGTACTTTAATAACTATCGTGTTGTTACTTCCAGTACTAATATCTTTGTTTTTAGTTTTGCCAATTCCTTATCAGCATAATATGTTGGTATTGTTAGCGGCAATATATAATTTCTATTTTGTCAATCGACAAAAGTTTATATGGAAAGGTTGGTGCAACAATTATGGCGACGACACAATCAAGAAGTAGTAGATATACGGAAGACTGGGTTCCAGTTCAAGGTATATCTGAAGGAATGATTCTTCTTTATAGCAAAGAAAAGTTAACGGGTGTAAAAGTCGAACCGAAAAACATCTTTATTTTAGACTATGAATCACAATTAGCAGCACTTAGAAATTTACAAAATATGTATAATCAAATAGATTTTGAGTTTTGGTTAATAGTTGCCGATCGACCAGTCGATATATCGGTATATATGTCACAACTTCATCTTTTATATAATCAAGAAAATTCACCGGCTATTAGAAAATTAATAGCGGAAGATATCGATAAAGGAAACTCTTTTATTAACAACAGTGTAGTAGATACAGAGTATTACCTTTTATTTAAAGAAAAAGATTTAGATAAAATTCAAAAGAGAATCAGAATGCTTATTAGTTCTCTTGCTACGGCTGGATTATCGGCAAAGCAGACTTCTAATGATGATTTAAGAATTATCTTAGATAACTTCTTAAATGGTGGAAGAACGACTGAATTTGGAACGGTGGTGCAACAATGAGTTCGATGAATTTTAAATCACAAATTGCTCCTAAAGGATTACAGTTTTACCCTAGCGAGTTTTTTATAAGTGATAAATATGCTACCATTCTTACCGTAATATCTTACCCTAAATTTATTGGTGCTGGGTATTTATCTAACATAACCAGTATGTCTGGAATTAAAATAGTCGTAAAACATATTCCGGTTCCTTTCTCGGTAGTTTCTAAGATGTTAAATAAACAAATTGCCGACTTAAAAATTAAATATCAAGAGGAAAGAGACCGTACTCTTCAAGAGAGAATTAGAATGGACTATGAGTCTTTAGAGTCGTTCGTTACAATGCTTGCTGGAAGTCAAGCTAAAATCTTTGACTTTCAAATGCACATTATGATTACTGCTGATTCTAAAGAAGAGTTAGAACTTAAAAAGACTAGCGTTAAGAGTTATTTAGACGCCATGGAAATGCGCGCTGTTTCATTAAGATTTGAACAAGAAAAGGCTTTAAAATCTATTGTTCCAATCTTTCCTAAACAAGATATAGAAGATCGTGTAGGGACTCCTATTCCGTCTGTTACCATCGCTGCTATGTATCCTTTTATCTTTGATAGCGTAAAAGATCCAGGAAACTCTGCGTTATTAGGTATGGATTTTTCAGGAGGAGTTATTCTATTTAATCAATTTTTATATAAGATAAGAAAAGAGAATAATAGAAATAATGCTAACTTAATCTTATTAGGAACTTCAGGTAGTGGTAAATCTACAGCAGCTAAGTTATTATTAAGAAATCATATAAGAAACGGTTGCCAAATAGTAGCAATCGACCCAGAAAACGAACTTGAAGAGATGACTAATACTTTTGGTGGAGATTCGATCGACCTTGGTAAAGGTGGAGAATATGGAATGATTAATCCGCTACAAATAGTTATTGATGCCGATGAAGAAGAGATTAAACAAGGTTTAGGATATACGGTTCTTACTAGAACATTACAATTCTTAAAAGCCTTTATGAAATACTATGATCCTTCGATAGAAGAAGACGTTTTAACATTATTTAGTGAAGTCGTTCAAGATACTTACAAACGTTTTGGAATCGATTTCGATAAAGATTTCTATAATTATACGGCAGCTGATTATCCGACTTTCTCAGACGTATATGAGACGATAAAAGCTATTTTATTATCGATGACGGATCGTACTCATGAAAGAGATATAATGGAAAGATTAGAGCTTAAGATTAGGCCTTTAACGAAAGATTTAAAATACTACTTCGATGGACATACGACGATTACTCACGATAGTGACTTTATTACTTTTAATATTAAAGAGTTAATGAATGCCGAAGCCAATATTAAGAACGCATTGTTCTTCAACATCTTAAAATATGCTTGGGGATTATGTCTAGATAAAGAAGTAGACACCGTCCTTATGGTCGATGAGGCTCACGTTCTTCTTGGAGATCAAAATGCTTTAGGAGCTGATTTCTTGGCTCAAGTGCAAAGACGTGCTAGAAAGTATAATACGGGTTCAATAATTATCACACAACAACCGAGTGACTTCGCAGCACCTTCTGTCCTTATGCAAGGAAAAGCGATATTCGATAATGCCTCTTACTATTTAGTAATGGGATTAAAGAAGCAAGCTACTGAAGATTTATCTTTATTAATAGACTTAAACGATAATGAAAAAGAGAGTATTAAACAATATTCTCAAGGAGAAGCATTATTCGTTTGTGGAAATCGAAGAATGCGTATAAATGTAGTCGTTACTCCCGAAGAACTATCTTCGTTTGGTAGTGGTGGTGGACTTTAAAAAAAGGGCAAAAAACAGCTCTTTTTTTGTAATTTTTTTCGTCGTGTTATAATACAAATATAGGAGGGTAAATGGGAAAGAATAAAGAAATAATTGAGCAGTTTAGAGGTATTGGTCCTACTGAAGGTTATTTGGATTTAGCAAAAATATTTAATCGACCAGATAATGATGTTTTTACAGCAGCAAATAACTTATATGATGAGGTTTTAGACTTACAAAGACGCTATCTAGCGGAGTTTGATAATAGAAAGGAAATTTTAGCTGAACTATATTCAAAAAGTCAAGAATTAGCGTTGTTTTCAAAAGCTATTAATAAGGTATTCCAGCAGACGGCAGAAACTTATGAGACGATGAAATATAATTACGATCAAACACGTTTTTACGATCAAGATACTGTTTTAGATATACTTTTAAGATTGTCGAATAAAGACGGTTTAAAATATGATATTAAAAAAGTTACTGTATCTCAAATAGAATATGCTTCCGATCCGTTTGGTGAAATAGAGTATGCCGAACGTTTGGGTGATTATACTATCTTAGCTCCTGTTGAAGAAATTGAAAAACTAGATTTAGAAGGTGATCAAACTTATAGAGAAGCTAATGATACTATAGAAGAATTAGCTAAAACAGGAAAGAGCTTTGCTTTTATCTGGAATAATTTCCATTCGCACAACTTAAAAGCGTCTATTCAACCGATGGCTTTAAGTTTTAATAGTTATATGAATGAAGGAATTGAATTCGTTGTTCAAGATGAGAGTCCACTTGTTATAGGATTAAAACAACTATTGCAATATTCTGAAACACACGGAGTAGACTTTCGAGGAGCTCATCCCGATGAATTATTTGCTTTAGTTAGCAAAGAATCAATTTCACCAGATCAAAAAATGAAACTGTATAGAAATAAATCTATAATAAATGGTTTGGAAAGACCTGAAAGTAATCTTGATTGTTGACAAAATCAACAATCTTTTTTTATGTTAATTTATAGCTAATGTGATATAATTAAAATGTAAACAAAAGGACTTGGTGGTGATATTTTGGATCAAGATAATAACAATTTAGAAAGTCAAGAAAGTCGAAATATGCAAGGGACTAATCTTCCTCAAGACATAGGGGCTCGTATTCGAGATATGAGAGAGAAGAAAATGAGAGAGCAAGCAGCTTCGACTATTAAGAAAGAAATTCCCAAAAGAGTATCTCCATTTGGTAGTATTATGATGCATTCATCTATGCAAAAAGAAGATTCAGCTACTGGAAAAGATTATATTGATACGCTGCAAAATGCTTCTTCAGAGGAAGAAGGTCTACAAAAGATTGCTGTTAAGATTAAAATAAAAGAAACACTTCTTAAATTCGGTGTATATATATTAGGATTCTTTATTATTTTGTTATTTTTAATTGTCTTAGTTTCATCAGTTTTTAAGAATGCTGATACTCAAATATATAGTAATGAAAACTTTGGTAAAGTCGATGATGAGATTGGAGAAGGAAGTGTCTTTTCTAAATATCCAAGCTTATATCCGAAGATAGAGTCAGCCGTTAATAAAGTTAGAAATAGGTATAAGATAGAAGTAGATAAATACCTTATTTTAGCTACGCTTTTAGCACCTATTGATAATGGTATGGTTCAACCTAATGGTAGAGATGATTGTGGCGCTACAGAGTGTTATTCGCTTGATGACAAGTCGTATACCTGGGATAATTTCCTAGAAGCTTGGGGAGATAAAGCCGAATTTTTAGCTAGAGCACAAATACTTACTTATTTAGCTGATGGTAGTGTCTCTTGTGGTAGTGCAAAGACAATGGAGCAATATGCTAAGAACGATGCTTCAGTAAATGAATTTAATGTTTGGAAATTATTTAACCCAGTTAATTGGTTTAGAGGTTTTAGAAGCATTACCGATGCTGAAGTCAATGCTAAGTGTGTCGAAGCACCTAAAGGTACTAGCTCTATTCCTACTGTTAGAGTACTATCTAACGAACAGGGAATATATCATAATACGATCGATGGAGAACATAACCGTGGTTTTGAGAAAGAAGAAGATTCTGGAGGAGTTTATTTTTGGAATCTAGTCAACGATGGTGGTTTTATTCACGTTTATTTAAAAGATTATCTAAGTGTCGACGAAGAGTCGGGTACAAATGATCAAAATTATGAACAAAACTTACCTGAAATATTAGATTTAGCAGAATATATATATAGTTATTATGAATCTATTAGAAAAGATTGTTATGGTATGCAACTGTTAGAGAGTAATATCGAGACGATAAAAGTCTCGGATAAAGATACTGGTGAAATTATAGAAGTTGATTTTGAAGAATATCTTGGTGGTGTTTTGGCAGCAGAATTTAGCAGCGGTAATCATGAAGCTCTAAAGGCTTTCGCTATTTTGACCAGAAGTTATGCTTTATCAATCGTTGGTTTAGATGGAGAAGGGGTCATTGAAAACAGCTCAAATAATCAAAACTATAATCCTAACTATAGGCCGGCTGATGGTGATCATATTTGGGAAGCTGTTAAAGATACTAAAGGTTTGGTCGTTACCAATTTCGATTCGTTACAAGTAAAAATGACTGAATATGATGCTTTTTGCCCGACAAAGAGTACGACAGACAATGGTTTTTATTACTTATCGACAGGACAAAGGAGTCTACCGATAAATCCAGGTGCTTATCAACAAAAAAGCGGTAAGAGTTTTTCAATAAGTCCTGTTTATTTAGAATGTCCTTGTTTTAGAAGTCTTGAAGATAGACCTCATGATAAGATGGTTGGTCGAGATCCAGTTAGATTTACACAAAATCCATATAATCCACCGATTCATGGTGGAGGAGTCCCTTACCAAACGACGACGCCCTTATGTTGGATAGAGAAACCTTCTGCTAATAGGTCTGTAAATGGAATTAACGAGTATGCTTGGCGTTATAAAGCGAGTGGTGGTCACGGACGTGGAGCTAGTCAGTATGGATTAAAATATTTTGGAGAATTTGATTACGATTATGTTGCACTTATTAAATTATTTTACGGTGATAATGTAACGTTAAGAAAGCTGACATATTCTTTAGAAGAAGGAGAATGCCAAAATGCTGAATATGCTACGGGTGGTGGTTCTACTTCGATCGACTCCTGTGGTGTTGAGTTCGAAGTAACTGATTCAAATTACACTACTTATATAGGAAGTAGTCCATTAAACGAACCATTAGTACAAGCACTTGAAAAGAATGGTTATGATATCGATTGTTTAAATTCTTGTATTGGTCAAAGAGTAAATGCTGCTGGATATGGAACGAGAGAAGGTGTCGTTGAGGCTGGAGTTGGCTTGTTAGAGTGTAGCATCGCTATGACAGGACATACTTATCCTTACGATCACCGCGGTGCTTGGGTTGGACGTAGTGAGATGAATGGTCGCCTTGGAGTAAGTAGTGAATGGGGAATTTACTTTGATTGGGCAACAGGATGCCAACCAGAAGGTGCTAATTGTAGAGCTGGTATAAATTGTGCAAACTTTGTTAGATGGTCTTTTTGTAACGGTGGCATGAATTCTTGTTCTACTGGTTCCACCTTTGCGACGGGGCAGACTGGATTTAATAGTAATGAAGATTATTATCCTGGTGCAATAAGAGTTTTGATGACTGGAAGGAGTGTTACTGTATCACCAAATATTAAGGTTTCAGAATTACCAGAATCTTACCGAATGCAAATAAGTTATAAATATTCTGGAGAAACAAGATTGTCTTCTGTATCGCAAGATGATTTTATATCATTGTTACAGCCGGGGGACGGCCTATATTCAGATAAAAATGGTCGTGATAATCACGCCATGCTCATTGTAGGTACAAATGATAGTGAAATATGGATTGCTGAGAATGGACGTAAGACAGGGCGAGTTAGGCATACGGAATTAAAGAGTGGTAATAAGTCATATGGTCTTTTACTTTTAGATGGCTACTATGAAAGAACGGGAAATATGAATAATTTAGGTTGGTAGGTGTAGAATGAGAAAGAAGTTTTTGTTACTTATAGGAATTACTCTTATTCTTTGTGGTTGTAATGCGACATATGAGTTAGAGATTAAAGATGAGAAAATAAAAGAAAGTTTTTATGTGAATGAAACGGATCTTTTGAGAACTGAGATAAAAGATGATATGAATATGTCTTTTAGAGATTATTCTCAATTATATGGCGAATATAGTGATATTTATACTAATTACTATACAGTCTTTGCCGATAGAGCCAAAGGAGAACTTTGTGAAATAACGGAAACAGATGATTGTTCAATATATGAAAAAGAGTTTATCGATACTGCTGAAGAAACTGGATTTAAATTAAAACATGAATTTACTTTTAAAGAATATGAAAATGCAGCGATACCGATGGAACTTTTCCCGGAATTTAGATCAGAATACGATAAGCAAAAACTAACTATTAGACTTGGAAATAATATGAGCTTTTTAAAGAGTTACGAGGGATTAGAAAAAGTTAATTTTGTTATAAAGACCAACTATCGAGTGTTAAATACTAATGCTAAACAAACGAGTAATGGTGTTTATATGTGGAGCTTCGACCAAATGACGGAACAAGCTTTAGTAAGTCCTTATATTATTATCGATACAACGACAAAAATAGCTACGAGAAATGAAAATTTAACGATAATAGTTATCGTTCTTAGTATCATAATTATAGTGTTTTTGGTCTTTTTGCTAACAAATCTTTATAAAAAGTACCAAATAAACAACCGAACATGAGTTATTATTGCATTTTAGCCCTATTTTGTGGTATTATTTAAGAAGTAATTTAAGGAAGTGAAGTCGATGAAATTTAAAATAGTTGCTACTGGTAAAGATGTCGTAATATTTGTAATTTTTGCTATATTTTTATTATATATAATAGCGCTTGGTGTATTAAACTTACCTCAATTAGCCGGAGAAGGAACTTTTTATGGAATAAATCCATTAAAAGCTTTTTCACCTGAATATATTACTTTTACTTTAGTCTTTTATTTTTTAGCCTTAGGTGGATTAATTCTTAGTGTAAGTTCTTATTTCTTTGAGTTTGAACAAGGAGTAGGATTTAGTTTTTCTTCGGGGAGTAAAGGTGGTTACACTACTTGGGCTAAAGCAAAAGATATCAAAGAAGATACTTCTATTAGAAGGGTTGTAGCATCGGATAAAGAAGTTAAACATGCTGGAATTCCTTTAATTAGTAATGGTAAAGAGCTTTGGGTCGACGATGGTGAATATCATAGTTTAGTAATTGGTTCTACCGGTAGTGGTAAGACGACGGGGACTATTTTACCAATGTTAAAAGTCTTGGCTAAAAAAGGTGAGTCGATTATATGTACCGATCCTAAAGGAGAAATCTATGAAAAAACGGGTCATTTATTAAAAGAAAAGGGATATAATATAATTATTCTTAACTTTAGAAATCCTCAAAATGGAAATTCTTGGAATCCGTTAGAACTTCCTTATAAGCTTTATAAAAGTGGTAACCAAGACAAAGCGATTGAGCTTTTAGACGACTTAGCTTTAAATATATTATATGAAGAGAGTTCGGCAAACAACGATCCTTTTTGGGAAAAGACTGCTGCTGACTATTTTGCTGGTATCGCTTTAGCAATGTTTGAAGATGCACCTTCTGAGAAAATAAATATTAATAGTATTAATATGACGGCTACAGTTGGTGAAGATAAATTCGGTGGTTCGACTTATATAAAAGAATATTTTAGCTATAAAGATCCTGCTAGCCCTTCTTATATAAATGCTTCTGGAACAGTAATGGCACCTAGTGAGACTAAGGGGGGTATTATCTCTGTCTTTAAACAAAAAGTAAAGTTATTCGCTTCTCGTGAGAATTTATCAGAGATGTTGAGTCATAGTGACTTTGATTTAGAGTCAATTGGAAAAGAGAAGACGGCAGTCTTTATCGTAATTCAAGATGAGAAAAAGACATACCACTCGCTAGCGACTATTTTTATTAAACAAGTATATGAGACGCTTATAGATGTTGCTCAAGCAGCAGGAGGACCGCTTCCTTGTCGTACTAACTTCCTTTTAGATGAGTTTGCTAATATGCCTCCTTTAAAAGACGTTACGACGATGATTACGGCTGCTAGATCAAGACAGATAAGGTTTACAATGATTATTCAAAACTTTGCCCAATTAAATAAAGTTTATGGTAAAGACGATGCAGATACGATTAAAGGTAACTGTGGTAATATAGTGTATTTAATTTCAACTGAGCTTGCTGCACTAGAAGAGATTAGTAAGTTGTGCGGTGAGAAGAAGAGTAAGAAAGATGATAAGACAGCTTCAACACCACTGGTAACGGTAAGTGATTTACAACGTATGAAACAATTCGATCAGATTGTTTTAAGAATGAGAAAGAATCCTTTTAAGACTTCTTTCGTTCCAGATTTTAAAATAGATTGGGGTTCTGAGAAAATTCCTAAGATGGGATATCCGGCTCGTGAGAAAAAAGAAGTTCAAATATTTGATATTAGAGAATTTGTTAAAGAAAAGAAAAACGCTAAAATAAACGAGATGGTTAACAATATGAGTAAAAATCCTGAAAAAGAAATAGCAGATTTAAAAGCAGGAAAGGCTCCAGGAATTTCAGTTAAAGATTTAGCCAAGAGAATAGATGAGCAATTAGAAAAAATTGATCTTGAAGAGAAGCGCAGAAAAGAGGCTGCCTTAGCTAAACAAAGTACGGTAAGTACTAGTGCTAAACCCGAAGAACGAAAAGAAATTAAACCCATTGTTGAAAACGTTAGCAAAAATTTAGATTCGAAAGCTTTAGAGGACGACATTGAGCTTTTAGAGGAAGATATCGAAATGGTAAATGAAAATGCTAAAGTCATTCCAAAGATAGATAATGTCACTATCGAAAATAAAGTCAATGAAAAGATGGCTTCAAAGATAGACAATGTCACTATCGAAAATAAAGTTAATGATAAGATAGCTAGAGAAGCTATTAAAGATTTATCTAAATCATTTGATCTATTGGAACCGATTGAAAAACAAGAACCTAGCAAAATCGCTATGCAACCAAAAACTATTGAACAACCTAAGGTTGAAGCTGTCGCGATTGAAGAACCAAAAATTAAACCAACACCAGTAATTAAACTGGATGATGTTAGCGACGAAGAAAGATTTTTTGATGATTTCTTCGAAGATTAATATTGTTAGAAACGAGGTGTAGTATGAAGAAATATATTGTGATATTCTTCTTTGTGTTACTATTACCGTTAAAAAGTTATGCTTTAGAAAAAAACGTAAAACTAAGTAATTGTGTAGATGGTAATAGTGCGAGATTTATAGAAGATAAAACAGAGATAAAAGTCAAGTTTATAGGAATTGAATCAGCAGAAACAGTTATAAGTAATATTGCTGTTGAAGATGATGAAAGAGAAATAAATGCCGAAATTTCTATTGATGAATATGTTTGTGAATTATTAACTGAAGCAAAAAAAATTACTATAGAAGTAGAAGATAATAATAAAGAAGAAGACAAACTTGGTAGGATTCAAGTGTGGGTTAAAGTAGACGATATGTTATTACAAGAACATTTAGTTAGTTTAGGGTATGCTAGAAATGCTTATTTATATGATGAATATAAATATAAAGAAGAACTTTTAATTGCTGAAAATCAAGCTAAAATCGGTAAAATAGGTGTTTGGAAAGAAGCTGAAATAGAAACGGAAGACATTATTGTCGATGAAGTTATTATAGAAGAAAAAGAAGTGGGTTTTTTTCAAAAAATATTAAACTTTATAAATAAAATATTTGAAGGAATTGTTAAGTTTTTCGATGACTTGATAAAACGATGGGTATAGATAATGGCTAAAAAATATAATGATAAAGAACAAAAAGAAAACAATAAGGATATTGAGAAGTTTAAGACAATCATAATTGTAGCATTGGCATTAGTGTTAGTGTTTGTTACGTCAGTTATTGTTCCTGAATATGTCGACATGAAGAACAAATTAAACTCTACTGGGGATGATATCATAGAAAGTGAATACGGTTTTAAAGGTATCGGTATAACAGAATATCAAAAGTTACTTAAAAACGATGAACTTACATTGATATACATTGGTCGACCTGATTGTCCTTATTCTGCTAATCAAAATCCAGTTTTAAAAGAACTAATGGATGAGCATGGGTTCGTAGTTAATTATCTTAATATAAATGACTTAGATGGTGATGATTATGCAGTCGAAGCTTTATTTGCAAGTGATACGAGATTTACCGAAGATGGTTTAAAGACACCGACAATAATTTTGGTTGAAAAAGAAGATATTAAACTATTTAAGACCGGTTATACTAGTAAGGAAAACCTGACGATTTTATTAGAAGAAAATAAATTTATTAAATAGAGGTGTTATATGTCTATCTATGAAAAGGCTAAAAAGTTTAAAAAGAAGTATCCGATGACGATTGCATGGAGACTTAAACAAAACAGTAGTATAATTGAAGAGCATTTAGAAGATGATGAAAAAGTCTTATATGTTTTTGTGGGGCAAAAAAATCCTTTTTTCTATAATATTTTTAACACTGCAATTTTTGTTCTTACTAACAAAAGGATAGTAATTGGTAGAAAAAGAGTAGTCTACGGTTCCGCTTTTGATTCTATAATGCCATATTTATTTAATGATTTAAATGTTAGAACAGGCCTTTTTTGGAGTAAGATTCACATCGATACTGTTAAAGAACACGTTGTAATTTCTAATCTCGATAAAAAAGCAGCTAAAGAAATAGAAAAAAGTATTAGTAAAAATATGTTTGAACTTAAAAAAACGTTTGAAAAACCAAAAGAAAAATAAAGAGAGTAATATTTGATTTTATGAACTAGTCAAGGAAAAGTAGACACAAATAAAAAGATTAGAACCCTAATTGAAT
>CAZTRB010000009.1:0-50637 GCA_964616485.1 uncultured Muribaculaceae bacterium
CTACTAATTATCCTTTATCGTTTAAAATGTCTGAAACGTGGTCAGCAGACAGAAACTCTTTAGTTCAATTTAGAGCAACAGATAGAGCTGGAAATACAAGTGACTGGACAACGGCTACGGCAATTAAGATCGATAAGACAGGGCCTTCATGTACCATAACTCGTAATACTAGCGGTGGTAACTGGGTAGAACAGCCAGGAACCGTAACAATCGATGTAAAATGTACGGATGGCGGTGCCGGTCTGTCGAAAATTTATTACACATATGGTACGCCAGAATATGATGATCTTAATCAACCTTCAGCTGGTGCATCATCATATACTAGTGTTAATACATGGTCATCAGTAATAGATACATCTGTCTGGTTTAGAGCTAAAGATCAACTCGGAACATATGGGCCGTGGACAGATGCAACTAGTGTTAAAATTAAAGTTGCGGAACCTACTTGTACAAAAAAATTTAAAGTAGTTACTAAGAGTACTGACGAATACTTTAATGAAGGATGTCGTTCAGGAGTAACTATGAACGAAACAAACTCTAGTACAAAATGCGAAGATGTAAATACTGACGGTTATTCTGTTGGCGATAAATACTATATTTGTAGTAAAAAAGTGTTTTGTAAACAAACCAATGGTAATTATTGTTATGGAACTAACTCAGATTGTTCTTGTGCTCCTACTCAGAATAGAAGAAGAACGTTAACTTGTACATTGGTCTGTGAATAAATTTAAATTATATTTATAAAGAAGAAAATACAATAGATGTATTTTCTTTTTTGTTTCTCTTTTTTATATAGATTTGATATAATTGTCTTAAAGAATAGGAGGATAGATGAAAAAGACTATTGAAGATTATGATTTAACAGATAAAAGAGTAATAATAAGATGCGATTTAAATGTACCGATTAAGGATGGTGTCATTATCGATGATAACCGTATTATTATGAGTTTAGAAACTATTAATTATGCGAGAATACTCGGAGCAAAGACTATCTTATTGGCACATTTAGGTCGCGTTAAGACCGAAGAAGACAAGGCTAATGCCAGTCTTCGTTTAGTAGCTGAAAGGCTTAGTGAATTATTAGCTACTAATGTAATGTTCGTTCCTGAAACGAGAGGAGAAAGAGTAGAACAAGCCGTTAACTCTTTAAATAATGGCGACGTTTTATTAATTGAAAATACAAGGTTTGAAGATGTTGATGGTAAAAAGGAAAGCGGTAATGATCCAGAACTAGGTAAGTATTGGGCTTCACTTGGTGATGTGTTTATTAATGATGCTTTTGGTACGGCACATAGAGCACATGCTTCTAATGTCGGAATAGCATCTAATCTTCCTTCAGGACTTGGCTTTTTGGTGGAGAAAGAGATGAAAGAACTATCTTTATTGGTTAATCCTGAAAAACCATTCATCGTCGTTTTGGGTGGAAGTAAAGTAAAAGATAAGATTGGAGTAATAGAGAATTTAGTTACCAAAGCCGATAAGATTTTAATTGGTGGTGGAATGGCTTATACATTTTTAAAAGCTAAAGGACTATCTATTGGGACTTCTCTTCTAGATTCTGACAGCCTTGAATTTTGTCAAAGAATAATGGCAGAATATCCTGAAAAGATCATGTTACCTACTGATTTTGTCGTAACTAAAGAGTTCGCTGATAACGTTCCTTTTAAGACAATCTTGGCTAATGAATTTGCCGAAGATGACATGGGTATGGATATTGGTGAAGAGACAGTTAGAAACTTCTCAGAAGTGTTGAAGACAGCGAAAGTCGTATTCTGGAATGGACCTTTAGGAGTGTACGAGTTTTCTAATTTTGAAAGAGGAACGAGAGAGTTACTAACAAACGTTGTTAGTTATCCTGCTAAGACAATTCTTGGTGGTGGTGATATAGTAGCTGCTGCAGCAAAGCTTGGATTTAAAGATAAAGTAACTCATGCTTCTACTGGTGGAGGAGTAACGTTAGAATTTATGGAAGGTAAAAAGCTTCCTGGAGTAGAATCTGTCTTAGATAAATAAAATATAGAAAAAGGTGAAAAAATGCGCATAGGTATTTTTACGGATACTTATCCTCCATATATAAATGGGGTATCTACGAGTGTATTCATGTTGAAAAAAGCATTAGAAAAGAAAGGGCATCAAGTCTTTGTAGTTACAGTTAATAACGAGAATATGCACTATAAGTTTGATGAGAACAATACTGTTATCAGAATTCCTGGCCTACCGATTGGTATATATGACTATCGTCTTTCGGGAATATATCCCTTAAGAGCAATGAATATAGTTAGAAAATGGAAACTAGATGTTATCCATTCTCATACGGAGTTTAGTGTAGGAATATTTGCGAGAATTTTTGCAAGACAGTTTAATATTCCTCTCGTTCATACATATCATACGATGTATGAAGATTATATCTATTATGTAACGAAAGGTTACTTTGATAAGTCGAGTAAAAAGCTAGTAGAGCATTTGACTTTATTCTATTGTGATAAGACAGCAAATGAATTGATTGTACCAACTAAGAAAACATATGATTTGTTTAAACAAAAATATGACGTAGAGAAAAATATTCACATTATTCCAACGGGTATCGAAATAGAGAGATTTTATGTTGAAAACATAGATGAAGCTAAAATAGACGAGATAAGAAAGAAACTAAAACTTCCTAAAAAGAGTTTTAATATCGTTTTTGTTGGAAGGCTTGCTAAAGAGAAAAATGTCGATCTATTACTTGAAGCACAAGCTAATCTCGTTGCAAAAAATAAAGACATTAATTTAATCATTATCGGTGATGGACCCGACATGGAAGAGTATATAGAAACGTCTAAAGAGTTAAAAATAGATAAAAACGTAATCTTTGTTGGTAAAGTGCCTTGGGAAGAAATTCCTGCCTATTATCAACTGGCTAGTATCTTCGCTACTGCTTCTACTACAGAGACACAAGGACTTACCGTTATAGAAGCGATGGCAAGCAGTGTAGCACCAGTGTGTATCGATGATGAGAGTTTTAGGAATACGGTTGTCGATGATTTAAATGGAAGAATCTTTAAAACGAGAGAAGAGTATGAAAATATTGTTTTAGAATTACTTAAAGATAAGAAGAAATTAGCTTTATATAGAAAACAAGCTAGAATAAATGCCGAACTTCATAGTTCTAAATATTATGGTGAATCTGTTTCTGACGTTTATAAACAAGCTATCGATAATAAGAAAATAGATAATTATGGTGTAATAGGTAAGTTAGTCGATCGTTTAAAGACAAAGGAGGATAAATGAAACTAGTCGTAGGTAATCAAAAAGCATATTTAAATAAAGAAGAGATAGAAGATTTCATAAAGTTTTTTAAAGGCAACTCTTCGACTTCTAAAGTAGTCGTTTGTCCCGCTTCTTTAGCAATCGATCTTTTCTCTAAATCTAACTTCTTATTGGGAGCACAAGACGTATCTATTAACGATAATGGTGCTTATACGGGAGAAGTAACGGCAAAACAACTTAAGTCTTTTGGCGTCGAATATTGTTTAGTTGGTCATTCTGAGAGAAGAGAGTATCACGATGAAGAAAAAGAAGTTTTGGTAAAGAAACTAAATAAGTTGTTAGAAGAGAATATGACTCCTATCTATTGTATAGGTGAAAAATTAGTCGATAAAAACGAGGGTGTTACGAAAGACGTCTTAGGTAAGCAAATTATAGAAGTCTTTAATGATTTAGACAAAGTAAAACTTAAAGACATAATTGTTGCTTATGAACCTATTTGGTCTATTGGTACAGGAAAAGTCCCTACAAATGAAGAGATTAAAGATGCTATCGTATATATTAAAGACTTAATTAGTGAGAAGTTTGGTGTCTCATTAAGAGTTTTATATGGAGGAAGTGTCAATAAAAATAATATCGGTGAACTATCTGAGATAAGTGTAGTCGATGGATATTTAATAGGAGGTGCCTCTTCGAAGAAAGAAGAGTTTAGCACTATTATAAAAGAAAGCGTTTAACTTTCTTTTCTTTTTATAAACAAACTTAGGAGATTTTATGAAGAAAATAAGACTGCTTGTCATTGATGATAATGCCGTTTTTGTTAAAATGATGAAAAGACATTTCTCTAAAAATAAAAAGGTAGAAATAGTCTTAGTAGCAAAAAACGGAGAAGAAGGATTAAATTTAATAAAAAATAATTATGATGATTTTGATATTATAATATTAGATGTAATAATGCCTATAAAAGACGGAATGGATGTCTTGGCAGAGATGAAAGAGAACGATTTAAATAAAAAAGTAATAATGTTAACTACTTTTGCCAAGGAGACAATCGTAAAAGAAGCTTTGTCTTATGATGTAGATTATTTCTTAGTAAAACCACTCGAGTTGTCTAAGTTAGAAAGAAGAATAATAAAGTGTTTTAATGAAGGAACGACCGTTTCTTATTTTGATGAAGATTTAGATAATTCGATTACTACAACTCTTCATCAATTAGGAATGCCTTCTCATATAAAAGGTTATAAGTATATTAAAGAAGGAATCTTTTTAGTTTTAGAGAACGATGTTCAAATAAATATTTATAAAGTATATGCTAGCTTAGAGGCTACTTTTATTACGAGTGTAAAAGCTATTGAAAGAGCAATCAGACATGCTATAGACACTAGTTGGGATAGAGCTAACTGGACAGTTATGGAAAAGATATTTGGTAATAGTATCAGTTTAGATAAAGGAAAACCCTCTAATTCTGAATATATTATTACGATAGCTGATAGTTTGAGACTTGAAAGTAAAAATAGAAATTAAAAATAAAGTAGAAAAACGATAAATAACATGTTAATATTAACATAGAGGTGCTGTTATGAATGAGAATACAATGCTAAGCGATGATGTTAGAGATGAGAGAGTTAAAGAAGGACAGTTAGTCTCTGATTGGAAATTGAGCTTTAGAACAGCTTTGAAAGAATTGGGTTTTTTGGACACGGAAGAAGTCGATGTTTCTTTTCCTAGAGATATAAATGGTAATTTAAATGTCGATTACCTAAGAAGAATAAATGAGACATATGGTGGTAAAGAGAGAGATGTGGAAAGTCCTTTACCAAATTTATCTTTTAATTCAAAAGAACTGACAGAAACGAGATTAAAAAGTCTAGGATATCAGTTAGGAGAAGCTGATAATTTAGGATTTTGTTATCCTCTTATGAGTGATCTTGACTTCGCTACCGGTTATTGGATAGCGCAGACAGAAAATTCTCTGACTCAAGAAGGAACTTTATCACAAAAAGTTATTGATGAGATAAGTAGTTTTTATGGAAATGATGTCATCGGTGCATCGGATAGAACGATGATGGTAATTAGCCTAGCATATACTTTTTCCCCTCCAAGCGATGAAAAAGATAATCAAAAGTAACTTCACATATGTGAAGTTTTTAAATCCCTTGACTTAAAAAAGGATGTATAGTACGATATATAGTATAAAAAATGATATTGGAGGTCTATTTATGGAACGTAAAATCACAAAATTCTTAAGTCATTGGAAATCTGACGAAAACAGAAAGCCTCTCGTTATCTATGGTAATAAACAAGTAGGAAAAACATATACAGTCCTTGAGTTTGGAAAAGACTATTATGACAATGTCGTTTATTTTGACGCTGATAATAATAATGAGTTACTAGTAGGAATAAAAAAAGAAAAGACAATCGATAGTATTATATCCTTCTTAAAGAGTATTTCTTTTGAAGAGATCGAGAAAAATAGTACTTTGATCGTTATCGATAATGTTAATGACGTTGATCTTTTAACTAGTATCAGGACTTTTGGTATGTTTAAAAACGAATATCATATAATATTAATTACTTCTTTAAAAGATAAATTAGCTAGAATTAAAGGCGAAGAATTACAATTTAAAGTATTACTTCCTATCGACTTCGAAGAATATTTGTGTGCACTTGGTAAAGAAGAGTTAATCGACTTTATAAAACAGTCTTTTAAGAAGAATACGAAGATGCCCTTTCATAAAGTAGCGATGGAATATTATGAAAACTACATGATTACTGGTGGTATGCCAGAAGCTATTAATAACACACTCTTAGAAAAAGATCATATCTTCTTAAATTCCATCTTTGATAAGATTTTAGATAGCTATAAAAAAGAGATGAGTATCCAAGAAAACTTAATCGATATTATTAGAAGTTATGAAGTGTATAATAGTGTGTCTGATCAATTAAAGAAAAAGAATAAGAAATTTCAATACGGTATGATAAAAGATGGTGGTCGTTCTAAAGAATATGAGAACTCCTTAAACTTTTTACATAATAATGGTTTTATTTATAAATGCTACAAACTATTAGATATTAAGTCACCGTTATCTAGTTTTAAAGACAAAGATAACTTTAAAGTATATTTAAACGATACTGGTCTTTTGTATAAGAAACTTAACTTAAATAAGAGCAAGTTAAATAGTGATGTTAAATCAAAAGAGATAATGTATGAAAATGCCGTAGCTATTGCTCTAATTAATGCTGGTTACAGTCTACATCATTATCAATCTGAGGGAAAATTAGAGATAGACTTTGTTATTCAAACGAAGAGTGGGAATATAATACCGATAGAATTAGTACCTTATAATAAGACTAAATCTAAGGCGATGAGTCTATTTATGAAAAAGTATAAAACGATAGAGGCTTATCGAGTTACTGGTGATAATTTTTGTCTTAAAAATAAAATTAGATATATACCGATATATGCTACGTTTTGTCTAAGTGAGATAATTTAGAGTTTATTTTTTGAAACAAATGTTCTATAATGTAATTGGTGATGTTATGGAAAATATTGTGTTTCATATCGATGTAAATAATGCTTTTTTATCATGGACAGCGATTAAACTGTTAAAAGAAGGGTTTAAAAAAGATATTAGAAATGTACCTTCTGTTATCGGTGGAGATGAATCTAAAAGACATGGAGTCGTATTAGCTAAGTCGATACCTGCTAAAAAAATGGGTGTTAAGACAGCAGAGACTCTTTACAATGCTAGGAAGAAATGTCCAAATATAGAAGTGTATCCTCCAAACATGTCTTATTATAAAGAGATGTCTAAAAAGATGAGAGAGTACATATCAAAATATTCTCCTGATATTGAAAGTTTTTCAATCGACGAAGTATTCGTTGATTTTTCACACACCAAATATTTATATAAAGATTATATAGCCTTAGCTAATGAGATAAGAGAAGGCATAAAAAAAGACTTAGGTTTCACCGTAAATATTGGTGTTGGTAATAATAAACTATGTGCCAAGATGGCATCTGACTTTGAAAAGCCGGATAAAGTCCATACGCTCTTTGAAACAGAGATAGAGGACAAGTTATGGCCGCTTCCAATCGAAGAATTGTTTATGGTAGGCAGTAAGACGGCAATTAAATTAAAAGATTTAAGGATAAAGACAATAGGTGACTTAGCGAACTATAATATTAAAGACTTGATTAAAGTCTTTAAAAATACAGCTGTTCAATTACAAGAAAGAGCGAGAGGAATTGATTCTTCCGAAATCGTTACGACGTATGTAGAGAGCAAAAGTATAAGTACTTCTGAGACATTGGAAAAGGATTGTGATGATCCGATATTTTTAAAGAAAATATTAATGAGACAGGCCGAAGAAGTAGGGAGAAGTCTTAGAAAGAAAAAACTCTATGCGAATGTAATTGCCGTTACTTTTAAGACCAAAGATTTTCAATCTTTTTCAAGACAAGTAACACTTACAAATCCGATATCTTTTGATGAAGAGTTAATTGAAGAAGTTTTAAATCTCTTCTATAAAGCGTGGAATTTTGAAATTATTAGAAATATAGGTATGAGAGTATCTCATTTTCAATCTAAGAAAGAAGCTCAATTATCATTGTTTTCAGAAGATAAAATAGATACTAAACAAAAAGAAAAAGTTCAAGAAGTAGTTGATAGTATAAAAGAGAAGTACGGTAGTTCAGCCATACAATCAGCCACTTTAGCAGAAACAAAAAGGAGACTCGATGAATAACAAGATTAATTCCCAATTCTTTAATAATTATATAAACTTTGTCGATAGAATATCAAAAGAAAATAATTATGAAGCGAATATTAGGCACTTATTATATGTCATAGTTCCTGCTTTTATTTTAAAGTATGATAATGAACATACTATTCTTAAGTGTTTCGAAGAGATTAAAATTCATTTAAGTAACAACGAAGACCCTAGAGTAACGGCGTCTTTTAATCGTGTTCTAACTAGAAGAGGAGATGAACTATACACGGAAAAACGTGTCATTATAAATCAGTATAAGACGGCATCGTTAACTAACCTAATAGACAGTATTGTTCACGAATATAATCATGCAGTAAATTCTTATAACAATGAAATCTTAGTAAAAGAAGATAAAATAAAGGTGAGGACTGGACTAAGTTACTTAGTCTATGACAAAAACTTAAACTTTTTATATAGGAGTAAAGAATTAGCTTTAGAAGAAGTTATCAATACTTCACAGACAGAAGAGATAATAAATATAATCAACTCTTTTGATTATAACGATGTCGATAATAGCGAGTTTAGTAACTTTCTCTATGCCTTAAAACATGAGATCAAAAAAGATAAGTATCAGTCTTTGGCCTATCACTTTGAATCTCAAATAACGGAAGTCTTAATAAATAACAAGACTTTTACACCGACAGTTAACTCTTTAAGATATAAGGGATTTATAGAAGACATTCCTAATATGTTTGATAATGTCATCGGTAGAAAAGGTAGTTATAAGACACTTAATAATTTGTTAGAAGAAGTATCTTCACTCATAATAAAATATAGTAAAGCAAAGTTTTTTAAGAGATTTATCTTAAATAAACTCTTCGATAGAACACAAAAAATAAAATTGTTAATCGAAGAATACGACAATAATTCTATTTTCCGGTAAGGATGTTTTCTTTGATAATTAAGCTTAAAAGCATTATAATTTAGCATAAAAGTAAATCTTATGATATAATATTGTAAGTATAAATATACTAATAAAATAAAGACGGGAGCAGATTACATGAATAAAATTTATTCGAAATTTATAGAAGATTGTAAAAATATAGAAAGTTATTATCAAAACTTAGTAGATCTTACTAAAAATCATAATTATGTAGGGTCGACAAATGAATGGATCATTGACAATTATTTTTTAGTCGTTGAGAATAGAAATGCTATAAAAAAGATTTTTAAAGAGAAAAAGAATATTAAGACTACTTTAGAAATTAATGAAGCGATGTATGGTATTTTAGTAGATATATTAAAGAAGCATAACTTTAATTTAAATAAAGATTTATTTATTAAAGAATTAAATCATTACCAGAACAAGAATAACACTTATTTTTCTTATGGGACAATAAATGTTATCCCTGTTTTATTAACTATGATATTGATAGATGAGTTAAACCGTCTATGTATAAAAAGGGAAGAGAAGCAAGTAGATATCTTAAAAGCTCGTGATCTTATTAGAACGATTGAGACAGATAAAGCTAATGGTATCGAGATAGACTTAAAGGACTACATCGATATCGACAATTATTTACTTACTAATCCCGTTTACTTATATAATTTAAATGCCTCTCTTAGAGAACTAGGAGAGTCTTCTAATGCTTTCTTTGAAGAGTTAAATACTTTTTTAGAAGAAAACGAAGTGGATTTAAAGACCGTTATTAATGAAGAACATCTATCTAGTATCGAAGATAATATCTTAGTATCTAATATTTTTAATAATCTTAGAAACTTAACAAAGATAGAGATTAGTTATTTATGTGAAAAGGTCAGTAAGACGGAGAAGTTCCTTTTGGAAGACCCTATATATAAAGGAATGACTGAAGATTCGAAAAACTTATATCGTGGTCAAATAGTAAAGAATACTAAGAAGAAAGACGAATATAAGTATATTTCTGAAATAGTAGAGAAACAAGAAAAAGAAGGTAAGTGTCTAGGACAATATTTATTTAAGAAGAGAAATACTGAACTAACTTATAAAATATATGCGACGATACTTATATTTTTTACTGTCCTTATCTCGTTTTTCTTATCAAATAAATTATTAGATATTCCTATTATAGCGTTTTTATTGCTGTTAGTTCCAATTAGTGAGGTCGTTCTTCAAATAACTAACAAGACATTTATGAGATTTTATCGAAGTAGGCCTTTACCTAAGATGGATTTCTCAAAAGGAATACCTAAAGAATTTGCTACGATGGTAGTAGTTCCTACGATTGTTAAGGATACTAAGAAAATCGATGCTATGTTTAAAGTCTTAGAAAAGTATTATTTATCTAATAAGACTACTAATATCTATTTCTCTCTTTTGGGAGATTGTATGGAATACAATAAACAAGTCTATGAGTTGGATGAAGAGATTGCTAGATATGGTGAAGCTAAGGCTAAAGAGTTAAATGATAAGTATAAGAAAGATCTATTCTTTTTCGTTTATCGAAAGAGATCTTACAATAGCTCAGAAAAGAAATTTATGGGTTATGAGAGAAAAAGAGGAGCTCTTCTTAATTTTAATCAATTAATTCTTAAGAAAATAACTAAAGAAGATAAAGAGAAATATATTTATCATGAGACAGTCTCTAGATTAAAAGAGAAAATTAAATATATTATTACTCTTGATACAGATACAGAATTGGTTCTTAACACTGCACAAAACTTAGTCGGATTAATGGCACATCCGGCAAATCAACCTGTCTTAAATAAAGATAAGACTAAAGTAATCTCTGGTTATGGTATCGTTCAACCTCGAGTAAGCGTCGATATTGAAGCTACTAATAAGTCATATTATTCACAATTAATCGCTGGAATTGGTGGTTTTGATATTTATTCACAAATAGTACCTAGTTTTTATCACGATGTTTTCGAAGAGGGAAGTTTCGTTGGTAAAGGTATTTACGACGTAGAAGTCTTTGAGACAGTTATCGGTAATAAATTACCTGAAAACTTAATACTAAGCCATGACTTATTAGAAGGAAATTATTTAAGATGTGGATTTGCTTCTGATATTGAACTTATAGATGATTTTCCAGCTGAATTCTTAGTAGATATGTCTAGACAGCATCGTTGGACTAGAGGAGATGTTCAAGTAGCGGGATGGTTAAAATCTAAAGTTAGAAATAATAAAGGAATAAAAGTAAAGAATCCTCTTAATGGAATTGAGCGTTTTAAGATGTTCGATAATCTTAGAAGAATCTTTATTGCTCCTTCTTTAATACTTTTAATGATTTTATCTTTCTTTATGGGGAATTTAACCCTCTCTTTCTTAACGGCTGTATTAGTTATCGCTTTACCTATATTCTTCTATATAAGAGAAATATTTGGTATTCAAAAAAGGACAGTCGCGTCTTTTAAACATTATGATTCGTTAGCATATGGATCTAGTGCATTATTATCTAGAGTATATATTAACTTTGTTACGATGCCTTATGTAGCAAACATGCAACTTAATGCGATGTTTAAGTCTCTATATCGTATGTTTGTTACTCATCAAAACTTACTTAACTGGATTACGGCAGAAGATGCTAGTAAAACGATAAGTAATAGCTTAAAGAGTTATTTTAAAGCTTTTAAAGCTAACTATTTCGTTAGTTTAGTCTTAATTATCTTAGTAGCTATTTACCCAGCTAATTTTGCAATAGGTTTATTCTTAATATTAGTGTTCTTAACGGCACCGATATTATTGTGGTTAGTAAGTAGAAAGAATGTTTCTAAAGTCTCATTACCGGAAGATGCCGATAAGACATTTAAAGATATAGCATATAGAACGTGGCTTTTCTTCGAGAGTCTACTTAATGAGAAAAACAATTATTTAATACCTGATAATTATCAAATTAATAGAGAGATTAAAGAGGATTCGAAGACTTCTCCTACAGATATTGGTATGTCGTTACTGGCTATCGTATCTGCTTTTGAACTAGGTTTCATAACGGAACATAGAGCGGCTGAGTTAATTGAAAAGATTGCTTTATCGATCGAGAAGTTAGAGAAATGGAATGGCTTTATTTATAACTGGTATGATATTAAAACGATGAAGAAGATGTATCCACACGATATATCATCGGTTGACAACGGAAACCTTGCTGCTAGTTATATTGTCGTTAAAGAGTTCTTGAGAAAATATAATTTCCATGATCTTGCGACAAAGATAGAGACATTATTTAATAATATGGATTTCTCTACCCTGTATACTGAAAAAGACGTCTTTAGTGTCGTTTATAATACTACCGAAGATAGACTTTCAGCATATAATTATAATAAATTTGCTAGTGAGAGTAGAATCGTTAGTTTCGTAGCTATTGCTAAAGGAGACGTTCCTTTTAAACACTGGTTATGTCTAGATAAATCTCTTACTAAATATGGTAAATATAAAGGATTAACCTCTTGGTCAGGAACTTCTTTCGAGTACTTTATGCCGACTATCTTTATGAGAAGTTATCCGAATACACTATTAGATGAGAGTTATTTCTTCGCATTACATTGTCAAAAAGAGTATATGAAAGAAGTAGATAAAGATATGCCTTGGGGTATTTCTGAATCTGGTTATGGAGAATTAGATGATGCACTTAATTATAAGTATAAGGCTTTCTCTACTCCTTATTTAAAAGTACAACAAGATAAAGAACAACAAGTAGTAATATCTCCTTATTCTTCATTAATAGCACTTACAAGTAACCCTATAGCTGTTTATAGGAATATTGAGAAATTAAAGAAATTAAATCTTTATGCTGACTTTGGTTTCTTTGAAGCGTATGATTACGACGATAAAGAGATCGTTCTCTCTTATTTTTCTCACCATCAAGGTATGATTTTAGGTTCGTTAGCTAACTATTTAAAGGGAGATGTAATAAGAAATTATTTCCATAATGATATAAGAGTTAAATCGATAGAAATATTATTAAAAGAAAAAGTTCAGTTTAATCCGATTATCGATATGAAGATTTCTGGTTATAAACGTTATAACTATGAAAAAGAAAAAGTCGAGAACGATATACGTGAATTTAATTACTTGTCTGATATACCAGAGGTATCAGTTTTATCTAATACGACTTACTCGATGTTAATAAACGATCGAGGTAATGGTTTTAGTAGACATAGAAGTACTCAACTAAATAGATATCGTAAGATTACGGAACAAGATTACGGTATGTTTGTCTATATTAAAGATTTAGATAGTAATAAGGTATGGTCTAATACTTATTCACCGATGAATACTGAACCAGATAGTTATAATGTCGTCTTTGCTAGTGATAGGATTAAGTTCTTAAGGCAAGACGGTGATATTGGAACGAAGACGGAGATAATCGTTACTAAAGAGCATAATGCTGAGATTAGGAAGATAACGTTTAAGAATAATTCTAGTGAATCCAAAAATCTTGAGTTAACTACTTATACGGAACCAATAGTAATTAAAAATATCGATGATATTACCCACAGGACCTTTAAGAGTTTATTCATCGCTACGGAGTATGATGCTGAAAATGATAGTGTTATCGCTTATCGTCGTGAATCGTCTACTAAGACTAATCGTTACTTCGTTAATAGATTATTAATAGAAGGATCGGAAAACAAGACTAACTTTGAGACTGAAAGAGATAAGTTTATCGGTAGAAATAGAAATATCGATAATCCTAAAGCTTTAGAAGAAAAAGTCTTGTCTAATCATGTAGGAACTAATATCGACCCAGTTATAGCTCTAAGAAACACTGTTGAAGTAGAAGCTAATTCTGAGAAAACGGTATACTTTATCGCAGGATATAGTAAGTCTAGAGACCAGATAAATAATATCTTAAAAGCTTACGATAGCGAGACGAAAGCAGAGAATGCTTTCAACTATGCGACTTTAGCAAATAATATTAATACTAAACTTCTAGGTGTAAGTGGACCGGATATGAGAAATTATAATATTATGTTGAATTATATTTATCAAACTAGTAGACATTTTACTAATCCGGAAAGAAAAGATATTCTTACTAAAAATAGTTTGAATCAGACTAATTTGTGGAAGTTTGATATTACTGGTGATTTACCTATAATGCTAGTAGAAATAAGTGATAGTGAATTCTTAGGACTAGTCAAAGAAGTCATGAAAGCTTATGAATATTATAAGAGTAGAGCTATTTATATCGACATCGTCATTATAAATAGAGAGAAAGAAGAATATAAACCGATAATTAAAAGAGAGATCGAGAGAGAAAAATATCGTATGAATAGTATTTGTGACTTTATGTCTAGTCCAGGCGATGTCTTTGTCTTAGATGAATCAGAAGTTAGCGAAGAAGAGACGATTCTCTTAAACATGGTCGCTAGACTTAGATTTAATAATAAGAGAAGCTCTTCTCTATCGGAGAGTGTCGCTCTTTTACAAAAAGAAAATAAGATGGTTACTTATGAAAAACCAGTACTTGACGTATCGATACCGGATGACTTTTCGACGAAAGACTTGTTATTCTTTAATGGTTATGGTGGATTCTCAAAAGATGGAAGTGAATATATAATCACTGATCCTGATACGCCTACACCATGGACTAACGTTATTGCAAACGATAAGTTCGGTTCGATAATTACCAATAATGAGTGTGGATTTACTTACGCTTATAATAGCCAAATGTTTAAGATAACATCATGGACTAATGACATTGTCTTAGACGATAAATCTGAGGGAATAAAAGTAAATGATAAAGTTATAAATGCTAGTAGAGCGACTCATGGTTTTGGATATTCATCTTTTGTTCATAATACAGATGATTACAAGATAGATACTACTCACTTTGTTAGTAAAGAAGATACGATTAAATTTTATAAAGTTAAATTTCAAAATAAGACTAATGAGAAAAAGACTTATAAACTTACTTTCTGGATTAATCCTACTTTCGGACCTAATGAAGAGAAATCTAGTCGTTACTTATTAACTGACTATTATGAGAAATACAATGCCGTTCTTATTAGAAATGTATATAATACTGACTTCTCACACGTTACTGCTTTCTTAAGTTCGACGGAACCGATAAGCAGTTATGGAATCGATAAGATCTTATTTAAATCTATCGATATCGAGATAGAACTTAATAAGAATGAGACTAAAGACTTCTCGTTTATGTTAGGTACAGAGATTGGTAATGACAACGTTCAAAAACTAATTAATAAGTTTAACTCTAACGATATAATCGAGAAAGAGTTAGAGGGTGTTAAAGAAATTTGGAAGAAGAAATTAGGAACGCTTAAGGTAAAGACTAAAGATAAGACGTTAGATGTTATCTTAAATGGTTGGTATTTATATCAATCGCTAGCCTCTAGGCTTACGGCAAGAGCAGGATTTTATCAAGTAGGTGGTGCTTTCGGATATCGTGATCAACTTCAAGATGCGACTAATATCGCTTTCATCGATGAGAAACGCGCTAAAGAACAAATTCTTATAAATGCTAAACATCAATTTAAAGAGGGAGATGTTCTTCACTGGTGGCATGAGATTATTAGATTGGGTCTTAGAAGTCGTTACAAAGATGACTTATTATGGCTTGTCTATGCTACTAATAGATATATTGAAGCGACAGAAGACTATAAAATTCTAGATGAAGAAGTAGCGTTTGTCGAAGGTGATAGTCTAAAACCAACTGAAGAAGAAAGAGGTATAACGTATACTTATAGTGATACTAAGAAGACTCTTTATGAACATTTAATTCTTGCATTAAATAAGTCTATATCTGAGTTTGGTACTAATAATCTACCGCTTATGGGTGGTGGTGACTGGAACGACGGTATGAATAAAGTAGGTATCGAAGGAGAAGGTACTAGTGTTTGGTTAGGATTCTTCTTATATATGATACTTAGAGATTTTATCCCAATAGCTAAAAAACATAAGAAACTTAAAGCTGATAAGTATGAGAAGACGATGAAGACATTAAAAGAAGCGTTGAATACTACGGCTTGGGATGGAGAATATTACTTTAGAGCATTCTTCGATAATGGTGAATCGCTTGGTTCTAACTTAAACGAAGAATGTAAGATCGATTTAATATCACAAAGTTTCGCGATCTTGTCAGATGTTATTCCAGAAGATAGGGTTAAGACGGTTATCGATTCGGTTGAGAAATATTTAGTCGATAAAGAGATGAAGATAATTAAGCTTCTTACACCTCCTTTTGAGAAGTCTAAGAATAATCCGGGATATATCATGGAATATCCTAGAGGAATTAGAGAAAACGGTGGACAATACACTCATTCTACTTCTTGGTACATAATGGCTTTAATTAAAATAGGTATGGTTGATCGAGCATATAAATACTATCAAATGATAAATCCGATCAACAGGACTCTAGATAAAAAAGGTGTTAATCAGTATAAGGTTGAGCCTTATGTCATAGCGGCCGATATTTATAGCAATGAGTCTTATCCTGCTAGAGGAGGATGGACTTGGTATACGGGAAGTAGTGCTTGGTATTATTATGTCGGATTAACCGAAATAATTGGGTTCAAGAAACAAGGAAATAAAGTGTTTATAAAACCTTCTGTTCCTAGTGATTGGGAAGACTTCGAATTAGAATATAAATATCTTGATACTACTTACAAGTTTAAAGTATCATTTGGTAAAAAAGACGAGATAACATTAGATGGCGATAAGATAAAAGAAGACTATATTACGCTAAAGAACGATAAGAGAGTTCATGCAGTTATCGTAAATATTAGGAGGTCTAATGATTAATTTTGATTTTCAAACCTACATGAGTCGTTATGTAAAAAAAGAAGATAAGATTAAATATTTAGAAAAAGCCAAAGAGATAAAAGAGAGGTTTATTTCGGGAGATTTAGAATACTGGAACAAGATAGATACTTTTATTTCTAAAAAAGAATTAATTAAAATGATCAATATTACCGATTATGTTAAAGAGAACTGTGATGTTTTCTTAGTAATTGGAATAGGTGGTTCTTATATGGGAAGCAAAGCGATAATCGAAGTGCTTTCTCCTATATATAATAGGAAAAAACCTGAGATAATCTTTCTGGGTACTAATTTAAATGCTGCGGAATACTTTGAGACATTAGAGTATCTTGAAGATAAAGAAGTAGTAGTGAACGTAATATCTAAGTCGGGAACGACTCTAGAACCATCGATTGCTTTTAATTTAGTAATGGAGTTATTAGAGAAAAAATATACGAAAGAAGAACTTAAAAATAGAGTTATCGTCACTACGGATGCCGTTAGTGGAGAGTTAAGACAAGAAGCTACGGATAACGAATACATTTCTTTTGAAATTCCTGGTAATGTCGGTGGAAGGTTCTCTTGCCTAACAGCGGTAGGGCTACTTCCTATATCGGTAGCGGGAATAAACATCGCTAAGATATTAGATGGAGCAAGAAAAGCCTTTATGAACGTCGATCGTGCGATAGAGTATGCTGTTATTAGAGATATCCTCTATAATAAAGATAAATATATCGAATCATTCACTATCTATGATAATAAGCTATATTATTTCACTGAGTGGTTAAAACAATTATTTGCAGAGACTCAAGGTAAGGAAGGAAAAGCTATCTTACCTATATCGACAGTTAATACGAGAGATCTTCATTCTTTAGGACAATATTTCCAAGAAGGTAAAGATATTCTCTTTGAAACAGTATTAGCAGTTGAAAAAGACGAGAAAGTTCATTTAAGTAAGTATGATATGGAATTAAATACTCTAAATAATTTAGCCGTTTATAAAGTAGCAGAAGCTCATTATAACGGTTATACCCCTAGTAATATTATCAAGATAGAAGAGATAGATGAAACGATAATAGGAGAGTTAGTTCACTTCTTTATGATCGCGGCTATCTCAGGAGCTCTTCTCTTAGATGTCAATCCTTTAGATCAACCTGGAGTACAAGAGTATAAGAGATTAATCGAAAAAGAGTTAAAGTAAGTAAAACTTACTTTTTTCTTTGAAATATTATTTTGAAGTGTTATAATTACTAAGAGGTGATATTATCAAGATAGTGGTTTTCTCTGATATTCACGGTTCTTCTTTTTTTGCTAAAGAGATAGATAGAATAATAAAAAAAGAATATCCTGATAAAATAATCCTTTTAGGTGATCTATATTATCATGGACCGAATAATTCTTTATCAGAAGAGTATGATCCTCTTAAAGTGGCTGATATTTTAAATAAGTATACGGAAAGAATTATAGCTGTTAAAGGTAATTGTGATGCCGAAGTAGACGAGATGATATCGAAGTTTAAATTGGAAGAAAAAATAATAACGGATATAGCTGGTAAAAAAATATTTATATCTCATGGGCATAAATATAATAAAGATAAATTACCAAGCGATAACTTTCAAATAATGCTTTCGGGTCACACTCATATCGGGGAAATAACGCAGATTGACGATAAATTATTTGTAAACCCAGGATCTGTATCTATACCAAGAGACGGTTATAATAGTTATTGTTTAATCGAAGACAATTCGATAATGATCAAAGATATAATTGATGATGCTATAATAGATAGTATATCTATATAGTATCTATATGCCGATTTAACTCAGTTGGTAGAGTAACTCATTCGTAATGAGTAAGTCGTGGGTTCAAATCCTACAATCGGCACCATTTATGTTTTTAATGTTTTCTTCCTACTGTAAAGTAATTTTTAATCTTAGTTAATTTATTGAATTATCTTAAATAAAGATGTACTATTACGATGTATAGGAGGAAACTATGAATGATAGCGGCTTAGTAGAAGATGCTCTAAATAACATGGGTTCCGAGGTATTAAACTTCGAAGAGTTGAAAGAACCAAAAAGAGAATTGAGTATCGAACAATTACTTCGTGTATTTGTCGAATCCCAAGGTGAAATAGGAACTCTTAGCAATGAAGATTTGCAAACGAGAAAAGAACATCTAGAAAGCCAAAAAGGATATATAGCTAATTTTCCGTCAGAGGATGTAGCGAGAAAAATATCATAATTAATAACGATGATTCAATTCATTGTTATTTTTTTCTTTTAAATAAAATACTTTATCTTTCTTGTAAATACTTAGATAAAATGTTATTATAATTAACATAGAGGGTGATATAATGGATTTTATAATTTCGTTTTTTAGAGATACATTGTCTGGTGGTTTGTACTGGCTATATGTATTTACGTGTATCTTTTTTATATTTTTCTTTTTAGGAATGATAGGTTCTAGAAAGCAAGCGGCTATAATAGAGAAACTAAAAGCTAAAAAAGCCGATGATATTGCATCTGGTAGAGAAGCAGAAATTGCAGCTATGGAATCAAAACAAAGACTAGATGTTATGAAGGATGAGACGGAAGAAGTAGTCTTAGAAGAGCCTTCTGTAGATGAAGAGATTAAGAAAGAAAATGGTGAGGAAGTGCCTCAGGTTCTAGTTATAACGGAAGAGACTAAAGAAGCGGAGACATCTAATTAGTTAGAGGAGGAAAAATGACTATTACATTAGATACGATATTATTGATAGTAAATAAGACGATCGATATACTCTTAGTATGGTTAATTATTTATTATGTTTTAAAAAGCATGAAAAACAATGTTAAGTTAACTCTTATTTTTAAGGGTGTTTTTATAGTAGCTGTAATGAAAGGAATAAGTGATTTCTTTGATTTGGTAACTATTGGTTTGTTATTAGAGTATGCCATTATGTGGGGTCCTTTAGCTCTTATAATCGTCTTTCAACCAGAGATTAGGAATGTCTTAGAACAACTAGGTAGAAGTCAGCTTCTTGGCAGACACAAGATACTTACAGTAGACGAGAGAGAAAGAGTAATTTATGAGATAACACAAGCGATGGACGCATTAAGAAAATCTAGAATAGGTGCTCTTATCGTTCTTGAAAGAGACGTGAGTCTTAATGATTATATTTCTAGAGCTAAGCATATTTATGCAGATCTTTCTAATGAGCTTTTAGTATCTTTGTTTTTCCCAAACAACCCGATGCATGATGGTGGAGTAATTATTCAAGGTAATCGCATTAGTTGTGCAGGAGCAATTTTTCCTACTAGTGGAAACTTGAAGACGAATAAGAGATTAGGTACTAGACATAGAGCGGCACTTGGTATAGCTGAAGAGACGGACTGTATTGCTCTTGTCGTTTCTGAAGAGACGGGAAGACTTTCAGTAGCAGTTAAAGGAGAGTTATTTTATAACTTGTCTTTAGATGATATTAGAATGATGTTGGTAGATGAGTTAAGGCCTAAAAAAGAAATGGAATTTGATGAAGAAATAGATGAGGAAGAAATATATGAAGAAAATAAGTAGAGGAATTTTTAAAATACTTAGAGGAATATATAGATTTCTCGATAAGTGGTTAATAACGCCAATTACTAAACTTTTCGTTAATGTTTATAAACTATTTACTGAAAATGGCGTTGGTTTTGAAAAGATATTCACGAATCGTCAATCGTTAGTAGTATTATCATTAGTATTTGCTTTGTTGACTTTTTATGCGATAGATCAAAAACACATTACTTTAGTAGATAATTCGGCAGAGGTATTATATGAACAAAAAGTAACGGCTAATTTTAATGAGGCATTGTATGTTGTCGAGGGAATACCTGATTCGGTAGATATAACTTTAGTTGGAAGAAGATGGGACGTTTACTTGGCTAAACAGTATCCGATCGATGGAGTAACTTTAGACTTAACTGGGTATCGTCCGGGAAGTTATGCCGTAGGATTCAAATATGAACAAGCCGTTTCATCGGTTGAATATAAGATTGACCCTTCGACAGTCAATATAAGAATATATGACAAGATATCGGTTACCAAAGAGATTTCAACGGATATTATCCATAAAGATAGTCTGGATTCTAAGCTTACTATCGATAATATCGCTCTTGATCGTGATAATGTTATCGTAAAAGGAGCATCGCATCAATTAGAAAAGATTGCTATCGTTAAAGCAATCGTCGATATTAATAAGATAAGTAATATAAAAGTAGGAAGCCTTTCTCTACCAGAAGTTCCGCTTATAGCATATGATACAGATGGAAATAAGATAGATATAGAAATTGTTCCTGCTAAAGTAAGTGCTACGATTAAAATTACTTCACCAAGTAAAGATATACCGATTAAACTTATAGCAAAAGGTGAGACGGATGGAGTGGCAATTAGAGAATTAACGACCACTACTACGACAGTTAAGGTCTATGGTAGTCAAGAAGTTCTTGACGGTATCGAATTCTTACCGGTCAACGTCGATGTCGACGGTGTTAAAGCCGATAAAGAATACTCTATTAACTTAGTTAAACCTACCGGAATCCGTGAAATAAGCGTTAAGACGATAACAGTTAATTTAAAAGTAGATAATATTATTTCGAAAGATATCGAGAATATTCCGATAAATACTAAAAATTTAGGTAGCGGTTATAAGGCTCAAGCAATAGGTGAGCAAAGTAATGTAATTACTGTAATTGTCAGAGGAAGTAAGGAAGTAATCGAGGCTCTAGATAAAGCGACAATCGAAGCTTACGTCGATCTTAGTGGACTGGGAGTCGGTGAACATTCAGTTGAAGTAAAAGTAAACGGAAGCGATACTAAACTTACTTATGTTTCTAGAACTAAGGAAATAAAGATTAAAATATCAAATAAATAGCATGTTTATGCTATTTATTTTTTTTGTGCTTCATGGTATAATTTTTTTGGTGATTAAAAATGAAAAAAAATAATAAATTAAAAAGTTATGGTAAGAGTTCTAAGAACGAGAATGATGAAATAACGAGAATGATTAAGATCTTCGCTGGTGTAATTGGAGTATTCTTGTTAACGTATTTAGTTATGGCTATCATTAATGGTGAGATAAATTTCTTTTCAGCTAAAAAAGAAGTGGAAGAAGTCGTTATTCAAGATGTTGAGATTATGGCTGGTACGACATTTAATCGTATTGAAGAAAAATACTATGTAATGTTTTATGAGTTTGATAAGTATGATGCTTCGACATCAGATATTATATATAATGTATATACTATGAAAGAAGATGCTTTAAAGGTATATAAAGTCGACTTAAAGAAATCGTTTAACAAAGTATATTTGACGGAAGATAGAAGTTTAGTTAATGCTAAAGACTTAGAGAACTTAAAAGTTCTAAATCATACTTTGATACTAGTAGAAAATGGTAAAGCTAAAGTCTTAGCTAGTGGCGAAGAGGATTTATTAAATTATAAAGAGATTCTTTTAAAATAAGAACTCTTTTTTCTATTATTTATAGTAAAAATATGATACTATTATATATATAATAAAATAGTAGGTGATAATATGGAAAATAAAGAAGAAGAAAAGAAAGTAAAGACAACGAAAAAGAAAGTCGTTAAAAAAACGAAGCCTAAAGTGGCTAAAATAAAAGAAGTTAAACCTGTTGAAGTAAAAGAGGTCGTTATAAAAGAAGAAGTTAAGACGGGATTTAATGTCTTAGAAGTAGTAATTATAATGACTATAACTGTTATTTTAGGAGTGTTTATCGGTGCGTTCTTCATGAGTGCAAAGTTAGACTATCGTAAAGTAACTTGTAGAGCGATAAGAGATGATGTTCAAGCTTTTGTCGATGTTTATGATGATTTAGTAAATGATTATTATAGAGAAGTCGATAAAGAAGAACTTATGAATGCGGCTATAAACGGTATGGTTTACTCTTTAGAAGATCAACATAGTATGTATGTTACTCCTAAAGCCGCAAAACAATACGAAGAAGAGCTTGCAGGTTCTTTCATCGGTATCGGTGTCGAAGTGATGGCAGTCGATGAATATTATCCTGTCGTTAAAAGAGTCATGGATAATTCTCCGGCAAAAGAAGCGGGATTATTAGATGGAGACATTATAAGGAAAGTAGAAGATAAAGACGTAATGGGAATGGATTTAGCTTCTGTCGTCGCATTAATAAAAGTAGGAAAAGTAGGAGACAAGGTAAAAATTACAGTAACTAGAGATACTGTTGAAAAAGACTTTACTATTACAAAAGGAAAAATAGAACTCTTCTCAGTAACTGGTACAGTAGAAGAAGCTAATGGTAAGAAAATAGGAATTATAACGATCGATACTTTTGCTCAGAATAGTTATAGCCAATTTAAAACGACTTATGAGAGTTTAGAAAAAGAAGGGGTCGTCGGCCTAATAATTGACGTTAGAGGAAATGGTGGAGGATACTTATCTTCTGCAAAAGAGATTGCTTCATTATTCTTAGATAAAGGAAGTGTAATCTATCAAAAAGATACTAAAGGTAGTATCGAAGTTGCTTATAACGAGAATGAAAAGAAAATAAATTTACCAGTCGTATTCGTCGCTAATAGCGGATCGGCATCGGCATCAGAACTCCTTATCGTAGCTCTTGCTGAGAATAGAGAAGTCACTGTCGTAGGTACTAGAACATTTGGTAAGGGAAGTATTCAAAAGTTATTAGAGACTTCTAATGGAGGATACGTTAAATATACGGCTCAACACTGGCTTACACCTAAAGGTAATAGTATCGATGGTGTCGGTATTAAACCCGATATAGAGATAGAAGTAACCGAGAAATATCGTAACGAACCTTCTAGAGAAAACGACGTTCAACTTGATAAGGCATTAGAAGAGATTACCAAATAGGAGTTTATATGAAAAATAATAAGGGTTTTACACTGGTTGAAATCTTAGCGGTTGTCATTATAATCGGTTTAGTAATGACAATAGCTATACCTGCTGTATCTAGGTATATGCTTGATTCTAGAAGAACGAGTTATGTCGCTAACATGAATGCATATGCTGAGACGATAAAGGGTGAGTTTATGGAAAAAGAGTTCGGTGACTTTCCAGAAGACGGTGATATATTGATTGTTCCTATCGAATATATTGCGCTTGAGAAAAGCGAAGGTAAGAAGTCGCCATTCGGTGAATATGATTATGATCGCAGTTATGTAGTCATAGTTCCGGAGAGGAACACTTATCAATATTATATAAGTGTCAGGGATGACTCTGGAAAAGGAATGGTTTCAATCGCAAAAAACAAACTTAATAAAGAAGAAGTAATCGATGTCGAGATCTACGATATACCGGCACTCAGTAACATTGTATCTAATTTAAGTATACTCTCTGTAGCTGGTGGAGATTATGAGCATTGTGGCGAGAGATCTTACAAAGATGACCCGAATAAAAGCATACTATTGATGTGTTCTATAAAGTAACACATCTTTTCTTTTGAAAAAATCAAAAAACGCTTGATTTTACAATGTTTAAATGTTATACTTTAAAACGTGTAGCTGCTTAGATGCGTGAGGTTGTCGATACGCCAGGTAAAGTTGCTTGGAAGATATTGGGTTATTTACGCGGAGCAAGTCTGTACAGAGATATGGGCGAAGGGAGGATTTAATATGTCAAATACAATTCGTATTAAATTAAAAGCATATGATCACAGAGTTCTTGATACTGCTGCAACAAAAATAGTGGAAACTGTTAAGAGAGCTGGAGGTACAGTCGTCGGACCAGTACCGTTACCGACTGATATTGAAAAGTTTACTATTCTTAGAGCAACGTTCAAATATAAGGATTCACGTGAGCAATTTGAAATGAGAACACACAAGAGATTGATTGATGTTAAAAATTCAAACAAAGAAGTAATGGATGCATTAAGGCACCTAGAACTTCCAAGTGGTGTCGACATTCAAATAAAACAATAATTGGAGGAAAAATAAAATGGTAGGAATCTTAGGTAAAAAAGTTGGTATGACACAGGTTTTTACTACTGATGGAAAATTAATTCCCGTTACGGTAGTAGAAGTTGAACCAAATGTTGTAACACAAATTAAAACAAAAGAAAAAGATGGCTATGACGCAATTCAACTTGCTGCTGTTACAGTTAGAGAAAAAGTCTCGAACAAAGCAAAGATGGGTCATACAAACAAAGCAAATACTGCTCCTAAGCGCTTCTTAAGAGAACTTAGAGGAGTAAACGTTAATGATTATACTTTAGGACAAGTAATAACTGCAGATGTCTTCGCATCAGGAGATACGGTAGACGTTAGTGGTATTAGTAAAGGTAAAGGTACTCAAGGAGTCATTAAACGTTGGAATCAAAGTCGTGGACCTATGAGCCATGGTTCACAATACCATAGAGGTGTAGGATCTCTTGGTTCAATGTTACCGATGCATGTCATTAAAGGTAAGAAAATGGCTGGACGTATGGGTGCTGAAGCAGCAACTGTCCAAAACTTAGAAATAGTTTCAGTTGACCTAGAAAATAATGTTATCTTAGTAAAAGGTAATGTTCCAGGTCCAAAAAAATCTTTAGTTGTGATTAAATCAGCGATAAAAGGACAAAAATCAAATAGTAAGGCTTTCGAGTTAATTACTTATGAAGAAGACTTAGTCGAAGAGGAAGTTCTTGTCGAAGAAGAAGTTTTAGTCGAAGAGATCGTCGAAGAGGAAGTTGCAACTGAGGAAGAAGTTGGAGAACAATCATCAGAATAGTTTTTATTTACTATTATGATGAAGGGAGGAAGAAAAGATGACAAAAATTACGCTTTTAAATATAAAAGGTGAAAAGATAGAAGACATTAAGTTAAATGAAGAAATTTTCGGAATCGATCCGAATAAGAATGTCTTATATGACGCAGTTATATTAGCGAGAGCATCTATGAGACAAGGTACTCATAATACTAAGACTCGTGATGAAGTTCGTGGTGGTGGTAGAAAACCATGGCGTCAAAAAGGAACTGGGCGTGCACGTCAAGGTTCTATTAGAGCAGTACAATGGAGAGGTGGAGGAGTTGCTTTTGGACCTCGACCTAGAGATTATAGTAAAAAGCAAAATCGTAAAGAACGTCGCTTAGCTCTTAAGAGTGCGGTTATTAGTAGATTAGAAGATTTTGTAGTAGTCGATCAATTAGTGGTTAATACTCCAAAGACAAAAGATATGTTATCTCTATTAGAGGGATTAAAGTTAGTCGATGTTAAGACTTTAATTATCGTTAAAGAATTAGATGAGAACTTAATCTTAGCTTCTAGAAATATTAAAGAGATAATGTTATTGGAAGCGGCAGAGATAAATGTTTTAGATTTATTAGCAGCTAAGAAAGTACTAATTACTAAAGAGGCGCTAATCGCAGTAGAGGAGGTACTAAAATAATATGGATACTAAATATTTAGAAATTATTAAGGCACCTATCATTACTGAGAAAAGTGCTAGATTAGGACAAGACGAAGGAAAGTATTTCTTTAAAGTCGATCCTAGAGCAACGAAGACGGAAATAAAAGCAGCTATTGAAAAGATATTTAATGTTAAAGTAGTAGATATTTCTACGATAAATGTAAAACCAAAGAAGAGAAAAGTTGGTCGTTATGCTGGAATGAGTAACAAGTATAAAAAAGCAGTCGTTACACTTCTAGAAGGACAAACTATTAATATTGGTTAGAAGGAGGATTACTTATGGCAATTAGAAACTATAAACCGACTACTAATGCAAGGCGTAAGATGAGTGTTCTTGTTAATGAAGAAATCACTACTTCTACACCATGTAAAAGTTTGGTCGTTAGTTTAAATAAAAGCGGTGGTCGTAATAATCAAGGTAGAACAACTGTTAGACATCGTGGTGGTGGAGCTAAGAGAAAATACAGATTAATTGATTTTAAGAGAAACAAGTTAGATATTGTTGGTAAAGTAGCTACGATTGAATACGATCCGAATAGAAATGCAAACATTTCATTAATAAACTATATCGATGGAGAAAAGAGATATATTATTGCTCCAAAAGATATTAAAGTAGGTATGGAAGTCATATCTGGAGAAAATGTCGATATTAAGATTGGTAACGCATTACCGATAGCAAATATTCCAGTTGGTACTTTTGTACATAATATCGAGATGCGTCCTGGAAAAGGTGCAGAATTAGCTAGAAGTGCTGGTGCTAGTGCTCAAATACTTGGTAGAGAAGATAACTATGTTATGATTCGTCTAACGAGTGGAGAACAAAGAAAAGTACTTGGTAAATGTTATGCGACAGTAGGTGTCGTTGGAAACGGTGATTTCGAACTTGTAAAACTTGGAAAAGCTGGTAGAAAACGTCATTTAGGTATTAAACCGACTGTGCGTGGTTCAGCGATGAATCCTAATGATCACCCACATGGTGGTGGAGAGGGACGTTCACCTATCGGTAGAAAGAGTCCGGTTACTCCTTGGGGTAAACCTGCATTAGGGTATAAGACTAGAAAGAAGAAGGCGTCTGATAAATTAATCGTTCGTCGTCGTAGTAAGTAGGAGGTATTAAAATATGGCAAGAAGTCTTAAAAAAGGTCCTTACGTATTTGAGAGATTGTTAAATAGAGTAAGAGAACTTAATAAAAGTGGTAAAAAAGAAGTTATTAAAACTTGGTCTCGTCGTTCGACAATATATCCTGACTTTTTAGGACACACATTTGCAGTTCATAATGGTAAAGAATTTATTCCAGTCTATGTTACAGAAGACATGGTTGGACATAAGTTAGGTGAATTTGCATACACTCGTAAATTTGGTGGACACGGAAGCGGCAAAAAATAGTGACTAGGAGGAAATTAATATGGAAGCAAAAGCAATAGCAAAATCAGTAAGAATATCACCGATTAAAGCAAGACTTGTAGTTGATTTAATTCGTGGTAAGAATTTAGATGATGCGGTAAATATACTTAATAATAGAAACAAAAAAGCTAGCGAAATTATTCTTAATACTTTGAACTCAGCAGTAGCTAATGCCGTAAATAATCACGGTCTTGATCAAAGTAAATTATACGTAAAAGAAGCGAGAGTAGATGCTGGTTCTGTTATGAAACGTCATATGTTTGACTCGAGAGGTCACATAGGACACAAGGATAGAAGAACTAGTCACATTGTTATAGTTGTGGCTGAGAAATAATCTGATAAGGAGGTTAAGATGGGACAGAAGGTTAGTCCAGTTGGACTTAGAATTGGAATCAACAAAGGTTGGGATGCTAATTGGTATGCAAATAAGAGAGATTTTAAAACTAACTTAGAAAAAGATTTAAAGATTCGTAAATTTCTTGATAGTGCGTTAAAAAATGCTAGCGTTAGTAAGGTCGAAATAGAGAGAAATACTAAAAGAACGGAAGTAGTTATTCATACTGCTAAACCTGGTGTTGTTATCGGAAAAGGCGGAGAAGAAATCGAACGTTTAAAGAATAAATTAATTAAGCTAGCTGAAGAAGATGTTCAAGTATCGATCGTCGATATTAAGAAACCAGACTTAGAAGCAAAACTTATCGCTAGTAGTATTGCTCAACAAATAGAAAATCGTGCATCTTTTAGAGTTGCACAAAAGAAAGCGATTAGAAACGTCATGAGAGCTGGAGCTAAGGGTGTTAAGACTCTGGTATCTGGTAGATTAAATGGTGCTGATATCGCTCGTGGAGAAGGTTACTCTGAAGGGACGATTCCACTACATACACTTAGAGCAAATGTCGATTATGCAACAGCAGAAGCTGATACGACATTTGGTAAAATCGGTGTTAAAGTATGGATTTACAAAGGAGAAATACTTCCGGCAAAAAAGGCAAAAGGAGGTAATTAATTATGTTGATACCATCGAGAACAAAATACCGTCGTGTACATAGATTACCTTACGAAGGTCGTGCAAAAGGTAATACTAAACTACATAATGGAACGTATGGGTTAATGGCTACTGAAGGGGCTTGGATTACATCAAATCAAATCGAAGCTGCTCGTATCGCTATGACTCGTTATATGAAGCGTGGAGGAAAGGTTTGGATAAACATTTTCCCACATATGCCTATTACTAAGAAATCTTTAGGAACTCGTCAAGGGAAAGGTAAAGGTGGAGTAGAGGCATGGGTAGCAGTCGTTAAGACTGGTAAAATTATGTTTGAAATCGCTAATGTTAGTGAAGAGGTAGCGAGAGAAGCATTACGTCTTGCAGCTCACAAACTACCGATAAAGACAAAGTTTATCACAAGAGAAAATGGTGGTGAAGAAAATGAAGGTTAATGATATTAGAAAAATGACCACTGAAGAAATCATGGCTAAAATCAAAGAATCAAAAGAAGAATTATTTAATTTGCGTTTTCAACAAGCTACGGGTAATTTAGAGAAACCTTCAAGAATAAGGGAACTAAGACATCAAGTAGCTAGATTAAAAACTGTGATTCGTGAAAGAGAATTAGCAGAATAGGAGGGTGTATATGGGAAAAGTTAAAAGAGAAAAAATAGGCAAAGTAGTAAGTTCAGTTAATAATAAGACGATTACTGTATTAGTAGAAACTTATAAAATACATCCATTATATGGAAAACGTGTTAAAAATTCTAAAAAATATGCAGTACATGATGAAAGTAATAAAGCTAAAGTAGGAGATTTAGTTAAGATTGTTGAAACGAAACCAATATCTAAGACTAAGAAGTTCTATTTAAAAGAAATTATAAAGGAAGCAGTTATTTTATAACTCTTAGGTGAAGGAGGATTAATTATGGTTCAACAAGAAAGCCGTTTAAAAGTTGCAGACAACTCAGGTGCTAGAGAATTATTAGTAATTAGAGTACTTGGTGGCGGAACAGTTAAATCAGGTAATATCGGTGACATAGTTGTTGGTACAGTTAAAAATGCCACGCCTAATGGAACTGTTAAAAAAGGAAAAGTAGTTAGAGCAATTATTGTTAGAACTAACTTTGGATTAAGACGTGATGATGGTTCTTATATTAAGTTTGACGATAACGCTTGCGTTATTATAAAAGATGATAAGAGTCCCGTAGGAACACGTATTTTCGGTCCAGTAGCTAGAGAAGTAAGAGACAAAGGTTATATGAAGATTGCCTCTTTAGCTAAGGAAGTACTATAGGAGGATATTATGAACTTAAAAGTAGGAGATAGAGTCGTTGTAATTGCTGGTTCTAATAAAGGAAAAGAAGGCAAGATTATAAAGACTTTAAAAAGTGAAGATAGAGTCGTCGTTGAAGGATGTAATATAGTAAAACAACATAAAAAAGGAAATGGACAAGAGAGTGGTGGTATTCTTGAAAAAGAAGCTCCAATCCATATGTCTAACGTTATGTTATTAGATCCTAAGACGAAGAAAGCAACGCGTGTAGGACATGTTTACGAAAAAGATAAAAAAATCAGAATAGCTAAAAAATCTGGCGAAAAGATTGCTTAGCGGAAGGAGGGAGTAACTATGAACCGCCTAAAGGAAAAATATTCAAAAGAGATCGTTCCAAGTCTATTTAAAAAGCATAATTACAAATCTATAATGGAAGTTCCAAGATTAGATAAGATCGTAATTAATATGGGTGTTGGAGATGCTGTTAGCAACTCTAAATTACTAGATGCAGCTGTTAATGATCTAACAGTTATATCTGGACAGAAACCAGTCGTTACGAAGGCAAAGAAGTCAATTGCGGGGTTTAAATTAAGAGAACACCAAGCGATAGGATGCAAAGTTACACTTAGAGGAGACAACATGTATAACTTTATGGATAAATTAGTATCGATTGGACTTCCTCGTGTTCGTGATTTCAGAGGTGTTTCACCTAAGTCTTTCGATGGACGTGGAAATTACACTTTAGGATTGAAAGAACAATTAGTATTCTCAGAAGTAGAATACGACAATGTCGTTAAAATTCGCGGAATGGATATTGTATTTGTAACAACTGCAAAATCTGACAAAGAGGCTTATGATTTATTAAGTGAACTTGGTGTTCCGTTTAGAAAGTAATTGGAGGGTAAATAATGGCAAAGAAAAGTATGATTGTTAAAGCTAATAGAAAGCAAAAGTTTAAAGTTCGTGAATATTCACGTTGCAAAAATTGCGGTAGACCTCATGCAGTTATGAGTAAATTCGGAATATGCCGTATTTGCTTTAGAGAATTAGCTTATAAAGGACAAATACCAGGGATTAAAAAATCGAGCTGGTAATTTGGGAAGGAGGATTTTATAATGGCTGTAGTAACTGATACAATTGCAGATATGCTAACGCGTATCCGTAATGCAAATTCAATGGGTTATACTGAAGTTTCAGTACCTGCTTCTAAATTAAAGATAGAAATAGCTAGAATTTTAAAAGAAGAAGGATTTATAAAAGAATATAAAGTTTCAGGTGATAAAGTTCAAAAAGTAATTGAACTGACATTAAAATATGGAAATAGAAAAGAAAAAGTAATTACTGGATTAAAACGTATTTCAAAACCAGGATTAAGAGTATATGTTAAGAGTGATGAGGTTCCTAAAGTATTAAATGGTTTAGGTATAGCTATCATTTCTACTTCTAACGGAATTATGACCGATAAAGAAGCTCGTAATCAAAAACAAGGTGGAGAAGTATTAGCTTATATTTGGTAATCTAAAGTGTAAGGGAGGCCTAAGATGAGTCGTATAGGAAATAGAAAACTTGTAATACCAGCCGGTGTTACAATTACAGAAGAAAACAAGATAGTAACTGTTAAAGGACCTAAGGGTGAGCTTACTACTACTTTAGTAAATGGAATTTCTGTTAAAGTAGAAGGTGACACTTTAGAAGTTATCAGAAAGAACGATAGTTTTAAAGCTATGCATGGTACTACTAATTCTAATATCTACAATATGATCGTAGGTGTTACGGAAGGGTATCAAAAACAATTAGAGATAGTTGGTGTAGGTTATCGTTTTGCTCAAAAAGGTAATACAATAGTTATTAGTGCTGGATATTCTAATCCAGTTGAAATGGTTGTTCCAGAAGGTTTGACTTTCGAATTAACTGGTAACAATGAACTTACTATCAAAGGTTATAATAAAGAACAAGTTGGTGAGTTTGCAGCGAATGTTAGAAAAATAAGAAAACCAGAACCATATAAAGGTAAAGGTATTCGTTATAAAGATGAGCGCGTCATTCGTAAAGAAGGAAAGAAAGCTGCTTAAAATATAGGATAAGGAGAAGTTACTATGATTAAAAAAGAATCGAGAAACGATATGCGTGTTTCTAGACATGCAAGAGTTAGAAAAGATATACATGGTACAAGTGCTATTCCAAGACTAAATGTTTTTAGATCGAATGCGAATATTTTTGCACAAATTATCGATGATGAAGCTGGTACTACATTAGTTAGTGCATCGTCTTTAGATAAGGATTTAAAACTAGAAAAGGGTAGTGATATCGCTGCAGCTACTAAAGTAGGTGAAGCTGTTGCTGCTAAAGCATTAAAAGCTAATATTAAAAAAGTAGTATTTGATCGTGGTGGTTATTTATACCATGGACGTGTAAAAGCAGTTGCAGAAGCTGCACGTGAAAAAGGTTTAGAATTCTAGAAGGAGGTATTATGTATAATAAAAACAATGACCCAAAAGCAAAGACTTTAGAAGAACAAGTAATCGAGATTAAGAGTGTCGTTAAAGTTAATAAAGGTGGTAGACAAAGAAGATTTTCTACTACTGTAGTCGTTGGGGATAGAAAAGGTCAAGTTGGTATTGGTACAGGAAAGGCAAATGAAGTTCCTGATGCTATTAAAAAAGCAATTCAAGATGCTAATAAAAACTTAGTTAAAATACCTTTAACAGAAGATAGAACGATTGCTTATGAAGTAATCGGTGTTAGAGGAGCAGCAAGAGTATTGCTTAAGCCAGCTGCAGCAGGTACTGGAGTAATTGCTGGTGGAGCTGTTAGAGCTGTTTTAGAACTCGTTGGAGTTCGTGATATTTTATCAAAATCTTTAGGAGCTAGAACAAAGAATAATATGGCTACTGCTACATTAAATGCTCTTAAACAAATAAAGACCCCTGAACGTATTGCCGAGTTGAGAGGAAAAACAGTAGAGGAGATTTTAGGATAATGAAGTTACATGAATTAGAGAAAAATATTGGTGCGACTCATAGAAGAAAAATCGTCGGTCGCGGTAGAGGTTCGGGACTAGGTAAGACTAGTGGAAGAGGACAAAAGGGGCAAAACTCTAGAAGTGGTGGTGGAGTTCGCATCAACTTTGAGGGTGGACAAACACAGTTATTTAGAAGAATTCCTAAGAGAGGATTCAATAACTATGAATTCCAAATAAAATATGACGTTATTAACGTCGGTGATTTAAATAGATTCGCAGATGGTACTCTAGTTACTCCTGCTTTATTAAATGAAGTCGGATTAATTAAGAATAGCCGTAATGGAATCAAGATTTTAGCTGATGGAAATCTTGATCGTAAATTAACGATTCAAGCAAATAAATTTTCAAAGGCTGCGAAAGATAAGATTGAATCTTCAGGAAGTAAAATAGAGGTGATCTAATATGTTTCAAAGCTTGAAACAATTATTTGCACCTACTAACAAAGACTTAAGAACTAGGATTTTGTTTACATTAGGTGCACTTACAATATTTATTATTGGTACTTATATTCAAATACCTGGTACTCCTAATATCGATATGAATGTCGCACTAGGAACGCTGAATGCTTTTACTGGTGGAGCTTTACAAAAGTTCTCAATATTCTCGTTAGGAGTAATGCCATATATTACGGCATCGATAATTATGCAATTATTGCAAATGGATATCGTTCCTTACTTTAGTGAGTTAAAAGATGAGGGACCGACGGGACGTCAAAAGATAAATAAGATAACTAGATATTTAGGTATCATATTTGCCTTTATTGAAGGTTTTGTCTTTGCAGTAGCATTTTTAGGTAGTGGTAAATCGACTATGGATTATATGTATGTTGCAACGATAATAACGGCAGGAACTGCTTTCTTATTATGGTTAGGTGATCAAATAACACAAAAAGGTCTAGGTAATGGTATTTCACTTATTATCATGGCCGGTATTATTTCGACGTTACCGTCGATGTTTGTAACGGCTTTCCAAGAGTTAATTTTATCTGGAAATTACCAACAAACGATGGGGATAACTATATTTGTAGCATTCGTTATAATTTATTTTGCCGTCGTTATCGGTGTTATATTTATGCAAGAAGCTGAGAGAAGAGTTCAGATTCAATATGCGAATAAGTCGACTAGTTCGTTTGGAAATAACCAGTCTTATATGCCTATTAAGATTAATACGGCCGGAGTTGTTCCAGTAATATTTGCATCTAGTCTATTATCTATTCCAGCTGTAATAGCACAGTTTACTAAAAAAGAAGGTTTAGCTAATTTTGTAAATGAATATTTAACATATACAAAACCAGTTGGATTTTTAATATTTATCGTACTTATTTACTTCTTTGCATATTTTTATACATTTATTCAACTTAGACCAGAAGAGTTATCTAAGAACTTAAAAGATAATGGAGGATTCATTCCAGGTGTTAGGCCAGGGAAGGATACGGAAAATTATATTTCTAAAGTATTGTCTAGATTGACGATCTTTGGAGCTTTATTCTTAGTCATTATAGCGGGATTACCGATAGTATTTTCGGCAGTTACAGGTCTTCCATCTAGTATTAGTGCTGGTGGAACGAGTATGTTAATCGTCGTCGGTGTCGCGTTAGAAACATATAGACAACTAGAAGGAAGCTTAGTTACTAGAAATTATAAGAGGGGATATAGTAGAAGATGAAAAATTTAATTTTATTAGCTGTACAAGGTGCAGGAAAAGGTACTTTGGCAAAAGCTTTAGTAGAAAAATATGGATATGCTCATATTTCTACAGGAGATATTTTAAGAGAAAGAGCGAGTGTTGGAGATGATCTTGGTAAAGAGATTAAAGAGATGATCGATAATGGTATCTTCGCTCCAAATGAGATTATCTTTGAAGCTATGGAATATAAGATAACTCAAAAAGAATGTGAAAACGGTTATATATTAGACGGTTTTCCTAGAAACTTAGAACAAGCTAAAGGCTATGACGAGATGCTTAAGAGATTGAATAAGGATATCGGTATAGTTATCAATATGACGATCGATAATGATTTGTTGTTAGAGAGAATTCTAAGTCGTAGAGTATGTAAAGATTGCAATGCCATCTATAACTTAAACAATGATAAGATGAGACCTAAAGTAGAAAATGTTTGTGATAAGTGCGGTGGTGAAGTATACCAAAGAGCCGATGATAATGAGGAAGCTTTCAACAAGAGAGTCAAGAACTATTTTGATGTAACTGCTCCGATCATCGATCTATATAAGGAGAAGGGTATCTTATACGAAGTAGATTCGTCTGAGGCGGATAAGACACTTAAAGAAGTCGAAGGTATTTTAAAATCTCTAGGAGAAGACATTGATTAATATAAAGACTAATCGTGAAATAGACTCGATGAAGAAAGCTGGAAAGATCGTATATGAGACGCATCAATATTTAAAGCCATTTATCAAAGAGGGAATAACGACTAAAGAGTTAGATACTTTGGCCGAAGAGTTTATCTTAGGTAAAGGTGGAATACCTTCTTGTAAAGGTTATCAAGGGTTTCCTGCAACGTTGTGTATCAGTGTTAACGAAGAAGTCGTTCATGGGATACCAGGTAGTAGAGTCCTTAAAAATGGCGATGTCGTTTCAATCGATATATGTGTATCTTATGAAGGATACCACGGTGATTCGGCTTGGAGTTATAGAGTCGGGAAAGTAGACGAAGAGAAAGAATATTTATTAAAATATACAGAAGAAGCATTGTATGCTGGGTTAAGTAAAGTTAAACCAGGCAACAAAATCGGTGATATTTCTAACGCTATCGAGAGAGTAGCTAAGAAACATAATCTTGGAATAGTAAGAGAGTTAGTCGGACACGGTGTTGGTAAACACTTACACGAGAAACCGGATATCCCTAACTATGGAAAAGAAAATACCGGTTATTTAATAAAAGAAGGAATGGTTTTCGCTATTGAACCAATGTTGACACTAGGTGGCAAAGAGATAGTGGTTTTAGATGATGGTTGGACGATCGAGACTTATGATAAGAGTCCGGCAGCTCATTTTGAACATACTGTCGTAGTTACGAAAGATGGATATCAAATTTTGACAGGAGAGTGAAATAGTGGCGAAGGAAGATACAATTGAAGTAGAAGGAAAAGTTCTTGAGATTATACCAGGCGGTAAGTTTAAAGTTGAACTTACTAATGGACACATTGTGGAAGCTCACGTTTCTGGTAAAATCCGAATGAATTACATTCGAATCTTACCGGGAGATACCGTAATGATGGAACTTTCACCTTATGATTTAACACGTGGGCGTATTACGTATAGAAAACCATAGGAGGGATGAAAATGAAAGTTAGAGCATCTGTAAAACCAATATGTGAAAAATGTAAAGTGATTAAACGTAATGGAAAAGTAATGATTATATGTGAAAATCCAAAGCATAAACAAAAACAAGGTTAAGAAAGGAAGGTACTAAATGGCTCGTATAAAAGGTGTAGATATTCCTAATGATAAGCAAGTAGAAACTTCTATTACTTACATTCATGGAATAGGAAGACAATTAGCTAGAACAATAGTCGCTAATGCGAATGTAGAAGGAAGTAAGAGAGTTAAAGATTTAGATAATGATGAATTAGCTAGATTACGTGATGAAATTTCTAAACATACAGTCGAAGGTGATTTAAGACGTGATGTCAGTATGAATATTAAGACGAAGATGGAAATCAATTCATACCAAGGAATGCGTCATAAGAGAAATTTGCCAGTTAGAGGTCAATCGACTAGAAGTAATGCTAGGACTCATAAAGGTAAAGGAAAGACTGTTGCTAATAAAAAGAAATAATAATTAAAATATTTTAAAGGAGGAAAAGACATGGCTTATAAAACTAGAAAGAAAAAAGTCAAAAAGAATGTTCCTGAAGGTGTTGCTCATATTCATTCAACATTTAATAATACGATAACGACTATTACTGATAAAGAAGGTCGTGCAATATCTTGGGCTAGTAGTGGAGCATTAGGTTTTAAAGGTAGTAAGAAATCGACTCCATTTGCAGCTGGAATTGCCGCAGAAGCAGCAGGAAAAGCAGCGTATGAAATGGGAATGCAAAAGATAGAAGTAAATGTTAAAGGGTTGGGTCCAGGTAGAGAGACAGCTATAAGATCTCTTCAAACGGCTGGATTAGAAATAACGTCTATTACTGACGTAACACCAATTCCACACAACGGATGTCGTCCACCAAAACGTCCACGTGGTTAAGAGTGGAATAAATAAAGGAGGTAATTTCATGATAGAGTTCGAAAAACCAAACTATAAAATAACTGATTATGTAGAAAGTAATTTTTATGGTAAATTTGAGATTGAACCACTTGAAAGAGGGTTCGGTACGACAATGGGTAATGCCTTAAGACGTGTAATGTTATCGAGTCTTATCGGTAGTGCGATTAGCAGTGTTAAAATCGAAGGTGTTTTACATGAGTTTCAAACTATTGAAGGCGTTATCGAAGATGTAACGACTATTATTTTAAATTTAAAACAAGTAGTCATTAAAAATCATTCAAAAGATATGAAGACGATTAGACTTAACGTTAGTGAAGAGGGACCGGTAAAAGCTGGAGATATAGATCACGATTCAGATATCGAGATTATAAATAGTGATTTCGTTATCGCTAATGTTGCTAAAGGCGGAAAGTTAATCATGGAAATGACTGTTTCAAATGGTCGTGGATATATAAGAAGTGAAGAAAACAAACGATTATTAGATATTAGAAAAGTCGGAGTAATACCTATTGATTCGTTATTCTCACCAATTGAGAGAATTTCTTACGATGTTGAGAGTGCTCGTGTCGGACAAGACGAAAGCTATGATAAATTAGTACTTAATGTCTGGACAAACGGTGCGATTAAACCAGAAGAAGCAATCGCTTTAGCTTCTAGAATTCTAATCGAACACTTTAATATTCTTACTAATCTAAGTAATATTGCTGATGTTACGGGAATGATGATCGAGAAGACGGAAGATCCCAAAGTAAAAGCTTTAGAAACGACTATTGAAGATTTAGATTTCTCTGTAAGAGCTTATAATTGTCTAAAGAGAGCAAATATTCATACGTTACAAGATTTAGTTAATATGAGTGAGCAAGAGATGATGAAGATACGTAATTTAGGTAAGAAGTCACTTAAAGAAGTCTTAGACAAAGTAAGAGATTTAGGTCTACTTTTACGTGATGAAGATCAGTAAGGAGGAAGAATTATGGCATATAGAAAATTAGGTGTAGATAATAAGCACAGAAGAAGTATGTTAGCTAATCTAACGAAAGACGTAATCGTTTTCGGAAAAGTTAAGACGACTGAAACGAGAGCGAAAGAAGCACGTAAGTTCGTTGATAAGATGATTACTTATGGAAAGAAAAATACTCTTTTATCTAGAAGACAAGCTTTAGCTTTTCTAAATAATGATAAAGAAGTAGTAGATAAATTATTTAATGAAATAGTACCAAAGTATGCTACTAAAAATGGTGGTTATACGAGAATTTTAAAATTAGATGAGAGACGTGGAGATAACGCGTTAATCGTAATCCTTGAATTAGTATAATAATTAACTAAACTCTATAGTTTAGTTTTTTATTGCATAAATAAAATCTTTCTCTTTTAAAGTCTCTTATTTGTTAATTCTAGTAGACATATCTTAAAAAATATATTATACTTGTTTATATAATAGTGAGGTGTTTATGAAAAAGGGAAAAGGGATTTTAGGAAGTATAATATTAGTACTTGGACTAGTAGCAATAGGGATAGGAGTATTCTTATCATTTGAAACTAGTAATAAGAAAATATTTACGGAAAATTTAAAGAGAAATTTAAATGCTGTTTCGTTATTCGGTAATAGCGAGAGTACATTGAATAAGGCTTTAACAAAACTTATGGAAGATAATGCCATTTTAAAAGTGACGACTGACACTTCGATGACTTCTGTTGAAGATGGTGCGTCGACTACTCAAAAATTAAATGGAGATTTTTATCTAAATAGCGATAAGTTTTATTTAGAAATGAAAGCTACGGGAGCAGATCTTCCAGCAGCTGTATCTTTAAAAGCTTTATTTAAAGACGATAGACTATATCATTATGTTGAAAACATATATTCTAAGTTTTATTATGATGACTTTAAGATGTCTACTTTTAATGAAGTAAAAGATAATGAAACAGAAGAGATAACGGATGCGTTTATCGAAGGATTAATTGCTAAGATCGATGACTCTGCATTTACTAAAGAAAATGCCGAATTAAATCTTGGTGGTAAAAACTTTGTCTTAGAAAAAGTAACAGTTAAGATGACTGAAAAAGAAGTCTTTGAAGTATTAATGAAAGCGTATGAGGAATTAAACCTAGATACGGCTGAAATTAAAGACATGGTCGAAGAAGCAAAGAATTCTAAAAATAGTTATGTATTCTCTATTTTCTTAGATGGCAAAGACATCTTAGCTACTCATATAGAACTAAGCTTTGTAGATGACGAAGGAACTCAAAAAATAAAAGTCGAAATAAATTCTTATACTAATAGTGAAGGATTTGAAAACAATGAAGTAATTTTAAAAATGTCTGGTATGGAACTTGCTTCTATTAAAGCTAAAGGAGTAAGCGCTACTAGAACAGATATAACTTTTGATTTAGCTAACATGGTAGTAATCGATGGTTACTATGAAGAGACCGATACTAAAGCTGAACTAGTTTTCCAAGGTAACTTAGGAGACGAAAAGTTTGTTCTTGAACTTAGATTAGAAATGATTGAGGCTACGGACAATGTTTCATTGACAATGGTAGTCGAAATGGGAGACACTTTAAAATTAAACTCTAAAAACAGAATTCAAGTGATTGACACTTTCCCAGAAGTAGACGTATCTAATGCTGCACCGTCTTCAGAGATGAGTGAGTTAGAAAAATCTATATTTGGCCTTTTTGGAGAAAAAGAAGACTTATTCTATTAAGTCTTTTTTTATTTTTTGTGTTATAATTTACTTATGGAGTTGATAATATGAAAGCACTTATTACTGGAGCATCTTCTGGAATAGGTTATAGTATGGCTAAGTATCTAAGTAGCTTAGGTTTTGATCTCATCTTAGTAGCTCGGGATAAAGAGAGACTTCAAGAGATTCAAAACGAACTTGAAACCGAAGTTAAGATTATCGTTGTCGACTTGACGAAAGAGAATAAGATAAAAGAGTTATATGTTCTTTGTAAAAACGACAATATAGATTTATTAGTAAATAATGCTGGGTTCGGTTTGTTTGGTAATTTTAGTGATACTGATTTAAATAAAGAAATAGAAATGATCGATTTAAATATAAAAGCCGTTCATGTGTTAACTAAATTATTTTTAAAAGACATGAAAAAGAAAAATAGTGGCTATATTTTGAATGTCTCTTCTGCTGCTAGCTTTCAATCTGGTCCTTTAATGGCTACTTATTATGCTACGAAAGGTTACGTTACAAAACTTACATTAGCTATATACGAAGAATTAAGAAGAGAGAAGTCAAAAGTTAAAATCTCTTGCTTATGTCCTGGGCCGGTCGCTACTAACTTTAATAAAGTAGCAAATGTAAAATTTTCTATAAGACCACAAGATAGTGATTATGTAGCAAAATATGCTATCGATAAAATGTTAAAGAATAAACTTATTATTATTCCAGGATTTAAAATGAAAGTAACTAATTTTTTAAATAGATTTATTTCAAATAAAATGGCTTTAAAAATAGTCTATAAAATTCAGAAGAAAAAAGAGGAATAACGACTTAAATGATGTTTTTCCTTTTCTTTTTGTGAAAATGTTATATAATATGCATTAATGGAAGTGATGGAATGAAAAATATTTTAGAAATAAGAGATCTTATAGTAGACAAAAGCGACTTTAGAGTAATAGGTCCTTTAAGTTTTGAAGTAAAGGAAGAGAGTGTCGTTTGTGTTTTAAGTTCTAATAAGGGTGGTAAGACTTCACTAATTGAAGCTATAAGCGGAATTATTAAAATTAGACAGGGTAATTTATTCTTTAAAGGAACGAAGATTACTAAAGATAACTTTAGGATATATGCTACTAACTTTGGTGTCGTCTTGGAAGATGTTGATAAGGCTTTTATTCACACTAATGTAAAGAGAGAATTAGAGTTTCCTTTATTAAATTTAGGATACAAGAAAAAAGATATCGAGTCACGAGTCGATAAGATAAGTAAAATTACTAAGATAGAAAAGATATTAGATAAAGAGATTTCACAGTTGTCTAAATTTGAAAAAGTCAAGTTAGCGATAACTGTCTCTATTTTGCACTTACCTAAGATCTTGTATTTAGACGACATTTTTAGAGAATTATCGTTAAAAGAAAAAGATGGTTTAAGGTCTATTTTAAAAGAGTTAAACAAAGACTTAAAGATGACGATTATCTTTACTTCTTCTGATTTAGGAGACGCGATCGAATTAGATTATATAATCGTCTTAGATAATAGAAAGAAGAAATTAGAAGGTACTTTTAAAGAAGTAATCTTGGAAGATAATGAACTCACTAAGATAGGTATTAATATTCCTATGATGATCGACTTATCTAGAAAACTACAATTTTATAAACTACTAGATGATATTCATTATGAAGTAGAAGAGGTGGTGGATATTTTATGGAAATAGTGTTAAAAAACTATCGAAAACAAACGAAAAAAGTTAAGATAAAAGACGGTAACTTATTATCTATTCAAAGTAGTTATTTAAAAGAAATACTTTTAAATTTAAAGAAAGATTATGAAGCGACTATTATCCGTAATGTCGATACTTACTTTTTAGGAGACGATGTTAGAGAAGAGATAAAATTATTTTCTAACAAAGGAGTTAGTGATAAGACGGAAGAAATCCTTAAACTATTCGATTTAAATAATAGTTTCTTAAAAAAGTATACTAATGAACTAACTTACAGTGAGAAATTGATACTAAATATTTTAAGAAATGTTAATCTTAATAAGGAAGTAATTATCTTTGATAATATTTTTAATGGCTTTGATTGTCTTAATAAAAAGAGAATAATTAAAGTAATAGAGCATCTAAAAATAGACATGGACTTCATGGTAATAGTCGACGAAGATCTCGATATACTTTATCAATTAGCAGACTATTCTGTAATCTGGAATAAAGACTTATATAAAAGTGGGACGGGTGATGATGTCTACAATGATATTGGACCATTAATCGAAGCTAAATTAGATGTGCCGACATTACCATATATTACTTATTTAGCTAAAGAGAAGAAAGATGTAAAACTATTTTTTAGTAAAGACGTAAGAGATATAATAAAGGATATTTATAAACATGTATAGAGTTAATTTTTGGTTAAAGACAATTGTTTCAATCTTATTTGTAATAAGTATTATTTTCTTAAATAGTTATTATCTTTGGTCTGTTCTTTTTCTCTATTTATTAATAGTCAGTATTGCCGATAGAAATTATCATAGCTTAGCTGGAGTAATCTTTATACCGATAATCTTATTTTTATTAACTTATGATTTTAAAGCTAAGATAATACTTAAAGTGTTAAGTATTATTATCGTGTTTTTACTTTTAATCTTCTCTTATAATAAGAGAGAGAAGAGTTGGTTAAAAGGATTATTTAGGAGTAAGAGAAATAGGTCTAAAAGAGAGTTTAAAGATAAGTTTTTAAATTCTATCATCGAAGAGAATAGGGAAAAAGTAAAAGAATATTATGAAGAAGAGTTAATTATAAATAATAAAGTAAAAGAAGATTTGGAGAGAAAATATCTTTTAGCGAGAATTAGATTCTTAGGTAACAATTATAAAGATAACAAGATAATTAAAAAGTTTACTTTATATGACTTATTATTCTTTATCTTCAGTACCGTTATCTTGTTTGTATTATGGTGGTATAGATAATGCGTTATTTGATAAGATTCTCTTATGACGGTACCGATTTCTACGGATATCAAAAACAACCGAATAAGAGAACGGTCGAGGGTTGTTTTGAAGAAGCACTCTATCATATTAATAATAAAAAGGCGACAAAGTTTGTCTCGTCGGGAAGAACGGATAAGAGAGTTCACGCTAATGATCAAACTGCTCATTTTGATTTAGATATAACGATTACTTTACACAAACTTAAAAGAGCGTTAAATAGCCTGTTATCCGACGATATACATGTCTTTAGTACTGAGATAGTAAGCGATGAGTTTCACGCTCGCTATAGCGTTAAAGAGAAGACTTATAAGTACATAATTAATTGTGGTGAGTATAATCCGGTTGAAAGAAATTACGTTTATCAACACAATAAAAAATTAGACGTTAAAAAGATGAAGAACGCTATTAGTCATTTTATCGGTTATAAAGATTTCAAAAACTTTGTCTCGGCCGAGGTAAAGAAAGAAAATTACTATAGAGAAATATTTAAAGCTTATATAGAGGAGAAAGACGATAAAGTATACTTCTATTTTACAGGTACTGGTTTTATGAAATATCAAGTTAGAAATATGGTCGGAACGCTTTTAAAAATAGGCATGAATAAATTAGAAGAAGATATCATTCAAAAGATCTTTAAAGACGATAGTTTAGCTAAGTATGTATCAACTATTAAAGCCGAAGGTTTGTATTTAGAACAGGTCTTATATTGAGAAAAATAGTTCTGAAGAGAACTTTTTTTATTAAAGATTTTTTAATTAGCAAAAAAACACTTAAAACCTAAGAAAAACACGTTATTTTAATTGACTTTTAAGTATCTATTTAGTATAATTCTAATCGGTACATTAAATTCCCCACATAAGTTTGACCCTGGGAAGTCGAACTTAAGTAAAAGGAGTAAAAGAAATGAAAAGTTATATGCAAAAAAAAGAAACAGTTGAACGTAAGTGGTATATCCTTGATGCTTCTGAAGCACCATTAGGACGTATTGCTTCTAAAGCTGCTAATATGTTACGTGGAAAACACAAAGTGACATATACACCGCACGTTGATTGTGGAGATCATATTATTATTATCAATGCTAGTAAAGCCCTTTTAACAGGTAATAAACTAGAAGATAAAAAATATTATAATCACTCAATGTATGCTGGTGGACTAAGAGTTAGAACAGCGAAAGAGATGAAGGAAAGATATCCTAATGAAATGGTAGAAAGAGCCGTTAAAGGAATGCTTCCACATAATCGTTTAGGTAGACAAATGTATAGAAAATTATTTGTTTATGAAGGAGCTGAACATCCTCATCAAGCACAACAACCTGAAAAAATAGAAATGAAGAAGGAGGCGTAATTAATGGCTAAGAAAGAACAAAAGAGTTATTATGGAACTGGAAGAAGAAAATCTAGTATCGCTAAAGTAAGATTAGTACCAGGTAGTGGTAAGATTACTATTAATAATAAAGATGTACGTGAGTATTTGCCTTATGAAACATTAATTATGAACCTAAGCCAACCACTTGAATTAACTAAGACTAAAGAAATGTTCGACGTTATAATAGATGTTAAAGGCGGAGGTTTCTCTGGACAAACAGGAGCTATTAGATTAGGTATTACTAGAGCTTTACTTGAATATGATTCAACGACACCGGCAGATAGCGAAAATAGTTATCGTAAAGTGTTAAAGGCAGCAGGAATGGTTACTAGAGATTCTAGAATTAAAGAAAGAAAGAAACCAGGACTTAAGAAAGCTAGAAAAGCTCCACAGTTTAGCAAGAGATAAGAAAGATTTAGAAGAACAGATGAATTTAAAATTTATCTGTTTTTTTTAGGAAAATTTTATTTAAAGAGTTAAGATACTATTAGTGGTGGCAGAAGGAGAATTTTTTGAAAAATAAAATGTTTAAAATCTTTCTTTTTGCTTTAATTATCTTTTCTTTTACTAAAGTATTTGCGGCATCTTTTTATACGGGAGAAAACTTAGATATATCGTATTTAAAAAATGATGGTATTACTTCTTACTATAGGAATGCTAGAGCAATTAGAAATGTTAATACAGATAATATAGCTTATTGTATAGAGCCTTTTGAGACTTTAATCGATCATATTACATACAAGGGGTATAGTGAATATGACAGTATCTTTAATATCTCGAAAGACGCTTATGAGAAAGTAAAACTAATAAGTTATTATGGTTACGGTTATAAGAATCACACCTCATCAAAATGGATAAGTATTACTCAGATGTCTATTTGGAGAGAGTTAGAAAAAAATAAGACATTTGAATGGATAGATAATACTCTTAATAAAAATATTATTTCTCCATTTAATACAGAGACAGAAGAATTAAAAGAATTAGTTAGAAAACACAATCTAAAACCAGATATTCCGACTGAGATAAAAATGGGGATAAATGAAAAAATTGAATTTACGGATAGAAATGGCGTCTTAGAACAATATTCAGTTAAGAGATACAATGTTATTCCAGGTTTAGCAGGAAATAAACTAACGATTACTTCTAGACATGAAGGAGTGTTCTTTGTCACTTTAGTTAGAAACGAAAAATATTTAGAAAAAGACGTAGAGTATTTTTATAATAAAGATAGTCAAAGTTTAATTGAGAGAGGAAACATAATTCCAGAAGAATTAATTATCATGGTTTGGGTAAGTTCTGGTTCATTAAAATTAACGAAAGTAGATGCCGATAGTAAAGAGATAACACCTAGTGGTGAAGGCATTTTAATTGGTGCTAAATACGAGCTAATAAATTCTAAAGACGAAGTGGTGAAGACTTTAGAAATAGGGGAAGATAACGAGAGTTATGTCGATGGATTAGCTTATGGAAAATATACGCTAAGAGAGATAGAAGCTAGTACAGGATATCAATTAGATCTAAAAGAGTATGAGATAACGATCGATGAAGATAATAAGAATATAGAGCTTATCTTAGAGAATAAGATAATCGAAAAAAAGATAAAGATAATAAAATATTATGGGAGTAAAGAAGAACAATTAAATGGAACATTAAAGAAAGAAGTTAATATAACTTTTGATATATATGATTTAAATAACAATTTATATGGTAGTTATTCGACAGATATAAACGGTGAGATAGAAGTTATCTTACCTTATGGTAGCTATGTAATAAGACAAGTGAATACGACGACTAACTACGATAAAGTAGCTGATATAGAGTTAGAAATAAATGAGGATACTCTAGAAGAACTAGTATTCTCGTTATATGACTTAGAGATAGAAGTCCCACCAGCTGGAATATCGACTTTAAATATATTTTCTTTTCTTCGTAAGATCTTTTACATAATATGAAGAAGATACTTTCAATAGTTATAGCCAGTAGCTTATTTTTCTTTGGATGTATCTTTATAAATAATGAGACTAGTTATAGAGAAATAGGAAGAGTAAAAGAAATTTCTGGTATTAAAAGAGAAGTGGAAATAGTCGAAGAAGTAATCGATAATAGATTATTTAATATTGCTATTCCTAAGATAAACGTTAGTAATCAGGTATATAAATATGGTAGCGAAGAGAATACGATTGATCTTAATGTCGAGATAATGAGAGAGTCCGATTTACCTACGACAAAGAGAGGAAACGTCATTATCGGTGCTCATTCCGGTATCGGTAAATACGCTTATTTTAAAGACTTAGATAAGTTAAATATTAAAGACGACATATTAATAACTTATGAAGGAAAAGACTATTGGTATTCGATAAGTAACATGTATAGAGATAACAAAGATGGAAAGATTAAGATAACGAGAGATATCGATAAAGATACACTGACTCTCTATACTTGTATGCCCAATGATAAAAACAATTTTTTAGTCGTAATAGCTTATAAGAAGTAACTTAACGTTACTTTTTTATTATAATGTTATATAATTAAATAGGATGTGAAACTATGGAATTAAACGAGTTAAATGATATACAAAAAGAAGCGGTTCTTAAAACGGAAGGACCGACTCTTATTTTAGCTGGAGCTGGTAGTGGAAAGACTAGAGTTTTAACGACTAAAGTAGCTTATTTAATCGAAGATAAAAAAGTGGAACCATATAATATCTTAGCTATTACTTTTACTAATAAAGCGGCTAAAGAGATGAAAGAGAGAATTTATAATATCGTTGGTAGTATAGCCAATAGCATTCAAATATCTACTTTCCATTCTTTTGGGGTAAAGATATTAAGAACTAATTATGCTGTGTTAGGATATGATAAGAACTTTACTATTATGGATAGCGATGATTCTTTAGGTATTATTAAGAAAATCTTAAAAGAGGAAGGCCAAGATTATAAGATATATTCTCCAGGTGAGATTAAACAGACTATTAGTAGTTGTAAAAACGAATTAGTATCACCTGATGAGTATTCGAAGTACGCAAAAGACGATTTTCAAAAGATGGTGCTAACTATTTATAAGAGATATGAGGAATTATTAAAGAAAAATAATGCCGTTGATTTTGATGATTTGTTAATCTTACCGATTAAGTTATTTAAAGAGAACAAACATATCTTAGAGTATTATCAAAATCAATATAAATATATATTGATCGATGAGTATCAAGATACTAATGAAGCTCAATATTTACTAACGAAGATGATTAGTAAAAAATATAAAAACATATGTTGTGTAGGAGACGTCGATCAGTCTATCTATAGCTTTAGAGGAGCTAATTATCGAAATATTTTAAACTTTGAAAAAGATTATCCTGAAGCTAAAGTAATTAAATTAGAACAAAACTATCGTTCTACTTCTATTATCTTAGATGCTGCCAATGATGTAATAAAGAATAATAAAGAGAGAAAAGATAAAAATCTTTGGTCTAACAAAGGGACGGGAGATAAGATAACTTATTACCGTGCAACAAATGGAATAGACGAAGCAAAATATATCGTTAATGAAATAAAGAGATTAGCAGATTCTGGTATAGATTATGAAGACATAGCTATCCTTTACAGGACTAATGCCCAATCTCGTTCCTTAGAGGATGAGTTTTTAAGAAGCAATGTTCCCTATAAGATAATAGGTGGTATTAGCTTCTATGCGAGAAAAGAGATAAAAGATCTCTTAGCTTATTTGAGACTAATAAATAATGATAAAGACGATATTAGTCTACTTAGAATAATAAATACTCCTAAAAGAGGAATAGGTAAAAAAGCTATCGAAGATTTAGAAAAGAGAGCTAATAAAAACTATTTATCTCTATATGAGGCTTTAGAAACTAAAAAAGAAATGGCTTTTAAGAGTATCGTTGAAAACTTAAAAAAAGAATCTAATTCTTTGACACTAACTCAATTAATTGATAAAATACTAAGTATAACTAGACTCGAAGAAGAATATGGCGAAGAAGACAGTTTAGAAAGAGAACTTAGATTAGATAATATCGAAGAGTTTAAGACTATTACTAAGACTTTTGAAGAGAGAGACGGGATCGTCTCATTAGAAGACTTCTTACTAGAAATAAGTCTAATTACCGATATAAGTGAATATAAAGATATTAAAGAAGCGGTAAGTCTTATGACTACACATGCCGTTAAAGGATTAGAATTTGATTATGTTTTCATTAGTGGTTTTGAAGAAAACATCTTTCCTCATCTCAACTCTTTGTCTAGTTTTACGGCTTTAGAAGAAGAGAGAAGACTGTGTTACGTCGCTATAACTAGAGCAAGAGAAAAACTATATATCACTAATGCCAGAATGAGAATTCTTTTCGGAAAAGACGCCGTTAATTTACCTAGTAGATTCATCAGTGAAATAAATAGTGATAGAATCGATGGCGAAGTAGAAAAGATAGAAATTCAAGAAGAGAAAATCGATATCGAAGAGAAGTTTTATAAAGAAGATACTGAGTATGAGATAGGGGATAATGTTCATCACGATGTATTTGGTATCGGTAAAGTAGTAAGCCTATCGGGAAGTTTAGTTAGTGTAGCTTTTAAACATCCTTATGGGATAAAACAATTAATTAAAAACCATAAGAGTTTAAATAAATTATAGGAGGAAAAATGAAAAAAGATTTAACTTTAGTAATTATGGCAGCGGGAATGGGGAGTCGTTTTGGAGGTTTAAAACAAATTGAACCAGTCGGACCAAACGGTGAATTCATAATCGATTATTCGATTTATGATGCAGTAAGGGCAGGATTTACGAAAGTCGTCTTTATTATCAAAGAAGAGAACTTTGAACTATTTAAAGAGACAGTTGGAAAGAGAGTAGAAAGACAAATAAAAGTCGAATATGTCTTTCAAAGACAAGAAGATGTTCCAGCAGGAGTCAAAATACCTAGTGATAGGACGAAGCCTTGGGGAACGTCTCATGCGATTCTTTCTGCTAAAAACAATGTTGTTGGAAACTTCTTAGTTCTTAATGCCGATGATTTTTACGGAAGAGATGCATTCGAACAAGCGGCAAAGTTTTTCACTAGAAAAAAAGAAGGTCTTGAGTATGCCGTTATAGGTTATAAAGTAATTAATACTCTAACAGAGAATGGTGCCGTTAAAAGAGGAGTATGTGAAGTAGAGGGAGATCTTCTAACTAACATTATCGAGTCTTCGGTAATCGAAGAAAACGGTAAGATAACAGTTACACCATTAGATGGAAGAGACTCTTTTGAAATAGGACCTGATCGTGATGTTTCGATGAATATGTTTTGTTTTACAAGTGAGTTATTTAAATATCTAGATGATAATCTATTAGAATTCTTTGAGAAAAACAAAGCGGATTTAAGTAAATGTGAATATTTAATTCCTGATACTGTTACAAAGATTATCGAAGAGAAAATCGCAAAAGTAAGAGTAATACCGACAATAGCGAAATGGCAAGGAATTACTTATAAAGAAGATAAAGAGAAATTAGTAAATGAGATAAATGGATTAATCGCAAAAGGGGATTATCCACAAAACCTGTGGATATAAAAAAAAGTTATGAAAAAGAATAAGGGTTTTACTTTAATTGAATTGTTGTCTGTAATTATTATTATAGGTATTTTACTTATGATTGGTATTCCAGCCGTTACAAAATATATCGATAATTCTAGAAAGAATGCTTTTGCCGTTACGGCAAAGCAATATATCAATGGAACTAGAAACAAGGTTAATTCCTATGAACTGGTTCTTAATGATAGACAAACCACTTATTACGTTCCGATAAAATGTATCGAGTTAGAAAATGGTGGAGATAGTCCTTTTGGGGACTGGGACAAAGCTTATGTAGCCGTCGTTTACTCTAATAATCTTCATAAATATTATTTTGTTGGAAAAGATAAATCTAATATGGGAATGTATATTACATCGGAAGCGAATATATCTTCCGATGTAATAATACAGATAAAAGCTCCGATTGATACTTCAGTAACGATTGGAAGTAGAGCTAATATTAAAGTGTTAGACGATAGTTGCTCACCTAGCAACTTTTTGGCAATGGCTCCTAGTACGAGTGTCGATGAAAGTGTAATAAACGGTGATGGTGTAGAAGATTCGCCAACGGATCCATCTCCTCCAACGACACCAGTCGATCCACCAGCTGCACAAGGAGAACTTTTAGCGACTGTTGCACAGATAGGGGATTATGTATCGTATGATGCGGGTAATTGGTCATCGACAATCTCTCAACCTACGATGAATGATATTTTAGCTTTCGGTGGTGTGACGGCAGGAACTAGTAGAAACGCCTCGGTAAAATGTCATGAAGGGACTGGAGCGGCAGGTAGCCAAAAGAATGGCTGGCGGGTGTTAAAAATAGTCGATAATAAAGTATATTTAATTCATGCCGGACAAAGTGAATGTTTTAGGATTTATGAATGGCGTACGTATGGTATTATTAGTGGTCTTACATACAATGCACTTAGTGTTCTTGGTAAAGGATTACATCCTTCATATAATACTTCTTATACGACGACACCTAGAAATTTTAACTATTAAAAAAATGAGTAA
>CAZTRB010000010.1:0-29292 GCA_964616485.1 uncultured Muribaculaceae bacterium
CTTTTATTATAACAAAAAAACCCAACCGCTGGTGCGGTTGAGATTTCAATTTGGGGAAGCTAATGCTTCTATTTGTTTTTATCTATAAAAGGCTATACAAAAAAAAGAAAGAGTTTAATTCTTTCTTTCTTTGTATCTCTTAAATAAAACTACGAATGTAATTATAGCGATTAATATCACTATACCAGATATTATATAACACCAAGTATTATTACTTTCATCAGCTTTAGCATTTTCTATAGCTGCACTATTTGCAATAGAGAAGGTTGTTTTAGCAACACCACCATCTTTGAATAATACTTTTAAAGTGTATTTTCCTTCTTTTAGTGTCTTTAAATAACTTTCTTTTAAAGTTACTATCGTACTACCTTCTGTAACAGTATAGTTAGTAGGATCTAATAAAGTATCGTCTACTCTTATTTCTTTAAATAAGCTAAATAATGCATTGATCTCAAAGATAGCATCTTTTTTATTACTTAAGATTATTTCTTGATCAGAACCTTCAGTGAAACTATAAGATATACCACTTCCAGTAGAAGTACCAGTACCTTGTCCGCTATTAGTTCCAATATTTTTATTAGTCGTTGTATTAGTACTGTCATCAATGATCTCTTCAACAAGGATTTCAATCGTTTGATTAGCACTAATATTTTCTAAGACTAATTTGTTTAAAATCATATCTTTTGTTCTATCGATGTCGTTTACTTTAACATAAAGTAGTCTATATGCAGGATTAACATCGATTAAGATTTCAAGATTTGAACCATATTCAAGATGTACTAATCCACTAGGAGTAACTGTTACACCTTTAGGATCATAATCTAAGATATTTATAGAATATATTTCTTTTTTAAATGATACTACTACATGAGTGTCTTCATTTATTATAAGCTCAAGTGTATTATCTGTAACATTTGTAACGACACCATTTACTTTTACTTCATCTATTTCATAACCAGGATCTGGCATAAATTCAATTTCAACTAGAGAACCATCCAAGATTTCAAGTATGGGTGGTAAAACATTTCCATTTCCTAAACTTTCTGTAGTAAGACTATATTCTTTTTTTACTAAGACATTAATTGATATGTTTTCTACTATTATGAAATTATCGATATCAGATGGAGTATATATTGCTTCATAAGTTTGGATACCTGCCATATTCATCGTTGTAGTTGGAACATGCCAACTATATCCGTCTGGTAAACTAACGGTGTTTAATAGATTTCCAAAAATACCTTCTAGTTCATCTACCGCTGGTAGAAGTGGAGTAGCTTTTTTTATCGTAAAATTGTAAGTAACGCTTCCAACATAAATTGGGTTAGTATTAGGAATTTTGTAAGTTACTTTATATTCACCAGCATTAGTAGGTGCATCAGGACTGTTATATGAAGTAGAATTAATACCATAATATATTGTTTCTAAATCACTCACTTGTACTAGACCATCTTGAATAGTTAATGTACCTAATGGAGTATATGGTGAACCATTATAGGTGAACACTTGGTTATCTGTTAAACCTTCAATGGTTAATGGAATTTTTTCAATTATTTCAACGTAAATTTTTTTATTAACTTGAGGATATTCATTATTACCATCATTGTTATTATCAAATGCCGGTAATAATAAATTTATTTCAATCTTTCCAGCACTTGCGTTTGTTGTTGCGTTTAGTTGAAGACCGTCAAGAGATAGTCCTGGATATGGTGTAGGTATTGTAGCAATGACTTTATTTTTGAAGAAGTCAACATCGAGGTTAAAGTGACCGCTTAAATCAAGACTTTCGCCACTTTTTATAAATAATGTTGTCATGTCTATATCACCAATATTTGGATCATTAAGAATAAAATTGTTTTCTCCTTCTAAAATAGTGTATTGAACGTTTTCTTTTATTAATTGAATAGGGTTATCATTTCCTTCAAATAAATAATAATCTCTCTGACTTTCTTTTATTATAAAGTAAACATCAGCAAAATCAGTTCCAACATTTAAAAGAGTTCCACCACCTGAGTCATGAAGATTGATAAGACGAACTTCAGTAACACCAGGAATAGTCTCACTATAATTAACTAAGTCATTTGTTAATTCTGGACTATTGTAGTTGTAAGGTTTTGAAGTTATTGTAACATCTGTAATAAAAATCCCCTTTTTTAATATTTCAAAGTTAGTCTCATCATCAAAATCTAAAAATGTATCATCTCCGTCAATCATAACTTTTAAAATATAATTTCCTGGAATTGTTGGTATATCATCTGACCAAACACCTGAACTATTTCTATATTTAAACGTTGGTTGATTAGAACTATCATTATTTGTAATATTAGGCTCGCTAGCTGACTCTCCATATGTCCAATCAGCCATGCTAATCGTTGCATTGTTTGTTTTCTTTTTAACATTGAAACTAACAGTTCCTAAGTCATAAGTATTACCAAGAGTATCTGTTCCTATAATAGTAGAAGTGTAGTGACCAGCTGCTAATCCTGCTCTGGTAATTACTTTTAAACTATCATTAAAGTTATTTCCCGATATAGTTACAGGTAAAACACCGCCTATTTTAAATCCTGTATCATTTGATAGTGTTACGCTATTTAAAGTAACGTCACTACTAAAATTATTCGTGATTTTTAAATCATATGAGGTTTCTCCCCAACCAATTTCAACATCTCCTATGTTAATTGCTTCAGCCGTTAAAGCCGTTTTATTTTTGATTTTAAAAGAATAGTTTGCATTAACGTCCTTTGACAAAACAGTTAAATCTTCTTGTAAAATGCCATCGATAAAAAGATCTTGTGTATTTGAATCAAATAGTTCTGAAAAACTTTTTTGAGAATCATTGTATAAAAAAATGCCTGAAGAAGTATGATTCTTTAAATATTCAAAATTCTCAAGATTAATTGATGTTGCATTAGTTCTCTGTGTCCTTAATAATTTATAGGCTCCAGAAGCCTTAACGTTTTTAGAAAAAAACTCAAAACTTGGTATGTTATATCCACTTGTACCAGAAACAAAAAAGAGATTTGAATTTTTTAAATTACTATTAAATTCAATATTTTCAATCTTTAATGTAAATTTGTTTTCTACGTTTGTCAAAAAATTTAAAGCGTCGGTACTAGAGACTAAGGACTGAAGTTTTCCTGATTGACTAGAAGATGTATCTGTTATAACAACCTCAAAGTTCAAGTAGCTTCCATATATTTCAAAGCTAAGCCCACTGGAAGTCGTTAAAGTATGTCCATTTAAATCTATTACCTTTTTTAAAGAACTACTGTGCATAATTATTTTATTCGTATCTATTGTCACATCCGAATTTAGTTTTACTGTTTCTATCGTTGATTCATTAATAGCATCATAAAACTCGCCCTCATTATTGACGAACTGTGTTAATGCATTGACATTGACTATTCCGAACATTCCTACTAAAAGGAATATCGAAAAATAATAAAAATTTTTTTTCATTTTACCTCCCTAATAATATTATATATAAAATTCATAAAAAATCAACTTTTTACATGTAAAGATTTGACGTTTTTCTTTCAAATATTGACTTTAAAAGCTTTTTGTGTTATAATGCTTCACATTAAGGAGGCGTGTTTATGTGTCCAATTAGAAAATTAAGAAATAAAATAAAAAAAAGTACAAGTATGTTTTATTTGGATTAGTTTTTGTGTTAGATATTTAAATGCGGATCCTAGTCTTTAGGATTTTTTTATTGAATAAACATATTTGTATCTTTATCTATTCAAAATTAATTAGAAAGGAGAATAAATATGTTTTTTAAAAGATATAAAAACTTATATGCTTTTAAGAAGTATTATATGAAGTATAAATTTATAATTATCAAATTAAGATTAGTAATGATCTTAGCTAGCTCTCTTGGAATGTTATTACCTTATTTTATTAGTAAGAGACTATTAAACGTTACGGACTTAAATATCAAAGGAGTCTTGTTCTATTCTTTAATTACTATTGCTATAATATTCTTTCATCATATATTTTGGTATTATTGGGAAAAATTAGGCTCTAAACTTAATAATCTAATTACTAAAGATATAAGAGAAGATATATTATCATCTTTATTAAACACAAAATATTCATATATAAAGAATAAGACTAGTGGTTATTATATAGAGAGAATTAATGATGATGTTCTAGAAGTTGCTAGTTTTTATTATAATGTAGCCTCTGTTTTAACTGATTCACTTACTAATATCTCATTTTTAATATTTATCTTTTATTTGAGTTACCAAATAGGTTTCTTATTTATTATAGGTATTATAGTCTTATATATAATCGATCTTTTGAAGTTAAAGAAAGATATAAAGTTAACTAAAGAAATAAAGACTTTAAAAGAAAAATACAGTAGTAAGATAAATGAGACTTTCAGTGGTATAAGAGAAATTAAGGGGCTTAGAATAGAAGAGGAGATATTAAGGGAAATAAATTCTATTTCTAGTTCTATAGTTTCGTTACAACAAAATAAAGACCGAGTAGTCGCTTTATATAGCAGAATCAAGACTTTTATTCAACATTTAATCGAAGGGCTAATAATCGCTTTCTCAGTATCTTATTTGATACCTCTTAAAATTTTAACGATAGTATCATTACTTACTATTATTAACTATATCGGTTTTATGTATGATTTAGTTCATTATTTTGCGATGCTTAAAGATTATTTTGTAAGAGGCGATTTTAAAGCTAAGAGAATTTTAGAAGTAGTAGATGATGAACTTTTAGAAACTCATGGATCAAAAGATAATAAGATTAGTGAGTATTCTATTAAAGTAAAAGATTTATCTTATTGTTATGAAGATAATCCGAATAAGAAAATACTAGATAATATTAGTTTTGAGATAAGAGAGAAGACGACTAATATCTTTATCGGTAAATCGGGTAGTGGTAAGTCTACTTTGTTTGGTATTTTATCTAGGCTCTTGTATTGTGAAGATAATAAAGTGTTTATCGGTAAAAGAGATATAAATAAATTAACGAAAAAAGACTTTGTTAATAATATTTGTATTATCAATCAAGAAGTGTTTCTAATAAATGATACGATCTTTAATAATATCAAGATCGTTAAACCTGATGCTTCTTTAAAAGAAATAGAAAATGCTTGTTTAAAGGCTAATATTCATGAAAGGATACTAGAGTTTGAAAATGGTTATGAGACGCTTGTTTTAGAGAATGGAAATAATTTGTCCGGTGGTGAAAAACAAAGAATAGCGATCGCTAGAGCAATCTTAAGAGATGCTCCAATCTTATTATTTGATGAACCTACTAGTGCACTCGACAATATAAATCAAGAACAATTTTTTAAGACAATTTTTAGTTTGAAAGATAAGACTATTTTAATAATAGCTCATAAGATAGATGACTATAATTTATTTGATAATGTTTTTGAAATTAATAATGGTCACCTATTAACTAAAAAATAACTTTTGTTAAAAAAGGTTTGCAATTTTTTTTTCAATATGTTAGTATGTTTCTAAGGTGGTAAGAATATGAAGAGAGTTATGAAATGTGTATCAAAAAAATTAACTTTTTTTCCTATTCATAATAATCTTTATATTTCCAAAAAAGACAGAAACTAATTTTTCTGTTTTTTTATGGCCACTTTTAGAGGAGGAAAGAATGAAAAACAAAAAAGAAAAACTCGTTTTAGATGTTCATGAAACACCTAAACCACTTGCTTGGATCATCTTGGCTATTCAACATGTATTTGCTATGTTTGGTGCGACTATCTTAGTACCAATATTAGTAAATAGCATTGCTGGTGCTGAGGTATTGACAATACCGGTAGCATTGGTAACATCGGGAATAGGAACATTGCTTTACGTCTGCATTACTAGAAGAAAATCACCAGTGTACTTAGGAAGCTCATTTGCTTTTATTACACCGATGGCTGTTGGTTTTGCTAAAGGCGGTATCGAAGGGGTATTTCCAGGAGTTATAGCTGCTGGATTAGTTTATGTCTTGTTCGCTATCTTGATAAAACTTTTAGGAAAGGGTTGGATTAACAAACTATTACCACCAGTGGTAATAGGTCCGATGATCATGATAATCGGTTTAGGTTTATCACCGACAGCCGTTAATCAAATGGGACTTACAGATGGTTCGGTTATCGGTTGGGAAAATTTAGTAATCGTTTTAGTAACTTTTTTAACGACATCGATTGTCGCTTTAAAAGCAAAAGGATTTTTAAAAGTAATACCTTTCTTAATGGGAATTTTAGCTGGTTACGTAACGGCATTATTATTTGGAGTAATTGATTTAGCTCCTATTAAAGACGCTGCTTTCTTTAGTTTTCCAGCATTTAACATTCCTTACTTGAATTATACTCCGAATTGGAATGCCTTAATAGTAATCGTTCCAGTGACGTTAGTAACGATTGCCGAACATATCGGAGATCATACGGCACTTAGTGCTATTATCGGTAAAGACTTATTAAAAGAACCGGGACTTGATAGGACATTAATGGGAGATGGAATAGCTACGTCCGTCGCAGGTATCTTAGGAGGACCACCTAATACGACGTATGGTGAGAATACTTCAGTAGTGGGGATGACGAGGATTGCTTCGGTAAATGTCATAATATTAGCGGCAGTTATCTCAATAACCTTTGGTTTTTTAGGAAAATTAACGGCACTATTTGCTACGATACCTGACGCTGTTTTAGGAGGAGTATCGATCTTATTATATGGATTTATAGCGGTAAATGGTTTAAAGGTTCTTATTCAAAATCAAACGGATTTTAATAAGACGAGAAACGTTATCATCGCTGCTACGATGCTAGTAATTGGCTTAGGAGGAGCAGCATTAAATATAGAGATAGGGAGTGGAGTAATACCTTTAAGTGGTATGAGTCTAGCAGCAATAGTTGGGATATTACTTAATTTATTGTTGCCAGAAGAAAGTGCAAAATAATGAGAGAAATAATTTTAAATCACCCTTTAATTACTCATAAAGTAACTATCTTAAAAAATAAAGATACGGGTACTAAAGAGTTTAGAGAAATTATAAATGAGATATCGATGATGCTTTGTTATGAAGCGATGAAAGACGTCTCTTTAGAAGAATGTGAAGTAGAGACACCTCTTACTAAAACGAAAGGATATTTATTAAATGAAAATAAGTATGCCTTCGTGCCGATTTTAAGAGCTGGTACGGGAATGATCGATGGGATAACGAAAGTAGTTCCTAATGCCAAGATAGGACATATCGGATTATATAGAGATCCTGATACTTTAAAACCCGTCGAATATTACTGTAAAGTTCCTAAAAACTTAGAAAAAAGAGAAATCTTTCTACTAGATCCAATGTTAGCAACTGGTGGTTCGGCCGATGCTGCAATTGTAAGATTGAAAGAGTTAGGAGCGAAAAAAATAAAATTTTTATGTATCTTAGCCGCACCAGAGGGGTTGAGTCTTTTAGCAAAAAACCATCCTGATGTACAAATATATTGTGCTAAGGTAGATGATTATCTAAATGATCATGGTTATATCGTTCCAGGATTAGGTGATGCTGGAGACAGAATATTTGGGACAAAATAAAAAAATAGATATTTTTAAAATGTTTTGCTATAATAAGCCTAAGTTGAGGTGAGTTATGAATTTTCCTTATGTTGTTTGTGATTTAACCAATGAAGAGGCCCAAGTATTTAAGAAGTATTTTGAAGACAATGGTACTTTTAATTTTGAGGGTGTTTGGTTTAGAAGCCAAAAAAAGATAAATAAAGCTAGCTCTGGTTGGAAAAATGAATCTGATAAGAGAAAAAAAGTTATTCACTTTTATGATACTTATAAGGTAGTCGAAAATAAGTTGGTTATTTTAGAATCATATCTATATGTTAGTAAGACTTTGCCAAAGAAAGAATTGGATAGTTATATTAAAAATATAATAAAAACTTTAAATTTAGAGGCGGATAAAAAGGAAGAGGTATATTTTTTAGGAGATCTAGAGATAATAATAAATAGATATGATAAAAATCCTAAAGAAGAATACATTGAAGATTATGAGACGGTAGATATAGTGATAAAGACTAAAGGAAAAGAGACAAAAGAGCTATATGAAAAATTGTGGGCTCTTAGTAAAAAAGGTATAAGAGAAAAGGATATAAGAGAAAATCCAAAATATATTAATGATTTAAGCGAATTTAAAGAATTTTTGCCAGCTCAAATAGAGCTGGGTTGTGGGCCATCAATTGAAGCCGGAATTCCACCACTTTATTATTTACATGAAATTTATAAAGTACAACGACATACAAATGGGAAGTTTTACTTTGGTGCTGAAGATGATCTGGTTTGCCAGGTCATAAAAGATCCATTATCAAAATATAAAGAATTTTCACATATGATAAAGCGATGTATAAAAGCTAAACCAACAAATTTTCAAAATACTTTAAAGAAGTTTTATGATAAAGGAATCTTTGTCGGTAATTTGATAAATAATAATTTTGATCGTTTAGCCGCAAGAGTTGGAATCGAAGAAGAGATAATAAGAGTTTATGATATTAATGATTATTTTCCCAAAATAGACTTTGATCCAAGAGCTAAGTCTTTGCTTTGTATAGGAACACATGCTGATCGCCGTAAAATTCAAAAACGAGCACGAGAAAAAGGACTTAAAATTATCTACGTTGATTGTGAAGGATTTTATAAGAATGAAAAATTTTCTGAATATTTAATCGAAGGTCCAAAAGATCAAGATTTGATTTTAAAAATTACTGCTAATGAGTTTGCTAATCTACTGGAAAAAGAGTTTAAAAGCTTGTAAAGGAGTGAATATGGTAATTATTTTAACGAGTAAAAACCCTTCTAAAAAAAGAAGTTTAGATTTAGCTTTAAAAGAATTAAATATTAAGACTTATGAAGTAATCTGTATTCCAACTGATTCAGAAGTTAGCAGTAAACCGATTGGTATCGAGATTATTAGAGGAGCAGAAAATAGAAATAAAAACGCTTTAAAGTATGCTTTAGAAAACAATATTAATTTCGATTATTTGTGTTCTATTGAAGGTGGGTATACGATCGATGAAATGGGACATTATTTCATAACTACTTATTCAGTAATAGAAAATAATAAAAGAAAATTATCAACTGGACAAGCTGTAGGTTTAAGAATAAGAAAAGATACTTTTGATTATATTAAAAGTGGAAAGTCTTTAAATAAACTTATCGAAAAGATATCTAATAAAAAAGCTAATAAAGAAAATGAAGGAGTTACTGGATTCTTATCTAACGGCTTGATATCACGAGATAAGATGGAAAAAGATTCGATAATAATGGCCTTTATTCCTTTTATTTATATTAGAGAAAGAGACGCTTTATCAAAAGCGATAGAATTAGAAAAAAAGTAGATATTTTTATCTACTTTTAATATGTCTTTAAAAATTTGCTTTTTTGTAAAAAAAAGGTATAATGTAGGCAAAGGAGAGAATATGAAAAAAATATTACGAACACTAACACCATTGTTGTTTATACTATTTTTACTTGCATGCTCTAAAACCACAGAATACACAATATCATTTGAAACGAATACAGACCAAAAGATCGAAGCGATAAAAGTCAAGAAAGGTGAGAAACTAAGCTTACCAGAAGATCCAGAAAATGAAGGCTACATATTTGAAGGATGGTTTATCGGTGAAGACAAATTTAATACGGAAGAAAAAATAACCAAAGACCTAACTTTAGTAGCCCACTGGAAAGTAGATACGGGAGAAGAAAAGATAGAAGAGGTAAAGATACCAGAAGGTAAGAAATCTTATACGGTTACCTTTGTCTATTATTCTGGTGTAAAGAATGTTACTAAAACAGTCGAAGAAAATAAGACCGTTTCAGAACCAAAAACACCTACGAGAAGCGGTTATATTTTTAATGGTTGGTATTTAGGTGAACAAAAGTATGACTTTAAATCCAAGATAACTAAGAATATTACTTTAACGTCTAAGTGGACTAAAATTATCGTTATCGAAGATAATTCAAATAATATAAATATACCTGAGATTAATGTAATAGAAGTCGAGTCTATAAAAGTCAATTCAAAAAACATAATGCTTACTAAAGGACAAACATATAAGATTGTTACGACATTTACTCCTGCTAATGCTACTAATAAAAAATTAACATATACTTCCGCTGCATCGAGTATAGCATCAGTTAATGAAAATGGAGTAATTACTGCTAATGCTAGCAAAGACTCGACAACTAAGATAACAGTTAAATCATCTAATGGCAAAGCCGAAGTGATAACCGTTAGAGCAATTAACCCAGTTACTAGTGTTGCATTATCGTCGACCGGATATAATGGAGATGCTATTTCCCAGTTTGGAACCGTCACTAAAAAGGTTTATAATTTTCAAGTCAAAGCGGGAGTAGACTACAAAGATCTCGTTTGGTCAGTCGTTGGTAGTGGAGGATTTACTCTTGGCAGTGACTGTCAATCAGGTTCAACGAAATGTACTGTTAATGCTAAACCAGATGGTAATCAAGCCGCTCGCAGCGTGATAGTAACTGCTACAATCAAAAATACTTTAGGTGAAAAAGTAAGTGCTTCTAAAACAGTCGAAATTGAGGGTAAGTTTAAGGTAGCTCCTATGGGTGGAATCTTTGGAAGTGATACATATTTATTACTAAAAGGTGTTACATTGACAATTACTCCGGGTGAGACAGTTAAAGAATTTAAAGTAACGTCATCAAACAGTAATTTGATTATTCAACAAGAGAGTGTAAATAGAGTAACAGTTAAATGTAAGAGCACAGCACCACTTGGTGAAACATTCACGCTTAATTTCGTCTCAACGGCAGGACAAACAGATAAAGTCAAGATTATGTGTATTGGTAATTAATAGAGTATAAGAAGGAAACTATAAAGTTATAGTTTCTTTTTTTATGATTTATGAGATAATTATATCAAGATAGGCAAAGGTGGGAGCATGAAAAGAGATTATAATTTTTTTGAAAGAAGAAAGAGAAAGAAAGTTTTAGCTGATATTCATAATTACGATTTTAGATCGATACCGGCAATATTTAGACATGATCCAGAAATAATAGAAGGAATTTTACTTCATAAGCCGTACGTGATTACACAGTTAGAGTGGAAAGAGGCAGAGCCAATAATAGAAAAAAATCCTGATTATTTAAATCATTTTGACACTGATTTCAGGCTTGATTTAGCTCTAAGAGATTCGAAATACGTCGACTTTTTAAAACAAGAAGAACTTTTAACTTTAATTAAAAGTCATTATAAAAGAGAGTATATTAATCGTTTACCGAAAGAAACTCAACGTGAGCTATTAGAAGAAAATTTTGTATCTTATTACGATAATCTACAACTATTTAATTTCGATGTTGTCTTAGATTCTATAAAAGATAACTTAATAAAAAGAAAAACAGATTATAGAGCCGAGCATAGCTTCGTTAATTTTTTTAGAAAAATCGATATGTCTATTTTTACACCGGAACAACAAATGTCTATTATAGTAGTCGATCCTTCATTTTTAGATAAGGTCTCAGAAGAAACATTAAAATTATTTATTAATGACAATCCTTATCTAATAAAAATGCTACCGGATAACTTACGAGAGACGTATCGTAACATGGATGAGTTTTCATATCGTAATGCTAGTAATCTATTATATAGAGATGGAGACCTAAATGGTTATGGAAAAGAAAATGCAAAAAGGTATCTCGCTCATGCATTACATAATTTTAACCTAACTCTGATCGCTAATAGAGAAAATATTACCGATTGGGCAGATTTAGCCCGATTTGATCATAGAGTATTCACTGTTAATAGGAGTTCTAATGATATTAGAAGCGTGAAAAAAATATTTGCTTTAGGAGATTTTTATAAAAAAGAATTAGAAAAATATCCTGGAACTTACGAACTACAAGAATACTTTGATGCAAAAAATGGTGACCAATATCTTTTTAGAATCGGTTATCGTGAAAATGATTTTACCGAGAAATTTAATCAAATATCTAAAATTATTTTAAATGAAAAAATCATGTCGAGTTGTAACAAAGAAACACTGTTAGAGTTTATTAAAAATCCTCTTGATAATGAAATGTTAAGAGAAATAGTTGAAACGGCTTATGGTAAAGAAGCATCTAATGTTTTAAGTGATAGACCGGAAATTACAATCGCTGAAATACCGACATTCGATATTTTTGATGAAAAATCATTTAATCATTTTGGTAAAGGAGTTATCCATAACGTTTTATCTTATAATAGTAAAACTGGTAATATAATCGGAGAATTAGTTAGAAATGAGGACAAACTTCAAGGATTCTTAAGATTTAAAGAATTGACTAAAAGATACTATAAAAATACGGCTTTAGATAATTATGAACAGTTAAGAGACTTTTTAGACATAAATCAATTGTTTAAAGGAAAAATCGACTTATTTTCTCTTAATGAGGTCGAAGCTAATAATTTGACTTTATTTATAATAGATAGGTTTGGTTCTTCTTCTCCGAACGAGTTTGTTAAAGTTGAGAGTCTAGAGGAGTTGAGAGATTATCATAATCGTAGAAGTTTATTATTAGATGAAGCTATGTCTAAGACTACTGATTTAGTTCAAGCGAAAAACTTTCTTTTCCTAAAACATTTTGGAATGTATTACTCATTACCGGGGGAAATATTTAGACCACAAAAAAGCGATGCTATTAAAATGTTGAATAAGTATAACATAAAGTCTTTCTTAGAAGATGAGAGGACTACTAGTAGTGACGTTTTCACTGTCGAAGAGTTAGAGATGCTAAAGATTGCTCAAATAATTTCTAGTATTGGTAGTGTTGATATTATAAAAGACATGTATAACGTTTTGGGAAATAAAGAAGATATCTTAACGCCATTAGATTTTAAAGAGATAAAGGCAAAAGTACCTGGTATCTATTCACAAGAATTAGTCGATTCACTTCTTAAAAAAGAAGATATGGATAAAATGGTCAGTGAAGGTGTAATGGGAATTAGTAAACAAATAGAAGAAGATGTCGAAGTCTATACTTTAGATGGAGTAGACTTTAGAATTTTTCTTCATACTACGGGATTAAATAATTCTAATATTACAATAAATAATCCTAATCCTTTTATTCGTATTAATTTACTCGATAAGTGGAATACATTTGAACATGGAGTTAGTACGATAAGTGGCTCGGTAATCGAACCAGCAATGCTATATAGTTGTGCAACTAGTGAAAACATTAATTTAGGATTTTCTGACTTTGATCCTAATGTCGTCTTAGGTATGGGATTTGGTGATATCCACGTTGCTCATGACGGTCGTTTGTTAGATGTTTATTTTAATGAAAGAGGACCAACTTATAGATTTGATTATCCGGAGGAATTAGTTAGAAAAACAGCGGCTCAAATTCATAATGTTTTAGGTATACCAAAAGACGAGAGCCATGAATATAATGAAGTCGCGATTTCTAGAAGAGAAGTAAACCCAGATAATATAAGAGATAATACTTATGGTGGAAGAATTCAACCCGATTATATCGTCTTGTATGGTACAGAGAATTATCAACTAGAAACTGCAAAAAAATTGTCTAAAAATTTAGAAAAAGATGGAAAAAACATTCCGATAATTAAAATTGATGTCAATAAATATCGTGAGATAGGTAACTCTTATAGAAGGGCTTTTGAAGGACATAATACTGAACAAACACTTGCACCTGAAACCCCTTTTGTCGAATCGATTAGAGAAAGGACCGGTATAGTTAGATGACTAAATTAGAGGAGAGAATTACAAATACAATTGAAGCATTAAAAGAGAGTTTAGAAAAAAACAAAGATAATCCTGAAGCAGCTAAAGCTTTAGAACAATTAAAGAAAATGGAAGAATCTAAAAAGAATACAAGTTAAGACAAAGGTGATAAAATGAAAAAACAAGAGATAGTTTTAGAAGTGGTTGATAATGATCCGATATTTGAAAACGGTTCCGTAGTCGCTACGAGATCAGAAGCTTTAAGTGATGGTGTTTTAAAAGGGTCATATGTGATAATACCTAAGTCACAAGTAAGTAGCCCTTTTCTCTTATCTAAAGAAGAATGGAACGATACTTTTGTTCTTTTGCAAGAGATTAAAATTTACTTAGATGAAAAGTATCAACCAGATGGTTATAATATTGGATGGAATGTTGGGAGTGTTGCCGGACAAAATGTCGAACATGCTCACTTACATATTCTTCCTAGATATAAAGACGAGCCATTAGCAGGTAAAGGTATTAGGTTTATGTTTAAAAACCAATTTAAAGACTAAGATAAATAAGGAGTTCTTAATGAGGGTAATAGAGAAGTGGAGAGAGTTAAAGACTGATCCTAAAAAGATAGAGTATAAGGATATAAGACTACTAGAAATACTAAGTTATCCTCATTGTGGTAACGATGTTATCGAAGGACGATGTTCTTATAATGATAATGAAATGAACTTATTTATAAAAATAGAGAGAAGTCCAAAATCTTCTTTTCAAACAGAAGTTGAAACTCTTAAAAAATTAAGAGAAAAAAAATATTACTTAAATATTCCTAAAGTCATCGAAGACGGCTATATCGATGATAAGAAATATATCGTTTTAACGAAGATAGAAAAAGAGAGATTATCGACAATCTTTTTAAGTGATATAACATCAAAAGAAAAGGAATCTTTTTTATACAAATATGGAAGAGAGTTAGCAAAAATACATACTATATCGATAGATGACTTTGACTATGCACCAAAGAGAACTCTTAATGATATTCCGAGAGCAGAAAAATATGAAGATGTTGAAGATGAAGTTATTTTAAATGCAATTTCTTATCTTAAAGAAAACAATCCAGACTTTAACCAAAGTACTTTTATTCACGGAGATTTTCATTATGCAAATATTTATTGGAAAGACAAAGAAATATCAGGAGTACTCGATTGGGAATATAGTGGTAAAGGCTTTAAAGAACATGATATTGCTATAGCATTGATTCTTCGTAATACTCAAACGTTTATGGATAATATTAGTGATATAAAGAGTTTCTTATCGGGTTATAAGTCTCTTGGTAATTACGAAGTAAATAATTTAAAATGGTGTTTAATTAATGGTTATGTCCATTTTTACCTAATGCATAAAAACGATGATGTTTATCTTAATAAAATTAAAGACTTATTAAATGAATTAAGAACTAATGATTTTTTATAATTATTAGTTTTTTTATACGAAAACAGAAATAATGAAATGTTTCTTTATTATGTTATACTGTTATTAAGAAAAGTTTTAAATAAAAGGAGTTATTAATGAAAAAAAATATTTATATTCAAATTAGAGAGTCTTTACAACCAGATAAACGTCATATGGCAATACCACAAACGGGAGCAGCAGTAATAGCAGTTAATGAGGAAAACAAAATATTATTATTAAATAAGACTAATGGAAATAAATGGGTAATTCCTGGTGGAGTACAAGAACTAGGAGAAGAGTTTAAAGTGGTTGCCAAAAGAGAATTGCTTGAAGAAACGGGAATCGATTACCCTAAAGAAGACTTAATCTTATTAGATATCGTTACTGGTGAAGGAAGACATAAGAAGTATCCTAATGGTGATGAAGTATACAATAATACGGTACTTTATTTAGCTAGTAAGATACAAAGTACAAATTTAGATGTATCTGGAGAAGATTTCCAAGATGATGGTTCAGGAGTCTATAAAGTAGTTCAAGAATCAGATAAATATGGTTGGTTTGATCCGACTGATTTACCGGATAATGTCTGTGATTTAGATTTAATCGAAGTATATCTAAACTGGAATAAAAAATAAAAGATAAACGAGGTATTTGTATGTCTATTTTAAATAAGTTGTCTTATTTTTTAAATAAATGTTGGTCTGAAGAAACATGTTATCATGGCTATTGGAAGGAAGACAATAAAGCTAGTGGCCAATGTGCAGTAACTAGTTTAATAGTCAGTGAATATTTAGGTGGAAAAATATATAAATGTAAAGTAAATGATATAAACCATTATTTTAATAAAATAGATGGCAACATCTTAGATTTAACGAAAGAGCAATTTAAAGAATATAAAATAGAGTATTTAGATATTGAAATTATTACAAGAGAAGAATTATTAAAAAATAATGACACTAATATGAGATATTTATTACTTAAAAAATGTCTTGAAGAAAAATTTAAAGAATTAGATAATATTAATAAAGAAATTAGTAGTTGTTACTCTTGTGTTAATAAAGTGGAGAAGTTTGATAATTTTGATACTTTATACATTGGGAAAAACACAGACATCTTGTTATTAGGAGAAGCGCCCGCTAATAATGGCTGGAGAAAGAGTAAGATGTTATGGCGGAATATCGATGGAAAGGTCCTTCCATCGGGTATCGTTCTTCAAAGATTATTAGATATATTAAATATTAACTTATTTGATTTGTCTTTTACGGAAGCCGTTAAGTGTTTTCCAAAAGATAGAAAAGATTTAAAAATTTGTAATGATAATTGTAAAGAATTCTTATATAGACAAATAAAACTTATGGAACCAAAGATTATTATATCTTTGGGAGACCATGCTACTAGAAATATTTTAGATATAAAATATAAGAATTTTTCCAAAGTAGTAGGAAAGAGTTTTAAAACTAATGTTAAGGGCAAGGATTTTATAGTAATACCTATCTACCATCCTTCACCCATATCACCTAAGAGTTATAAAGACAATGTTTCAATATTTTTAAAGATTAAAGATTATCTTTAATATTAATAAAAGATTAAGGAGATGAAATATGATACCGATAATTGAAAGTGTAGATAATAATAAACCAACAAAAGGAATTAAAACCGTATACAGAGATTCTATTATGCTCGTAGTTAAACATCCGACCAAGGAAACATATCTTTATTTGCACAATAAGAAGTTTGACTGGAAGATTCTTGTTCAAGGTGGAATTAATCCGGGTGAAAATGAGATAATAGCAGCCGTTAGAGAGTTAATTGACGAGACGGGATATAATGATATTAAGAGTATAATTAAACTGGACTTTGAGATGGATAACGTCTATTACGCGGCTCATAAAAACGAGAATAGATATGCGATGATAAAGACTTTCTACATTGAGTTAAAAACATTAAGAAGAGATGTTTCAGAAGAAGGAGTAGACGTTTTATTTGATACTTATGAAAACTTATGTGATCTATTTGGAGATAATTTTAAGCACCACTATTATTTATTAGGGATAGCGATCGGTAAAGAAAAAGCAATAGTCAATAAAGATAAAACAAAGCTTGGCAGACATAAACTTAATAATTTAGTGGTAAGCTATCGTAATAAGAAAGATAATCCGGTTAAATAAAAGATAGCGAAATAAAACACATTTATACATGGACAACTAACTATAATAAAAATGATGTTTTTTATGAAAAGCAAGATTATAAAAAATTGCAGTGTTAGAAGACTTTTTTGGAATACCAAACGGGGACCATTTAAGTTATAGAAAAGATTTAAAATAAAGAAACTATAAATAGAGGTTAAAATGAAAAATATTATTATTACTGGTGCCGCAAATGGAATAGGTAAAGCAATAGCAAAGTTATTGAAAGATAATAATTTAATTCTAATTGATGAAGATGAAGATAATTTGAAAAAATTAGCAAATAGTCTAAAAGCGAGTTATTATGTTTGCGATGTTGCAAATGAAAAGGATATAAGAGAGATCTTTACTTTAATAAATAGAGAGCATAAAAAAATAGATTGTTTAATAAATAGTGCTGTAGATGGATTGCTGGTGATTTGACTAAGACTAATAAAACGCTTGAAGAAATAAAAAAAGTAATAGATACTAATATTTTTGGAACTATTGTTATGATTAAAGAAATTATTCCAATAATGAAGAAACAAGGCCATGGACAAATAATCAATATTAACTCTCAAAGCGGAGTAATGTGTGAACCACTATTTCCTATATATAATGCAACAAAGCAAAGTGCATATGCTTTTAGAAAAGCTATTCAAGATGATCTAGCACAAAATAATATTAAAATAACGGATGTTTGTCCTGGTCTAGTCCAAACAGACTTTTATAAAAGGGCAAAAAGTGATTTACCAAAAGAAATAATGGAAAAGGGATTAGAAGTGGAAACTATTGCAAAAACAGTCAAATATGTTTTAGATCTTTCACATGAAATTACGATTCCAAGTATCGAAGTTAGACATATTAAAAATTATTAAAAAGTTTTTGTTACTTTAATCGAGGTGAAAATGAGTATTAAAAATATTGAAGATAAATTATCGAGATACTTTTCTAGAGAAGATATAGACAAAATATTAAAAGATTTAGGATCTAAACAAAGAGCAAGTATTCTAAACGATGATTATTTCACTAAAGTTGGTAAAAACACTGATAAATTATTTTTTAATAATTTGACTAAAGAAATACGTTTGTATGATCAAAATAGAGAAAATGAATATTTACCAAAGCTCGTTGATTATTATATTGACGATAACTATTGTTTGTTAATTTTAGAGAAGTTAAGGGGAGTAACTCTTAGCAATACTAGAAACGATTTTAATTTAAATATAAGCTCAGAAAAAAGATACGAGATAAGTAGAGCAATTTTAAATATTAAAGACATTAGAATTACTTTTAATATTGCTAATGATTATAATCGTAAAGATAAGTTTGATAAATATTTTAATAGGTCTTTAAAATATCTAGAAGATCTTATGATCTTAAAACTAAAAAAACTTAATGACAAGATTACTGAAAAATCAGATGAATATGTAATATCGCATGGTGATTTAATTGGTCCGAATATAATGATATATGATGATAAGATATCTTTTATTGATTGGGAATATATATCTTTAAAGCCAAGATATTATGATTTAGTATACTTTCTTTTGTTTTCTAAAGAAGATAATTGTTTAACAGATTTAACTGGTGTTTTAAATTATAGAGAATTATATAATGATGGAATAATTATTTGTTTAAAAGAAATTCAAAATTGGGCTAAATTATTTGATAAGGTCGAAAATGATATAGTAATTTCTAAGATAGAAAGATGGAAGAGAGAATTAAATTATATTTTAGATAAATATGAATAGTTTTTTAGGAGAGTTTTATGTGGGGAGCAGTAATAGGGGATTTGTATGGTTCTATATATGAATATGATCAAGTAAAGAATATAAAACCCATCGTAGTAGATCAAGAAGAAGTCTTTAATAAAGCTTTTTATAGCGATGATACTATTTTAACTATGGCAAATTTAAATGCTATTTTAAATGAAGAAGATTATGAGAGTAGTCTAAGAAAATTTGGAAAAGTTTTCCGAGATTATCAACCTAATTTCACTCCTTATTTTAAGAGTTCTTTTTCACCAGGATTTATTAGATGGTTAGAAATGAATCAAAAAGGTGAAAGTCAAGGAAATGGTGCGATGATGAGGATTTCTTCAATTGGTTATTTATTTGACACTGAAGAAGAAGTAATCGAACAAGCTAAACTAGCAACGATACCTACCCATAATTCTTCTAGTGCTATCGAACATGCTACTACTATTGCCTTAATTATTTTATGGAAGAGACAAGGATTATCAAGAGAAGATATTAGAAAAAGAGTAGAAGAAAAACAGGAAATCATTTATGAACCATTTTTTAAGTTTAATACTACTTGCAATGATACTATTGGTAATGTATTATATGCTGTTTTTAATAACGATAGTTATGAGAGTAGTGTAAAAGCCGTTATTTCTTACGGAGGAGACACAGATACAAATGCTTGTATAGTTGGCTCTATGGCAGAAGTATTATATGGTATACCTGAACACTTAAAAGAGTGGGCAAAGACAAAAATACCAGAAAAATTTGTATCGTTATTAAATGAAGGATATGAAAAGGTAAATATAATTGCTAATAATAAAAAGAATTGTTATAAAGCTTAGTAGTAAAAATATTTATTGACTATTAAAACTATATATATCTAAATAACAAATTATTAATGATATAAAAGGAGTAAGAACTATGAATTTTAAATATAATATGATTAAGGAAGTAAAGGAATTTATGAAAAATTCTATACTTATTGAAATAGATATTGGGTGTTCAAATTCTCAAGTAATTAAGATACAAAAAGAAAAGAAAAACTTTTTTCTAAAGGTCGCTCCTTCAGGTACTTTAACTACAGAACATAAAAAATTACTATGGTTAGAAGGAAAATTAATGGTACCTAAAGTAGTCCTTTATTATGATAGAGAAAGTATAGAATATTTAATAACCGAGGCAATACCTGGTGAAATGTTGTGTTCTGATTACTATGAGAAAAATTGGAAAGAAGGTATTAGTATTATTTCTGATGCTTTTAAAGAGATAACTAAAGTAGATATCTCAAAATGCCCTTTTAAGGTAGATCTAGAATATAAATTAAATTTAGTTAAGAACAATATTGAAAAAGGGTTAGTAGATATTAATAATATTAAACCGACAATAAAAAAGAAATATAAATCATTAGAAAATATATATAATTATTTAATAGAAAATAAAGAGATAGTAAAAGAAGAACTTTACTTTTCACATGGAGATACTAGTTTACCTAATATATTTGCTCACAATAAAAAGTTTAGTGGTTTGATAGATGTAGGTGAATCAGGTATAGCAGAGCAGTGGTTTGATATTGCTATTGCTGTAAGATCAATCACTAGAAATTATGGTAAAAAAGGTGTTAAAGAATTTTATAAACAACTAGGTGTCGAAGAAGATAAGAAAAAAGTTGATTATTATTTACTGATGATGGAACTTTATGTATAAGCGAAATATAATAATAAAATAATTCAAAGTATGTTTTTCCTTTACACTTTCAAAACAAACCATAATATTAACTCTTTTTTTAAAAGGGTAATTTATCCTAAAAAATTATATGTATTAATTTTAAAAAACAACATTGTAATTAAATGTTGTTTTTTTATATTAAGACTTTGATTTTAAGTAATTTAATTTACTAAATTACTTGTAGCAACTATTTATTTTGTGTAATATATATTATATATAAGTTTAATGTTAGATTAAATCAGTCTTAGAGAAACAAAATTTTAAAATCTATATCTTTTTAGAAAAGGGGTATTAAATGTCGAATAAAGTTTTAAAATTTAAACCTATCATCGATAATATGAATCTTGTTCCTAAAAGCGTATACGATTACGTAAATAGCGTAGAGAACAAAAAAGAGTATCTAGTAGCGATAATCGATCCAAACTATGCAGAAGGGGAAGTTCTCTGTCAAAAATATAAAATTAATCCTAAAATGGGAGTCAATTGTCTTGTCGTTAAAGCTATAAGAGGAAATAGTGAAACATATGCTATTTTGTTAGTTCCAGTCGGTTATAAATATAATATGAATAGTGTCGTTAGAAGAGAGTTGAATGCTCGTATGGTTTCAGTAGCATCACTTGATTACGTTATAGATAAGAGTAATATGGAATATGGCAGCATTACACCTTTAGGACTCCCTAAAGAATGGTTTGTTTTTGTTGATCCAAGGGTACTAGAAAATGAGAAAATAATTATCGGTGGTGGTTATAAAAACGTTAAGATACAAATACCTAGTAAAGAACTCTTAAAGCTTCCTAATATAAAAGTATTAGAAGGTTTAGCTAAAGAGAATTAATTGTTTTTAAGGAGGAGAAATGAAAGAATATGTATACCATGGTAGTACGATTCAAGGACTTAAGGAATTAATACCCAAACCATCAGCAATAGGAGTCCCATATGTTTATGCAACGACTGATGATAGGATAGCATTGTTCTTTATTGGAAGACCAAAAATAGAAAGCCCAAGAAGCTTGTATATTGGTTATAATTTCAATGAAGATAATGTGATGGAAATCTATGAAAGAGTACCAAACGTTTTTGAAGAGTTTTACAATATAGATGCATCGTTATATTATCTATCTTCAGAAAATTTTTCCAACAAAACAGGAAGAGATATTGAAGTAGTAAGTGAATTTTCAGAAAAAGTAGTTCGTGAAGAGAGGTTTAATGTACTAAAAAAACTCAAAGAATACGAAAAATTAGGTAAAATAAAATTGTATACTTATCCAAATAGACCAAGACATATCCCACTAGATAATAGTGATTTAATCAATGTTGCCGCTAGTAGGTATAAAGATAGCGAAGTAAACCTTAAAATGTTTTTTGAGCTTTATCCGAATTTAAAAGAGAAGTATTTTGAAAAACTGAATAAATAATAATTTATATGATAATAAAATGGTATAAAAAAGGAAAAAAAACTCAAATAAATAATAAACATATATTTAGAAAGATGATTAATATGAAGAAGACTTATAATAAATTAGTAAGAGATAAAATACCTGAAAAAATTGAAAAGAATAATGAAAAACCTATTATTGAGGTATTAGATGACATCAAGTACCTAAAAGAATTGAAATTAAAATTGAGTGAAGAATTAAATGAATACCTAGAAAATGGGGATATAGAAGAATTAGCTGATTTGCAAGAAGTAATCCTTGCTATATTAAAATTTCAAGATACTAGCCTAGAAGATTTTGAAAGAATAAGAATAAATAAGGCGTTAAAAAATGGTTCTTTTGATAAAAGATTCTTTTTAAAAGGAGTTGAGTAAACACTATTAAGAAGTTTAATGAAAAACACAGTTTTTTAAGTTCTATTTTGGTATAATAAATTAAGGAGGAACATATGTATATAGAAAATATAAAAAAAGAAAGAAACACGTTAGCTGTTCTTATTAAAACAACCGCAAATATGTTATTGTTTTTAGGAGGTATAGGTTCAATAGTGCTTACAGATTACGTAGAAGGTAATGCACTATATGTTTTTTTTATTTCTTTTTTACAATTTTTTGTCTTGTATTTAGTTTTAAGAGCAATATCAGAAATATTAAATATCTTACATGATATTCGTAAATTTCAATATTACTCGTTTAACTCATTAAAAAAGATTACTAAAAATGATAAATAAGACTTCAATTTCTAGAATTTTTAAAATAATCAAATACTATTATATGAATTACAAATATTGATCATGCTAAGTTTCACACTTTAATTGATAATGTATATTTTTAATAAGGAGAAGAATCAAGTATGAAACTATTTAAAGAAGTTATAAAAAATAATATGAAAATGATAATATTCTATGTAGTTATGGGAATTGTCATAAACTTTTTAAACATGTATTCAGTTACTTATTATCAAAAAATATTAGATAATTTTCAATATAAGACTCTTACTATTTATCCGTTAATTATTTATGGAGTTTTATTAATAGTGTCGACAATTTTTGGATACTTGGAAAATTATCCTGAACAGCAAGTTAGAAATAAGTTGTATTTAGATTTTAAATTGCAATCATTAAAAAAGATGAAAACAATCGATTATCTTGAATATCAAAAAATAGGTACAGGAAGATTAACTCAAAAAATAGAAGATGGTGCTGTTGCATCAAGAGATATAATGATGAATTTTTGGTTGAAAACTTTTAGATATCTTTTACCGGTTGCAATATTTAGCTTAATTTTTATTTTTAATGTTAAAAAAGAATTTGTAATATTTGTATTTGCTGGATATGTAATCGTAATAATAGTATCAAATATAATATTAAAGAAACTATATAAAATTAAAGAATCCATATTATTTAGTCAAGAGTTGTTAAACAAACACTTAGTACGTGGATTTATGGAATTAGTAGTTTTTAGGACAAATCAAAGATATGACAGTGAAATCGAAATAACAAAAGAAGGTATTAGCAATATCGTAAATAGTAAAACAAAAATCAAACTTATTCACGAATTATTTTTTACATTGTTTGCTCTTATAGTAAATATATTACAAGTAGTTATATTGGCTTATGCAGTTTTAAAGACGGATTTGTCAGTTGGAGCTATAGTAACGGTAATAGTTCTATTAGGAAAAGCATATGAGCCAATTGCCATCTTTAATGTTGAATATGTTGATTATAAGTTAAATAAAGTAACAGTAAATCAATACCTTAATTTTCTTGATTTAAAAGATGATCAAGCATTAGTAAGTGGTAAAGAACCTATATCAATCGATGGTAAAATAACTATTAAAAATGTATCTTTTGCATATGGTAATAAGAATATAATAAATGATTTGTCATTAACAATTAATAAAAACTCATCTACGGCATTTGTTGGTGAAAGCGGATCGGGAAAATCTACAATAATAAAATTGTTAATGGGACTTATAAAATATCAGAAGGGTCATATTTATATTGATGGTGAAGAGTTAAATAGCATTAATTTAAATAAATATTATGAATTTATAACATATGTTTCACAAGATGCTCCAATATTTGATGGTACTTTAAGAGAAAATTTAGTGTTTGATAAAAACATTAATAACGATGAAATTTTAAAAGTATTAAATTTAGTATGTTTAGATAAATTTTATGGAAAATTAGAATATGGGTTAGATACAGAACTAGGTGAAAAAGGCGTTAAAATAAGTGGTGGAGAAAAACAGAGGATTGCCCTTGCGAGATTATTTTTTGATCAATCAAAAATCATTATATTAGATGAAGCTACTTCTTCAATGGATAATATTACTGAAAAAGAAGTAATGACAAATATAGTTGAAAATTTAAGTAATAAAACTATGATCATCATTGCTCATAGATTAGAAACTATAAAAAATGTCGACAAAATATATGCTATTAAAAATGGCAAAATTGTAGAAGAAGGAACTTACGAAGAATTAATTAACCAAAACAAATATTTTAATGAATTGTATAAAATGAATAAAAAAGAAAAGAAAATATGAATGAATATAAACATAAATAAGGTAAAAGATGCATTAAAAAATTTAGATAAGTACATCCTTATGAAGAAGTTATTATTGATAGCGTTTCATTAGTTAATAAAAAGGATTTTAACTTGCTTCGTGAAACAAAAAAGATTAAGTGAAATTGCAAAATATATTAGTAATGAAATACTGAAAGTATGAACTATGCTAATAACATAAATTTAATTTATGAAGTAATACTATAAATTATAGAAAATATGTTGTAATCAATATTAAGAGGAAAAGATAGGAGAAAATCAAGTGAAATTATTTAAACCGAGTATAAGTGAAAAAACGGACTAAAGTTAATAAAAGATACTGATAAAGAAATATCATCTCTTGGTATAAGTACAGGAGGTTTTGCAGAAATAAAAATGGCAGAGATTAGTCCTAAAAGCCATATTACTGCAACCACAATAGATAAAGAAGGATTAGATTTTTCAAGAAGTATAATTAACGAATTAGGATTGTCGGATAGAATAAAATTAAAGTTAGAGGATGTATCAAAAAAACTACCATATGATAATCAAAGCTTTGATTTTATATATGCAAGATTAGTTTTTCACTATTTAAATGACTCTCAATTAAAAAACTCGTTATTGGAAATTCACCGAGTTTTAAAAAAAAATGGAAAATTCTTTATAGTTGTAAGAAGTCTTGATGAGTGGGAAGCAAAATTAGAAGGGGCAACTTATGATGAAAATACTGGTTTTACCACATATCCTGATATCAATACTATAGGAAGTGAAAATGTTAAATATTTTTCTAGGAGATTACATAGTGAGAACTCCATTTCACAATTTTTAAAAAGCGCTGGATTTACTATAAAATACATAAAAAAATATGAGGAATATTTATATAGAGATTATGAAAGGACGGAAAAAAATCCTAAACCTAATACAGTTATTGAAATATGTGCAAATAAGTAGAATTTACAGTGGTAACGAAATGCAATAAAACCTTAAAGTAATTTAAAAATTATAAATATAACTTATGCGATTGATCGTTATCTTTTAAATTTAAAAATTTATACAGGTAAAGAGTACATTTATTTTTTTTACATGAATATCTTTTTTATTTAGTTATTAATGTTAATACATAAATATACATTTTGATGTAAGAGTATATATAGTTGCGAGGAGGTTACAATGAAAAAAGGCAAATTAAGTACGATGAACGTAATGCTATCTATACATAATTTATCAGTGATTATTAAATCAAATGATAGAAAAATTATCTCAGAACTCAGTTTTTCTTTATACGAAAATGATAAAATTGCTATTATTGGTGAAGAAGGTAATGGTAAAAGTACATTAATGAAGGCTATTTATGATCAAAATTTGATCTCTAATTACTGTTTTATTACTGGAAGTATAAATTCATATGATAATAAGATAGGGTTTTTGCCTCAATTATTAACGGAAGAAGAAAAAAATCAAACTATAGAAGAATATATTTTAACAAATGAATTAGGTATTGTTGATTATAACTTATATCAAGATATATATTCTAAGCAAATACTTTTTTCAGATTTGAACTTCGATATTAACATGATCCCAGAGCAAAGACTTATGTCTACTTTATCTGGTGGTGAAAGAATAAAATTAGGGCTAATAAAACTTGTTCTAGCTAATCCTGATATAATACTATTAGATGAACCTACTAATGATTTAGATCTAAATAGTTTAGTTTTTTTGGAAAATTTTATTAATTCAACAACAACACCGATTCTTTTTATATCTCATGATGAGACACTATTAGAAAATACTGCTAATAAAATTATACACTTAGAATTAAGAAATAAGAAAACACTACCAATATCAAATGTTGCCAGCATGTCGTATAACGATTACATCGAAAAACGTCTTGGCATGATACAAAAAGATACTCAAATTGCTAGAATGCAAAGGAGAGAATATCAAGTACAAAAAGACATTTTAAATAATCAATACAATAAAGTACGTCATGAATTAGAAACTATTACCAGAGCTGATCCGGCTGGTGCTAGATTATTAAAAAAGAAAATGAAAAACATAAAAAGTCATGAATATCGCTTTGAAAGAGAGAAAGAAGAGTTTACCGATGTACCGGATGTAGAAGAGGCACTAAATTTTCACTTTAGTGAAGATATATATGTTCCAACAAATAAAGTAATATTAGATTTAACTTTAAAAGAATTAAAAATAAAAAATCATATTTTAGCTAATAATATTGAACTTAATATTAACGGACCAGAGCATGTTGTTATAATAGGTATAAATGGTGTTGGTAAATCTACACTAATAAAACATATTCATAACATATTAACTAAACGTGATGATTTAAACATAGAATATATGCCACAACTATATTCAGAAATGTTTGATGAAAATCAAATTGCTTATAAATATGTGGCTCAATCAAATTCTGCAGAGGACGTTTCAAAAGCAAGAACACTAATGGGTAGTTTAAAATTTACAAGTGCTGAAATGACTAATCAAATTAAAGAATTAAGCGGTGGGCAAAAAGCAAAATTATTCTTATTAAAAATAATAATAGGGAATCCAGATGTTATAATTTTAGATGAACCTACAAGAAATCTAAGTCCCTTATCAAACCCGGTTATTAGAAATACGTTAGCAACTTATAATGGAACAATCATAAGCGTTTCTCACGATCGAAAGTACATTAAAGAAGTGGCCGACACTGCTTATGAACTTACAAAAAATGGATTAAAAGAATTAGATATAACTGCTTTGAGTTTTAATAAAAATATATAGAGAATATTAGTAAATATAACTACATAAATGCAAAGATTGAAGAATTATTATTTAGAGATGTTTTAATTGAACCATGTGCAGTTAATTTTTATAGAAAATAGGGAAAAAGTAATCAATTTGAAAAAAAATTTTAAAAATATTTTGGAAATAGTTTTAATTTATAATCTAAAGAAGAAAAAATCTCTAAAAAAATTTGGTGAAGGTAAATAACATAAATGTTTTAATTCAAGTTTAGGTGATTGTTTGGTAATTGTCACATCAAATGATTAAGTTTTTGTACTGTTAGATCAACACAAGTTGTGTGCTGGTAGTTAATATGTGAACAACCAAATATTGTAAAAAATGTTTATGAAAAATAAAAAAAGGTGTTTAAGTACATCTTTTTTATGTTATAAAATTAGAAAATAAAGTACAAGATTATTTACTTTTCTTATTATATAATTTTAAATATTGGATAAATAAATTTAAACTAGGTTCAATAGTTGGAACAAACTCACCAGATTTAATTAATTTTTTAATTTCCTTTAATTTGGCCCATTTAACTTCAGAAACCTCTTCAATTTGCATATTTATATCATTAATATTTATGTCTTGTTCTATATGCCAAACGTCAACAAAATCATTAACACGTTTAATCGTTCCAATCAACTTTGCAGATTCCATATTGGGTTCTACACCTAATTCTTCTTCAAATTCTCTAGCACATGCCATAGCACTTGTTTCACCAGCCATAGCAGCGCCACCAGTTTCATTCCACAAGTTTGGAAATACAGATTTATTTGCTGCTCTTTTTTGAATTAAAAACTCTCCTTTAGAGTTAGTAATCCAGACATGGATTGATAATCTATATTCATCATCTTCTAAAGACTTTCTGTTTTTAGTATAACCGGCATTTTCTTTTTTCTTATTTAAAATATCAACTAATTCCATATACTCACCTAAAGTAATTATATCATAAAATAAAAATATATTGTTGTAAATTAAAATATTTTAAATTTAATAAAGTACTATAATACTATGATATAATTAAATAGATAAATAAGTTGATATTTTGAAGAGCGGTATGTAGATAAAATAGACGTAATAACATAAAAAGGAGTATAATGAACAGAAGTAAGTTGAATTTTATAAATATAAGAAATATTACTAAATTGGATATCGAGTTTATTATATATGTAAACAATTAAGTACATACAGCATCAAACCAAATAAACGAGATATTAAAGTTTAAAGAACGAATTGTATCTGATAACTCTAAGTCATTTATAATTGTTGTTAAAAATATCAAGAGTTAATTGGAATGTCTTTATATTCTACAGTCTATATGCTCATGAGGGACAAACAATCTGATTATAAATGTTTTAATTGTTAAATAATATAAAAATAAGAAAGTTGCGAAGCAGATGATAAATTATTTAAAAGATGTTTGCAAAAAGGAAAAATATTATGTAATTTGTGGAATGGTGGACAAACGAAATAAAACGTCTGAAAATTTCTTTAATAGTATTAATGCTAAGTGGTTAGAAAGTCTTAAAATGGTAGTTATAAAATAATTTAGTAAATAATTATTTTGTATAGTTACAAAAATGATTGGAGTAATAAATATGGAATATAAAACAAATATAAATTGCCATATACACGTTTTAGGCAAACTTAGAGAAAACCTAGGTAGAATAAGGGTTTTATGAAAAAAAGTTTTTACACGAAATGGTAAAAACTGATAAAATATAGTAAAAATAT
>CAZTRB010000011.1:0-26010 GCA_964616485.1 uncultured Muribaculaceae bacterium
TACTCCGATTACTTCTATTAATGTAAATCCCTTATTATTTTTCATATAGTCTCCTGTCAAAATTACGAAAAAAGAAAGAAAATCCTTCTTATTTTTCCATTAAATATTGTGCCGTTTTTACCATTTGAGCTGAATAACCCATCTCATTATCGTACCACGCAACGACTTTTATCATTTGTTTTCCATCTACTTCTAAAATGCTAGTAGATTGTCCATCTACTACTCCACCATAATGTAGACCGATAACGTCACTAGAAACGATTGGATCCATCGTAAACCTAAGAGTCTCATTTTCATACTTTTTAAACGCTTCGTTTATCTCTTCAACTGTAACATTTTTATTTAACTCTAAAGTCAAATCGACTACCGAACCTGTTGGAACAGGAACTCTCATCGCCGTACCATCTAACTTTCCTTTAAGTGAAGGGATAACTAATCCTATTGCACTAGCTGCTCCCGTTGATGAAGGTACTATATTTGCAGCACAAGCTCTTCCTCTTCTAGCATTTATTCCTTTATTATGTGGAACATCAAGTGTCGCTTGATCATTTGTATAAGCATGTATCGTAGTCATAAATCCTTTTACTACACCAAATTCTTTTTCTAAAACGTTAAGGACTGGAGCTAAACAGTTTGTCGTACAAGAAGCCGCTGAGATTATCTCTTCGCTTCCATCTAACAAATCATGATTAACATTATAGACAATCGTCTTTAAATCACCTTTTGCTGGTGCAGAGATAATTACTTTCTTCGCTCCTCCAACAATGTGCGCTTTAGCTTTTTCTAAAGTAGTAAAAGCACCCGTACATTCGAAAACAACATCTACTCCTAAAGAACCCCAAGGCAGCAGAGATGGATCTTTCTCAGCATATACAGGAATCTCTTTTCCTGAAACCACTATTTTATTATCTAAATTACTTATCTCATCTACTTTATAATTCCTATGATTCGTATCATATTTAAGTAAATACGCTAATTGTTCAGCATCAGTAAGATCATTTATTGCTACAATCTCAAACCTAGGATCATTATCCATAATCCTAAAAACCAATCTTCCAATTCTTCCAAAACCATTAATTGCTACTCTTATCATTTTTTCTCCTCTTTCTTTCTCTTTATTTAAAACAACTTCCACCGATAAACTCTCTTAATAGAGAATCGTCAGGTATAGCTTCTGACGGTATCGGTAAAAATGTCTTTAACATGTTTATTAATCTTCTAGCTTCTTCGTAATATGGACTATCACCACCTACCGAATATAACAACGGTTCAACATAAGTCTTTAAGACGCCAAGTTCGTATATTAATGCCGTATTAAATGTCGCATCGGCTGAATCTTGATTAGGAAAAATGTGTTTCTCTTCACCTAACCTAACTTTACGCCACGTCCTAAGGGTGTCTTCTACTTTATATCCTCTCGTCCTATTATCTCTAACTATTCTTCGTAACAACCTATTATCAGTAGTCGATATACGGTTATGAATGTCGACATTTAAAATTGTTAATGGTGATAAATATATTTTATACTTTGCATCTCTTTCAATAGTCGTTAATATTTTTTCATTTAACGCGTGAATCCCTTCAATTATCAAGACTTCATCTTGTCCTAGTGAAATAGCATCACTACTCATTTCGGAAATCCCTTTAATAAAATTATATCGTGGTAAACGAACTTCTTTACCTTCTAACAATTTTTTAACATCTTTATCAAAACTCTTAACATCGATTGCTTCTAAACATTCATAATCGTATTCTCCATTTTCATCTTTAGGAGTCTTTTCACGATCTACGAAATAGTCATCCATCGATATCTCTTTAGGTTCCATCCCAAAACTTCTTAAATACATCGACAATTTATTACAACTGGTCGTTTTACCAGAAGAAGAAGGTCCCGCCATTAAGATTATTCTAACCTTGTCTTTTTTGTTTACTATATCTCTAGCTATAGTAAGGAGACGGTTACTTTGTAATATCTCATCTATTCTAATTATATCATCTATTCTTCCCGAGCTGACGATCTTGTTTAAGGAAGGAACATTACTAATCTTCATAATATCTGCCCACTTTTGATATTCTTTAAAGACATCAAATAATTTAGGGTGATGTTCGTATTCTTTTATACCGTCGATATAGACGGTCGGAAACATTAATATCAAACCTTTGTTGTTTAAACATTTAAGGTTAAAGTCTTTTAAGACACTAGTAGACATAGGCATTAAACTAAAGAAATAATCATATATTCCACCTAATTTATAAAGGGTAATATAACTATCGACACTGTATTTTAATAAGTCGACTTTTGAGAAATCTTTCTTATATTCAAAATATTCTATCGCTTCATTTCTCTCTACTTTACATCTAACGATAGACATATCTTTTGCAACGAGACTTAACATTTTTTCTTTTAAAGCCTCGACTTTCTTTTCATCGATTTCAAAATTAGTCTCAATATATATACCTTTATCTATCGAATACTTAACGATTATTTTAGAATTTGCTCCATATAACTCTTGAGTAGCATAAGAAACTAAAAATACCAAAGCATTTATATACACTCTATTTCCCGTTCTATCTTTTAAATCTATAAAAGTTATGTCTTCTTTCGAATTTACAAATTCCGATAATTCCTTATACTTATTGTCGACTTTAGCTAACAATATCGGATACTTAAATTTATCTTGATATTCTTTAGCTAAATCATATAGCGTCATCTTACTAGCTATGGTTTTCTCTTCCCCCATAATTTTTACTTTGATGCTTTCTACCACTATGTTCACCTCTTTATTCTATATTTATATTAACACATTTTGTTTAAAAAAGCATTTACTTTTTAGTTAAATTATTCGCTATTTCTTTTATTTTTCTAAAGCGATGATTAAGCCCTGATTTAGTTATTTTATTTCCCGTTTCCAAAGAAATGATATTACTTAACTCTGTCAAAGAACTATCAGGATACTTCAAACGATATTCACAAACCTCTTTTAACTTCTCATCTAGCATTTCTAGACCCAAAACTTCTTGAATTAACTCTATATCTTTTATTTGTTTTAAACTAGTCTCAATGACCTTATCAGTATTTGCTTGTTCACAGTTATTAAGACGATTAGTATTATTCTTTTGTTCTTTATAAGCTCGAATATTTTCATAATATAAGACGGCTTTAAAAGCCCTAATGACTTTTAAAAAATCACTTATCCTTTCTGATTCTTTAATATAAACCATGTACTTTGAATCTCTAATAATAATCTTAGAATTTAAATCATAACCATTTAAAAGTCTTTGAACGACGACAGCTTCATATTTGTTATCATAGACAAATTCTAAATGATACTGAGAAGTTTTCGGATCATTAATTCTTCCTTTACTTAAAAAGGTCCCACGCAAATAAGCCCTGATTTCTTCATCAGAGCCGATAATGTATTCTTTAGGACTCTCGATATAATTATTTTTATCATCTAAAACGGATAAATTTTTAAGAATCTTATCCTTTCCTTCTTTAACAATAACATTGTAAGTTTTCTTTCTAGTAAAGTTAGCGACCCTTTTCTGGACTATCTCTAATTCGACTCCATAAAAGGTTTTAAGTAACAAGTATATTCTCTTAGCTATCTTAGCATTTTCGGTTACTAACTCTAGTTCTTTATCAAAAGTAGTACTTCTTAAAAAACCAGAAAGTTCTGCGATACTTTCTGCTTTTGTTAACTCAAGAGAACTTATTTCATCTTTAACTACCGAAGTAAACGACATACTATCCCCTCCGAAATTTTAAAACAATATTAATACTTTATATATAACATATGTTATTACAGCTAAACAAAAAAACATTACCGGATAGAAAACAAAATTTATATATGCTGCCATCCCCGTCGCTTTTTCATCCATTGATTTTTCACTACCATCAGGATTAGTAAAGCGTCTAGTCGTTCCCTGCATCAAGACTTTACTATTACTCATGCCTTGGCTATTACCTTCACTTAATTGTTCAGATACACCAAGCGGTCCAAAATTCTTATCAAAATAATCATTAAAATATACATTCTCTCCATCGATTAAAACACTTCTAAAATAATCAGCAGGAAACTCTTCCGCTTCCATCGACTTTTCAATCGAATCATAATTATCGACCATCATATCTAAACCTTGTTTAGAAAAATCAAAAAAATCAACGCCCATAGACATGTATGTTCCTAAAAACATCTTAGTTAAATCTAATAAATTTTTTTCACTATCGATCTCAATGTTACTAGAGCGATAAACGTCACGATAAAAGACACGGTCTTCACCGATAAAAGCATCTGTTGCTGAAACGAAACTAACGAAACTCCTTCTTTGATGAATCTTTTCCATCTCTTGATACAAAAGATAAAATACATTATTCACGTTTTTAGGTTCTCTCGTTCCAGGTTCAGAAAAATATTCTGATACATTTTCTGCTCTTTCTCTTTCCATCATATCACCTACTATAATTTTAACACTTTTATTATTTTTTACAAAGTTAATTTAAAACTATACAGTAAACCTTTTATCTTTCTTAAATAATTGTCGACCTTTTTATAAGGCAAATCCAAGAGTTCGGCAATTTCTTTATTACCAAATTTATTCAATTTAAGTTCGTAAATCTGTGACTCGATAAAAGCCATATTATGTTTAAAATTATAAAGCTTATTAAAAGTATCATCGATAATCATATTTTCAAGGATATCTTCTCCTGAAGAAATGACATCTTCGTAATAAAGATCATTATCATTATCTATACAACTATTTATTGAAAGTGAATTAGTTAAAACAAGTTGTTTGTTCCTTCTTTGATATTTTATTAGTCTTTCCATTTCTCTTCTAATACAAAGAAGAGCAAATGTATAAAAAAGTGTCTTGTCTTGGTTGTAGTCTTTGATAGCCAAAGATATACCGTAAAATCCTTCTTGTTTTAAATCTTCGATATCTATTCCGATATTTTGATTTTTAGAATAATATTCATAAGCATATTTATTAACTAAATTACTATATTTATTATAAAGTAAATCGTGTGCATCTTCATTGTTTTCTCTAACGAGAAAAACAAGTTCATAATCATTGATGTCTTTGTATTCCAAAAAATTCCTCCCTATTTGTCTAAATTAATCATTTCATAGATCATGATACCTGCTGCAACAGAGGCATTTAGACTGTTTGTTTTTCCATACATAGGGATTTTAACTAAGTAATCACATTCTTCACTAACTAACTTGCCAATTCCTTTACTTTCGTTGCCAATTAGCAAAGCGATTTTACCGGTATAATCGACATCACGATAATCTAATTCTCCTGAAAGATGAGTCCCTACTACCCAAAAACCTTGTTCCTTTAAGTTTTCGATAGTCTTAACTAAATTAGTAACTCTAGCTATCTTCATGTTCTCGATTGCTCCAGCACTGGTCTTAACGACAGTAGAGTTAACTTCGACACTTCTATTAGCGGGAATGATTATCCCATCTATTCCAGCGGCTTCGCAAGTCCTGATAATGGCACCTAGATTGTGTGGGTCTTCTAAATGATCTAAAATTACTACTTTAGCATTATCATTATTAGTAAAAGAATCATAATCGACATAATTAAAATCTTCTATGTCAAGGATTATACCTTGATGCGAAAATTTAGCAAATCGTGAAAATTCATTTTTATTTAAATATTCTACTTTGATTTTACTTTTTTCGATTAAAGAATTTATCTCTTTGTCATTAAAACCTTCTTGTAAAGTTATCTTTTTAATCTTTTTTGGTGTTTGTAAAAGTTCTTTAGCAACATTTCTTCCATATACTAACATTTTAATCCCTCAATATCTCTTTCATTATTCCTTCTATTCTATCTTTATTGTCCGTAAGTTCCAAATAACCTAGTAAACTCTCTAAACCCGTCGCATGCTTATAGGTGATTATGTCACAATTTTTGGGCTTACTCTTGGTCTTATGATTTCTAGCTCTTTTTATAACATCTAATTCTTCTTCCGTAAAGAAACCACTGTCACTTAATTCCGTTAAATACTTCGCTTGGTTAAAAGCACTGACATATGATACGGCCGTCTTTTGCAAACTATCGACATTAGAAATCTTTTTAGCTATCAAATGTTTTCTAACATAGTACTCATAAATATTATCTCCAAGATATGCCAGAACTAAAACATTTATATTTTTAACATCCATTATTAATCTCCATCTACTTAATATATTTTATCATAATAACAAAAAAAAACACAATTTTAAGATCATGTTTTTGATAATATTTTAGGTTTACTTTGACTTATCTCAACTGTTGGTTTTATTCTACCCATAGCTCGATGTTCTGCAAAAGTTGTTCCATTATTTGAAAAACTTAGTAACTTTCTAGTTAAGTTAACGAGACTCTCTTCCGTATGACCTTGCACTTCAACTAATCTAGCAACTTGACTCCAACTAGCTTGATTAGAAAAAGCTCTTAACACTTGTGCACAACTTTCATAGTTTCTAAACAAACTTTCTCTTTTTTCTTCTCCTAAAAATGGCGAAACAAATTCTAATTTATCGATCTCGCTTTCCCAACGTTCTTTACTTTTTGCAGTACAATATTTAGAATTGTTTTTTAACGACAATATTCTAGCTTGATTCTCTGCTTCAGAAACGAACATTTTTCTTTGACTTACTTCTCTTAAATCTAACATGATATTTCCTCCTGCTTCACGTTTTCATATATTAACATAAAATGCCGATAAAATCAACTATTTTGTTGACTTTAAAAGGTCTTACCATTATAATATGACGTGTTTAGGGGTGGTATTATGAAATTCTCAATTGCACTTAGTAAAAGAGCCGAAATTTTTATCATACATTGGAATAAAAATGATGATGCACAGGATAAGTATGCGAACGGGCAATCTACCAACAATCAAGAAGATTACTTTCAAGAAAGTACCGGTTATTATAGAGAAACAATACCTGTGCTTGATTTAGAAACATCAAAAGAAGACGTTTTAGAATACTTTATAAAAGACGCTTTATATTCTGTCTCACCGACCGATACTATAGATAGGAATTCATGTGACTTCGACATGGAAGACAGAGAAACAACTGTTCAACTAGCCAACGACTCAACTTTATATTTAGTAACGGTTGGTGATAGCAATGTTAATCATTTTGTAGTAATTGGACAAGACGAGGATACGGAAGAATATCAGGTGCTAGATATAGTCCAAACAGAAAATGAACCTTTTGTCCCAATTGCAACGCTTGCAATAAGATCGGCTCTAGATCAAAGAACTAATACAAACAAACGACCTAATTGGGTATATCCTTTTTTAGAAACATTTGGAATAACAAAAAATGATATACCAAAAATAGAAGAGGATACACCGAAAAGAATAGCAATTGTACCAGAGATTATAGAAGAAACCACACAAGAAAAAGCGGGACAATTAATACCATTCCCAAAAAAATTAGAAATTAAATTTCCGCCTTATTGATTTATCTGAACACCTAGCATTCTAACTAGAGAAGAACTTTGATAAGGATCTATTATTATCCCTTTAACCGACTTAAAGTCAAAGAGACAGCCATCGATATTAGAAGTAGAGAAATCTACTTCTTTTAAATTGACTTTTATAAATTCTGCTTTATATAAAATTACTTTTTCAAACGCTATCTTTTCTATTATCGTTTCTAAAAAAGAAGAGTTAGATAGATCGCTATCATCAAAGATTACTCTGCTAACTTTGGCATAACTTAAATCGAGATAGTCACATTTACAATTATTAAATTGAACGTCTTTAAAAGATGCTTTTGAAAAAGATGTTCCCATAAGTTTACAGTTTTTAAATATTACTCTAGTAATAAGTCTATTATCGAAATTTTTATTAGATAAGTCGCAATTTTCAAAGATAACATCTACCAAATCTATGTCATTAAAAGATATGTTCTCAAAAGACAGATTTTTAAAGATACAACTGTCTATCGTCAAGTTATCAATGATGATCTCTTTATCTAGATTCTCATTACTAAACAACTTATTATATAACTCTAAATTATCAAAACTCTTATAGAAACTAGTCTCTTCGTAATTATTAATTTTCGGTTCGCTTATTTTCATATCTTTTCCTTCTACTTAAATATATTTTATATAATATAACTTTAATATGTTATAATTTTATCATAAATAAATAACTGGAGTATATATGTTAAAAAAACAAATTCAAAATATAATATTTGAACTAAATGACAAAGATGATACTACGGCTTTTGTTAGAGAGAGACTAAGAACCTTAGAAAGAGAAGCTAATAATGACACTATAGGTGTTGGTCATACAGATACTTATAAGGATTTTATAGCAAACAAGACGCATTATAAAGCCGGAGATAGAATATCAGAAGATATCGATTGTCCAGACTTAATCTATGATGATTTGGACCCTTATATAAACTTAATAAGGATTATTAGACGAGGTAATTGGTATGATGAAAATACTTTATCGACATCTATTCATTTTGCAGTCAGTGACTATTTACCAAGTAATTCCGAATCAGAGTTACAAAGAGTTTTTCACTACTATCAAAATAAAGATAACAGGTTGTCTATAAGAGAAATTAGAGAGACTAAATGTGCTAGTTCTCACGAAAAGGCCGGATTAGCTCATAATATGTTTAAATTTTTAGGAATAGATTCCGAGATAGTTTTCGGTATTAGGAATTCTCAAAACCATGCTTATAATTTTATATATCCTAATGGTTACGACGGTGTTCCTATCCTTTTATACGACCCATTTTTTTATGTAACTTTTAAAAACGAAGAAAAAAATATTAATCTTGGATATTTAGCAATCCTGACAAAAGAAGAGCATGTTGCCTTAATGAATCATAATTCTTTAAAACCAGAACTAGATTCTACCGAGACAATGTTTAGGATGCTATATGAAAGTAGTAAAGTCTTAGAAGACACTTATTTCTTTGGAGAAGAAGCAACGTATACTGTTGGAATGTTACCTGAAAAAGAAAAGATTCCTAACTAAGGAGGGTTATGAAAAACGTTTTTAAATTTATCTCTTTATTGCTTTTATTATGGCTAATCACGATTACTACTGATTACATTTTATATAAAAATAACAAGAATCCTTTCTTTGCTATAAATACTAGTATTTATAAAGATGGAGGTAGTAAAGATTATTTCGGACTAGGTTATAAAGTTATAAGATGCAATACTTTAACCGGAGATAAGAATATTCACTTTGGGTTTTATAATATCAATGTAAATAATTTTTGTATAAATTCTAGATCTGATGAACATTCTTTTAAAGGAACTATTGTTACTGTAGAAAAAGAAAATCTTTTAATAAAACCAAATGATGATCAAAAAGAAAATTTATCTTCTGATTTATTTTCGATTACAAAAGATAAAGATATATTTTACGAAGTAGGAATGGAAGTAATAATTACTTATCAAGGGGAAATAATGGAATCGTATCCCGCTATGATAAACGTTATAAATATTAAAATTATAAACTAATTATAAAAAAGAAAGAAGGCTATATCATATGTTTTATAAGACTTTAGAAAACTATCTAATGTATAAATTAGATAAAGAAAATAATAACTTTACCGAAGAAGAGTTAGATAGTATCGATACTCTAAATATTTATCTTGATGACGAAGAAGACTACTTTGATTTTAAGACGTTAGGTTTCTTTAAAAATTTAAAAAGACTAACATTAAGAAGAATACACGTTAATGAAGAAGATTTTACCCATCTCTTAAACCTTACTTATCTAGAAGAACTTTTTCTTGATAACTGTCTATTTGACAGTACTTCATTACTTGCAGGCATCAAGTTAAAAATCTTATCTTTTGAAAATTGTGTCGTAAATAGCTATTCTTTTATCTCGTTAATAGAAAACTTAGAATATCTAACTATTACTGGTGGTGTCGTAAATATCAATAAGATTAATAGAAACTTATCTTACTTAAGACTGTCTTATTCATATCTTGATGAAATAGAGAAGTTAGAAGAATTTAACAATCTAGAAACTCTGTATATAGATAATACGAATATTGATAATTTTGATTTTTTAAACAAATTAGAGAAATTAAAAAAACTAAGTATCGATTTAAAACAATATGAAGAAAATAAACATTTATTTAATAATTTAATTAGTAAAGGAATTAACATTTATAATGAAAATCTCGATGTTCTAATAGAAAGTGGTGAATTAAATGAATAAACACAATTCAAAGATGACAATTAAACCTGGAGAGGATTTCGATTTAAATACTATTAGTGATTTTTGTAGAGCCCATCCAAATGAAAGGGTATTGATAGAAATTTCTAATACGAGTGGTATCACTCCAGAGATGATTAGGTCTGTCGGAAATAATGCCGATATAAGAGTCGTTGGTCCTTTTACCGAGGAATGGCAAGAGACATATCCTTCAAACGTTAATTTTAGTAATGCCGTTATCTATTCTAAAAATGAACTTGGTAATATCATACAAGAGATGAGAGAAATTGAAAGAGGAATTCATCCTAGCTGGAGTGACATTCAAAAAGCTACTTATATTTATGAAAAAATGAGAACTCAAATAATGATGGCACCAGAATATGGAGTTAGAACCGATAAAGAAGCATGTAGCTTAAGTGGTTTTTTAAGTAGAGAGACACGAGGGGCAGGATATGCTGTAATGTATAAAGAAATGTTAGATCGACAAGGTATTGAGAGTCATTATGTACAAGGTCTTAATCAACACGCATGGAACATATTAAAGATAGATGGTAAAAATTATGGAGTAGATTTATCTTTTGATAATGCAGAGTATCGTAAGGGTAATATAGATGGACTTCCTTTCTTTGCAGGGAATACCTACCAATTTAATAGATTCCACAGACCTAGTCCAAAAGAACCACAAAAAGAAGCACAAAAGAATCTATCCGAAATAGATCCTAAAATAATAAAAGCTATCGTTACACCTATGCGTAGATTGAGAGACTTTAATGTTTCTACATTTAGAGTAACTAGAAAAGACGGCACTGTTTTTAGTGTTGCTCAAGTTGGATCTTCGGTTGTAAATGATAAGAGAATATTCAAATATGTTTATAGAGAACTAACAGGTAATTCAGAACTTTCGTTACCAACCATTTTATATGGAGAAAGCAACATTGCTGATATGGTTAATTCTAGAAAAAATAAAAAAGATATAGATAGAGGCTTCGAAAGTAGCACGATTAATATCTTGTTATCAAAAGAAAATATAAGAGATTCACTTAATAATGGAACTTTTTATCTTGGAAGCGTTAAAGATGCTAACGATAACTATGTAACCGACCCTAGACAAATTAAAAAACCACTAGATATGTCTGATCAGTTTAGAATAGCACCACGAGTCTTTAGAAGATCGGATGGTAGTGTCTTCGTCGTTCAAAGAACTTCACCAAAACCAGAAAATGTTAAAGGAGTCGACTTATTTACATTTGATATATTTGAAACTGTTGTTAGAGGCGGAATCGAAACGACTATTAAAAACACTGTTTTCTCTGAAAGAGACTTCTTATACGACAGCAGAATAGAAGTTGCAGATCGCTTCTTAAATAGAAATCGTTTAGACAGAAAGTTTAATGAATCTAGTGGATATATTGGATATTTAGATCATAATGGAATCAAAAGAATCAATAATAATTTATTATCTGAATTTGATCCAAATAAAGCCGTTGACACTGCAGCAAAAGAACCAGTACCATTGCCGACTTTTGAAGAAATAAAAGAACTTGTAGGAAAGTATGAACATTTTAATGAAAAAGATGGCGACTTCGATAATAGTGTAAGTATTAGAGATATTGAAACTAAAGAGAAAGTCAGTGATAAAGAACTAGCTTCTAAAGCACTCTTAGCTAACATGTGGTTACTCGCTGCTGGAAGCAAACATACTGGTTATGATAATAGGCCTGGTGATATGTATGCATTAAATGATAGTAGTGAATTTATATATAATAAAATGGTAGAACAAATGAGAGCAGACATAGCCCAAGAAGGAGTAATAAAACCAACTGATGTTAGAAGACATGCAGCTGATGGAAATGTTTATAAGTATGCTGATGACATAGTTTTAAATATGTTTTCTACTCCATATCAAACTAACTTCATTAACGATTTAGTTGCGGCTTCTGTTGCGGATCACCCTTTTACTGATGAACAACCAAAGCCACTTCATGCTGTAGACAGTACTTACTTCATTAACTTTGGTGAAGTTGGTAAAACCAAGTAAAATCACACTTAAGGAGGACTTATGTTTTTTAAAAATAAAGTAGCTTTGGTAACTGGTGGAACTTCTGGAATAGGAAAAGAAATCGTTAAAGAACTTTTAAAAAACGGCGCCTTTGTTTATGCTAATTATGGGCATAACGATAAAATGATGAAAGAAGCTAACGATGAATTAATTGAATATAAAGATAGACTAATTTTTATTAAAGCAGACATAACAAAAGAAGAAGAAGTAATCACGATGTTTAAAAAAATAAATAAATTAGATTATCTAATAAATAATACCGGCACTAACATAGATAGCATGATTGAAAATTTTAACTTAAATAATTTCACTAAAGTGATAAATACTAACCTAATAGGTAAATTTATATGTACTAAGCATGCTATACCTTTATTAAAGAAAAGTGAGAATCCTAGTATAGTAAACATTGCTTCAAGATTAGGAACGAATCCTTGTAAAGAAGCAAGTGCCTATTGTGCATCAGAAGCAGGAGTAATTAATTTTACCAAAGCTAGCGCTTTAGAACTAAGCGATTATAACATTAGAGTTAATTGTGTAAGTCCTGGTCTTACAATTACACCACTATCTCTAGAAGGATGGTCAAAAGAAGAGATAGAAGAAACTATTGAAAACAATCTCCTAAAAAGATTGGCAGAAACAATTGATATAGCAAATGCCGTATTGTTTCTATTGTCTGATAAAGCTAGTTATATTAATGGAGAAAATTTAAATGTTAATGGTGGAACATTATAATAAAAAAACAACAATTATTGTTGTTTTTTTATGACAATATATGTTTTATCAATTATCATATTATTGATCTTAACTCCTTTTATTTAAAACACTTTCAAAATCACAATCTTTTGAAATAACTTCGTATGGATGCTTTATTCTATATTCTTTTGTTTCTTCAATAGTTAAAATAAGAACTTCATCGGTTAAATCCATATGTAATATACCATTTAAATGATCATATTCATGTGATAAAACGGTTGCTTCAAACCCGCTAACTGTCTCTTTTATTTTTTTACCAGAAACATCATAATATTCAATAGTTATTGAAAAAGGTCTGTCGACTACTCCAGAATAATCAAGACAACTTTCACATCTTTCTAAAAACTTTGTATGTCCTTTTCTTTCCAAAATAACTGGATTAATTAAAACTCGCTTTTCATTGTAATTTTTATCAAAATTTTTACTCATATCTGGAGTTGAATTCCTTAAATATATTATTCTTTTCGGTATTCCAATTTGTACTGGTGCCAAAGCATAAACAACATTATTTTCACAATATTCTTCTAAAGCTTTTATGTCATCAAGAAAAGACTTATCATTAAAATCTACTTCTTTAGAAATTTGTCTCAAATATTTTTCATTGTCATGAATTGTTACTCTCTTTAATTTCATAAAAACTCCTCACTAATTGTTAAAAATATTATATCATATTTTAATTCATAATCGAAAATAAGGTCTTTAGTGTTAAAAACAGCTAAATGTATATCATTAGCTGTTTATATTAATATTTAAAATTAATTTTTTATAGTTGCAAATTTGGAAATTATTCACTTTTATTTTCATTGGCAATTTTTCTAGCTGTAGCTAAAGAACTTTCTGGGGTTTTTACTTTTCTTACTCCCTGTTCTTCTCTTGGTTCAGTTGTAGTCTGTTTTTCTGGTTCTTTTAGTGTATCTTTCCAACTAACTTTAGGCATAAACGCTGATACATCTTCACCTTTTTTTCTTGCTTGAGAATATGCGGCTTTTTCTTTTTCATTTAAATTATTAGAGAAGTGGTTATCCCAAAAAATAGCCCAGCTAACAAAAGAGCTTGTTCTTGTAACACGTTTATCAATTTCAGCATCTGGCAATTCTACGCCAAACTTTCTAGTTTGATAAACGCAAAAATCTAGTGCATAATCATATTCTGTTAAATCTACTGGTTCTTCATCTCTTTTCGTTGCGTGATTCATCATAGACATTGTAGTGCGATATGTATTGATTGTTAAAAATAATTCCGCCTCACTTGCTGCAACAACCTTTTCTGGATATGGTAGATTACCGGGATTAATACCATAAATTCTAGCATTAGCGAGTCTTTCTGCTTTTGCTTTCTCGTCTTCTATATAATCTTCAATTCTTCTTTCACCAAACAAAATTAGGTTATGTACCTTATTTCCTTCAGAAAGAACTCTACCATTAACTATGTCACTTATTCTTTTTTCTGGATCTTTAATATCCCATTCAATATTTGCCTGAGCCTCTTTTTCATCTTCGTTTTCACTTTGTAAATCATAACTGCAAATAGGTGGTTCACCCATTGCACAAGATAATATCGGATACATTTCTTTTAATACTTCTTTTCCATCATTTTCATAAGATAATAATAGATATTCATTTTTTTTAAATGATATATAAAACGGTTTACCTTTATAACTACCATCTACTCCGCCAAATAAAGTAGCAAAAGACTCACTCTCTAATTCTTTTCCTAATTCTGAGTGTAGTAATAAATCTAAATCATAAGCACTACTAACTAATGTTTTACTCATTCCCAAATCCTCCCTTATTAGTTTGTTATTATAACATACCTTTTTCTATCTTCAAGCTTTTTACAATATTTTTATAATTTATTATTAAATAAATATTTTAGTATTAAAAACAAAAAAACTAACAAAACGTTAGTTTTAATCTTAATGGTGGAGTCGGGGAGAATTGAACTCCCGTCCGAAAAAAATTACATGTGAACCTCTACAAGTTTAGTTAATTATTAAATTTAATTATCTAATAAACTAATTAACGACTTATTAGATAACGAGCCTATTAAGTTCGTCGTTATTTATAGACATCATAACGATATATCCCACTTTATTAGCTTCTAGTAATCCTCGCAGGAAAAGGATAGTAGAAGCACACTTCTTAAACTTAATTAAGCATAAGCTACAGCGTTCTTATTGAACATTGCAGCAAGTGTATTTTTAAAATTGTTTACAGTTATTTTAACTGATGCATTTACGTTTGCCTCGACTTGCCATCCACACCAAATTTATCCCGTCGAACCCTAATCGACCCCATTGGTAGATAGATTATAGCATAAAACCCCTTTTTTATCAATATTTATCGTTTGTGTTCTACCTTTTTTAGTTCTCTTTGAATAGATCTTTCTTTTTCTGTTTCTCTCTTGTCATAGTCTTTCTTACCTTTACATAGACCTAGCAATACCTTTGCTTTATTGTTCTTAAAATACACTTTTAATGGTATTAGTGTGTAACCTTCTAACTTTACTTTTTCTTTAAGTTTTAGTATTTCCCTCTTATGCATTAAAAGTTTTCTACTTCTTGTCTCTTCGTGATTAAAAACATTTCCTTCTTTATATATTCCGATAAACATGTTAATTATAAATAATTCATCTCTTCTAACATGAGCATAACTATCGGCAATACTACAACTACCATTTCTAATCGATTTTATTTCGGTGCCCTTTAAAACAATACCACATTCGTATTCTTCATAAATAAAATAATCGTGTCTTGCTTTTCTATTAAATATTTCCATATAACACCTATAACTTCTTTATTATTTTAAAATCGATCTTTCTTTCCTCTTTAGAAGCATGTACTACTTCTATTAAAACTCTTTCACCCATAGAATACTTTTTATTAGTTTTCGGATTATAAAGAGTCTGTGACTCTTCATTAAATTCAAAGAATCCATCTAAGTCGCTAACATGAACCAAACCTTCGACTAGATTATCTAACTCGATAAACATACCAAAATTAACAATCGTAGATATCATACCTTCGAATTGCTCACCGATATGTTTTTCCATATATTCAGCCATCTTCATGTCTTCTACTTCTCTTTCACAATCAATCGAACTTCTCTCTTTAAAAGACGAATGATCGCATATAAAAATCAATCTGTTTTCCCAATCATTTATCGTTTCTTGAGATAGTTCTTTATTAAAAAGATACTTTCTTAATAGACGATGAACTGTCGTATCAGGATATCTTCTTATAGGTGAAGTAAAGTGAGTATAGCATTTACTCGCTAATCCATAATGACCTGAATTTTGTGGAAGATAGACTGCTTTTTGCATATTTCTTAAAAGCTGACTAGATAATATTCTAAACTCTTTCTTTTCACTTAAAAAATTTAATAGTCCTTGGATCGTCTTTGGAGTTAAATTTCTTATCTTATTAGGATATGTATATCCTAGACTTTTAAGAAAAGTCATAAAGTTTTTTATCTTTTCTTCTTTTGGATATTCATGAATACGATAGACGAATGGTAGATTCATATAAAATATATGGCTTGCAATACATTCGTTAGCTTCAATCATAAAGTCTTCGATAATCTTCTCGCCGGTTCTTCTTTCACGAAGTACGATATCTATCGGTACACCTTCTTCGTCTACTATTATCTTAGCTTCATCGACATCAAAATCTAGAAAGCCGCGTTCATCTTTCTTTTTTCTTATAATATCTGCTAATTCTTTCATATGAAATAACTTATCTTTAAAAGGTTCATAGCCTTCTGGAGTAGTGTTTTCTTCTAATACTTGGTTTACTTTTTTATAAGTCATCTGAATCTTAGATTTTATCAAGCTCTCAAAAACATCATATTTCTCTAACTTACCTTGGGGATTTATTTCCATTACACAAGATATAGCTAATCTTTCCACATTAGGATTTAACGAGCATATTCCATTAGATAGTTTATGTGGAAGCATCGGGATAACACGATCGACTAAATAGACACTCGTACCTCTTTCCATAGCCTCTTTATCAAGAGCACTACCTTCTTTAACATAGTAAGATACATCCGCTATATGAACACCTAATACATAGTTACCGTTATCTAACTTATTAATCGATATAGCGTCATCAATATCTTTAGTATCATCTCCGTCTATCGTAAAGATGATTTCATTTGTTAAGTCTCTTCTTCCAACCTTTTCTTCTTTAGTTACAAAAGTAGGCACTTTATCTGCTTCTAAAAGAGTCTCTTCATCAAAAGTATCTTTTATCTGAAATTTATTTACAACTGATAATATATCTATTCCCGGATTATTCTTATGACCAATTATCTTAACTATTTCACCAATTAATCTATTATTAGATTTAAAGCTAGTAATCTGAACCACAACCTTATGTCCCGGCACAGCATTTAGAGTCTTTCCTGGAGTAATGTCTATATAATTCCTAATCTTCTCATCATCGGGAATAACCATCTTATTGTTATCTTCGATTAAGAATTCACCTACTACTCTAGTAAATCCTCTCTTAATTATTCTTAAGACACGCCCTTCCCTTTTGCTCTTATCATCTTCTTTTATTATTTCTACAATGACGGTATCTCCGTCCATACTATTATTAAGATTATCTTTACTAATAAAAATATCTTCGTCTTCTTGTTCCAAGAAGCCATAACCTTTTTTATTAATACTAAGTTCTCCCTTTTTTAATCTAGACGCTGAAAAAAGCATATATTTATCTTTATTAGAGTGGTATATTTCTCCTTCTAATTCTAATTCTTTTAATAGATCCAAGACTTCCTTTGTCTCTTCTATCGTATTTATATTTAATAAAGAATCTAACTCATCATATTTTAATGCTCTGTTTTGTTCTCTTAATATTTCTAATATTTTATCTCTCATTTTCCACTTCCTACTGTAAAAATTATAACACAAAAAAAGGACTGATAATAGTCCACTTGTTATACAATATTCATTACTAAACAAACAATAAAAAATAGCGCTCCAAGAAGAAAAGTAAATCTACTTATAAATAATTCTATTCCTCTTTCTTTTCTCTGACCAAACAAATCAGAATTACCTCCTGATATTATTTGCGAAGCTCCTTCAGCTTTATTGCTTTGTAACAATACTATTGCTATTAACAAAATAGACACGATAAGTAAAAATGTTTTCATATAATCACCTCGATTGCTAGTTAATAATTTACCATATTTTTAATAAAAATACAAGTAAAAGGAATATAACTACTCTTATATACAAAAGCAGATATTATAAATATGTTAAATAACTAAAAGCCATTAACTATTTTTTTAAATTCTTCTCCTCTTTCTTCGAAAGACTTATATTGATCCCAAGAAGCAGAAGCTGGACTAAGTAAAATAGTATCTTTTTCTTTAGCTAATTCGAATGCTCTTCTTACACTCTCTTCAAGAGTGTTAAAGACTTCGTTCTTAAACTTATATTTATTTGCAAAATCTTTGACTCTTTCTCTTGCTTCACCATAGGCTATGACATACTCTACACGCTCCATAAACGGTTCTAATTCTTCGAAGTCTTGTCCTCTATCCATTCCTCCTAAAAGAAGTATTACCGGCGATTTAAAAGAACCTAAAGCTATTTGCGTCGCTTTAATATTAGTAGCTTTAGAATCATTATAAAATTTAATGTTATTTACTTCACGAACAAACTCATTACGATGCTCTACTCCACCAAACTCTCTTAATACTTTTATAATGTCTTCGTCTCTAATGTTAAATTCTTTTACAGCGACAATAGCCGCTAAAATATTCTCATAGTTATGAACACCGATGAGCTTTACTTCATCTAAAGAAATTATTTTATCTTCGAGATAATAGATAGAATTATCTTTTATATAAGCACCCTTGATTTTCTTTTTACTAGAAAAATATTTAATCGTAGATTTAATATCTTTACATAATTCTAAAACTCCCTTATCTTCATAGTTTAAAATAGCGATATCTTCTTTAGTATGATTTTGAAAAATCTTTAACTTAACTCTCTTATAAGACTCATAGTCTCCGAAAAAATCTATATGAGCTTCACTTAAATTAGTCATTATAGCTACTTTAGGATTAAACTCACTTAAATTTTCTAACTGTTGACAAGATGTTTCCATTATTACAAGATCGTCTTTTTTAATTTTATCTAGAAAGCTACACAAAGGATAACCGATATTACCAGTAAGATGAACTCTTCTATTCGCTTCTTTAATAAATTCATATATTAATGTCGTAGTAGTCGTCTTACCATTAGTACCTGTTATACCGATTAAATTTAAAGGCTTTTCTAACAATCTATAAGCCATCTCTACTTCATTTATAACTTCGATATTTAATTCTCTTGCCTTTAAGACATAAGGATGGTTTATCGGTACTCCCGGATTCTTAATTAAAAAGTCAAAACTATCATCTAATAAATTTTCAGGATGACCACCTAAAATTAGTTTTACTCCTAATGATTCTAATTCTCTTTTTTTATCTTCATCTACGGTAGCATCTCTTTCATTTAAGATAACTTTATTATTTTTCTTTATTAAAACTCTAGCAGCTTCAAAACCACTTCTAGCCATTCCTAATATTAATATTTTTTTATTTTCAAACATAACATTCTCCTTGTATAATTATACTATATAATATTTTAAATTAACATATTATATGTTATAATATTTTTATCATTGGAGGATATATGAAAGTACTTGAATTAAGAAGTGACGAATTTGATAGTATTGCCAAAAATCATGAACTAGCAAATCCTTGGCAAACATCAAGTTTCGGTAAAGCAGCAGAAGCTCTCGGATACAACGTCATGTATCTTGGATTCGAACATAATAACTCTGTTAGCAGTGCCGCATTAATTTTAACTAAAAATGTTTATTTAAACCAATATGTCGCATATTGTCCTCGTGGAATATTGACAGATTTTTCTGATTTTAGAACATTAGACACTCTTTTAAGATATTTAAAAGAGTATTTGAATAATAAAAGGATAATGGGATTCACTATGGATCCTCCTATTATCTTAAATATAAGAAATAAAACTGGTATTTATAAACAAAACGAAAGTTCGATAGATAAAAAACTAGACGCTATTCTTTATGGAGATAACACTTTAAAGAAACATTCCGATGCCGAAGAGATTAGAAAGACACTATTAAAGAAATTTAACTATGAGTATCGTGGTGAGAACTTATACTTTGATGCTATATTGCCTAGATGGTATGCCGTTACGACACTACCTATTAACCCTAAAAAGTTACTTACAAAGATAGATAAAAGAACGAGAAACAAACTTAGAAAAGCCGCTAAATTAGGTGTGGATATCTTAAAAGACGACACTAAGAATATCGATTATATTTATGATGTAGCTAAAACGACTTTTGGAAAACCAATCGAATATTATAAAAGCTTTATCGAAGACAATCCTGATTGTGAAATATTTATCGCTAAATTAAACACTGAAAAATACGTAAACAATAGTAAAGTCTTATATGAGAGGGAAATAGATAAAAACGAGAGAATAAATGCTATCGTTCAAGATAGAAATAGAAAAGGTAAAAATCTTAATCGTGCTTTGAATAAGAAAATGGAATCAGATAAAATTATCGCTAGCTATAAAGAACATCTTTTAAGTTCGACTGAGACTTTAAAAAATTACCCTGAAGGAAAAGTCATTGCTTTTTGTATAGTGACTAAATCTGGAGATAGATTAGAAATATTTGAAGACGGGTACTTAAAAGAACATTCGGCAATATCTGCTCTTGCGCTTCTTCGTTGGAAAATATTGGAATATTATTCTGATAGTAACTTCAGAAGTTTTAACTTCGGTGCTATTACTGGTAACTTCAAAAAAGAAGAGAATACTTTATACGGAGTTAATCAAGCCAGATTGTCTTTACTTGGAAGTGTCGTTGAATATGTAGGAGAATTTGGTATCATGACCAATAGGACTCTATATAATTTATACTTAGCCTCTACTAAAGATCGTTTCCATTTTAAAATTTAAGCAAAATAAAAACTTCACAATCGTGAAGTTTTATTTTTTTATTATTCGATTATTTCGCTAACGTTACCAGCACCAACTGTTCTTCCACCCTCACGGATTGAGAACTTAGTACCATTTTCAATAGCAATTGGATGTATTAATTCAACTGTAATTGAAACGTTATCTCCTGGCATAACCATGTCTACTCCAGCTTCTAATTCGATAACTCCCGTTACGTCAGTAGTTCTGAAATAGAATTGTGGACGATAGTTTCCGAAGAATGGAGTATGACGTCCACCTTCTTCTTTAGAAAGAATGTAAACCTCTGCTTTAAATTTCTTATGAGGTGTAACTGTTCCTGGTTTAGCAAGTACTTGTCCACGCTCAACTTCTTCACGAGAAACACCACGTAATAAGATACCAGCGTTATCTCCTGCTTCAGCATAATCTAATTGTTTTCTAAACATCTCGATTCCTGTAACAACCGTTGACTTTGTAGGTTTAATACCGACTATTTCAACTGTATCATTTAATTTAAGTTGTCCACGTTCTACACGTCCTGTAACAACTGTTCCACGTCCAGTGATTGTGAAAACGTCTTCAATACTCATTAAGAATGCTTTTTCGTTATCACGGACTGGAGTTGGGATCCACTCATCAACTGCATCCATTAGATCATCGATAACTTTAACAGCATCTTCTTTACCTTCAAGAGCATTAAGAGCTGAACCACGAAGGATCGGTGTATTATCACCATCGAATCCGTATTCAGATAATAGATCACGAATCTCCATTTCTACTAAATCTAATAATTCAGCATCGCTAACTTGGTCACATTTGTTCATAAATACAACCATTTTTGGAACACCAACTTGACGCGAAAGTAAGATGTGCTCACGAGTTTGAGCCATAGGCCCATCTGTTGCTGCAATAACTAAGATTGCACCATCCATTTGAGCTGCTCCTGTAATCATGTTTTTAACATAGTCAGCATGCCCTGGACAGTCTACGTGTGCATAGTGACGTGCTGCTGTTTGATACTCAACGTGTGACGTATTAATTGTAATACCACGTTCTCTTTCTTCTGGTGCTTTGTCGATATTAGAATAATCAACGAAATTTCCACCAAATTTTTCTGCTTGTCTTTTAGTAATAGCAGCTGTTAATGTCGTTTTACCATGGTCAACGTGTCCAATTGTACCGATATTAACATGCGGCTTTGTACGATCAAATTTTTGTTTTGCCATTTGTATTTCCTCCTTTTTTATATTACTACTATATTTTAACTAATAATTGATAAATTATCAACTGTTTTTTGTTAAAGGTAATTAATTACCACTTTTCTTAATTATTTCTTCTGCTATGTTCTTTGGAACTTCTTCATAGTGGTCAAAGAACATGATAAACGTTCCTCTTCCTTGGCTATTACTTCTCAAAGTCGTAGCGTATCCGAACATCTCTGCTAACGGTACCATTACTGATAATTGAATAGCATTACCTCTAGCTTCTTGTCCCATAGGTTTTCCACGTCTAGAACTTAAATCTCCCATAACGTTTCCAAAATATTCGTCTGGTACTGTTACTTCTACTTTCATTATCGGTTCTAAAACAACTGGATTACATTTGTTCTTAGCTTCTTTTAAAGCCATAGATGCAGCGATTTTAAATGCCATCTCACTCGAGTCAACATCGTGATAAGATCCATCAAATAATGTACATTTAACGTCGATCATTTCATAACCTGCAAGTATTCCCGAAGCTAAAGCCTCTTGAAGTCCTTTATCAGTTACCGGAATATATTCTCTAGGAACGACTCCACCGACGATTGCGTCAACGAATTCATATCCTTTACCTGGATTAGGTTCAAATTTAACCCATACGTGTCCGTATTGTCCACGTCCACCAGATTGTTTAATATATTTACCTTCACAATCAGCCGCTTGCTTAATCGTTTCACGATATGCGACCTGTGGTTTACCAACGTTACATTCTACTGCAAATTCTCTTCTCATTCTGTCTACTAAGACATCTAAGTGTAACTCACCCATACCCGATATAACAGTTTGACCCGTTTCTTGATCAGTATGAACTTTAAATGTCGGATCTTCTTCAGCCAACTTTTGTAAAGCCACTCCCATTTTCTCTTGGTCAGCCTTACTCTTAGGTTCAACTGCCAATTGAATAACTGGCTCAGGGAATTCCATCGACTCAAGAATAACTGCCTTTTTCTCATCACATAATGAGTCTCCAGTAGAAGTATTCTTTAAACCGACTGCAGCAGCAATATCTCCAGTATAAACTTCAGATATTTCTGTTCTAGTGTTAGCATGCATCAATAAGATACGACCAATTCTTTCTTTAACTCCTTTAGTAGAGTTTAAAGTATAAGAACCACTATTTAATTTACCTGAATAAACTCTGAAGAATGTTAGTCTTCCAACGAATGGATCTGTCATTACTTTAAATGCTAAAGCACTGAAAGGCTCATCATCGCTCGGTTTTCTAACTATCGGGTTACCATTTAAATCTGTTCCAGCAATAGCTTCGACATCTAGTGGTGATGGTAAATAATCGATAACGGCATCAAGAAGTAACTTAACACCTTTATTACTAAGTGCACTACCACACATTACTGGGAAAAACTTAACTGCAAGAGTTCCTTTTCTAATCGCTTTCTTGATGTCTTCTACCGAAAGTTCTTCACCTTCTAAGTACTTATTCATTACATCATCGTCATATTCTGCAATACTCTCGATTAAGTCAGCTCTCTTTTCTTCTACTAAGTCTTTTAAATCTGCCGGTATCTCAATCTCTTTTGCATCTTCTTCTGATTTTCCATCATATTGATACGCCTTCATAGTTACAAGATCGATAACACCATTAAAATCGTCTTCTGCTCCGATAGGCCATTCGATAGGTTTAGCATTGATTCCAAGTCTCGCATCGATTGTCTTAAGACTATATTCGAAATCCGCTCCCATCTTATCCATCTTATTAGCAAAAATTATTCTCGGAACCATAAATTCTGTTGCTTGACGCCATACAGTTTCCGTTTGTGGTTCGACTCCCGCTTGAGCATCGATTAATGCTACTGCACCATCAAGTACTCTTAAACTTCTACTTACTTCGACCGTGAAATCGACGTGTCCTGGAGTATCAATTATATTAAATTTATATTTATTCCAATAAGCTGTAGTAGCTGCAGAAGTAATTGTTATACCACGTTCCTGCTCTTGGGCCATCCAGTCCATCTGGCTAGCTCCATCATGTGTTTCACCTGTTTTGTGAATCTTTTTTGTGTGGAATAAAATCCTCTCCGTACAAGTAGTCTTACCTGCATCGATATGAGCCATTATTCCTAGGTTTCTAGTCATCGCTAAAGATGTTTCACGTGCCATATTATTCTCCCTTCCTACCAACGATAATGTGCAAATGCTTTATTAGCTTCTGCCATCCTGTGTGTATCTTCACGTTTTTTAACTGCTGCTCCCGAATCATTAGAAGCATCTATTATTTCATTAGCTAAATTAATAGCCATTCCTCTACCATTTCTAAGTCTTGCATACTTAACAAGCCATCTTAGTCCTAGAGCTTGACTTCTACTAGGAGTAACTTCGATTGGAACTTGATAGTTTGCACCACCGACTCTTCTAGATTTAACTTCAAGTGATGGTCTAATCTTTTCCATTGCTTTTTCAAACACTTTAAGCGGATCTTCTTTAGTCTTATCTTTAACCATTTCGAACGCTTCGTAAAGTATTGTTTGAGCAGTACCTTTTTTACCGTCATACATCAAAGTATTAACTAGTTTAGTAACTTCTTTTGAATTATATATTGGGTCTGGTAAAACATCTCTTTTTACCGCACGTCTTTTACGCATTATTAATTCCTCCCTTCAATTTATTATTTAGTTGCTTTTTCTCTCTTAGTTCCGTATTTACTACGACCTTGTTTTCTATCTTTAACACCAGCTGTATCTAATGTTCCACGAACAATATGATAACGTACTCCGATAAGGTCTTTTACACGTCCACCACGCATCAGTACGACACTGTGCTCTTGTAGATTGTGACCAATACCAGGGATATAACAAGTTACTTCAGCTCCATTACTTAAACGAACACGTGCATATTTTCTCAATGCCGAGTTAGGTTTTTTCGGTGTCATCGTTCCAACACGAGTACATACACCTTGCTTTTGAGGAGAGTATTTAATCGTCTCTTTTTTCGTTAAACTATTAAATCTATATCCAAGAACTGGTGACTTACTTTTTCTCGTCTTATCTTTTCTACTTTTTCTTACCAATTGATTGATTGTAGGCATAAATCTAAGCTCCTTTCTTTACACACCTCCGGGTGTGTCCTTTTTATTTTTAAATATAAGTCTTGCTTATGCAAAACCTAAATTAAACAACATTAACAATATATCATTATTACTTTTTAAAGTCAATGTTTTTTTAAAAGTATTTTGATTTATTAAGTTCACTTTTTAAGCTATATATTGTATAATTAATAAAGAGGTGAAAATATGAAAAAAGAAAGTGGTTTTTTTAGTGATTTCAAGACTTTTATCGCTAGAGGTAACGTTCTTGAATTAGCAGTCGCAGTTATAATGGGAGGAGCTTTTGGAAAAATCGTAAGTTCTCTAGTTAGTGATATCGTAATGCCTTTAATAGGTATCTTTATCGGTGATAACTTTAGTTCTCTATCGACTGTAATCCAGGGTTCTACTATTAGTTATGGACTATTTTTACAAAACGTAGTCGATTTCTTGATTATCGCTTTTTGTATTTTCTCAGTAACGAGAGCACTTAATAAGGTTACTGCTAAGAAAGAAGAAGAAAAAAAGAAAGAAGATAAGAAAGAAGAAAAACCTAGTGAAGAAGTTCTTTTACTTAGAGAAATAAGAAATGAATTAAAGAAAAAGAAGTAATAATTAATTACTTCTTTTTCTTAATTGTAATCTCAACCGCACCACTCATTAATAAATTAATTCTATATCA
>CAZTRB010000012.1:0-25670 GCA_964616485.1 uncultured Muribaculaceae bacterium
TACTCCGATTACTTCTATTAATGTAAATCCCTTATTATTTTTCATATAGTCTCCTATTATTAATTATATAATACCATTTACATGTTTTTTTTGCAAACAAAAAAGTGCTTTCGCACCTTTAAAATTCACAGCTTCCAGTAGTTCTAGGAAACGGTATAACGTCTCTTATATTTTCAACACCTGTTAAATAAATTAACAGTCTTTCAAATCCCATACCAAAGCCTGAATGATAACATCCTCCAAACTTTCTTAAGTTTAAATACCACTCTAATTCTTCGGTAGGAACGTTCATTTCCCTCATTCTTTCTACTAGTTTATCATAATCTTCTTCTCTTTGAGATCCACCGATTAACTCTCCTGCACCTGGAACTTCTAAGTCGACTGCTGCAACCGTTTTACCGTCCGGATTTAATTTCATATAAAATGCTTTTATATCTTTAGGCCAATCTTTTATAAATACTGGTCCATCAAAATATTCGGTGATATATTTTTCGTGTTCTTTTGCGATATCTTTACCATATTCTGGAGGAAATTCCCATTTTACATTTGCTTCTTTTAATATTCTAATTGCTTCCTCATGTGTAACTCTACTAAAATCACTTTTTAATAACTTATCTAATTTTTCAAGAAGTCCTTTTTCAACAAATTTATCGAAGAAAGTCATCTCTTCTTTTGCATTATCTAAAGTATATTTTACTATATATTTAAGCATCTCTTCCATGATATCCATGTTGCCTTCTAAATCACAAAAAGCTATTTCTGGTTCGATCATCCAAAACTCAGCAGCATGTGTCTTAGTATTAGATTTCTCAGCTCTAAAAGTCGGACCAAAAGTATAAGTTCTTTTAAATGCCATAGCAAATGTTTCTGCTTGCAGTTGTCCCGAAACAGTAAGTGCTGCTTTTTTACCAAAGAAATCTTTATCATAAGAAACTTTACTGGTTGAAGCTACTTTATCTAAATCAAGTGTCGTTACTTGAAACATTTCTCCCGCTCCTTCGGCATCACTAGCAGTTATTATAGGTGCATGAAAATAAACGTATCCTCTTTTTTGAAAATATTCGTGTATTGCCATCGATACAACACTTCTAACTCTAAAAAGAGCTTGAAAAAGGTTTACTCTAGGTCTTAAATAAGCGAGTTCTCTTAAAAATTCGTTTGAATGACGCTTCGGTTGTAAAGGATAGTTTTCTGGACAACTTCCTTCTACTTTTATCTCTTTCACAAGTAGTTCAAATTCTTGACCACTTCCCACAGATTTTATTAGAGTCCCTGCTACAGTTATGGCACTTCCAATATGTATTTTTTGAATCTCTTCAAAATCTTTTAATTTATTATCATAGACTAATTGAAGCCTTTCAAAAAAAGTTCCATCGGAAAATTCAATAAAACCAAACTCTTTTTGTTTACGATGGTTTTTTATCCATCCTTGAACGATTATTTCTTTGTCTAAATAATCTTTCGTTTTCTTATAAATTTCTTTTACATCTACTATCATAATACCTCCTTATAAATATAAAAAAACACTAGCCTTCCCAGAAGGGACGAAAACTAGTGTTTTCCGCGGTACCACCCAAATTATTATTTACATAATCACTTAATTCATAACGGTGAATTACCGGCTTAGTCTACTTAATTCTTTAAGCACTCACAAATGTTATTCATAGTATATTGTTATTAGTTTACATCAACCACTAACTTTCTATAAACAAACTTACTATTACTTCTTTTGTTCTTCGTTTTGTAAAGTATATATAAAATGTTATATTTTGTCAACTATACGAGAGTAGTTATTAAAAAGATTAATAATCCGATAAAACCTAATGCGTATAAAATTCTTGCTAAAGGATAAGTAAATATTCTCTTTGTTTTTCCATCTATTTCCATCTTATATATTTCAATATAAGGAACTGGACTTCTACGATACCATCCGGTAACAGTTATTTCTTTATCAATATAATTTTGCGATCTAAATAAAGCAAATATTTTATTTAATATAAATAACGGTTGATTATAGTCTAAATAAATAATACCGGTCTCATCTTTTAAGACGAAATCTTCGCTAAATACGTAACCAGGATTTCCCTTACCGATAACACTTCCTTTTACAACGACAGGTATACTAGTTACGGCGGATACTTTCACTTCTCCTAAAAGATCGGCAACTGTTCTTTCTCTTCTTCCCTTGTTTTTATGAGCAAGAGAGAATCCCAAAAACATTAGCCCTAAAGCTACTATTGCTCCCAGAGCAATAACTGTTGCGTTTACCGCTTGCATAGCGATAAGGATTATAATCGTTATAAATATAGCGATTGACGGTAAGAATTTTACTAATACTTCAAATAAGAAATATCCAAAATACGACTCTTCTTTAGCAAGATCAAATTCTATAAAAGTCTCTTGATTAAATTCTTTTGATCTCTCTGAAATAGCTTCTAACCTTTTTGATATTAAAGGATGAGTAGAATGAAGTTCATAGTATTTTGCCCATGTATTCCATTTTTCCCACTTCATAGCATTTTTAATTCTATCTTTTGAAACTTCTGCTTTTCCAGCAGTATCGACTACTAGAGATTTAGCTTGATTTATATTAAATATACCCAAAGCATTTGGTTTTGAAGCAGACATGTTATTTTTAGTATCACTAGTGTTAGCAATTAAACCATAACCGATTTTTACTAATGCCGATGCTAAAGCATTTGGGTTTTTAGTCTCTTCAATTGCAAAACTGTCTGCAAAGTACTCTCTTGTTCTAGATAACCAAAGGATTATATATTGTGAAATTATATATAAAATATAAGCTAAATAACCTACTAAAGCTAGTTTGTTGTCATCATTATCACTGCTACTTCTTCTATCGGCAAACATAACGTAAACGCCATATAATACTAATGGTACAAGTTGAGCAACTGTCATAAATAACATATCATAATGAACAGCATGCCCCATTTCATGGGAAACTACTGCTTTAACTTCTTCTTCTGTTAAAAGCTCTAGTATTCCACGAGTTAGTACGATTCTAGCATCATTTTTAGTTCTACCATAAGTAAAAGCATTCGGTGCACCATCATCGATATAATACATCTTTGGATATTTCATTTTATGTTTATTAGCTTGCTCCGAAATAAAATTGTTTAAATATTCAGGAAACTCGTAATCTCTAGACGCTCTATAAAACCATCTCATCGATAAATCAGTAAAAAATGGTGCTAATAAAAATTGGATAATTAAAACGACAATTCCTATTACTACTCCCCAAATAATTGGCTGTCCCGTAATAATAAATACTAAAATTAAAACCCCTGCTAATATTCCATACAATCCAGCCATTGTAATTAAAGATATACCTAATAAATTTTTCTTCATTTTCTCACCTCAAGTATAGTATATCATGAAATTATATTTTCAAAAAGATATTTGTTTTTAAGGTTTTATGTTATAATTTAATGAAGAAGGTGAAAAGATGAAAAAAGTCATACTAAGTGGTATTAGGCCAACTGGAAGATTACATTTAGGGCATTACTTAGGAGCTATTAAAAATTGGTCAATATTACAAGATGAATATGATTCGTTTTTTGAAATCGCTGATGTCCAAGCGCTTACAGATAATTTTAATAATCCTAAGAAAATAAAGGATAATATTAACGAGATAGTAATTGATATTTTGGCATCAGGAGTAGATCCAAATAAAGCGACATTATTCCTACAATCTAAACTACCAGAAATTGCTGAATTAACCGTTTTTTATTCAAATATGGTTACGATAGCAAGGCTATATAGAAATCCTACTGTAAAAGCAGAAATAATGCAAAAACAAGATATCTTTGGGAATAAAGGCGAAGGAGTCACTTATGGTTTTGTCGGTTATCCCGTTAGTCAAGCAGCAGATATTACTATTTTTAATGCAGATTTAGTACCTGTTGGAGACGATCAACTACCTTTAATAGAGCAATGTCGTGAGATAGTTAGAAAATTCAACAATATATATAATACTAAAATAAAAGAACCAGATGCATATCTTAGTAAAAATCCACGTATTAAAGGATTAGATGGCAATAATAAGATGAGTAAAAGTCTTGGAAACGCTATTTATTTAAGGGATAGTGATGAAGAAATAGAAAAGAAAATTATGAAAGCATTAACGGATCCAAATAAAGTAAAAAGAAACGATCCTGCTGATCCAAATAAATGTATGGTTTACTATTATCATAAACTAATCGATAATAAAAATTTAAACACAATCTATGATGAATGTATAAGTGGCGCTAGAGGATGCGTCGATTGTAAAAAAGAATTGATTAAAGAAATGAAAGAGTTTTTAAAACCGATACAAGAACGTGCTAAATATTATGAAGATAACCCTGAAGAAGTTAAAAACATCTTAGAAAAAGGTAGCGATAAAGCTAAGAAAATAGCAGAAAAAAACATGAAAGAGATTAAGCAAGCATTAATGTTGGAATAAAAAACATCAGTTTAATTACTGATGTTTTTTTAGCTCTTATTATTTTTTTCAACTAAACTTAAGGAGACTTTCTCACCTTTAATATCGACAACATAACAATCAACGATATCCCCAACACTAACGACTTCACTCGGATGTTTGATAAAACGATTTGTTAATCTCGAAATGTGTGCTAATCCATCGTTATGAAGTCCAATGTCAATAAAGGCACCAAAATCAACGACATTTCTAATCGTACCTTGAAGTTTCGTTCCGATATTTAAATCTTCGACTCTTAATATGTCATTTCTCAATATTGGACGATCCATCTCATCACGCGGATCTCTTCCTGGTTTATTCAAGCTATCGATAATATCTTTTAAGGTATACATGTCGAGATCTAATTTCTTAGAATATTCATTTAAATCTATATCATTTAAAAGATTTATCGTCTCTTCTTTTCCAATATCTTCTTTGGAAATTTTTAATTCTTTTAGTAACTCTTCTGTTTTTTTATAACTTTCTGGGTGAATAGAAGTTTTATCCAGAGGGTTTTTTCCTCCTAATATTCTCATGAATCCAATTGCTTGTTCATAGACTTTTGCCGTTAAACCCTTTATCTTTTTTAATTCCTCACGACTTTCAAACTTACCTCTCGTGTCTCTCTCTTGCAACAAATTATCGATTGCTTTTTTATTCATTCCAGATACATAAGATAGTAATGAAGACGACGCTGTATTTAGATTTATACCTACTTGGTTAACCGTTTTAGTAACGATGAAATTTAAAGACTCGTCTAACTTTTTTGGAGTAACGTCATGTTGATATAAACCAACTCCAATACTTTTAGGGTCTATTTTAACTAACTCTGCTAAAGGATCTTGAAGCCTTCTAGCTATACTAACAGCACTTCTTTTCTCGACTGTTAAGTCTGGAAATTCGCTACTAGCTAATTTTGATGCCGAATACACACTAGCTCCCGCTTCAGATACTATTATATATTCCACTTTCCTCTTAGATTCTTTAATACAGTCAGAAATGAATTTTTCTGATTCTCTAGAAGCCGTACCATTACCAATTGCAATTACGTCTACTTTATATTTTTCAATATAATCGAGAATAATCTTCTTGCTTTCTTCAATCTTATTATGAGGCTCTGTCGGATAAATAACATCTACTTTTAAAAGTTTCCCAGTCCAATCTACTATCGCTATTTTACACCCCGTTCTAAAAGCTGGATCAAACCCCATAACTACCTTTTCTTTTATCGGAGGTGTTAATAATAAGTTTTCAACATTTTTAGAGAAATTATAAATAGCTTGTTCTTCAGCATCTTCCGATAACATATTTCTAATTTCTCTTTCAATACTAGGTTTAATTAATCTAGAATAACCATCACTTATAGCTTCTTTTACATAAGTGCCCGATTCATTATATTTCTTTATTACTTCTTTTTCTAAATAATTTAATATATTATCATCTTCTATAAAAACACTAACTGTTAGTATTTTCTCTTTTTCACCACGATTTATAGCTAGTGTTTGATGTGGCTTAATTCGATTGACTCTCTCAGAAAAATCATAATAAATTTCATATTTATTATCTTCACTTGCAGCAGTCTTTTTCTTTTTGGAAAAAATTAAACCATCTCGATAAGTAACTCTTCTAATTTCTTTTCGATAAGTACTAGTATCACTTATCTCTTCAGCAATTATGTATTTAGCTCCTATGATAGCATCTTCAATAGTAAGGACATTATCATTTAAATATTTCTTAGCTTCTTCTTTAATATTGTCATCAGTAAATAACATAATCTTTTTTGCTAAACCTTCTAACCCATTTGCTATGGCTTCCGTCGCTTTCGTCTTTTTCTTTTCTTTAAAAGGCCGATAAAGATCTTCTACATCGACTAATTTAGTACAAGCTAAAATATCAACTCTTAACTCTTCTGTTAAAAGTCCTTTCTCTTCAATAAGACGTATAACGTCGTCTTTTCTTTCTTTTAAATTAAGTTCATATCTATATACTTCTTCAATTTTCTTTATTTGCTCTTCATCGAGACCACCGGTTTTTTCTTTTCTATATCTTGCTATAAAAGGAATCGTATTACCTTCACTTAATAATGTCAAAGTCTCTTTAACTTGATTAAAATTCGCTTCTATATTCTTACTAATCTCTTTAACTATATCGTCATTCATAAATCCTCCAACAACATTTTAATTTATCTTTAATATCCTAATCTTAATATATCAAATTCAAGATTATATTTCACGCCAAATTGATAAGCATAGGTCTTAGTAGCAAAAAGCAAATCAAACATGGCCCTTCTACCTTTACCAATCTCTCCACCTCTATCTAATACTACTGCATATATATCCGAACCATAGCCCCTTATTCTAACAATTGTGCCAAAAGGATACGAACTGTCACCCGCTACAATTCTTACCGAACCATATTCTCTATCATTGTAATAGATATCACCATCACCAATAAACTTTCCAGAAGCTGTGTAACCACGACAACCATCACAATATGGTGTATATGCTGTCATCGTTCCACTGAATGTTTCAATTACTGAAATTTCGCCAGTACTTCTAGACACAGGTGGGTTCTTATCGATTTTCAAAAGTCGATTGTTAAGCGCTTCTTGTCTTTTTCTTTCTATCTCTTTTTCAATTACGACTTTGACTTCCATCGCTTTATCAGACAAATCTCTCCTAATATCTTCATAAGTTATATTCTCAATATCCTTGATAATTAACAATATATCTTCCAAGTTGTTTTTACTATTAGCATCATCAATTAATTTAAAATATTCTTCTAGAATTCTTTCTTTTTCTATTTCTTCTTTTAACTTTTCTAAATTATTAATGAAATCTTCTTTATCACTCGTTTTAACTTTGTTTATAGCTTTTTCTGCAAGTATAATGTCTTCTTCATTTTTAGATTCTCTAGCCTTTGTCAATGCTGCTGTCGCTGTAAAAATTCTCTCTTTTTTAATATCTTCCGTTTTATATAACCAGCCAGTTATTGCAACTAAAATAAGAAAAATAATTAATATAAATATATTCTTTTTTCTCATAACTCTCCTTTAACGTACGAGTATTATTTTACCATAGAATTATGAAAATAACAAAAAAAAGAGAAGTATCTCTCTTTAATTTATTAAATATTTTATTAAAATATCTTCTAACTCACTACTACTTATCGGCTTCGATAAATAATCATCAAAACCATCAGCAATATATTTTTCTCTCATACCGGAAATTGCATTGGCCGTTAAAGCAACTACTGGAATTTTAAAATCTTCTATTTTCTTTAATTCCTTTAGTGTCTCTACTCCACTTAATTTAGGCATCATGTCATCCATTAAGATAAGATCAAACTTTTCACCTTTTTTTATCTTTTCAATTGCTTCTTCTCCATTATTAATTAACTCTATAGTCGGCTTATTATAGGCTGAAATAATCTTGCTAGCAACTTTTAAGTTAAGTTTATTATCATCGACAACCAAGATTCTCTTGCTTTTTAAATCTAAATCTTTTTTATTTATATTTTTTCTCTTCCTAATTACCGTATCTGTACTATCAATCTTTTGAGTTAAACCCACTGTAAATTTAGAACCACTTCCGTAAACGCTTTGAACAACGATTTCTCCACCCATAAACTCGACTATTTGTTTAGTAATGGCTAAACCTAAACCTGTACCTTCAATCGTCGTATTTTTCTCATCTAATCTCTCAAATTTAGTGAAAAGTTTATCTATATTCTTTTTTCTAATTCCTCTTCCTGTATCTTCGACGGTTATAATTAGACGGCAAAGCCTATTATGGACGACTGATTCTACCTTATAACTTATTTCACCTTTATCAGTATATTTTAAGGCATTCGTTAATAAGTTAGTAACTATTTTCTTTACGTTTGTATAGTCACCGTTTAATACTTCTGGCAGATCATCAGATATATATACTTTAAACTCGATTCCTTTTTCTTCTATTCTAGGTTTAATTAGTTTTCCTAGCGAAGTAAACAACTCCTTAGCATCATATGGAGAATTAACAATTTCCATCTTACCTGACTCTATTTTTGAAATATCGAGTATTCCGTTTACTATTTCAATTAAAGTTTTTGAAGCCTCTAAAATATCTTCTACATTCTCTTGTGCTTCTTCTAACGTTTTAGAATTAGCAATCGCTTGGCTAAAACCGGTAACTGCATTTAAAGGTGTTCTTATTTCGTGCGACATACTCGATAAAAATTCTGTCTTCGCGCTATTAGCTTTCTCGGCAGCGTCCTTTGCATACTCTAATTGATTCACCATTTTAATATCGGGATTTTCTATTGTAAAATACATTATTAGAAAAACATAAGAACTTAAAAACGTCTCAAAAATAACATTAGGAAATGACTCTCTTAAAAAGAAAGCTAAAGATACTAATACTACTAATATATATAAGGGATAAATCTTTTTAAAACTAAAAGAGATTTTTTTAGTAAACACAGCATAAGCGACTTCTATTATCATAAGTGCTAAATATAAAACCATCGGTATATAAAGGATGACATAAGCCATTCCACTTCCATCTAATACATCGCCATAGTTTATTACTTCCATATTCATAAAGAAACTAGATACGATTGCAAACAAATTTAAACCAATTGAAGTAAAAAACATCGCTTTAAAAAGATTTTTAGATAAATCTAAGACATGCAATACATATACATATAAAAGCCACATTTCAAGTAATAAGAAGACACAATAAATCCTTTGAACAATTCCAATTACTTGAGTATCTCCAATCGTCTTAGCATAAACATAAACAAATATCGCTGTTATTGCCGAAATAAAGTTTAATAAAACCATATAAGAATAAATTTTTGTCTCTGTATTATTATAATTACTTTTAAGAAAAAATATTAAAAGTAGTAATATGCTAATAAGAAACGCTGCTATTGGAAAATGTAATCCATTCATTAAGAACAACCCCTATTCTAATAAAATTATACCATGTAAACGAATACTTTTAAACACATTATTTTGATCTCTTTTTAATCAATTTTAGTGTAACACCTAAAGGTTTTTTAGATGGAAGTCTTGAATAAGGAGTCGTAGACTGTGGATTATCGATATTAAACTCTGATAACGGCTTTGTTACTCCAATAGGGCGAACTCCAAAAACTTCTTCCGGATCCGTAATATTTTTATCTTTATAACGAGTCCTCTCAATTTCGGCTAAGACTTCCTCTCTACTACCAACGTCTTTAGACTCGTATAACAATTGATCGATTCTTTTCCACCATTTAACATGTGATTGTTTTTCTCTTTTAAATACTCCTTCACTCTCAATAATTTTATATTTTCCAGTCGCCAATGTATCTCTCAATTGATTAGATAATTCTTTAACCATTGGTTTATTAACTTCTTTTTTAGAAATTTTAGACAAATCGATAGGTTCTGAAATAATAACCTTTGTCGTTTTATTTTTTTTATCAAGTGAAATTGGCACGATAAGTGGATCTCTTTTAGATTCTAATGCTAAACGAATTGCCCCATCATACAACTTTCCAACTAACGTTGCCGTATCTTCATAAGAAAAATTATATACACCTTCGGCAAATAAAAGAAGATTCCCACCATCGTTTAAAACTTCTAAAGAAGTGTCATATGCTAATTGGCTATCACCAGGATACTTTTCTCTGTCGGTTTCCATATAAATAGCACCGACTGCTTTCAAGGCTTTCCCTATTGGGCCTTTATAAAAGGGGGCTGGATCACCTAATAGTAAAATCATATGTTCATTTAAGGTTCTATAAACTGTTTCAATGTCACCAGGACCAATATGCATTGGTACGAATATCTTAGGTCTTTTTTTATAGTCAGAGTGAGCACGTTTTAAATTTTCTATTTTTTTGATTTTCTCACCAAATGCTCCTCTATAAAGTAATTTTAAACCACCTAAAATAGGATAGAAAATTACTTTTCTAAGTTTTAAGTTTGTTACTAATTTCTTTCCCTCTGCTTTAGCAGCCATTCTTTTTTCATAATGGTATCTTGCTAGTTCCTCATTAGTCATATCTTTAATAGATTTTTGTTTTTTCATTTCTTGAAACTGTGAATAATTATCATTCTTTATTTCCATTTTTTACTCCAACTAAAACTAATTATAGGTTATTTTATAAGTTTTTGTCAAATGCCACTTAAACAATAAAAAACAAATTAAAAGCAATTTAATTTGTTTTTTAAACTATTCTTTTTCTTTTTGTAATTCAAAGTAAAAACAAGTCCCTTTTTTCAATTCGCTTTCAACGCCGTAGTTACTATTATGTAAATTTAAGATGTTTTTTACAATCGATAAACCGATCCCACTCCCTCGAGATTTTCGACCATAAGTCTTGTCGGCTTTATAATACTTGTCCCAAATAAAATCTAACTCTTCTGGATCAATACCTTTACCGGTATCTTTTATTTCAATTCGAATAAAATCTTCTTTTTCAATGACATTTATCGTTACTTTTTTATCTTCTCCTGTAAAATTAATTGCATTATTCAATATATTATATACTACTTGTTCAATTCTCTTGCGATCGGCCCAAACTTTTTTCTGACTTACGTCGATATACTCGATATAGTAGTTTTCTTTTATTAAAAAAATTTCATGTCGCTTAATAATTTCTTTTATTAAAGCATTAATATCAAATGAAGAATATTCTAACACGATCGTGTTTGATTGGAATTTTGAAAGTTCTAAAATATCATTTACTAATAAATCCAATCTATCTGCTTCTTTAATAATAATATTAAGGTTTTCATTTCTTTTATCCTTATTTTTATAAGTTATATCTCTAACCATCTCTGCATAAGCCTTGATCATCGTTAAAGGCGTCTTGATATCGTGTGAAACATTCGATAATAATTCTTTTCTTAAAGATTCTGTTTTAGAGAGTTCTTTCGACGTATATTTTAAATTATCAATGAGTTCACTTAATTCAGAGATTTTTGTAGTAAACTCTATTTCATTATCATAATTTCCTTCAGCTATGTTTTTTGATAATTGCGTTAATTTACTAACTGGTTTCGTTACTATTTTCGACATGAAAATCGCTACAATTACCGACAATAATACGACCGAAATACTCACTATAAACAATTGATCTGTTAATATTTCTTTAGTCGTATCTAAAGGTACAAGCGAAGCTTGAATAAACGCGACTACATTTTTTTCTAATTTTATTCCTCTAAGAAGATAACGGTCTTTCAATTGATCGTCTTTAATTTCAAATCCTTGATCCTCTTCACTACTTAATATAAACTCAGATTTTTCTCTAGAAAGTTCTATATATTTTGTATTACAGTTATTAGATGAATAAACACGCATGTTTTTTGAATAAACTTCGACACAAATATTAGTGTTAGTAGACATTTTATCCAATACTTCTTTATATTCATCTTTGCCATATTCTTTTTTTAGTCTTTCAGCAAAGAGATTGAGTTCTCTTTTTGTTTTGACTTCATAGTAACTCTGTAAAGATACGACTTGTAACAACCACAAAATTAATAAAATCATAGAAGAAAACAAAAGAAGATAAAACCATATTGTAAATTCTAAATTATTCTTTTTTCTCTTCAAATTTATACCCTACCGATCTTACAGTTACAATCAAATCTCTATATTTGTTTAGACTATTTCTTAACATCTTAATATGTGTATCTACTGTCCTGTCATCACCAAAGAAATCATATCCCCAAATATTTGTAAGAAGTTGTTCTCTAGATAGTGCGATATTTTCATTTTCAATAAAATAAGATAACAATTCATACTCTTTAGGAGTAAGTTTCACTTCTTTTTTATCGATTAATAGACTGTGAGCTTTGTAATCCAGAACTAAATCTTTATACACGTAAACGTCTTTTTCGAGAACTTTTGAACTTCTATTTAACACTGCTTTTACTCTAGCAATTAACTCTTTAGGACTGAAGGGTTTAGTAACATAGTCATCTATTCCTAAATCGAATCCTAAAAGTTTATCATACTCTTCTTTTCTCGCCGATAACATAATAATTGGTATTTTTTTTATTTTAAAAATTTCTTTAGCAGCACTATATCCATCCAAGTTTGGCATCATAATATCCATTATAATAAGATCGATATCCGCATTCTTTTCTACCTTTGTAATAGCGCTATTACCATCGGTTGCTTCTAAGACTTGATAACCCTCTAACAATAAATATTCTTTAATAACATCTCTAATTAACTTTTCATCATCAACAATTAATACTCTCATAAAATCACATCCTATTTATATTATACACACATTTATGAAATCAGTGTGAAAAACAAAAAAAATAGAGTTAAACTCTATAATTTTATATTATCTATATATTTTTTCAATTGTTTAGAATTAGATCCTAAGATTATTTTTAAATCATTATTTATCTCTACAATTCCTTTAGCACCTAATTTAGTAATCGCCTCTTTATTAGCTAATGTAACGTCTTTTAATGTCACTGTAAAACGAGATAAAGTAGTCTCTGTTGCTAAAATGTTTTCTTTACCACCTAAATATTCTACCAACTTGTTTAGTTCCAAGTGAACGTCTTTTTTACCGGCTTTAAGTATTGCTAACAATACAATTAACAATATAATTCCAATTATTATATATTCCCAGTCCATTTTCATCACCTCATTTATCATACCACTGTTGACTTAAATATCAATAATAATATTATAAGTATTTTTTTGCAAGCTCTATTATCTCTTTTGGACATCCCATGTATTTAATAGCATTATTCTTACTATCTATCACTAAATAGTCTGCTAATCCTCCAGGAATATTATCTGTCTTACTCGCAACAATTTTAGTATTTTCACTATATATTTCACACAGTCTCTTAATCGTTTCTTCAGTAAAATTTCTCTTGAAAATTAATATATCAGTCAAGATATCAGCAGATTCATTTTTAATAGAATACAAGACGACTCTATAATTTTCTTCTTCTGGTTCAACGTTTATTAAAGTATGGCGTCCTTCTTTCTCATACATTCTACTGCTTACATAAGCATGTTTAATCGTTCCAAGTAAGTTTTCCAAATCTTGTTCTTTCTTTTCTTCAACCACTATTTGTTCAGTTTTTTCTTCAATAATGTTTGGATGTTTTTCTAAATACATTATCGCCTTATCTTCAAGATTAACTAGCAATTGCATTACAGTAGGATGATTAACTGCAAAATCAAGTTCCATTACAGAAGTAAGAGAGTTGATTAAAAATGTAAGTCTTTCATGATCTTTTAATGAAATTGAGTTGTTTTTTGCAACTTCATTTAAGTTGTTTCTCATTTCCTCTTCAAAAAGCTCTCTAGCATTTTCTACAGCAAGTAATCTTAATTTTTCATTTTCTTTAATAAGATCTAGTATTCTTCTTGCCTGTTCTTCCGCATACATAGAAATTTCTTTTCTTTCTCTTTCACTCTTTAAAATAGCTAAAGCAAATTCTTCGGCATCTTTTTTAATTTGATCTCTTTCCTGTATTATTTGAAATAATAGTCTTGCTTGTTCTTCACCAGCAGCAGTAATTTCCTCATCATTTTCTAGATTTAAAGTCTCCTTTTTTTCATTAACAATTACTGGATTATTAATGATGCTAGAAAAATCAGGACGACTATTCTCGTTAACAGCTTTGATTTTTTCTACTACTCCTTTGCTCTTCATATCTTCACCCTTTTCTTTTATATTCTTTTTTACAAGTTCAATCGTTTCTTTCGGACAATTCCTTAATACGACTTCTTCCGTCTTCTCTTCATTTTCAATAACGCAAGTTCCACCATCTAGTGCTAGTATTTCACGAACTGTAAGAAATTCGTTGTTTTTGGTAACCTCTTCTAAGATTTTAAAGAAAATGTTATCTAAGAAAAAATTATCATTATCTGTAATAAAAGAAATCACACTTTTTTTATCGGCTTCTAGTTCAATAAAAACTTTTTCTTTATTAAAATTAATATTTATTCTTATTTTAACATCCGGCTCACGAAGTTGATTATATTCTAAAATAACATCTAAAAGATTTCCATCCATAATAAAACGCTCCCTATTTTATTCTAATATAATTAATTATAACATAATTATTTAAAAAAAAATAGATTATACTATTTTTTCTTTTCAATTATCCTATTAACAAAAGGGGCACTATTAATATATCTTTCACCAACTTTTGGAGTTAAGGCTAAAGCACGGAATTTGTCGAGTTCTTTTCCTTCAACGACTGTATACAAATCTGCTGACACTAGTTCTGATCCTTTGTATTCTTGAATTATAGCAGCATTAGCTCCCGTTAAAGAAATAGATCTATGTGTACCTGGAAAAATTGGAGTTCCTCTGTGATCTTTAATTATTTCTTTGTAAAATGTATGACTGTCACTTACCAAGGTAGATTCTACCTCACCATCTGTAATCAAAACTTGTGACGCAAGTCTACTAAGATATAGATAATAGTCCATCGATAACGGTTCAAAAAGCGAAAGCCTAAACGGATCTTCAATCGAAATACTATATTTATCATTTGGAAATACACGATAAATATTTAGCCCACTTATTGATTTGTCGATTCTAGAATCTTCTTCACGTTTATACACAATCCAATCTGAAACGACTCTTTCCAAGCGCTTTTGTCTTTCACCTGTTAATGGAACACAAACTTCTTTGTGTTTTTTTAAGTTTTCCGCATTTAAGACTAAATTTGTATCATCAGTTAAAGCTATAGATTTAACAAAATATGGTTGTGGTATTTTATTAACTACATCATTAACTATACTGGTCATTTCATCAGGATAGACTTTTTCATTAAATCCTTTATTTCTAAAATCTCTTATTGCATAAGATAAATACTCTGATAAATCACTTTTCTTTATACTTTGAACACCTTTTTCCGACAGTTCGGCAAGAAACCTGAGCATAAAGAAATAAATGTTTTTTCTCTTTGTTTCACGCTTTTCATCTATAATATTAAAAAACTTTGACATACGACCTCCCTAATTAGCTTAGTATTCTAACATACAAGTAAAAAAAAAGATATATTAATTTTTTAATACATCTTCATAAACACTTTTAAGCTTTTTACCAATTGTTTTTAAATCTCTTTCTATAGCGACTTTATATGCTTCATCTACTAGAGAATGAAGCTTTCCTTCTAAAATATCAGTAATCTTTTTTTCAAATCCATCAATATCTTTTGCTTTATAAACGTTTTTACCGTCTTTTAACCATCCATCAAAAATAGGTATATCTCTAACTAATGCATTTTGTTTACACGCACACGCCTCAATAATGGGAATTCCCTCAGTCTCTTCATAAGTAGGAAAAATGTAAAGATTTGCCCCACTCATTGCTCCTTTTATGACGTCGGATGAAACATATCCAGGAAACATTAAATTGTCTAATTTAGTATTAACTGCCTTTCTAACTGGTGTTGTTGCAGCTGCTAAAGGACTATAACCAAACCAAATAAATTTGTATTGAGGAAGTCTTTTTGCTAATTCAACAAAGTCGACAATACCCTTTCTCTCAATGTAAAGACCTATTCCAACGACCACTTTATCTTTCTTAGAAAAAGCATATTCTTTTCTAAACTTTTCTCCAGCCTTAATGTCTTTTTTAAAAAATTCTATTTCAATTCCATTCGATATATCATAAATTTTCTTATCTTCTAATCCTTTATAACCTCGAAGCAAATTTTTAGAATAAAGCGTAGGAGTAACTATAACATCTCCTAATTTATAACATTTTATTAACCATTTTTTAAAAAGTGGCGAGATTATATTTGAAAATAAAAAACTGTTTTTAAAATCTTCTTCTGTAGAATGGGCATGGTAAACGACTTTTTTACCTTTTTTCTTCGCTTTTTTTGCGAAACGATATGATTTAGGAAAATAAGTATTAATATGTAAAATATCATAGCTTTTATCATTTATATCTCTCGTATATTCTATTTTTTCATTTTCTAAAGCTTTCATTTGATGTTTTATCGCTTTACCAAGACCAGATTTTCCAATGGTCTTTTCTTTTTCTGTATAAAGTAATATTTTCATACATCCCCCTTATTTATTTTTTAGAACGAAATTATAAGCGTCTTTACACATATCGTTAATTCCTAACTCTGCTTTCCATTTAAGTTCTTTTGCTGCTTTTGCTGTAGAGGCATAACAACTCGCAATATCACCTAGTCTTCTTTCAACAATATCATAAGGAACATCGACTTTATTAACTTTTTTAAAAGCTTCGACTAACTCTAGAACACTATAACCCTTTCCCGTTCCTAAATTATATGCTTCTACACCAGTTGCTTTAGCAATTTTTTCGATAGCTTTGATATGTCCTTTAGCTAAATCGACAACATGTATGTAGTCTCTAACACCTGTTCCGTCTTTAGTATCGTAATCATTACCATAAACACTTAGTTTCTTTAATTCTTTATTAGCAACCTTAACTATATATGGCATTAAATTATTAGGAATTCCATTAGGATTTTCACCAATAAGTCCTGATTCATGAGCACCGATTGGATTAAAGTACCTAAGTATCGCGATACTCCAGGTATTATCCGAATAATATAAATCTCTTAAAATTCCTTCAATAACTAATTTTGTAGTACCATAAGGATTCGTTGTTTGTAATGGTAAATCTTCTGTGATAGGAAGTTTCTCCGGACTTCCATAAACAGTTGCACTAGATGAAAAAACAATTCTTTTACAGTTAAATTTTTGCATGACTTCCAATAATGTAAGAGTTGAATCAATATTGTTTCGATAATACATAAGAGGTTTTGCTACACTCTCACCAACAGCTTTATATCCAGCAAAATGAATAACAGCATCAATTTTTTCTTCTTTAAAAACTTTCTCTAACTTTTTCTTATCGCATAGATCGAATTTGTAAAAAGTAACATCTTTACCCGTTATCTTTTTTATCTTATCGACGACTTCTCTCTTTGAGTTTGATAAGTCATCTACTATAACGACCTCATAACCTAAATCAAGTAACTCACAACTTGTATGAGCACCAATAAAACCAGTTCCACCTGTGATTAATATTTTCATTTTATCCTCCATAATTTTTATCATATAAATATATTCTTATTTTTCTTACTATTTTTCTAATAATAAGTAAAAAGCTAATTAACAAAAAAGTTAAACCAACTATGAACAATATAAAATAAACTCTTTCTGAAATATAATTAATTCTATTTAGTAATATCTTAAAATCATATAACTTTAATGATTCTATATTAATTTGATTGTTTTCTGAAATCTTCTTGTTAATATAGTATATCATAAATGAATAAATCATAAGAATAATACCTGGTATAAAATATTTAATTTTAGCAATTTCTTTTAATATTTTAAAGAATAAAAACAATATAAATAGACTAATAATTATTAAAAGCGTTACTAAATATATGTATGTACTTTTATAATATTGTATTATATTTTTAGCGTTTTCTAATTTAATTTGCGCCTTAAAAGAAAGGCTTTCTATATCTTCTCTTATATAATTGTAAATTTTTATATCTTTTTGATTCTCATAATTTTCTATAGATTCAATTATGTTTTCTCTAATATAATTAGCATCTATTTTGTTTTCTAAAAGATCATCATATAAGAGCATTTGTTTTTCATTATTTAAATAAGAAAATATTTCTTCAGATATTTTTTTATCTTCTAAAAAATAGGTAGATTCTTCCTTTAAATAACTTTCTAAGTCAAAAGAAGAAATATATTTATTAAGTGTCTTATCATTTAAAGCAAAAACAAAAAATACAAGAATTATCTCAATAAAAAGAAAAAAAGAAAAAAGTATCACCAAAGTTTTGTTTGATAACTTAATTCTTTCCATGTCCTTTATCTTCTCCTTTTTCAACGATCATTTCTTGTTTTATTATATCGTGATAAGTATCAACTTCAGCAGCAGAACCATTAGATATTTGCAAGAATCTACCATCATTTAAGATCGAGACTAAGTTTTTGTTTTTACCGGAATTGTAGCCTTGTTCAGTATTCAATGCTATCGAATTATCATCTATATAAACTTGAACTAAACTACTAAATTCTGACATAACAGCATCTTTTGAAGCTTTCTCTTGAAATAAGACTACCTCGTCAGATGTCATTCCTTTGCTTACGATTATTTCAACATCATTTTCATTCTTTATATGATGAACTCTTATACCAGCAGGATCATCTTTTGTAGAAGAACTGCTTGCCAGTTCATAAGCTTCTTTGACTCTTTCGAGTAATGTTGTTGACGGTTGATCATCTAGTGGTTGCTCAACTTGTTCAAGGTGTTTAGACACCGATTCTGAAATAGCTTGGTTAATATCTCTATCATCTCCAACTACCTCCTGTTCAGAAGGTTTTAAGTCAACGCCTTGAACAACAGTTACTATGTCTTGTTCTTCTATCCTTTGAGGGTCTCTTACTAAGAAGAAAATTGTACGAAAGAAATTATAATTTGACTCATAGTCTTCTTTAGATAACTCTCCCGAAAGATATTGATTTCTAATATCTTCCAACCATCCTAAAGACGTATTCATTTCTGCAAGTTCCGTAATTCTCTCTAAACCGCTCGCTGATAGTTCACCGTTATTCCTTAAATCGTCTTTATCAAAATATTCAATCACCTGATTCGTTATTTTTTGCTGTTCTAAATCAGCTCTTTTTATTTCGTCAACAGTAGTTTCAACTGCTTTTGCTGTTTCAAGCATCTCTTCTACCTCTGCTTCTTTTGCTGCAGCACAAAGATCACCAAAACAACCGTAATATATTTCATCATATTTTTCTTGGGATATCTTACCACTAATATATTCTTCTCTGCTATTTTCTAATTCTCTTACTAAGTCATTATTTTCTGCAAGTTCCGTAATTCTGTCTAATCCACTTGAAGATAGTTGACCCTTACCTCTTAAATAATTTTTACCAAAATATTCAAAAGCTTCATTCTTATTGATGTTTTTAAATTTATCTATACTAGTTTCAACTGCTCCTTGTTGTTCTAAAGTATTTTCTTTTAATTCATTTTTAGCAATTGAAACGTTTGTTTTTATCTCTGGATTATCATCTATTAACGAATCTTTTGCTTTATCAAAAAGATCACGATAGTGTTTATGTTTCGCATCATATTCTTCTTTAGATATTTCATTATTTAAATATTTTTTTCTACTAACTTCTAGCTCTCTTATTAAGTCATTATTTTCTGCAAGTTCTATAATTCTATTTAATCCAACTGGCGGCAATTGCCCATTTTGTCTTAAAGAGTCTATATGATAATATTCAGCCATTTCATCTTTGTTTATTTCCATTGCTTCTCGTTGTCCTAAATTAACTTCTTTTACTTTATTTTTAACGATAGAAACTGTTTCTGTTGTTCCTAAAGTATCTTCCATCAACGGATCTTTTGCTATATTGAAAACTTCACGATAATGTTCAACTTTTGCATCATATTCTTCTTTAGATATTTCTTTGTTTAAATATTCTTTTCTACTATCTTCTAACTCTCTTACTACATCATTGTTTATTACAAGTTCTGTAATTCTGTTTAATCCTATTGGAGGAAGTTGCCCATTTTGTCTTAAAAAATCCATACGATAATATTCTTCTACTTCGTTTCTATCAATCGTTACTTCATTTGAATTAGCATCTTCAAAATCACTCGTTTTTTCTACTCCTATTTCCGGTTCTTCTAAACTAGCTTCTTGTCTAATGTTAATGTAAGGTGTAATGTCAACAGATGTCGAAACAAACATCGAATTTCCACTTGTTGTCGTTAAGTTATAATTGTTAAGTCCAAATAAATCACGATATTCGACTTCGTGATTATCTTCTTTAGAAATAAAGTAATCAATAAGTTTTGGTAAGACTTCTTTATCAAAAGATTCGCCATCATTAAATCTAAAGTTATATGTATCTTTCGAAATACCGTCTTTTAAAAACATAGAAACTTCACGTTTTTCTTTATCTTCTAAATTGTTTTTAATAACTAATTGCATTTTTTCGGTATCTAATTTTCCACCACTCATCAAGTCTAAAGTAGCTTTTAAATCATCAAAACTATTACTATCAATAAAATTATCAGATTTTTTTATTACTTGAGTTTCTTCTTTATTTTCAGTTAAAACGACTGGATTTAATTTAGCCAAGCTTCTTTGCTTTTTCTTAACAAGGTAATTTTTAAATTTAGAAACGAGAAATGCAGATTCTGGGTTTGAGACTTTTAGAAAGTTTTCTTCCATTTCTCTTAAAAAATTATATTTATTTCGACTTCCTTTTTTAACCGTATTTTCAGCATCTTTTAATTCTTCAAACAAAAATCCTCTTGGGAAATCTAGACTATAAGTAAAATAGCCTTTTTTTGAAAGATTAATAGCTATTTTTAATAAATCTTGAAAATCTAAATCTTGATCATATTTTTCAAATCTCGCTTCATTTTTAAGAAAGAGACTGACTGTTGGAACTAGCTTTGGATTTGGAACATTTAAATCTTGTAGTAATATTGTTGCGGCGTTTTCTGGAAGTTCTTTAAAATTAGTCAAAACATATTCTTTTAAATCTTTAACACCAACACTTTTAACTATTTTAATTATCGCTTCTTTGTCGGTTGGAGCAATCTCATCAATATAGTCTCTAAGTTGAAGTCTACCCTTGGCACACTCCAAAGCCAATTCCACCTTTTTATCAAAATCGTCAAAAGCATCTGGTTCGTAAGTAACCGTCTCAACTTTCTCGGTGAAAAAGTCATCTTTTAAAGAGCCTGCATTTTTCGTCTCGATTAAAATGTTATTACCACTATTAGCTTTAACGACAACTTTAGAAAGATCGCTTATCAAAGGATTATAATATTCTTCTACTGGCTTTATTTCCTCTTCTCCCAAGAAATAATCCGTCAATTCTTTCATCGTTTCTTTATCAAATGATTCACCATTAGTAAAAGTAAAATCAAAAGACTCCACTTCTCTATCGTTACTAAGTCTTATTGAGACTTCTCTAGTGTTTGCCTCTTTTCCAGGCCTAATTATCATTTCTACGACTTCACCATCTAGAGAACCTAGTCGGCATAAATCAATGGCATCATAAACTTCTTTCATTAATAACTCTTTTTCCATATTTGTCTCCTTTTAACGATTATATATCACATTAATAATAACATTTTTATAAAAGTTTTGCAATTAATAAAAAACTAAAATTTCTTTTAGTTTCTCGCTTTAATATATTCGTTTCCACCCATATATGGTTGTAATACTTTCGGTATTTTAATCGTCTTATCTTCTAAGTAGTTATTTTCGATAAACGCTATTAATCCTCTCGGTGATGCGACTACCGTATTATTCAAAGTATGCATTAATATTGTCTCATCATTTATCTTTGATCTTATACCAAGTCTTCTTGATTGAGCATCTCCTAAGTTAGAGCAACTTCCTACCTCAAAGTATTTTTGTTGTCTAGGGCTCCAAGCCTCTACATCGACACTTTTAACTTTCAAATCGGCTAAGTCTCCGCTACAACACTCTAAAGTTCTAACAGGAACATCTAAATTTCTAAAAAACTCAACTGTGTAATTCCACATTTTATCATACCAGTCCTTAGATTCTTCAGGTCTACAAATAACGACCATCTCTTGTTTTTCAAATTGATGCACCCTATAAATTCCACGTTCTTCGATACCATGAGCTCCCACTTCTTTTCTAAAACATGGCGAGTAAGATGTTAGTTTTATCGGCAGTTTTTCCTCGTTTACAATTTGATTCTTAAATTTACCTATAACAGAATGTTCGCTAGTACCAATTAAATATAAGTCTTCTCCTTCGATCTTATACATCATGTTTTCCATTTCAGTAAAACTCATTACCCCAGTAACTACATCGCTTCTAATCATAAAAGGAGGAATACAATAAGTAAATCCTTTACTTATCATAAAATCTCTAGCATAAGCCAACATAGCTGAATGAAGCCTAGCAACTTCTCCTTCTAAGAAATAAAATCCGTTTCCACTTGTTCTTCCAGAAGCTTCTTTATCCAATCCATCAAAATACTCGATTATTTCAGCATGATAAGGTATCTCGTAACTAGGAACAACAGGTTCTCCAAATCTCTCTACTTCAACGTTTTCTGAATCATCTTTACCAAGTGGAACATCATCGGCTATCATTTGAGGAATAACCATCATTTTCTCTTTTAACAAATTATTTAAAGTCGTTTCCTTTTCTTCTATATCGACTAATGTTGAATTGATTTCTTTAACCTTCTCTTTTAATTGATTAACTTCACTTAACTTTTTTTCACGCATCAAAGAGCCAACACTAGAACTTAAATTGTTTCTTTCTTTTCTTAAGCTATCACCTGTTAACTTTAATTCTCTAATTTGAGAATCTAAATCCACTACTTCATCTACTAAAGGAAGCTTGTTATCTTGAAACTTCTTTTTAATATTTTCTTTTACTTTCTCTTTGTTTTCTCTTACAAACTTAATATCTAACATGTAAACCTCTCTTTCTTATATATAAAAAAAGACCATTATTAGGAGTGATAAATCACGGTGCCATCCTAAAGGTCTTAATTTCAATAACGGCTATGCCGGAAATAGATACTTTTTTCCCTATTTCACTCATAAGTTGATTCATATACAAACGCTCTTAGTTTTCACCAACCACTAAGTCTCTAAAAAACGGTATATATATTACTGGTCTTACTCTTCGTTTTTATAAAACAACAACTTTTTATATAGAAATAATAGCATTATATATTGTCATTGTCAACTAAGAAAAACTCTTCAACAAATCGTCTAGTTCTTTTTTAGCCTCCTCTGTTATCGGTTTTTTCTCAAGTTCTTTATCAAACCAATCTGGTAAATCTTCTTTTTCTTTATTAGATTTCGTATATTTTGTTGTATCCCCTTTATCAAACATTCTTTTTATCTTCTTATGTTCTTTTTCTGCAACAATCATTGCATCTTCGACCGTTTCAATATTTAATCTACACCACTGCGAAGCAACAGCCTCAACATAGTTTTTAGTAAACTTTTCATTATTAACTTTAAGAACGTATGATATTAGAACATTAATTACTCCTGGTTTCATTTTTTGTTTAACCATCAAATCTTCTATTATTTGTAACTCTCTCATCGTCGGTTCACCTTTTTTATAACGTGATCTTAGATAGTCGTTCGGCGTTACATTTTCAAATGTATAAACTTGTTTTGCCCACTTTGAAGTATCACCACTAGGTGTTTTCAAATAATCTGGCTGTTTTGAATAAATTAATGTCGGTAATTTTCCAGCGTTTTCAAATTGATAAAAATTTCTAGTATTTTTGGTTAACTCTTGTTTATCGATTAATCCTTTTTCATTAATACTATTTCTTACTAACCCTTGCATATTTAAATCATCAATATTATAAGTAAAAGCCAAAGAGTTAATTAAGTTTCTAGTTTCATCATTAAAACTTTTATCCGATATTAAATTTTTAGGAATACTTGAAATTAAAAGATCAAAATCTACTTTTTCAGAGAGCTCGATAACACCGACATTTTTCTTTAAAATATTATCGTTTTCAATTAATATATTGCCACTAGTCGAAGAAAAAACAGAATTAAATTTAGATGTAATGTCTTTATAGTCTTTTAAGTTAATTTTGGGAATTTTATAATAATTAACTATTTTATCATATTCTTTTTTACCTAAATTATTATATAAAACGACACTTAAAATAGGATGATTTAAAAAATCATTTACCGAAAGTGGAGAAAAAATAACGTATACATAGTTATTAACATTTTCTTCTTTTAAATAGGTCTTTAATAATCCGACAGCTTCTAACTTCTCTCTAGCAATTACTATGTCGTGTAATTTTAATTGCATAGTAGTAACTAAATGATGGTGTGTTAACTCTCCACTAATCAATTCTCTTTTTTCGAGATCATCTATTAATGTAAAGTATAAGCTTACAGCAGTATGTCCGATAATTGGTTGGTATAACATCGTTATTTTCTTTTTATCGCCTTCAGACAAAATTGTTTTATTTATGACAACATAAACATCTGCTGGCAAAAGTTTTCCATCCATATTATCACCTCTTTAAAAAAGTATAACATAAAAAAAATATTAACATAAGTTAATATTTAATATTATAGTATTTCTTCTAATTTATTTTCAATATATTTATCACATTTTGTTAAGAAAGTCTCTATAAAGTCGCTATTTATATTATACTCTTCTTCAAACGGTGTATTTATATCAAATATTGAAACGAAATCTACTTTATTAGGATAATCGGTAAGATGTCTTTCCCAAACATTTACTAATACCGAATCAATAGTAATTTTATTATACCACGCTAGTTGAAAGTCGTCGCTAACTGCATTAGTAGCTAATACTGTTTTCTTAAATTTTCTCATTACTTTTTCATCTCCAAAATAAGTAGATACATACCCCATCCTAACAAAGCGATAACTAGAGTCTATAAGATATTCTAAGACTTTCCTTGCTATTTCAGAATACTTTTCTTTATCTTTCTCATAATAGATAAACGAAATGTCATTATAATTCATGGTAACGTTAATCACTTTTTGATTAAAAATAATTAGCGGCTGGCTCTTATCAACTTCATTAAGTGGTAAGATTGTCGGTTCACCTAAATCACTAAACTTTCCTTTTAATTCCTTAGCGAGTTCCATATGATCAAAACTAGTGTTTTTTTCAAAGAACAATACTAATTGTTTTTCATTTTGCATTATTTACCTCCTTCAAGAAAAATCAGTCTTTCATTTGGTTTATAATATACATTTGTGTTTAACCCAACATTAACAAGAGCTGAATTATCTTGAGCTTGTTTTATAATCATATCTTCATAATTTAAAGCAGCTTCTTCTCTTGAAACACCATTTGAAACCTGAATATTTATATAATCTTCTTTTGCTTTTTTCATAATTTGTGAAGTGGAAAATTCATTTGAAACACCACCTCTAACCATTTCCGAAATTTTTTGCTGTCTAGCTCATTCAAATGTTTGATTAGCTCCTTTCTTCGATGACATAACTGACGCTTCTGTCTCTAAAGAAACTCCAAAATCTGCACTATTTTGAGGTGCTATGATGACGAATCTGGGCTATCGTTTGAACCAACCTTTATTATACCGCTTGAGATACTATTTTCTACCAATCGTGTTGCGTCCTCTTTACTATATCCTTGGTT
>CAZTRB010000013.1:0-25559 GCA_964616485.1 uncultured Muribaculaceae bacterium
CAATTAGGGTTCTAATCTTTTTATTTGTGTCTACTTTTCCTTGACTAGTTCAAATTAAATTTCTATCTTTATTTTTTCTTTATTTAAAATTTTATATTTACTTTCTAAGAGATCTTTTACTTCTTCATTACACAAGATAGTATAAAGGACTTTATCTTCATAACTTTTCTCATAGTTATCTATATATTTCTCGATTATATTTTGTTCGTTATAAGATACTTCAATTAATAGCTTATAGCCATCTATTTGTTCTTTAAAAGAGACTTTTTTTAAAGCTTCAACCACGGAATTAGAATAAGCCCTTATTAACCCTCCTTTTCCTAGTTTAATACCACCATAATATCTAGTAACTACGCATAAGATATTATCTATCTCATTCTTTTCTAAAACATTTAAAATAGGCATTCCTGCCGTCTTAGACGGTTCTCTATCATCAGATGCCTTCTTATAATTATCTACTATAAAAGCATAACAATTATGAGTAGCGTCTTTATATTGTTCAGTTATCTTCTTTAATTCTAAATCCACTTCTTCTTTAGAACAAACTTTAATTATGTTAGTAATGAACACTGACTTTTCAATCGTTAAAGTATTACTTATATTCTCAGATATCACTTTCATTTATATCACCACTTAAAGTATACCAAATTAACTTAATCTTGACTAATTATAAATATAGAGAAACAAGATTAAAATTAAACTAATATATTACTTAAACATGATATAATTATATTGGTGATGAAATGACAGATAGAAGAAAATTTATAAATGATAAATTATCTTTAGTACCAGAACTTCCCGGTATATATCAAATGAAAAATAAAGATGATTTAATTATATATGTAGGTAAATCTAAAAACTTAAAGAAAAGACTTAAGAGTTATTTTACCAAGTCTCTTACAGGTAAAACGATGCTTTTAGTCAATGATATATATAACTTTGACTATGTCGTTACTAAAAATGAGTTAGAAGCTTTGATATTAGAGTTAAACTTAATTAAAAAGTATGTTCCAAAATACAACATCTTACTTAAAGACGATAAGAGTTATCCTTATATAGAATTAACTGATGAGGAATATCCGATGTTAAAAGTAGTAAGAAACATTAAGAGAAACAAGAAGAAAACTACTTATTTTGGGCCTTTTCCTAATGTAACGGCTGCAAGAAGAACGGTTGATATCTTAAATCGTATCTATCCGCTTAGAAAATGTAAAGTAATGGGAAGAGATCTCTGCTTATATTACCACATCGGCGAATGTTTAGGTTATTGTAGAAAAGAGATAGTCGATGTTAAATCGATGAATGAGATGCGTAGTGAAATAGTCTCTTTCTTAAACGGAAACAAGAGTTTCATCGTCTCTAAAATAGAAGAACAGATGAATAAAGCTAGCGAAGAGATGAATTATGAAAAAGCTTTAAATTTGAAACAAATGTTAGAAGATATTAATATAACTCTAACTAAACAAACGATCGATTTAAATAGAAATTATAATCTCGATGTTTTCGGATATTATCAAAATAACAATTACTTATCCGTCTTCATCTTATTTATAAGAAAGGGAATTCTTTTTGGACATCATAAAGAGATAGTAAATATAATCGATGAAAAAGAAGAGGAGATAATCGAATACATAATAAAATATTATGAGAAGGGTAATCTTTTACCTAAAGAGATTATCGTTAATAAAAACATTGATATCGATCTTTTAGAACAATATCTAGAAGTAAAAGTAGCGATTCCTCAAAAAGGTAATATTAAAAAAATATTAGAGACTGCTAACACTAATGCTAGAAACAACCTAGAAGAAAGAGAAGAACTATTAAAGAAAGACGATAAGATAAAAGAAGATGCTAAAAATGAGTTAGAAAGACTTCTAAATATCGATAAGATTAATAAGATAGAAGCATTCGATAACTCACATTTGTTTGGCACTTTCTATGTTGGTGCAATGGTAGTCTTCAATGATTTTGAACCTAATAAGAAAGAGTATCGTAAATATAAGATAAGCACTAGTGTACCGGATGATTTGGAAGCTATGAGAGAAGTTATTTATAGAAGATACTTTAAAGTATTGATGGAAAATTTAGAGAAACCTGACTTAATTATCGTCGATGGGGGCAAGACTCAAGTAAATGTTGCTTTAGAAGTAATCGAGTCACTCGGTATGAATTTAAAAGTAATCGGTTTAAAAAAAGATAACAAGCATAAGACTAATAGTATAATCGATAGTAATTTAAGTGAAATACCTATTAATAATCACAGTAGTCTATTTTTATTCCTAGGTAAGATCCAAGAAGAAGTCCATCGCTTTGCAATTACTTATCATCGAAATAGTAAGAGTAAAGGACTGTTGTCTAGTATGTTAGATGCAATTCCAGGAGTAGGTGAGGTTACGAAAAAAGAACTTTTAAAGAAGTTGGGATCATTAAAAAAGTTAAAAGAAGCTAGTATTGAAGAGCTAGAAACAGTACTAAATAAAAAAGTCGCTAAAGAATTGTTTGATTATTTAAAAAATGTTGATTCTTAAATTTACTTTTTAATATAATCATTGTATAATTATTATAGAAGGGTAGTGAGAAAATGAAAAAATCAAAAAAGTTGTTCAAAAAATTTAAAAAAGAAATACTTATTGGGTTAGGAGTAGTAATTTTAGTCGCTCTTAGTGTCGTATTATTAGTAACTAATATTAGTAAACCAAAAGAAAAGGAAGAGACACCTGAAGAGTTAGAGCACTATAGAAAAGAAGATTCTAATCGACTTAAAGAGCAAGATATCATCGATGTCTATAACTTTTCAAAAGAAGACGCTATCGAGTTAGTAAAGACTGGACTTAATAGTGATAATTTTGAGTTTGAAGTATATGTTACAGATGATGGTAAATACCTAGTAGTAGTCAAAAATATAATTAATGATAACGAATATAAATACGAAGTTGACCCCGTTTATAAAGAATTTTACGAGGTTTAAAATACGTGTCTAAGATACGAGTAATGTCAGAAGATTTAGCGAATAAGATTTCGGCTGGAGAAGTAGTCGAAAAGACGATGAATATCGTTAAAGAACTGACAGAAAACGCACTAGATGCTAATAGTACTGAAGTCAAAATCGATCTAATCGACAGTGGAATTAAAGAGATAACCGTCACTGACAATGGAAGTGGAATGGATAGAGAAGATGCCGAAAAGGCATTTTTCCGTCATGCTACTAGTAAACTTATTAGCTTAGAAGACTTATTTTACGTTAATACACTTGGTTTTAGAGGTGAAGCATTGCCTTCTATTGCCGCTGTTTCCAATGTCGTTTTAAAAACGTCAAACGGGGAAGTTGGAACAGAGATTACCATCGATGGAGGAGAAATTAAATCTATAAAAGATAGTGATTTAAAAAAAGGAACGAAGATAACAGTTAAAAATTTGTTTTACAACACCCCTGTTCGTTTAAAATACTTAAAAAATCCTTATATAGAACTATCTAATATAACTGACTTTGTAAATAAGATGGCACTGTCTTTTCCTAATGTAAGATTTCTCTTAACTAATAATGAAAAGACTTTACTTAATACCGATGGAAGTAATAACCTATTAAAAGTTATCGCTAATGTTTACGGAGTCGAAGTAGCTAAAAAGATGATCGCTATCGAAAAAGAATCTGATGATTATAAAATAAGCGGCTATATTGGTTACCCTGAGATAGCTAGGACTTCTAAAAATAATATCGTTATCTTAGTAAATGGAAGAGTAATAAGAAATTTTGAGATAAATAAAATAATATTAGAAAGCTATCATACTTTTATACCTGATAGTAAAGCTCCTATCGTCGTTATTAATATCGAAGTAGATCCTATCTTAATCGATGTCAATGTTCATCCGACCAAGATGGATATTAAATTTTCAAAGATAGACGTCTTAAAAGACTTATTAATGACTACGATAAGAGAAAGACTTAGTGAGATAAACTTAATACCCAATATTACTCCTAAAGAAGAAGTAATCGATATATCTTATCAGACGGAAGAATTATTATTCGATTACGATACCGTTAAAGAAGAAAAGGAATTATATCCAGTTATAGAAGAAACAAGAAAAGATACTACCGAAGAAGAGGCCACTGAAAGAATTAAAAAGATGTATCCCGTCGGAGTAGTTCACGCTACTTATATTATCGCTGAGAACGAAGATGGAATGTATTTAATCGATCAACATGCTGCTGCTGAGAGAATCAATTATGAAAAATACTTAGATAAGTTAACTGAAGATAAAAAACAAAAAATCGACTTATTAATACCAATTAAGATAGAACTACAAAATAAAGACTATATAACTTTAAAAGAAAACTTTAATAAACTAGAAGATATGGGCTTTGAAATAGAAGAGTTTGGAATAAATACGATCGTTATTAGAGCTCATCCTTATTGGTTACCTGAGACGAGAGAAGAAGAGGCTATTAGAAATATAATAGATATTATCTTAATTAGCGAAGATTTTGATAAGGGTAAATTTATTGATCATATAGCAGCTACAGTAGCATGTAAAGCTAGTATTAAAGCCAATGACAGGATAACTCTTACCGATATGGAAGATTTACTAGAACGCTTAAGAAATACTAAGAACCCTTTTACTTGTCCACATGGAAGACCGACTATCATCTCTTTTTCTACTTACGAATTAGAAAAATTATTTAAACGAGTAATGAATTAGCCTTCGGGCTTTTTTATTTACTTTAATCTAGATTTTTGTTAAAATAAAAGCGATATGGAGGGACTATGAAAGAGATAATCGTAATTGCCGGACCAACTGGAGTAGGAAAGAGTCTTTTAAGTGTAAAATTAGCCGAATTATTAGATGCTGAGATTATAAATGCCGACGCTATTCAAGTATATAAAGGGCTAAATATCGGTACAGCAAAGATTAATTTAAAAGAAATTAGTATTCCTCATCACTTAATAGATTTTTTAGAAGTTACTGATAATTATTCGATATATGACTATCAAAGAGATGCTAGAAAGAAGATAAGAGAAATCTTAGAATCTAATAAAATAGTCATCTTAGTAGGTGGTTCAGCTTTATATATAAGAGCTCTCTTATACGATTATGAGCTCGAAGAAGAAGAAAACGATGAAGACTATGATGCCCTAGATCTCACTACTTTACAAGAATTAGTAAGGAGAGAAAACTTAGATAAAGACATAGACATTAATAATAAGAGAAGACTAGTAAGAGTACTTAAGACTAAAGAAAAGAAAGTAGATGCCAAACCGATCTATGACTTTACTATTATCGGTTTAACGACTCCTAGAGAAGAATTATATAAGATAATCAATAATAGGGTAGAGCAGATGTTTAAAGAAGGTTTGGTAGAAGAAGTCAAGAATTTTTATGATAAAAGAATCAATACACGAATCATGAATACTGCAATCGGATATAAAGAATTATACCGTTACTTTAATAATGAAATATCTTTAGAAGAAGCTAAAGAGTTAATAAAAAAGAATTCTAGGCATTATGCAAAGAGACAATACACTTTCTTTAACAATAAGTTCGAAGTTAATTGGTTTAATGTAAATTATAATGACTTTGATGAAACTATAAATGAAGTGTATAATTTTTTAAAGGAGAGTTAAGATGCAGAGATATTTTGTTAAAGAAAAAATTAATAATAATTTTTATCTTTCTTTAGATGACCGTCATCATATAGTAAAAGTCATGAGAATGAGAATAGGTGATGAAATAGAAGTAGTCTATCAAAACAAACTATTTATTACCAAAATAATTGTAATCGATAAAGACGTTATAGTAGAGATACTTAAAGAACAAAAAGTAACTAAAAACAAGAAGCCAACAGTTATAATAGCTCAAGCTATCTTAAAAGAACAAAAGATGGACTATCTTCTACAAAAAGCTACAGAGATAGGTATTGATACTATAATTCCAATAACGACTGAAAGAACGCTTATAAAGCCCGATAAGAAAGAAGAGAAAAAGATAGAAAGATGGCAAAAGATAATTAAAGAAGCTAGTGAACAATCAAAGAGACTAACTATTCCTACACTAGAAAAGATAAGTAATTTAAATGAATTACTCTCTCTAAAAATCGACAAGAAATATCTATGTAGTGTCAATGAAAAATCTAAAACGATCAAAAGCATCTTACAAAAAATCGATATTAATGATACAATGTTATTTGTAATAGGACCAGAAGGTGGATTTTCTAAAAAAGAAGAAGAGACACTTATTAAAAATGGTTTCTTAACTATTTCACTAGGTAATAATGTTTTAAGAAGTGAAACGGCTTCTTCCTTTATTCTTAGTGTTATCGAATATGAATTCATGAGGTGATTATCTTGTTAGAGCTTCTAAATAAAATATCTTCTGATACTTTAGTATTAGTATGCGTTATTTTAAGTGCAATTGCATTGTTTTTAGCTGTCTCTATAGCTATTGAAGTGTTCTTTAATAAAAGAAGATTAAACCTTATCGTTCAAAAAGAAGAGCCTAAATTGAATTTAAAAATAGATGATAATATAAAGTATGTCGAAGAAGACTCTGAGCTTGAAAAGACTAAAGCCAAGTTGGAATTAGAAAGACTAAAAATTGAACTAGCTAAGAGAGAAGAAGAGAAAATAAGACTGACATTAGAAAATGAGACTCTTATAAAAGAGAAAGAGATACAAAAAGTGCAAGAAGTGGAAAAGAACAACACTTCATTATACGAAGAATTAGAAGAAGAGAACGCTATTATAAGTTATGAAGAAATGAAAAAAGTAGCAGAAGAAAATACTGAAGATAAATACATTGATGAACAAACGGCTATTATAAGTATTAAAGAGTTAGAAAAACTATACGAAGAGATGAATACTTTAAATGAAGTTCAATTAGTTGATTTTAATAGTATCCCTAAACAAGAAGAAAGCGATACAAATAAAAAGTTTCAAAATTCACCGGTCATATCTCCAGTATACGGAGTAGATAATCCGAATGACATGGTTTTAGATAATACGGCAGACTTAGAAAAATTAAACGAAGAGATTAAAAAGACAAATGAGTTTTTAAAAACATTAAAGGAGTTAAGAAAGAACTTACCATAGTTCTTTTCTTTTAGTAAATATGAGGGTAGGAATATATACTTTAGGTTGTAAAGTTAATACTTATGAGAGTGAATACATAGCTAATTTGATGACGGCAAATGGTTTTGATGTCATTAGTTTTAATGATGTTTGTGATATATATATAATTAATACCTGTACAGTTACTAATAATAGTGATGTTAAGAGTAGGAAAGTCATGAGACAAGCCAAAAAGAGAAATCCAAATTCTTGTCTTATAGCTATCGGATGTTTTGTTGAAGCGAATAAAGAGGCTATCTTAGAAGATATCAAAGAAATTGATATTGCCGTTGGAAACGAGAATAAAGGAAAGATTATCGAATATCTAAACGAGTATTTATTTAGTAAAAGTAAGATTGATAAGACTAGCATTCAAGTAGGTAATGAGTTTGAAGACATGTACTTAGATCATTATAATAATCGAACTAGGGCCTTTGTTAAAGTCCAAGATGGTTGTGAAAACTTTTGTAGTTATTGTATTATTCCAAAAGTAAGAGGAAAATGTCGAAGTAAAGATTTAAATAAGGCTATTAGTGAGATTAATGATTTAGTTAATAATAACTATAAAGAAATAGTTTTAACTGGTATTCATACTGGTAACTATGGAGTGGATTTAAATACCAATTTTGCTAATCTATTAAGAGAAGTAGTAAAAGTAGATAAATTAAAAAGACTTAGAATCTCTTCTATCGAGATTACAGAGTTAACTGATGAAGTATTGGATATCATCAGAGATAACGAAATAATAGCAGATCATCTTCATATACCGATACAAGCAGGTTCCAATAAAGTTTTAAAGTTAATGAATAGAAAATATAATATCGATGAATTTACAGAAATAATTAATAAGATAAGAACGATTAGACCAAACATCTCCATTACGACAGATATTATTACCGGACACCCTGGAGAAGATGAAGAGACACTTAAAGAGACAATTGAAAACATTAAAAAACTAAACTTTTCTAAACTTCATGTCTTTCCATACTCGATTAGAAAAGATACTCCTTCTTCAAGACTTGTTCAAGTAGAAGAGGCTTTTAAAAAGAAAAGCACCAAGACACTTTTAGAATTATCAAGCAAGTTAGAAGAACAATACCTTGATAGATTTATAGAAGAAGAACTAGAAGTTTTAATCGAGAGAATGAAAGATGGTAAGTCTTACGGTCATAGTTCTAATTATCTTGAAATAAAAACAGATGAAATATTAACCAAAGGAGAAATTTATAAAGTTAAAATTATAAAGAGAAACGATAAAACTCTAGTTGGTAAAAAAATAAAAAAGAGTTGAAAAACATTTAAAAAACTGTTAAAATAGTAAGTCATAAACGTTTATTAATATATATAATTTATTATTTGATAAACAAAGAGAAAGAGGTATTAAATGGAAAGTGAAAAATTATATCATAACAATGTTTCAGAAGAAGAATTAGCAAGTATCATTAATGTCTTTTCTGCATTGGTTGGTGTAGAAGTACTAGATAAAATTGCCGATAAAAGTCCAGAACAACTTAAAGAAGGTAAAGGAAACAAACAAATTGAGGCTAGAAAAGAAGAAGATGGAAGCTTTTCTCTAGCTGCAATAATCGATGAGGAATCTAAAAACACGATTTATACCGCGAGACTTAAAGTTCAAGAGGCAAACGGAAATGCTTTCATTAATGGAATGTTAGATTACGATGATGGTGATGGTTTATATAGAGAAAGACACACGTTTCAAGTAGTAGATGCTACCGAAACAAAAAGTGATCAATCTTTGTTAGCAGTTATAAAAGATGAACAACTACATGGTTTTATCGCTTATCCATATACTGAATCATTTAACGGTTTAGTTCCAGGAGAAGCGACTATTTGTAAACCAGATGGTGCTCCAATTAAAAACGAGTCAGTCACTGCTTGCGAAGCGATTCATGTAGAAAAAGCAGCATATTTAAAAAAATTATTGCGTGAAGATTAAAAAAGCTAGTATGCTTTTTTTTGATTAAATACTTTTTTTAAAAAAACACTTGTAATTCCCTTGATTTTATGGTATTATTTACAAGGTTTCTTAAAAAGGGGGAATTATATTATGTCAGTATTACAAAACTATCAATTTGAACAAGAAGAGGTTCAAAAAATAGATTATGCATTATATCATGAGGGGCTAACTGTACTAAAAGCCGTTGCTTATGACTATGTTAGAGATAAGTTTTTTAATTTTGAGCACGATTTAAATGTGTTTAAAAGTGATGATCCAAACTTAAGTCATATAGTTTTTGTAGAAGCTTTATTAGACAAAGAGACTCAAACTGTCCTAACATTAAGTTATTCAAAGACTGGATATACTAGAAAAGGAGAAAAGAGAATCTTTGGTATTTCTTCTTTAAATGTAGATCCGACTTGTTACGGAGAAGAAAAAGGAAATTCTAAAGAACTATTAAATTTTAATAAGTTTTCAATAATCGATGCAGAAAGTCCAAGTAATGGAAAAGTTAATTTAATAACAATCGTCGATGATGAACCAAAATCTTTAATTACTACTCCTAGTCCATATGATTACGAGATTGGTAGTTCGTGTAGAACTTGGGTTGGTGCTTTTCCTAAAGGAACAATTGTAAGACAAGCTACTAATCCACTTGCTTTTGGAGCAATTGGAGAAAATGTTCTAGAAAAAGCTAGAGAATTCGATGACCATCGACCTCTTGCAATTCAAAAAACAAAACAAAGAGACATTCAAAATATATAATAAAAAAGAGTTTATAATTTATAAACTCTTTTTACATAAATATTAGACCAGCTACAAAACTAAATACCATTATTAATAGAGCGACTATTGCTACTATTTTGGTTGTTTTTTTACTCAAGAAACTCACCTCTAATACATTATATATAAAATAGTCTTAAAAGTAAATATATTTTGAATTAAAAACGTTTTAGTGTATAATTGAGATGGTGATTATTATGAAAGTTATTATCGGTATGAGTGGGGGAGTAGACTCTTCTGTAGCCGCTATATTACTTAAAGAACAAGGCTATGAAGTAGAAGGTTTATTTATGCGTAATTGGGATTCTTCTATCAATAATGATATATTAGGAAATCCTGATTTAAGCCAGCCAATATGTCCTCAAGAACAGGATTATAACGACGCTTTAGAAGTTTGTAAAAAATTAGAAATACCACTTCATCGCATCGATTTCGTAAAAGAATATTGGGATAATGTCTTTCAATATTTTTTAGAAGAATTAAAAAAAGGAAGAACTCCTAATCCCGATATTATGTGTAATAAATATATTAAATTCGATGTCTTTATTAAAGAGGCAAAAAGATTGGGTGCCGATTATATAGCGACCGGTCATTATGCTAAGATAAAAGATGGTCAACTATATAAGGCACTTGATCATAGTAAAGACCAAACTTATTTCTTATCTCAACTTACTAAAGAACAATTAAAAGACGTATTATTCCCATTAGGAGACATAGAGAAGAGTAGAGTAAGAGAGATAGCAGAAAAATACGATTTAGTTACTGCAAAGAAGAAAGACTCTACTGGTATTTGTTTTATCGGAGAAAGAAATTTTAAAAAGTTTCTAGAAAATTATCTACCTAATAAAAAAGGCGATATTATAAATGTTGATACTAATGAAAAAGTTGGAGAACATTTAGGGCTAATGTATTATACGGTTGGTCAAAGAAAAGGACTTAATATCGGTGGAAATAAAGATCGTTTATTCGTCATTGGTAAAAATATCGATACTAACGTCTTATACGTCTCTTTAAGTACTAATACAAAGTATTTACTATCTAATGGTTGTATCGTCAGTGACGTTAACTTTAACTGTGATTTAAGGCCTACTAAGTGCCAAGCAAAATTTAGATACAGAGCCGAGTATCATGATGTTAATCTTACCTATAATGATGACAACACTATAACCATTACTTATAACGATATTAAAGCAGTTACACCAGGACAAGCATGTGTCTTTTATTTAGATGATATGTGTATTGGTGGATCGATAATAAAGGAAGTTCATAAAGACGGGAAAAAGCTTTGGTATTTATTATAAAGCGATAGTTATTTGTTGTTAAATACTTTACACTTGACAATGTAAAGTATTTAGTCTAAAATTTAATTATGGAGATAGGAGAGGATAGTCTTGAATAAATTAAATGATATATTAAATGAGCTAGGTATCTCTAAGGTAAGACTTGCTAAATACGTTGGAGTTTCTAGACAAATGTTATATAATTATTTGTCGCTACCTAGTTTAAAAGATTGGCCAAAAGAAAAAGCAACTAGATTAACGGGACTTCTAAATATTAGAGATGAAGAGGAATTAGAAAATATTCTTATCGATACTAGTTATATCTCAGAAGTCGAAGAAAGATTAAATGAAGGAGTTAAAGATTCTTTAGAAAAAGAAGTTTTAAACGACCTTAAAGGATTTAATAAGAAAGAACAAGAACTATTGACGGATATTATTAATATCTTAAAAGAAAGACTTACGGATGATAAGACTAAGGAAGGATTTAATATCCTTACATACTTATATCACTATTTGCAATCGATGGAGACTTCACGTGAATTAAAGTATATTTTAGCATACATGTCTAAAGCTATGAGTTTTACTGATCCTTTAGAGTTCGCTTTCAATAAAGATCAACAATTCGTCTTTGAAAGTATCTTATTCTCAGCGCTAACATTATATAATAGTGGTACTGCTAACAAAGTTAAATTAGCGGAGTCTCATAAGAGATTCGTTAAAGATATTGAACATAAGAATGAAGAAAAATTAAGTCGTACACAAGAATTAAATACTGCTAAAGTACAAGCATTACGTGAACTTGGTTATACTGAGATTAATGAAGATAATGCTAAAGAAGTATTAGAGAAGATAGCAGAGATTCAATCGAGAAAATTCTAAAAGAAAAACCTATTTAATAGGTTTCTTTTTATATATAATTAACTTCCGATAATTTAAGTTATGTTGCTTTATACTTATTCATATAATTTAGAGATTAATATTATGCCTTTACCATCCTCTCTATTAATATATACTTCTATATCCTCTAAGTACATCTCCGGATCATATATTAATAATGGACTCAGACACTTATTATCTACTACTATATGGTAATATTTAAATTCAAATACACTCTTAACAATTATATTTCTACTCGTAATTTTATTTAATTTAGTATATTGTTTCTTGTCTAATAATTCTATAAAAGAAGAAGAGCATGCTTCTATTAATGTCTTCTTGTCTTTTAACAACACATAGATATAAGCTAAGAACAAATTAAGAGCAAACATACTATTTAATCCCCTACTGAATAAATAAGAGGTAAGTGTAGTTAAAATCAAAATTATACCTAAGATAAACATATTTTTAGTATTTAATATATCTTTATGAAAATCAAAGTAATAAGCTATACCTGGCTTTCTCTTTAAAATAGATATATTCTTATATAGTTTATCACTTAATATTTTAAATTTATTTATCTTAGTATTAGTATTTATAATTAAAAACATACCTATTACTATAAAGATAATATTTATATATACAACATCCATCGCTATTAAAACCAAATATAATAAAAAAACGATTAAAATATTAAATGTATCTTTAATATTTATTTTTTTGTAATAATTTATTTTTTCTATATAATCTTTTTCTTTATTATTTATAGAAATTATCTTTTTATTATCAAGACAAAATTTAATAATTATGAATAAATTAATGATAAATAATAAAAAGTTTATTATTAATAAAGCTATGTTTAAGTATTCCATACTACCCCTACTCTACTTTATATTATTGTAATTTATCTAAAAAACTAGTACCTATAACTGGTTGTTCTACTTCAAAGTTATCGGCTATTGTAGCTCCAATATCGGCCATACTATTTAAAATAGGTAACTTTGAAGGGTTTTTAAACTTTCTTGAAAAGACGATTACGGGGACATTTTCTCTAGTATGAGCACTACCTGGAAAGGTTGGGTCATTTCCATGATCAGCCGTTATTATAAGTAAGTCATCATTTTCTAATTTATTTAAGATTAACGGTATTTCAACATCGAGTTCTTCGACCGCTCTACCATAACCTTCAGCATCTCTTAAATGTCCGTATAAAGAGTCAAAATCACTTAGGTTAGCAATACAAAGCCCCTCAAAATTCTTACTCATAATATCAGTCAATTTATTTATCGTATCCATGTTATTAAAGGAAGATTTAACTATTTTAGTTATTCCTTCACCATCGAATATATCATTTATCTTTCCAATGGCAATAACACTATAGTCTTTGTCTTTTAAACTGTCTAAGACGCTTCTACTAGGAGGTTTAACGGCATAGTCTACTCTCTCTGATGTAAACTTAAACTTGCCTGGTTTCCCATTAAACGGTCTCGCTATTACTCTAGCGATTTTCCATTCATCTCCTAAAGTAATTTTTCTTATCTTTTGACAATAAGTATATAATTTATGCACTGGTATTACGTCTTCATGAGCCGCTACTTGAAGCGTAGAATCAGCCGAAGTATAAACGATTAAACTACCATATGAAAGGTGTCTTTCGCCTAATTCATTTATTATCTCATCACCATTTACTACTTTATTTCCTATGACTCTCTTACCCGTTACTTCTTCAATTTTCTCTAAAAGTTCTCTTGGAAAAGCCTTATCAGCAAAAGTATTAAAAGGAGTAGTACTCTTAATACCAACTAATTCATAATGAGACGATAAACTATCTTTTCCCGCATTAGTAGGTCTAGCTATCGTATAATAGGCATCGACATCATCATTATCATTCATATTAAGCGTATCGACAAATCCTAACTTAATTAAGTTAGGAATAAATAAATCTCCTTTTTCCATTACATGTTTTAATGTATTGGCACCGAGATCATTATAATTATTAGCATCTAACGCCTCACCTACTCCGAGTGAATCTAACACTAATAAAAATATTCTTTTAAATTTCATATAATTACCTCTATTTTTTACTTCTAGGATGAAAACTCTGATAGTCTTCTCTCACCTTTTTATTCGATATATGCGTGTATATTCTCGTAGTAGCAATATCACTATGACCTAAAAACTCTTGAATTACCTTTAAATCAGCACCGTACTCCAGTAAATGAGTAGCAAAGCTGTGTCTTAAGCTATGTGGTGAAACATCTTTATTTATGCCTTTATCTTTTAGCATCTTTTTTAAGATTTTAAAAAAACTAATTCTACCTAATCTGTCGCCTCTATTATTAATAAATAAATAATCATTAGTCTTCCCTTTTAGTAATTCTAAACGATGAGGTAGGTATTCATAAAGTGCTTTTAAGACATATTCACCAATCGGAACCATTCTTTCTTTACTACCTTTTCCAAAACACCTAACTATACATTCATCGAAGACGACATCCGTCAGTTTCAAATTAAGTAATTCGGTTATTCTAAGCCCTGTTCCATAAAGTAATTCTAACATAGCTTTATTACGATAGTCAAACTTAGTAACTAAATTAATATCTAATAATAAATTAACTTCTTCGACAGTTAAAACTTCTGGTAGAGTCTTTGCTAGTTTAGGTCTTTTTATCAATTCTGCTACATTATTATCGATCTTATTAGATAATAATAGATACTTATGAAAATTTTTAATAGCCGTTAAATTTCTAGCTATTGTAACTGGTTTTAAATCTTCTTTATTCATATATTCTAAATAGCTCTCAATATCTTTTTTAGTAATATCATTTATTTTAGAAGTCTTTTTTTCAATATATTCAACATACTTTAAAAGATCTCTTTCATAAGAAGTGTAAGTGTTTTTAGCCATTCTCTTTTCAAACATTAAATAATTTATATAATCTTCTAAATCTTCTTTCATAATAATCACCACTTATATTATATAACATAATCAATAAATATAGAACTATAAACAAATGTTTGGTATAATTAAAGTGAGGTGGTTTTATGAAGAAACCTTTAGCTATAAAATTAATACCTAATACGATCGATGATGTCATAGGTCAAAAACATCTTTTAGGTGAGGGAAAAATATTAAGAAATCTAATAAAAAATAAACATCTTCCTTCGATGATTCTTTATGGAAGACCTGGAATTGGTAAGACTTCTATCGCCAACGCGATAACGAATGATTTAGGAATGCGTTATCGTTCTTTAAATGCGACTATTAACAATAAACAAGATATAGATGCCGTTATCGAAGAAGCTAAATTATTCGATGGCATGATCGTTATAATCGATGAAATTCATCGTTTAAATAAAGATAAACAAGATATCTTATTACCACAATTAGAGAGTGGCTTAATTACTTTAATAGGTCTTACGACTAGCAATCCTTTTCATAAGATAAATCCTGCTATAAGGAGTCGATGTCAATTATTTGAACTTTTACCATTAACTGAAGAAGATATTATGATAGGAATAAATAAAGCCATTAAACATGAAGATTTAACTGGTATAAAGATCGATAAAAAAGCTATAAAATATATCGCTGAGATTTCTGGTAATGATTTAAGATATGCATATAATTTATTAGAAACGGCCTTTTATTCGACTACTGATAAAAAGATTGATTTAGAAGTTTTGAAAAAGATAAATAATAAGCCGGCTTTCTTTCATGATGAAGGTGGAGATGGTCACTACGATATTTTAAGTGCACTGCAAAAATCAATTAGAGGAAGTGATGTTAACGCCTCGCTTCACTACTTAGCAAGACTCTTAGAAGCTGGTGATTTAGATAGCATCTATCGAAGACTGGGAGTCATTGCTTATGAAGACATCGGACTTGCTAATTCTTTAATTGGAGTTAAATTAAATAGTGTTATCGATATCTGTGAATTAATCGGCTTGCCAGAAGCAGTTATTCCTCTCGGTGAAATAGTAATTGAAATGGCTCTTTCACCCAAATCAAATTCGGCTAATTTAGCGATTGCTAGAGCTCTAGAAGACGTTAGAAGCGGTCGTTGTGATAAAGTACCGACGCACATCAATGCTACAGCTAATGGCTATTTATTCCCTCATGATTATCCTAACCACATAGTAAAACAAACTTATTTACCAAATAACTTAAAAAACAAGGATTATTATATCCCTGCAAATACCTCTCAATATGAAATGAAAATAAAAGAGATAAAAGAAAACATAAAAAAAATAATAGATGAATCTTAATGATTCATCTATTTTAACATATTCTTTAAAGAGTTTAAATTAGTTGTATTATAAATTACATATCTCGGTAACAACAACTTATTTGCTCCCTTCGTAACCGCTCTTCCACCACCGACAAATCCTAATTTAAAATCTAATCTTTTTAAAGCTGCTAGAACGTTACTATTATATTGATAAAACGGGTAACAAAATGAAGTATTATTATATACCAATTCTGTTGATTTCTTTAAGTCTTCATATAGCTGTTCTTCAGTTAAACACAGTGCTTTTCCTTTGTTCGGACCACAATAAGTATGTATATCGTAACCGTGAGATTGAATATCTAAATTAGGAGAATAGTAATTCTCTTTTGGCCACCAAGCGGTGATCAAGAATAAAGTAGCTTGTAAATCATATTTTTCTAGTAGTTCAATTAAATGAGTATCGGTACCTAATGCACCATCATCGACGGTTATTAAAATAGACTTCTCTGGTAATTCCAAAGAATTATCTAGCCATAGATTAAGCTCGTCTACCGTAACAGTCATATAATTATTATCTTTTAGATATTTTAAATGATCTTCAAAGATGCTCTTCTCTAAACAGATTATCTCGTTACATTGTTCTGTCTTTTTATCATAAAAGAAATGATAATTTAAAACTGGTACTTTAGTAGCTACTTTAGAAGTAATAGAGGCTTCTTTTACAATCTTTATATCATCTTTTAATAAATAATGTAAACTATCGTTAAATTCGATATAATATTTATTATTAGAAAAATATATTACCTTAAAAGAATCACTATTATTATAAGTAATACTCTTATCTTTACTCTTATAAATAGTAGTCTTATCTTTGGTTTCTACTTCGATATTTAAGGGAACATAGCTCTTATATCTTTTATTTTCTTTTTCTACAATCTCTTCGATATTATTCACGTCGATATATAAATCTAGATCTTTAATCTTTAAATAATTATCTACTTGACTCTCTACTTTTAAGATTATTCCTTCCGTTACTGTCCCTTCTTCCGTAATCTCCTTATCTGCTATCTTATACAAGTTACTACTCTTAACAGGAACAACGAAAGCTTCTTCTTCTATTTTCTTTATTTCTTCTCTTTTATAATTATAAGTCTTATTACTTTCTTCATTAAAAAAATAAAACCCTGTCGCTAAGATAACTATACTAAATAATAATACTAAAATATTTATTTTTTTCATAATTCACCAACTTTACTATCAATCAATATTAAACTCTGCAGCTATATAATATTCTTTAAAATCATACTCTTCTAAATTGGGATATATATTTTTCTTTATACGGTATTCTCCTTTAGGTAAATCACCATAAACCCATTCCCAAACTACTTCTATATCTCTTTCATCTCCAGGAAACAATGTAAAACCGATAGCTGAAAAACCATAATCTTCGACTATAGGAACAATCGATTCCCAGTTATCTTTCTCTTTCTTTTCAAGAATGAAGTCTTCTCCATAAGTATAAGAAGGAGCGTCTTTTTTATGACTCTTTAAAGTAAAGGTAGCACTTTTAGGAGTAATCGAATCTTCTTTTACTTCTAAAGAGACTATATCAATACTTAACAGTCTTTTCTTATTAGATAAATATTCTGAAGAGACATAGATAGAAATTATAATGCTAATTATTAAGAATAAAATTAAAAGTAAACTTTTTTTATTCATGGGTCCTCCAACAAACTTCTATTATAATTATAACACAAAAAAAGGATTTAAATAATCCTTTAATTACTACTTACATATTTTTTAAATGATGTTACGTTTTCATCGTCTAAGTTACTATCATTTAATTCATCAAACAGTTTCTTTTGAGACTTAGATAGTTTTTTCGGTACTCTAACATCTAAGATAATATATAAGTCTCCTTTATTTCCAGTAGTCTCATTATGTATCCCTTTACCACGTACTCGTTGTTTTTCACCGCTGTTACTTCCCGCATCGATAGCTACTTTTATGTTACCATGAATCGTTGGTATCTCTTTTTTACATCCAAGAGCAGCTTCCGTTATCGTCAATGGAACTTTTAAGTATAAATCGTCCTCATCTCTTTCATAAAGTTTGTGTTTATTAACGATAAACTCTAAATATAAATCACCTGGTGCCCCTCCATTTATTCCCGGATCTCCTTTACCAGACATACGTAGACGATTTCCAGTATCTACACCGGCAGGAATATTTACTTTAATCGTCTTATTAGATGAGGTGTTTCCAGAACCATGACATTTAGAACATGTTTTCTTGTAAGTTTTTCCTTTACCATTACACTTAACACAAGTCGCTTGCGTAGCAAATGTACCAAAAAGAGTTCTTTGTTCTGTCGTTACACGGCCACTTCCATGACACATAGAACAAGTCTCTTCGTCGTGTCCACCTTTACCTTTACACTCATCACACTTCTCATGAACATCTAGCTTTATATCTTTACTAGTACCAAAGACGGCTTCTTCGAAAGTCAAGTTCATTCTCATTAAACGGTCATTACCTTCTCTACTTCTAGTAGTTGAATGAGAAGAACTTCCAAAACCTCCAAAACCTCCGAAAATATCACCGAATATATCGCTAAAGTCGAATCCTGAAGCATCGAAACCACCAGCTCCAAATCCACTAGCACCATCAAAAGCCGCATGTCCTCTTTGATCATATTGATTTCTCTTCGAGGCATCTGACAATATCGCATATGCTTCTTGTGCTTCTTTAAACTTAGCTTCTGCATCAGCTTCTTTTGAAACATCGGGATGATATTTCTTTGCTAATTTTCTAAAAGCACTCTTAATCTCGGCATCCGTTGCTGTTTTAGATACTCCTAGCACCTCATAATAATCTTTCTTTGACATATATGCCTCCTTTATTCTTTATCTTTTAACAGTTCTTTTAATTGTTCTACTCTATCATTAAAAATCTTTGTCGCTTTTTCAATCGGTTCTCTTTTAGTCATATCAACACCGACTTCTTTTAGTGTATCTAATGGAAATTTACTTCCTCCACTCTTTAAAAAATCAAGATATTTCTCTTTAGCATTCTCTTTACCATTTAAAATATCATAGGCAATAGCAAATGCTGCAGATATCCCCGTTGCATACTGATATACATAAAAAGAACTATAAAAGTGTGGTATTCTCATCCATTCATATTTAATAGTGTCATCTACTTCGATATCTTTACCAAAATAAATCTTGTTTAAGTCATAATAAGTATTGCATAATTCATCTAAAGTAATCGGAACGTTATCTTTGTATTTATTATGCATTAGATACTCGAATTCTGCGAACATCGTTTGACGATATAAAGTGGCCCTATTCTTTTCTAAGAAGTCGAATAAAAACGTCTTCTTTTCCTCATTATCTTTAGCATTTTTTATTAAATAGTCACTTAATAATACTTCGTTGACTGTCGAAGCAATCTCTGCTAAAAAGATAGTATACCAGTGATATGTATAACTCTGATTACTATTAGCATACTTAGAATGAATAGCATGCCCTAATTCATGAGCAAGGGTACTCACATCATTGATTGAATCATTATAATTAAGTAAGATGTGTTCTTGATAACCATATGTACCATTGGCATATGCTCCGCTTCTCTTCCCTTTACTTGGATAAACGTCGATCCATTTATTATTAAAAGCTTCTTTTAATACGTTTTGATAGTCTTCTCCTAAAGGTTTTAAAGCCTCAAGTACTATTTCTTTAGCTTCATCATAAGAATATTTACTTTTAGTTTTATCTTCTGGATTAACATATATATCATACATATGCATCTCATCTAATTTTAATAATTTTTTCTTTATTTTTAAATATTCTTGTAGTGGTTTTAAATTCTCTTTAACCGAATCGATCAGATTAGTATATACTTTTTTAGGAATATTATTCCCATACAAAGCTTGCTCTAAAGGATCCTTAAAACTACGGACTTCACTAAAAAAGAAATTTTCTTTTATTTGTCCTAAATATAATGCAGCTATCGTGTGCTCGTGCTTTTTGAAATAATCATACATCTTATTAAACGCTTGTTTTCTAATATCACGAGCATTATCTTTAATAAATAAAGAATAGTTACTATTAGTAAGTTCAACTTTAGAACCATCTTTAAGTTCAATCATACCTAAGTCTATATCAGAATTATCAAGTGCTCCGAAAACTTCATCGGCTAAACCTAAAGCATTAGAGGCTTTTGCTATTAAAGCCTCTTCTTCTTCAGATAAAATATGATCCTTATAACGAAATAATTTATCTAACATAAATGTATATTTCTCTAATCTAGAATCTTCTTTGATTAGTTTTTTATAATCTAATTTTAATATTTCAGATTCGATAAAAGAAGTCTCTTTACGAAAAAGTTCTGCTAATCTATTCGCTTTTAACTCTAATTTTTTAGAGTCTTTATTCGTCGTATCAGTATCGATTAATAAGTGAGTATATAACATTATCTTAGAAAAGTTTATCTCTAATTGTTCTTGGTCTTCTAAAAAAGAAAATAAATCTTTAGCGATATTACTCTTATATTTTTTTATAAAAGTCTTTAAATCATTTTCACTTTTCCTAATACTATCATTAAACTCTTTTTCATCTTTAAAGAGTATCGTTAAATCCCACTTATGTTCTTCTTTTATCTCGTTTCTTAGTTTTTCTTTTTTCATTATGTATCTACAAAGATAAAAACCTTAGTGTTCTAAGGTATTTATCTCCTTCCTATTATTTTTCTTCGTATTCAGCTTCTTTTACTTCATCTTCTTTATTATCTTCTGTTGTTGAATCACTTGCTTCTGCTTGTTCTTTTTGAACGTTCTCATATACTTTAGTAGCTAAAGCCATCGCTTTTTTTTGAAGTTCTTCACTCTTTTCTTTGATAACATCGATGTCGTTTTTCTCTAAAGCTTCTCTAACTTCTTTTACTAGTTCTTCCGCTTCTTCTTTTTCTTTTTCGTCGACTTTATCTCCAAGATCTTTAAGAGCCTTTTCCGTTTGGAACACTAATTGTTCGGCATTATTTTTAAGTTCTGCCTCTTCTTTTCTCTTTTGGTCTTCCTCTTTATTAGCTTCTGCTTCTTTAACCATTTTCTCAATCTCAGCGTCGGTAAGGTTAGTGCTTGCCGTAATCGTTATCGCTTGTTCTTTGTTAGTTCCTAAATCCTTAGCTTTAACGTTTACGATACCATTAGCATCGATATCGAAAGTAACTTCGATTTGTGGTACTCCACGTGGTGCTGCAGGTATTCCAGACAATTGGAAATTACCAAGTGTCTTATTATCGGCAGCCATTGGTCTTTCACCTTGTAATATATGAATATCAACTGCTGGTTGACTATCCGCTGCTGTTGAGAATATTTGTTTCTTACTAGTTGGAATCGTGGTATTCTTATCGATTAAGATTGTCATGACTCCACCAAGTGTCTCTAGCCCTAGAGATAATGGTGTTACGTCTAGTAAGACGATATCATTTACTTCACCGGTTAACACTCCACCTTGAATAGCAGCTCCCATAGCTACGACTTCATCTGGATTAACTTCACGTGAAGGCTCTTTACCAAGTTCTTTCTTAATTAATTCTTGAACAAGTGGCATACGAGTAGATCCACCTACCAATAATACTTTATCTATATCTGCAGCTTTTATTTTAGCGTCTTTTAACGCTTGTCTAACTGGCTTTAGTGTCGATTCGACCAAGTCTCTTACTAAGTCTTCAAATTTAGCTCTAGATAGTGTCATATCTAAGTGAACTGGTCCATCTTCTCCTTGTGAAATAAATGGTGCTGATATTTGAGTAGATGTTACTCCACTTAAGTCTTTCTTAGCTTTCTCTGCTACTTCTTTTAATCTTTGCATAGCCATCTTATCTTTAGATAAGTCGACTCCATTTTCTTTCTTAAATTCACTTACTAAGTAATCGATAACCTTTTGATCAAAGTCATCCCCACCTAGTGCGTTATTTCCAGCCGTTGACTTAACTTCGAATACTCCGTCTCCCAGTTCCATTACTGAAACGTCGAAAGTTCCTCCTCCTAAGTCATAGACTAATATCGTATGAGCATTATCTTGTTTATCAAGACCATATGCTAATGCTGCAGCCGTAGGCTCATTTATAATTCTTTCTACTTCAAGTCCTGCTATCTTACCAGCATTTTTAGTAGCTTGACGTTGCGAGTCATTAAAGTATGCCGGAACTGTAATAACAGCCTTGTCTACTTTGCTCCCTAAATAACTCTCAGCATAATCTTTCATATAACCTAAGACCATTGCTGAAATCTCTTCCGGACTATATTTCTTCCCGTCCAGTTCTACCTTTTTACTAGTCCCCATTAATCTCTTGATAGATGAAACCGTATTCGGATTGGTTATAGCTTGACGCTTTGCCGCGTCTCCAACAATCTTTTCACCTTTCTTAAAAGAAACTACTGAAGGTGATGTTCTTCCTCCCTCTGGGTTTGGAATAATATGTGCTTCTCCACCTTCTAATACTGAAACACAACTATTTGTCGTACCTAAGTCGATACCTATTATTTTACTCATTTTTCTTTCCTCCTTAATTTAATTTATTTACGATAACCTTTGCAGGTCGTATTACTCTTCCTTTTAATTTATAACCTTTCAATAAACACTCTAAGACGATATCTTCCGCTTTAGTAGATTCATTTGAAACCATCAATGCTTCGTGAACATTGGGATCAAACTCTTTTCCAACAGTCTCGATTTCTTCGACGCCAAACTTCTTTAAAAGTTCGACTAAGTGTGAATAGAGAATCTTAAATCCCGCTAAGAATTTAGATAGTTCATCTTCTAGATTGTTATCATCCAAGGCGATAGCTCTTTCAAAGTTATCTGCTATAGGAATAATTTCCATTATCAAGTCTTGATTAGCAAACTTTAGCATATTAGACGTCTCTTCATCTTTTCTCTTACGATAGTTAACTAGATCTGCTTGGTTATACTTAAGTTTACTCTCTAACTCTTCAATTTGTTCCTTTAACTTTTGATTTTCTATTTCAAGATCATCTATTTTAATATCCGGTTGTACTTCTTTTACCTCTTCTTTTATATTTTCTCTCATGTCTTCATTTTGCATTTCTACTCTCCTTTATCTGTTTTCGATATTATCTTTAATAAACTCTAAGAGATTAACGACACGATCATATTCCATTCTCTTAGGACCTATTACAGCAATCGTTCCCTCTTCTTTAGCCGTCTTATACTTTGTTCTAACGATAGTAACGTCCTCGTCTATATTACTCTCACGTCCAATATATACTTTTATATTGCTATCATCGTCTTCTAAGACATAACTTTCTAATTTTTCATCCTCTAACTTATCCATGATGTTTCTAATCTTATCGACGCTACTAAATTCTGGTAATTTAAGCATGTTGCTTTTACCGACAATATCGATATTCTTATTTGTGAAATTAGTAAACACATTGTAAAAAACATTATATAAGCGTTCGTGTTCTTTGACATAGTTACCGATAATCGGTTTAACTTCAAATTCTAACTTGGCTGATATCTCATCGATTGGTGTTCCGACAATCATATTATTTATAAGAGTAACTGTTCTCTTTATCTCATCGATACTTATGCCTTGTACGTTGACCGTCTTATGCTCTACAAAACCAGTATTAGTAATGACTATTACTGTTAATGAAGAATCAGACAGTGGAATTACGTTTACTTCTTTTAAGATGTTATCATGTGATTTATTACCTAATACTATCGAAGTATAATTCGTTATATCCGAGACTATTTCTAGGCTCTTTTTTAAATAATCAGATAATTCTAGTTGCGTATTATTAAATATCAATTGTAATTTCAACATGTCTTCGCCACTTATTTCTTTTAATTTCATAAGGTTGTCGACATAATATCTATATCCCGCTTCACTAGGAACTCTACCGCTCGAAGTGTGTCTCTTTTCTAAATAACCATAATCTTCTAAAGCCGCCATCTCACTTCTAACTGTTGCACTTGAACACTTTAAATTCTTACACATCAAATTAGAACTGACGGGTTTTGCCGATTTGATATACTCAACGACGATTAACTTTAGTAGTCTATTTTGTCTATCCGTTAACACTAGAACACCTCCTTTAGCAATCTGTTTTTTACAGTGCTAAATTAATTATACTCATTAGGTTGGCACTTGTCAACCTTAATTGCTATTTTTTTTAAAAAAGACCTATATTTCTCAATATAAGTCTTAAATATAAATATTATTATATAGTTATTATTCTACTGAAAATTCTTCTAGTTTTCCGTCTTCAGTAAGTATCTTGTTAACGCTCTCTTCGGCATTTTTTAACTTATCACTACATAATTTAGCTAGTTTCATCGCTTCATTGAATTTCGTTATCGCATCATCTAGTGCGACATTACCGCTCTCTAAATCCTTGACGATTGTTTCTAAGTTCTTTAGAGCATCTTCAAACGAAAGTTCTTCTTTTTTTACTGCCATATATACCTCCTATAATACCTCGACATTAATATTACCGTCGCTAAGTTCAATTTTCAATTTATCTTTAGATCTTACGTCTTTTATCTTAGTTATAATCTTTTTTTCACTTCTAACCACGGCATAGCCTCTCTTTAGTGTGAGTAAAGGATTTAAGACTTCTAACTTTGCTATAGCATTTTCTAAACTGTTTTGTTTTTTAACGAGATTATTCTTATTGCTAGTCTTATAACGTTCATAGATTAATTCTAATTTACTCTTATTATTTTCTATTAGATTCTTATAACTATTTAATAATCTTTCTAAGCTAGAAGCGAATTTTTCTTCTTTAACTTGATAAATAACGATTGGATTCTTTATAACAAAACTATTTAATACTTTAGTTAATGTCTCTTTATAAACGCTTATTTCTTTTTCTAGTATCTTAATAGTTCTTGTCTCTAGTTGATTTATGTTATAGAGAACATCACTTAAATTCGGTACGGCCATCTCGGCAGCTCCCGTTGGAGTCGGTGCTCTTAAATCGGCGACGAAATCAGAGATCGTGAAGTCTACTTCGTGACCAACAGCTGATATTACTGGAGTATCTAAATTATAAATAGCTCTCGCTACTATCTCTTCATTAAAGCACCACATATCCTCGATCGATCCACCACCGCGCCCAACTATCAAGACATCCAAATCAAACTTTTTAGTCTTCTCGATATTGTTAACGATATCGGGTGCCGCATCTTTTCCTTGAACTAAACTAGGAAAAAGAATAGTCTCTGCTAGTGGCCACCTTCTCTTAATCGTCGATAATATGTCTCTAATTGCTGCTCCCGTTGGAGCCGTTATT
>CAZTRB010000014.1:0-25047 GCA_964616485.1 uncultured Muribaculaceae bacterium
AAACATGAATGAAAATAAAACAAATATAAATTGTGTGAATGTGATTAATGTCCGAAATCGTGCAATCCCTTATAAATAAAGGGTTTGATCGAGAAAAGTTTTTACATTTTTTGATAAAATTAAGAAAGAAATAACAATTAATAATTAGAATTAAAAAATTATTTAACTTAGTTTAACATAAATTAATTAAGTATTGTCAATAAAAAAGACATTTGTTATTATATATATATAATAAAGGAGAAAAAAATGGAATTTAAAGATAAGGTTGTTATTATTACCGGGGCATCTGGTGGAATTGGAAAAGAAACTGTTAAAATGTTTGCTGCACAAGGAGCAAAATTAACATTAGTCGATGTTAATAGAGAAGAATTGATTAAAATTGCAAATGAAATTGGGTTAGCTCCAGATAATTGTATATTACTTCTTTCAGACGTTGCTATAGAAGAGCAAGTAAAGAATTATGTAGATCAAACTAAACAAAAATTCGGAAGAATTGATGTATTTGTAAATAATGCAGGAATCGAAGGTAAAGTAGCTTCTATAGTTGAAACTGATAAAGAAAATTTAGATAAAGTTCTAAACATAAATATCAAGGGTGTTTTTTATGGACTTAAACATGTTATGAAAGTAATGATGGAACAAAAAAGTGGTAGTATTATTAATACTGCTTCAGTAGCTGGTTTTATAGGTAGTCCTGGTTTATCAGCTTATGTTGCATCAAAACACGCTGTATTAGGATTAACAAAAACAGCAGCACTTGAAGGAGCAGATTTTGGTATAAGAGTAAATGCGGTATGCCCTGGTCCGGTTGATAATAGAATGATGAGATCAATTGAAGATGGTGCAAACCCTGGAAATGGTAATGCCGTGAAAGATGCTTTCCTTGCAAATATACCACTAAAAAAATATTCAACAAACGAAGAAGTTGCAAATTTAATATATTTTTTAGCCAGTGACAAATCAAGTAGTATAACGGGAACAGCATATAGAATAGACGGCGGAATGGGTGCGAAATAATTTAATTAACTAAAAGGGAGCTGAAAAACTAATTATCATGACAGTAAAATAAAAAGTTAGATTATAATTTAGAAAAGACTACACAGTCTTTTTTTGTGTTATAATCACTTAAAGAGGTAATAAATATGAACGAAAATAAAACAAATATAAATTGCCATATACACGTTTTAGGCAAACTCAAAGAAACCCTAGGTGGAATAAGGGTTTCGTAAAAAAAAGTTTTTACACGAAATGGTAAAAACTAATAAAAAAGGAGAAAATTTATGAAAAAAAGATTATTAACTATTTTATTATGTGGGTTAGCAGTAATCGGAATTACAGGTTGTGGTAAAAAAGTTTTAGAGACGAATTACAAAATACCTAAAGAACTTGACAAGGAATTGGTGCAATGTTTAGAAAATGAACTAGGTGGTTATCTTGTAACTGAAAATGATGATCTTATTGAAATACCTTTAAATGAAATTAAAAATAATGATAAAGAAAAAATTTCTTACTTTAAAGGAGTATATGCTAGTAATCATCCTGATAATAAGTATATAATAGTTTTTCCTACAAATGGGACTTATGATTCTGATGTAATGAAAGATTTTAATAAATATTTTTATGAAAAATTTTTCATATATCAAATGAGTGATATTTCTTCAATTACCATTTATATTCATAATCAAGAAAATGATGTTGATTTTAAAGCAATTGCCAACAAATGTGTAGCTAAAAATAATAGTAAAGATAGTAAATCTATTCCATCTAAAGCATTAGATAAAATAAGTAATACTACTAAAATAGTTATTAAATCAAATCAAAAAGAGTTGGGAATAATAAATGGTAAAGACAAATTAACTGAAATACTAAATGCTATTTCAAGTAGTGAACAATATGGAGATGATTTTCTATGCGATGGTCATGGTTTTGACTTTGAAATGTATGATAGTAAAAATAAATTGATTGATACAGTTTATGTTTGGGGTGATGGCAAAAGATTAATACTTTCAAGTATTATTAGTGGTTGTTCTTATTATTCAATATCAAACAATACAGATTTAAGAAAAATTATTGAAGAAGAAACAGATTATGTATTTTATAATATGTTGGATTTTAGAGATAATGATAATCAAAAACAACAATTAATATATAAAGATAATAAATATAGTTATTATTTGAATAGTGAAAATGATAATGAAATATTAATCAAATTTATGTTAAATAATCAAACTATGACTCTTAAATACGCTCTAGAAAACAACTATATTTCTGCTGAAAAAGTGGCTAGTGAGTATTCAAATATATTAATAAGAAAAAATAAATAAATCTAAATAATATTTTGTAATTGGAAATGGAGTGATAAACATGGATGAAAATAAAACAAATATAAATTGCGAGATCGGCATTTATGCCAGAAATCGTGCAATCCTTTATAAATAAAGGGTTTTGTGAAAAAAAGTTTTTACACGAAACTATAAAAATGAATATAATTCATTAATTTAAAGGAGAAAACATTTAATGACAAGAGATAATTTACAAAAAGAATTAGATATATATGAGAAAAATTATTAATGCAAAAAGGTATTTTTACCTTCATAAAAACATAGTTGAATTAAATTACAAATATAGGGTTGTATCTAATTCTTTGTCACCATTTATAGATGATATACTTGATTCATTAATTAATTCTTGTTTGCAACAAACATGTCTTCTACTAGATAAACACAAGGATTCGAAAGGAATACCTAAATTTTTAAATATTTGTGAAGAAAACGGAAATTTGTTTAAAAAGAAACTACAAACTGTATATATCAACTTAGAAACCGGCAAAGAAGAAATTACAACAGAAAAACTTTTGATGTATATAAGAAAACTAATGAATTCAGAGAAGAATTAACTGAAAAATCAAAAATTATTGATAATTTAATAACCCGCAGAGATAAGATATATAGTCACATAGATAAAGAATATTTTTATAATCTTACCTTAATTTCTAAAGAATATAGAATTACATTTGATAACATTGAGGAAATATTAAATATTTTATTTAATAACATGTGTGATTTTTCTATTGGTTTATCTGGTACAATTTATTTGGATGATGACTATTTTCCAAATGAATATGAAAATATTTTAAAAACATTACTTCAACAAAAAAATAACAATAAATAGTTTTATAGAAATTAAGTAGAAAATGTATAAACAATCAAATTTACAATTAAAAAAGGTAAAAATAAATTATTAAAAATCAAGGTGTTTTAGACATCTTATTTTTTATGTTTTAAATATAGGAGGTAAAAATGGAACAAATAGAGAATATCGATATCGAAAAGATATATGATTTTCCAAATCACCCTACAATTAAGCCTTTATCAATTATTACCAATTTAGTAGAAAACTCATCAAAAGAAAATGAAGTTATTTTGGACTGTTTTATGGGAAGTGGGACTACAGGAGTAGCTGTTTTAAATGTAGGTGAAAACCGTAAGTTTATAGGTATAGAAATTAGTGAGAAATATTTTGATATTGCGAGAGTAAGAATTGAAACAACATATAAGGGGTATCTAATGAATAAGGGATATTTGGAATCAGTTTTTGAAAAAGAAGTTAAAGCTGAAATAACAAACTTTGCTAATAATTATGACTATGATATTCCAACTGAAAAATTGAATCAAGTATATAGTGATTTATTTAATGAAGAAAACGGAATTGTATATCATTTAATTGCTAGTAAAGTCCACGAATTATCTTTTGAAAAAAATAATAGTCTTAATAAAGATTTTGATTTAAATATTTAAAACTGATTTTTTTATAAAAATAATTCAATTATTATATCTTTTAGTTGAGAATTAATATTTTAATTTGTTGCCAAATATACACACATAAATCATATAAATTGGTATAAATAATACCTTAAAGTGTTAAAATCTTTCCTTTTTCTAGCATATTTAATGTTGTTTTACAAAAAAATATTTATTTAAGGTTGTAAATATTACATTTGAAGGAAATTGAAGTATATTAGTAGAAGTTAGTAAAAGATTATGCTAGAATGTAATTAATCAGATAAGCAATGGCTATGTAAATACAAGTACTAATATTTGAAAATGCCATTCTTCTACTTATTGCATTTGAGCAAAGAATAATGTTTTGAATAATGTATTATAGTGAAGTTTATATAATTCAATTTGTAAGAATAAAAATATAACTATAATAATACATTATTAAATAACAGAAAGAAGGGAGTGAGATGCCTAAAAATTAAAATTAGCTTTAAAACTATATAAAATTAAAGAAAGGGAAAAATATGAAAAAAATTATAACGAAATTATTATTAATTGCATTAGTATTTTCTTTATCAACACCAGTTGCTTTTGCTTATAACACTACTAATTGGAAAGAATATCCCACAAAATGGCAAGAGTGGGCAAATGATGATAAAGCTGAGTATGTTAATGATCCGGAATGGCAAGAAGCTATTGAAAAAGCAATGTTAGAAGAGTTTGGACCTAATTACGAAGAAATAATTACACGAAATGAACGTTCTAGCAAAAATGCGGATAAAATTAGAGATTTGTTCTCAACTGATAAAGATGGAAATACTTTATATCCAGATTTTATTGGAGGACTTTATATCAATACTGAAAATGATTTAGTTGTTCAAATTGTTAAAGAAAATATACCATCAAGAGGAACAAAAGATTATTCTTTATACACAAAAGTTTTTTCAATATCTGACAGCATAATAACTGAATATGTAAAATATTCATATAACGAATTAGATAAGGTTAGAAAAGTATTAGATAATTATTTTGAAAAAAACCATACTGATGGCAATATAACACATATTGCTGACAATGTTTTTGATAATACAATTGAAGTAGGATTAAAAAAGTATTCTAAGGAAGAAATATCAAAGTTCAAAAAAACTGTAATAGATTCTCCATTGATTACTTTTCAAGAAGGACAAGAATATATTGAAACTATTAATCCTGGGGATTCATTAGCGGGCAATTGTTCGTGGGCTTATAGAGCATACATTAATGAAAATAATATGTGCGTAATGGGAATGGTTACAGCAGCACATTGTGCTACTGGGAGTACTGTATCAGGAGTTGGGACTGTAAAAAGATGGCAATATGGAGGTTCTTCTCCTAGTATTGATGCTGCTTGGGTTCAAACAACTAATACACTTACAAATAATATAGTAAAAAGTGGACTTTCATATCCTTTAAGCACAAGTGTATCGACATTAACCTCTGGACAATGGGTTGGAAAAAGAGGTTTAACAACTGGCTACACTGTTGGTACAGTTCAAGTTACTAATATGACTGGGACATTTACTAATCCTAAAACAGGAGCTAGTACAGCTTTTAGTGGTATGGTAAGAACGAACGCAAACAATAACGGTGGAGATAGTGGAGGTGTCGTTTTTGGAGGAAGTACTTCAAATCATACGACAGCTGGAGTTGTTAAAGCTTGTATGGCTGATGCAAATAAAAAATGCATAGCAAACACTATGATTTATACTGTAGCTAGTAAAATTAATTCTACTTTTGGATTAACAAGATATTAAATACTTGCTAGAATCAGCAAAGTAAGATAGATTCATTTATTTTGATTCTATCTTTTCTTATAATTTTATTAAGTAATAAAGTTTATAAATAAATGTTGTAATTTGTTATAAAAAACAAGGAGTGAAATAAAATGATACTTTATATAATAACCCCAGTAGCTTTGTTAATTTTATCAATATTTTTAATGATAAAATGTTCTAAAAAAAGATTTTTTAAAGCTTATTTATTAATAACCATTGTTTTACTACTGGTATCTATTATTTTTTTAATAAAAGAAGTTAGTAAATCAGTTTTAGTTGATAAACCTGTCTATAGTGAGTTTGTAATAGTCGATGAGGGGGACGTTGCTTGTGATCCAGTCCCAGAACTTATATATAAAGATAAAGATTATGAATATTATATCAGATGCATTAGTAGTAATTATATTATGATAGTGTTTTCCAATAACGAAAAAAAACCATTAAAAGACGCTTTAAACAATGGTGATATTCCGATCGAACAGATAATGATTAAATACCCAGATTTAATTGTTAAAATAAAGAATGGTCAAGATATTATGAAAGAAATGTATAAATTAAAGTAACATTTTATCTTGTGAAATGTGGAGTCAAATGGTTTCAAAATAAAATGATAAATTATAAAATTGATAACAACTTAAAACAGTTGTTATTTTTTTATGCACAAAGGAGGTGATGCTATCCCATTGTTTTAAAATAGGTGTTTATTCTATATAAAATAATTAATGAAAGGAATGATATTATGAGTATTAACAAAGGTATGTATTCAGGTAATCTTACAAAAAAACCTGAATTTACAGAAAATGGAACTTGTTTCTTCACTATTGCCAGTCAACGTCATTTTAAAAACAAAGACGGAAATTATGAAGCTGATTTTATTAATCTTAAAGCATTTAACTTTAATGCTGAAAAATTAGTTGCTAATTGTGATAAAGGTGATGCTGTGAGTGTTACAGCACACATTCAGTCTGGTAGCTATGAAAAAGACGGTAGTTTCAAAGAATATTTTGTTATACCAGGTGGAGGAAAAGAAGAAAATGAGACCATCGAGGAAAATGTGATTAGAGAAATGAAAGAAGAATTTTCTGTAGATGTCGAAATCTTAGACTACCTCGGCTCTGATGAAGGTGATGACTCAATTGCACATTTCTTTAATTGTAAAATTATAGGGGATGATATTCCTAATCTTGGTGGAGAAGAAGCAGAAAGAAACAATCCTGATAATTATTATGAAATAAGAAAAGTTAATATTAATCAATTAAATAAAATAGATATAATATCAAAAGATATTATTCTAAAAGCACATATGTTGTTTAATAACAAATAAAACAGTTTTATGATTTTAGGTTAATTATCGAAGACTATATTAAAAACATAGGGTATATAGACAAATAATAAAATAATTGCTTATAAAAAAATTAAATAATATTGTATAGACATTGAATGAATCAAATAATATAACGTATAAAAAAGTCTTAACATTAAGGCTTTTTTGTATGATATAATATCTATTAGAAAACAACAATTAATAATAAAGAAAAAGAAGTGATTAAAGATAAATAATAACAAGACAAATATAAATTGCGAGATTAGCATTTATGCCCGAAATCGTGGAATCCCTTATAAATAAAGGCTTTTGTCAAAAAAGTTTTAACACTTTTTGAGCAAAATGAATAAAAGAGGAAAGATTTATGAAAAAAAAGAAGATCATAATTGTTACTAGTATAATATTAATTATAATATTATTAATTCCATTTCCTATGAAATTAAAAGACGGAGGTAGCACAGAGTTTAAAGCTTTAATATATACAATAACAAAATATAATAAGATTGCTGATAGTGGCTATATCAAGGGCTGGAAAGTGGAAATTTTAGGCGTAACTATATATGATAAAAAAATACCACCAGAGCAAGAAACAAAAGTACAATATTTATTTAGTTTTAAAAACAAATATATTGGAGACGCTTCTAACACTATTAATTTACTGAGTGCTTTAAATTTAACAGAATTAAGTAACTATACTATAGAATTAAAAACAGCAAAAGAACCATATGCCTTATATATTGATTTTTCTTCTCACAAAAATTTTTCTGAAGAAATGATTGATGATTTTAAAGAAAAAATGAGAAAAAATTCAATTATTTATTTAGCTTTAATTGAGAATGCATTTGAAGTTCAATATGATGCTCCTTTTTGTTCATGCCTAATTTGTGATTGTGTTAGTGATATAATAAAACTAAATATAGACGATTTATTTGAAGAACTCGGTGATATAAAAGAGTATGGTAAAGACATTAAACAATTTCAATTATTGTTAAATAAAATTGAATATACAAAATAATAATATTAAGACTTATATAGTCTTTTTCCTTTGTGATATAATAGAAACAACTTAAGAGGTAAAATATGAATGAAAATAAAACAAATATAAACTGTGAAGTAGGAGTTAATGTGCGGACAACGGCAATCCCTTATAAATAAAGGGTTTCGTCAAAAAAGGTTTTTACAAATTTTAAGTAATGTTAACTAAACTGCTGTAACATCTTATAAAATTGGGAGGAAAAATTTATGAATAATGAAAAATATTTAGCAAAGACCGTTGAGGTAATTGTAGATCGAAAGTTGGGATCAAAACATCCGAAGCACAATTTTATATATACACTTAACTACGGATATATTCCAAACACAATTAGTGGTGATGGCGAAGAACTAGACGCGTATATTTTAGGGGTTTATGAACCTATAGAAAAATTTCAAGGAAAATGTATTGCTGTAATACATAGAACTAATGACGATGACGACAAATTGATAGTCGTTCCCGAGGAAAAACACTTTACAAAATCACAAATTGAAGCTTTAACTGAATTTCAAGAAAGATGGTTTGAATCAGAAATAATACAATAGAGGTAATAAGTATGGAAAACAGAACAAATATAAATTGTGAAATAGGAATTAATGTGCGGACAATGCCAATCCTTTATGAATAAAGGGATTTATCAAAAAATGTTTTTACATAAAAAGACTATTTAGGTGAATTTAACGATAATTAGAAGGGAAAACATACATATGACAATTAAAAATAAGGAAATAATAACTATTTGTGGTAGCATGAAATTTGAGGAAAAAATGAAAGAGTTCGCACTAAAATTCACACTTGAAGGAAAAATAGTTTTCACTCCTGCTTTTAAATCTAAAACAAAAACAAGCTTTACAGATAAAGAAAAACAAATTTTAGACCAAACACATAAGAACAAAATAAAATTATCTAATTCTATTTTTGTAGTAAATGTTGATAACTATATTGGCGAAAGTACAAAAAGAGAAATCGAATTTGCTGAGAAAAACAATGTGATAGTGGACTATTTGATAAATCCAGATAATAAATAGGAGGCGATTATGAAAGGTACACATAGATTAATTGTTCATGGAGCAATTATGAAAGATGAGAAACTACTTATTCTTAAAAGAACTGAAATGGATGGTGAAAAATTAAATGTATTTCCAGAATATTGGGATTTTCCAGGTGGAAGTGTAGATTCCTTAGAACTTCCGACTAATGCATTAATAAGAGAAGTAAAGGAAGAAACAAATTTAAATGTGGCGGTAACTCAAATAATCTATGAACAAAGTAATATAGATGATGGTAAGGGGCTTGTATTTTCGACATTAATTTATTTATGTAAGGTAGAGGATTCTAACTTTAGTGTCAAATTAAATCCCAATGAACATACAGACTATGAGTTTGTTAATTTAAGTGAAATTAAATCAAAATATCAAATTGTTCCTTATGTTAGCAATTTGATAAAAAAAAATTTAATATAAATTTATAACAAAACGAATTTAAAATTATTGTTAATAATAGCTTACTTATAATCGAACAAACAATAACTTTAAAAATACTTATTAATTAAATAGGTCTTTTTAATTTGTGATATAATATATATCCTAAAAGAGGTAAGTAATATGGAAAATAAAACAAATATAAATTGTGAAATAGGAGTTAATGTGCGGACAATGACAACCCCTTATAACTAAAGGCTTTCATCAAAAAAAGTTTTTACATAAATACTAAAAAAGGAGCTATTATGACGAAAAACAAGAATGAAATTATATTATTTGAAAACCAAAACATTAAATTAGAAGTTAATTTAAAAGACGAAACTGTTTGGCTATCATTAGATCAAATGGCTTCATTATTTGGAAGAGATAAATCTGTTATATCAAGGCATATTAAAAACGTAAAAGAAGAAGAACTTAAAAATGATTCAGTTGTTGCAAAATTTGCAACAACTGCTTCTGATGGGAAAACTTATCAAGTTGATTATTACAACCTAGACATGATTATTAGCATCGGATATAGAGTTAAATCTAAAGAGGGCGTAATTTTTAGAAAATGGGCTAATAGTGTTTTAAAAGATTACATGTTAAAAGGATATGCTATTAATAAACAAAGGCTTGAATATTTAGAAAAGACTGTTAAATTGATTGATATAGCTAGTAGAGTAAAAGAAGAGTCAAAAGAGATTATTAAAGTAATTAATGAATATTCAAAAGCACTTAACTTATTAGATGATTATGATCATGAAAAAATTACTAAACCAAAAGGAAGTGTATCAGAAAATAAAATTACTTATGAAAATAGTATATTTATTATTAAAAAGTTAAAAGAAGGTAACAATAGTGATGTATTTGCATTAGAACGTGACAAAGGTCTAGACTCAATTATAAATACAATTTATCAAACATATGACGGACAAGATATTTATAAGACAATAGAAGAAAAAGCGGCAAATTTCTTATATTTAATAACTAAAAACCACGTATTTATTGATGGTAATAAAAGGATAGCTGCTACATTATTTATATACTTTTTAGATTTTTATGGTATTCTTTATAAAAAAGAAAAACAGATTATAGATAATAATACTTTAGTTGCATTAACATTATTAATTGCTCAGTCTAATCCAAAAGAAAAAGATATACTAGTAGATTTAATAATGAATCTGCTGGCTAAATGAGGTAATAAACATGAACGAAAACAAGACATATATTAATTGCCATATACACGTTTTAGGCAAACTCGAAGAAAACCTAGGTGGAATAAGGGTTTTGTGAAAAAAAGTTTTTACACGAAATGAGAAAAAGTTATAAAAAATGATAAAAATGATGTTTGAATACATCTTTTTTTATGAAAAAATTTGAGTTTTGTTAAGACACCGTTGGTGTCATATAACAGTTTTAATTTATCTTGACTTATGATGTTTAAAAATTTATAATAAAAACATAAGTTGTTAGCAATCTAACAATATATAAAAGAGGTGTTTATGAAAAACGAAATTAATCTAATGTATGAAATGCGAAAAATTTTTAATACTATTAAAAGATATGCTAATAATCGTGCTGATAAACTACATGACAATGATTTAACTAATACACAAGGGATGATTTTAGGTTATCTTGTAGAAAATCAAGACAGAGATATATTTCAAAGAGATATTGAAGCAGAGTTTGACATTAGAAGATCTACAGTAACAAATATTATTAAAAGTATCGAATCAAAAGGTTACATAACTAGAGAATCAGTCAAAGATGACGCTAGACTTAAAAAAATAGTTCTAACCGATAAAACAATTGAAATTAGCAAAAAGTTTTATGGTGTAATTGATAGTATGGATAAAATAATTAAAAAAGATATTTCCGAAGAAGAGTTTGATATGTTTTTTAAAGTACTAAATAAAATAAATAAAAATCTAGAAGGAGATGAGTAATATGAAAAAATTAAAGTTAATTAATATTAAAAAGACTTATGATATGGGTACAACTAAAGTAGAAGCTCTCAGAGGTGTTTCCTTAGACTTTGATGAAAACGGTTTTGTATCAATTTTAGGACCGTCAGGATGTGGTAAAACCACATTATTAAATGTAATAGGTGGTCTTGATAAATATGATAGTGGAGATTTAATGATAAATGGAGTTTCTACTAAAGATTATAAAGAAAAAGATAGAGACGCTTATCGTAATAGTCAAATAGGTTTTGTTTTTCAAAATTATAATTTAATATCTCATCAATCAGTATTGCAAAATGTAGAAATTGCTTTAACATTAACTGGTATGTCGTCTAAAGAAAGAAAAAAAAGAGCTATTGATGTACTTAATCAAGTTGGTTTAAAAGATCAAATTAATAAAAAACCTAATCAATTATCAGGTGGTCAAATGCAAAGAGTTGCAATAGCTAGAGCACTTGTTAATAATCCTAATATTATTTTGGCAGATGAACCTACTGGAGCACTTGATTCGAAAACTAGTGTTCAAGTAATGGAAATTTTAAAAGAAATATCTAAAGACAAATTAATTATTATGGTTACACATAACTCAGATATTGCAAATAAATATAGTGATAGAATAATAAATTTATTAGATGGTCAAGTTTTATCGGATGAAACAAATAAATCTTTTAAAACAAAAAAAACTACTAATAAAAAAGAAAATAAAAAAACAGCTATGTCTTATCTTGCTGCTTTATCATTATCTTTTAAAAATTTATTAACTAAAAAGAATCGTACAATAATAACATCGATTGCTGGTAGTATTGGAATTATTGGAGTTGCACTTGTTTTAGCATTATCTAATGGGCTCTCTACTTATATAAACAATATGCAATCTGAATCATTAGCAGGTTTTCCAATTACTATAAATTCAGGAGAGCAGATGGTTGATTTTACCGATAGAAGACCTGATGGAATAGTAAAAGAAGAAGTAAAAGATTTTACTAAGTTTACTACAAAAGATGTTTTATATAACCATGATAGTAAATCAAATACAGAAATGCACAAAAATAATATTTCAAAAGATTATTTAGATTATATTTCTAAAATGGAAAAAGAACTATCTAATGATATAAATACAATTTCATATACAAGAGGTGTAAATATAAATTTATTATCTAAAGTAAATGATAAAGTAATTAAATATGAACTAACAAGTCAAAATTCATTTGGTTTTGAAGGTTTAATGGGATCATCAACTTATTTTAATGAAGTGCCTGATAATGAAAAATTTATTTTATCTTTATATGATTTAATAGGCGAAAACTCTAAATTACCAACTAAGAAAAATGAGGTCGCTTTAGTAGTAGACGAATATAATCGTATAAATGTAGATTTCTTTAATAAGCTTGGTATTAATGATAAAGAATTAGTGTTATCTGAGTTTATTGGTAAAACAATATTAAAAGTAATACCTAATGATGAATATTATCAAAAAACAAGTGGTCTATATGCTCCAGTTAGTTCAAATAAATATAATGAAGTTTATACTAATTCAAATGGTGTTGAATTAGTAGTAACGGGTATTTTAAGAATTAAAGAAAATGCTGCAAGTGAATTTTTATCAGAAGGTATTGTTTATACAACTGATTTAACTGAATATATTGTAAATAATGCAAAAGATTCTGAAATAGCAAAAGCTCAATTAAAATCAGAATTTGATGTTATAACTGGATTACCTTTAGCCAAAGAAGAAGTAAAAGAGGCTAAACTAATTTCGCTAGGAGCTAATACTACACCAACAGGAATTAATATTTATCCGAAGGATTTTAATAGTAAAGATTCTATTAAAGAATATTTAGATAAATTTAATGAAAATAAAAAGAATCAAGATCATATATTATATACAGATATGGCAGAATCAATTACAGGAGTTATAGGAACCTTAGTAAATACAGTAACTTACGTATTAGTTGGATTTGCTGCTATTTCTTTAGTAGTATCTACGATTATGATATCAATTATTACTTATGTATCAGTAATTGAAAGAACAAAAGAAATAGGAATCTTAAGAAGCGTTGGAGCAAGAAAGAAAGACATAACACGTATATTTAACGCAGAAACTATTATTATAGGTTTTGTAGCAGGCTCTTTAGGGGTTGTAACTGCATACTTATTAAGCATTCCAATAAATATAGTTATAAATAATTTAGTAGATATAGAAAAAATTGCAAATTTAAGCTTTACTAGTGCTATATTTTTAGTTATAGGAAGTATGTTACTTACTTTAATAGCAGGCTTCTTCCCAGCTAGAATGGCATCGAAAAAAGATCCAGTAGTAGCTCTTAGAACAGAATAAAAGGAGGAGAATATGAAAAAAAATAATAAAATATATTTTGTTTTAGCACCCATATTTATATTTTTAAGTTTGTTATTTGGAATATTATCAAATAAAAGTGGTTTACCAAGTGGACAACTGTTTTCAATTATCTTTGGAGTATTATCATTTTCATTCATGTTAACTGACATAATTATATCTCTTAGATTAAAGTTAATGGAAAACAAAGTAGGATTACCTAAGATGTATAAATTTCATGCCATAGCAGGTATATTATCTTTTATGTCTGCAATTGTTCATATTGGTTCACAGTTTCAATTAAAAAATGGATTGCTAAAAGTTAGTCCAACTTTAATGAGCGGTTTTATTATAATGTTTATTTTAGTTCTTACTGTTTTAACTGGAGCAATATCTTTATCAAGTATATTTAGTAATAAAATAAAATTTATAAATAACATAAAGAAAAATAAATTAAATAGAGAAAAAGCTTTAATTGTTCACAAATTATCAGTACTTGCTACAACTTTAATATTTTTTCATATTTTAACTATAGAGTTTATAAGGGGTAATAACCTATTTGTAAGTTTATCATTTGTATATATTGTAGCAATGTTATTTTTATATTTTAAAGTTAAGATTAAAAGGAGAAAAAGTAAAGAATATTATTTAATAAAAAAATATAATCAAACAGATGATGTCTTAGAACTTGAATTTAGATCAAAAGATAAAAAAATATTTAAATATAATGCAGGTCAGTATGTGTTTATTAAATTTATTAAATCAAAACTTCCAAAAGAAAGTCATCCTTTCTCAATAACAAGTGATTATTCTAATAATAAGGAATCTTTTAGTTTAATGGTTAAAAAATCAGGAGACTATACTAACAAATTAAATTTATTAAATATAAATGACATAGCTTTAGTTGAAGGACCTTATGGTAATTTCTTTGATGAAGAATCAAAAGTAAGTAAAGTTCCATTTGTTATGTTAGCCGGTGGAATTGGTATAACACCAATACTGAGTATAATTAGAAATGAAATAAATAATAAATCAGATAGGGAAATTGTTTTAGTATGGGGACTTACTGCTTTAAAGGAAATATTCTTGCTTGATGAATTGGAAGAAATGAAAAAGATTAATAAAAACTTTAATTATAAAATAATTTTAAGTAGAGACAAATCAGATAAATATGATCATGGTAGAATTAACGAAGAATTTTTAGAAAAAATTAAAGTAGATAAATTATATGATGAAGCTACGTTCTTCATTTGCGGTCCATCTCCAATGATGGATTCTATGAAAACAATATTAAAAAAGAACAATGTAAAAAACAATAAAATTAAAATTGAAGAATTTTCTTTTTAAATCGTGTGTTATAATATAACTAATAAAAAAGAGGTAATAACTATGAAAAAAACCGAAGAAAAAAGTTTGCCTAAAGTGAATATATCGTGTGTGAATGTGATTAATGTCCGAAATCGTGCAATCCCTTATAAATAAAGAGTTTCATCAAAAAAAGTTTTTACATTTTTTAGGTGAAATATATAAAAGTTATTAAATTATTAAAATGGAGGAATAAAAATGCCAGAATATAAAAAATATCGAGAATCGTTGTCAGACGAACTATTGGCTATAAAGGATAGAGTAAGGAATTTGATTAATGATTCTAATTGGGCAGAAGATGGAAGATATAAAGAAGTAATTTTGATGGAAATACTGAAATCTGTGTTGCCATCAAATGTATTACTTGGAACGGGATTTGTTGTTAGCGATAACGATGTCAAAAGTACTCAAATTGACATAATTATTTACAAAAATAATTACCCTGAATTATTTAAAAAAGGTAGTTTTGTTATAGTGGATAAAGATTCGGTATTAGGTATTATTGAAGTTAAAAGTAATTTAAGAAGCAGCGATTTAGAAAGAGTCCTTGAAAAATCTCACAATAATGGTGTTATTATAGGAAAAAATATTTTTAATGGTATTTTTGCATACGAAACGGAGATTTCATTGTCACGAGATAGTTTAGATTCGCGAATTGAAGAAAAGTTTAAAAGATATAGTGGTTATATAAACAATATGGTTTTAGGTGAAAATCATTTTATGAAATTTTGGGATTCGGGCTTGCCTTATCATTGTAATGATACTCCTCATATAACTATATATAATATAGAAAAACTTTCTGTCGGATATTTTTTATCAAATTTAATTGAAGATATCTTGAGCAATACAACAGGTAAGCCTTTAAACCAAACGTTGTCTAAATTTTTGTATCCAATTGAAGAAGGTAAAGAAAGTGCTAAAAAAATCGATTTTATTGTAACAAAAAGTGATTAGATAAGAAAGTAAGGTGAACTAATGAATATAGATAATTTTAATGATAATGGCGCTTTCCTTGAAGAAAAAGAAAATTTAAAAACAAATATTGAAAGAATTAACGAAGTTGAAGAATTATCACAATCAGAGTGGAATCAAAATAAACAAGAAATTGATAGTTTGATATATGGAAATAATGAAGATTTTAGATATAAACAGGAGTTGCTTTTTAAAAATCAAGCAATAATGAATAGAATAATTAAATATAGAGATTATAAAAATACCCCTTATTTCGGAAGAATGTTGTTAGAATCTAACAAAGAACAAATTGATATGTATATTGGAGAATCTTCAATCAGCGATATTAATTACGAGCAAATAGTATATGATTGGCGTTCTCCAGTAGCCTCTTTATTTTATAGCAATCAAACTAATTATAAATATAAAAACTATCTATATAATATGGAACTAAAAAGAAAAACAGTCATTGAGTCTGGACGACTTACACATTGTTATGAAATATATTCTAAAAATAAAAAAGATAATAAAATTATAGATGAATTTTTAAAGTCGATTTTAGCCAATAAGAAAAATTCAGATGATTTTGTTGATATTATTAAAACTATTCAAGCTAAGCAAAACACAATAATTAGAGAAGACAAAAACAAAAATATTCTTGTGCAAGGGGTTGCAGGCTCTGGAAAGACTGTTATAATTTTACATAGATTATCATATTTACTATTTAATAACCCTGAAATAAATCCAAAATCATTTTTATTTATTGCTCCAACAGATATTTTTAAAAATAAACTAAATAATTTAAATAAAAAATTACAAATTGATAAAATAGAAATTTTTACAATTTTTGATTATTATAAAACTAAGATTAATGCTTTATTTGATGAAAAAATAAAAATTAAGGATGAATTTAAAAAAACTATTCAAATTGATCAAATAATTAATGATGAATATGGTGATATCAAATATATACTATCAAAATATAGCACAAAATATTATACATTTGTTTATAAAAGAATATATGATGAAATTAACAACCATATTATTAAAACAGTTAATAACATAATTGATACAAAAAAAATAAGAAAAGATAATATGATATTAAACATAAAAACGATAATAAATAAATTAGTTGAAGTCAAAGATAAAGAGTTATCTAATAAAGAAAATATAGAAAAAAGCATATATACTTACACAGAAAAACTGCTGGAACAATTCCTGAAAATTTGTAATTACGATAAATCTAAAAATACAAATTTCATAAGTTTAATTGATAAAACGGTTTCAGAGTCACAGACTATTATTAAAAACAAAATAAATGAATTTATTACAGATGAATCAAAAGATGATATAGAACTTAAAAACAATTTTGAAAAACTAGATGAATTAGAGAAAAATATAGATGCAAACATAAGTTTCATTAATTCTAAATTAAAAAAAATTAAAAATCTTAAAAATACAAGCTTAGATTCTAAAAACTATGACGAGATTTTTTCTAATATAAATAAGCATAAAAATAAATTAGAAAAAAATATAAAGATGTACCAAAATGTAATTGATAATAATTCTTCTCTTATTAATAAAAAACAAACATTTTTGTCTAAAATATTTAATCCAATTAATATAGAAAAATTAAAAGCAGAAAAAGATCATGCTTTAAAAGAATCTCAAGCACATACGACTAATTTAAATGTTTTAAAAGATATAATTAACTATTATAATAATGAATTTTTACCGAATATAAAAAGTTATAACAAATTAAAAGAAGAAACAACTATAAATTTTAAATTTTTAAATAATATAAATGATTTTAAAACGGTTTTTCGTGAGTATAATAATTTTGTTAACAAAGTATATCACTATATGGGATACATAAGAATAGAAAATCAGACAAAAAAAACTTTAAAAAAGATCTACTCATTATTATACTCCTGTATTGGCAATAACATTTTAATCGAACAATTTGAAAATATAAAACTTTCAGAGTTTACAAAAGAAATAGATGAAATTGTAGATTGGGATTTGTTAGATAATTGTAATTTAGTTTTAAACGATTTGAAAGAAATTATCTCACCTACATACTTATGGTATACCTATGCGAATTATTTAAATACCGAAGATGAACTTGCTTACAATAATTATTACAATTCTAAAGGAAAAGTACTAAACAGAGCTGATGCATATATTCTGCTTAGATTATCAAAGGATTTAGGGTATAATAAATTAGGAAATTATCAATACATTTATATTGATGAAGCACAAGATTATAATGATAACGAAATATTATTAATCTATAATTTAGATAATTTTCCCGTATTAAATTTATATGGTGACATTAATCAAAATATATTTAAAAATATAGAAAAGAGAAAAAATTGGGTTACTTTAAAAGAAACTTTGAAACTAGATTTTAATAATTATGAATTAAATGAAAATTATAGAAATACGGTTGAAGTAGTAAACTATTGTAATGAAAAATTAAATTTAAAGATGATTCCGATTGGAAATGATGGACAAAAAGTAATTTATAAAAAGTTTGATAAATTAGAGTCAATTATAGAAGACTATGAAAAAGATGGTGGTATTGTTATAACAAATAATCGGCTTTATTTAGAGAAATTAAAAGATAAAGGTGTAAAATGTTGTTCAATTTCGTTCGCGAAAGGATTAGAATTTACAAATGTAATTGGCATAATTGATGATAACACTTCATCTGAAGAACAATATGTGCTTTTTACAAGAACATTAAATAATTTAACTATATATAAAGAATAGAGTATAAGTAAGTAAAACAAAGGTAGTAATATAAACTATGTGGTAGTAGTTAATGTACGACAATGGTAATTCTATATAAATAAAGGGATTCAGCAAAAAAAATACATCAAATTGATTAAGTATTAAGCAAATGAATGGAGGTTGAGTTTATGAGGAATATTACAAAACAATCGATAACCGACGAGGAGTTTCTCAAATTATTAGGAATTGCTTTATGGGTTTTCAATTCAAATTGTCACTTTATAATAGAGATGACCGATAAAGAACATCATAATAATTCGGAAGAAAGTTGGTACAAATTAAAAAACTTATCTGCCGGAAAGTTAAAAGATCATAAAAATAATGTTGAAAATATATTGGGTAAAGAAATATTCAATATATTTAATAAAATTATAGAAATTAGAAACTCAATAGTTCATAGTTTTCCAACAGGTGAGAAAGTAGATGGAAATGTTATTCCGATGTATATGGGAAAAAATGATAACAAATATACAATCATTGATAAAACCTATCTTATCGAATTCATTAAATTAAATGAAAAATTAAATGGTTTAATTTATGAAAAAAGAGGTGATAAACATGGAAAATAATGCTCAAAAAATAAATTGCGAAGTAGGACTTAATGTGCGGACAACGGCAAACCCTTATAAATAAAGAGTTCCAATAAAAAAAGTTTTTACAAATTTATGATAAATTAAGATAAAATGATTAAATAGAGAAAGTAGGTTAGTTATGAATATAGCCAAATATATAACATTAATTATATTATTAAAGTTTATAATACTGTTGACATTTATGTTCATAGTAAGAAAATATATAAAAAAGAAAACACTAAAAACTGTTTTGACAATAGTAATTTGTTTACTTACTATTTGGACTATAATGTTTACAGTTGATATTAATAGAACCAACTCATTGAAAAATCCAATCTTTGCAAGAGAAAATGGTTATATGGGAAGTATGACAAGGTATGATGGTTTAGGATACAAAATTGGACTAGAAAAGAATGCTAATACAGATCAAGTTTCTTACAGTCAAATGACTATTTTAGGACAATTAGTTGCAGGCGGAGTTCAAGATTTTGTGGATGGATTTGTTATTGTTGATGAAACAACAGAATGTGCAGAAGCTTTAGAAGAAATATATAGGGATAATGAATATATTTATTATTTACCATGTATTAAAAGTTCAACGGTATTTTTAAAATATAATAACGGTAAAAAAATAGATATTAAAAAAGCTTTAGATGATGAAAAGGTAACGATTGATAAATTGATTAAAGAAGGATTAAAGGTATATAAAGAACCAATTCAAAACTAAAATTAACTTAAATTTTGAATAGATTCAAGAAAAGAGGTAAAAACATGGAAAATAATGCTCAAAAAATAAATTGGTTGGTGACAATTTAGTCAAAGTTGAGCCGAAACCCTTATAAAATAAGGAAAAAGACACATTACAATTTTACATATTTTAAATAAAAATATTAAAAAAATTGAAAAAAAGGTCAAAAAAAGGCCAAATATGAGTATTTTTTAAAGGGTGGTGACGGCAGACAAAGTTTTTTTAATATAGTAAATAATCAGATAGAAATATCTGTTTTTTTATGCAATAGAAAGGAGAAGTTTATGGAAGAAAAGATAGTAAATATAGAAGTAAAAAATATAAAAGATTTTCCTAGCCATCCATTTAATGTAAAAAAAGATAATAATTATTTTAAATTAGAAGAAAGTATTATTGAGAACGGTGTATTAATACCAGCTGTAGTAAGGAAAACAAAAACAGGTGAATATGAAATGGTTTCGGGTCATAGAAGAAAAAATATTTGTATTGAAAACAATATAGAAAAAATACCTTGTATAGTAAAAGACTTAACTGATGAAGATGCGATTATTTTCATGGTAGATACAAATTTACAAAGAGAAAAAATCTTACCAAGTGAAAAAGCTAGAGCATATAAAATGAAATATGATCTTGTAAGATATAAAGACAAACTGTTCCCAGTGGGAACAAATGAAAAAGATAGCAGAACACAAATATATAGGTACATTAGATTAAATTATTTAATTCCTGAATTAATGCAACTTGTAGATGATACTGTTTTAAAAGATAAGCGGAGTGCATTAACAATGGGAATTCGTCCAGCTGTTGAGTTATCATATCTTACAGAAGAGGAACAGCAAAAAAAATACAGTTATCAAAATTTATCCTAAAAATATTTTTTTTAATAATGATGTTCTATGATATAATTAAATAAATATATTAATATAAAAAAAGAGGATGGTGGGCGAATGTTTGAGATTCAAAACAGAAGATATATTGGCAACAAATATAAATTAATGCCTTGGATTACAAAATTAATTGAGGAAAATTGTCCAAAATGCCATTCTTTTTTTGATGTATTTGCTGGTACAGGCTCTGTTACCGATTATTTGTATGATTATTATAATAGATTCATAATAAACGACTTTTTATATTCAAATAATATAATATATCAAGCTTTTTTTATGAATAAGTCTTATGATAAGAAAAAATTAAATCAAATCAAAGATGAATATAATAATATAAATATTTTAAAACTAAATGATAATTATTTTTCTGATAATTTTGGTGACAATTTTTTTAATAATGAAGATGCAAGGCTAATAGGTCATATAAGAGATGATATTGAAAAAAAGAAAATTAATTACATATTAAATAATTATTCAATTTATCCTAAGTTTGAAGATAAAAATGAATATTATGAATATATGGGTGAAGTAGATAACAATATATTATCTATTATCGAAGATGTGACGGAGGATGATAAGTTAACAATTAGAACTAAAACATTATATGAGTTTGCTGAAAAATATCAACCTAAAGAAATTTTCAAAGAATTAGATATATTAGCAACTAGGAAAGAAAGCAAAGATGAAATCTTTAAATTTATTTCAGCCCCAATACGGTTAGAATTTTTAACATCGATTGCATTAGTTCAAAATATACCGAACGTCATAGTTCAACCAAATTATTCTATTGACGATGAAGGCTTGCCTACAATGACTGCTGGAGGTAACGAACCTGATATAGTTTGCGTTGGAGACAATTATGATTCATTAGTAGAAGTGACGTTAATGTGTGGAAGATCAGATCAAGTGAATAACGAAATTATACCTATTAGGAGACATCTTTTAGAAAGCAAGAAAATAAATCAAAATAGTTTTTCAATGTTAATTGCCCCTTATATTCATGAAGATACAAGAGAGTCAGCTGAATGGTACAAATATAAAGAAAAACTAGATATCAAAACTTTAACAATAAATACTTTTATAAATTATTTAGAAAAAAAATATACTTTAGAAAATTTTTTAAAAAGTTAAAAACAATTAAAAGGAGTGGATAAGATGAAAGCAAGAGAAACAAGATTGAATCAATTGTTGGAAATACGAAACCAAAAATTTGTGATTCCAGTTTTTCAAAGAAAATATAGTTGGACAGAAAAACAATGTTTAACATTATGGGAAGATATAAAAAAATTAAGCATTAAACCAACTAATGCTGGACATTTTATTGGTTCTATTGTTTGTTATCAAGTAAATGATGAAGAAATGCCGGGTGTTATTAATGAAAAAATTTTAATAGACGGTCAACAAAGACTAACTACTTTATCTTTAATTATGTTAGCAATAGCCAAAACTTATAAAAATATAAGTGATGAAGGAAAACACATATATAAAACTATAATGAATCAATATATATTGAATAGTGATTTTGAAGGTGAAGATAGATATAAGTTATCTTTAACTTATGATGATAAAGAAACTTATATTGCAATAATAGAAGATCGAGTTGAGGATTTAAAAAATGTTTCAAAACAACTACTAGATAATTATTATTTATTTTGTGAACTACTAGATGACGATGTAACCCTAGAAGCTATTTATAAAGGCATTAATAAGTTAGATATTGTATATGTTGTTTTAACAAAAGAACAAGATAATCCTCAATTAATTTTTGAAAGTATGAACTCTACAGGGAAGGATTTAAGCCAAGGTGATTTGTTGCGTAATTATCTATTGCTAGGAGTAGAACCAACAAAACAAAAAGACTTATATGAGAAATATTGGAAACCGATTGAAATTGATTTTGGGCAAGAGGATTATGCTAGTCAATTTGATTTTTTCTTAAGAGATTATTTAACAGTGTTACAAAAAAAGACTGTCAAGCTAGATATGGCTTATGAAGAGTTTAAAGATTTTTTTGAAGATAAAAACATATCAAAAGAAGAGATATTAAAAGAATTAAGAAAATATTCTAAGTATTATACACGTATATATAAATGTGTTGATAACGATAATGAATTAAATGAATTATGGCAAGAGTTAAAAACACAAAGAGTTGATACCGCTAACCCATTTTTAATGCAAGTTTATAACGATTACGAAGAATCCACAGAAACGAATGAATTTGATTTAACTAAGGATGATTTTATGGCAATAATTAAAGCTATAAATTCATATGTTTACAGGCGTTCAATTGTTGGTATCCCAACTAATTCATTAAATAAAACCTTTGCTGTATTATATAATTCGATTAATAAGAACGATTATAAAAATAGTGTTCTTGCAACTTTAGTATTATTAGATAGTTATAAAAAATTTCCAAAAGATAGTGAATTTGAGGAAGCATTTTCAAATAAAGATATTTTTACAACTCGATTAAAAAATTATACTTTAGAAAAATTAGAAAACGATAATCATTTGAATGGTATAAAAATTGATGGTAATAATATTTCGGTAGAACATATTTTACCACAAACAGAAACTTTAAAATTACATTGGCAAGAAGTTTTAGGTGATGATTGGGATAATTTACAAAAAAGTAATATGCATCGTATAGGTAATTTAACTATAACAAAAGGTAAATATAATAGTGAAATGAGTGATTTACCATTTTTAAAGAAAATAAATGTAGAAGGCGGAATAAGTCATAGTCATTATAGATTGAGTGATAGTGTCATTAATGAAATAAATGAATACGGTACTATTAAGTTAAACGAATTGGGAGAGCCAATTAAAAGAAAAAGTTGGACTATTGATGATATAGAATTAAGGTCTAATGTTTTAGCTAGAAAAGCCACGAAAATATGGAAGTATCCATTATTAACAGAAGAGGAATTAAAACCATATAAAAACATAAATAGAAATGAAAAACAAATTTATAACGATATGAATCATTTACCAAAAATGAATGAAAAAGTAAAAGAAGCTTTTGATATGTATGATACTTTTATATTATCTCTGGATGAAAAAGTAACAAAATTAATTACTAAACATTATATTGCATATAAATATGATTATAGTAATTTTGTGGAAATAGTTATTTATAAAAATTCGATAAATATTTTACTTGATATTCCGGATGATGTTTTAAATGATCCATTAAATCTTGGAGAAAACATTTTAAATATTGGTAGTTGGGGAACAGGTACAGTTAGAATAAAAGTAACAGACTTCGAAAACTATCAATATATACAAAACTTAATTATACAATCTTATGAATATCAAAAAACATCCGAATAATATATAAACTTTATAATTATTTACTATTTTAGTTTATATTTTCGCCGAAAAACGATTTGGACATGAAATGAGCAAGGATGTACCTGAAAAAAACATGAAATGGTCAAGGTTTGGTGTTGTTTTGGAAAATTAGAGTGGTATAATATATATAATAGAAAAATTATGTGATGGAGAACCTAGATGGTGACTCCATCTTTTTTTATTGTATAGGAGGTAAAACTATGAAATATGTTTATTTTACGGGCTTTACTTGACTTTAATAAAAATAATGCTAGAATAAATAATAATTATTGAGGGGATTATAGCTTTTGCTATAACAGCGATAAGATGGAACTTAAAAGAGGAGCAAGAGCTGTGTTAGAAGTGATTGCTCCTTTTTATATGTTGGGGGTTTATGAGATATAGATTATATAAATATAAAAAATATTGTTTAAGACTATTAAAAAATAACTCAATAAAAATATAAATATAATCAAAGAAATAAAAGAAAACGGGAAATTTAGTCAAGTCGATAGAAAAATAATTGTAGAGCTAATAGATACTATATATATTCATGAAAATAAAAATATAGAAATAAGATTTAAATATAAAGACTTATATGAAGATGCTTTGAGATATCTTAATTCATAAACAAAATATGATAAAATAATAGTATAATAAAAGTAATCTTAAAAAGGGAGAAT
>CAZTRB010000015.1:0-24593 GCA_964616485.1 uncultured Muribaculaceae bacterium
TTATAACAAAAAAACCCAACCGCTGGTGCGGTTGAGATTTCAATTTGGGAAAAGATGATTATAATTATTAATCATCTTTTTTAGAATCAGAAACTGGATACGTTTTAGGTATTTTTCTTTTGGAAACTCCTTTTTCTTTTGGCACTGTCATATTATCGATTGTTATTTCTTTTACCATGTTTATAGCTAACGATAATCTATCGATAATATACCTTTTTTGTTCTGTTGTTGCTGTCTTCGTCTTAGTCGGTTTACCATCATTAGAAATTATTAATACTTCGCCATTCGTAATATTATAAGTTAATCCATATAGACTTCCATTTTTATCGCGAGAATAAGGATAAGTAATGGTAACTTCTTCTTTTGCGTCGCTGTCTAAACTTTCTCCAAAATACGAATGACGTATATAGGGTCCAGTGGTAGAGATAAAGTTGTATTCTAAAGAATTGTTATCTCTTGAATAAAGAGCTTTGTTTTTTGTTTTATTATCGGTGATAGTGAAAATAGTTCCTCCAGTTTCAGAAATACCAAATTCTAATAACAATTTATCTAAGTAAAAACTTGGGTCGAGCATTTCAACTTTATTATTTGTAAAAGGATTTATCGTATTATTATATGCAACTAATAATTTTCTTATTTTACGATCCAGTTTATCGCTACTTGGTTCAATTTCCTCTAATATAGATAAACCAGTATTTTTAATCCATTCTTCAGAACTGAGATCAAGACTACTTTGTTCGATTAGTCTTTTATTAATTTCTGATAATAATGCATGTTGTTTTAAAGAGTAACGATTACTTTTAGTAACATTTTCTATTTTAGCAACATAATGATCTTGCATTTGTGTAAGAAGAGATAAAAAAGCTTCTTTTGTTTCAAGAAAACACAAAGGAACATAAAAACTCTCCGGCTCTTTTTCAAAAAGAAGTTCTTTTCCAGAAGTTAAAAAATCTTCAAGTCTTGGAGCAAGGTTAGGGTTTTCTCGTGAAATGCTTGAAACATGTTTTTTTAATTCTTCAAATTCGTCACTAGTCGTTTCTATTTTACTAATGGTTCTATAATGATCTTTATCATCATATGACGTAACGAAACCACCTTGGTTCTTTAAAAGATCCGCAATTATTCTTAAAGGAATTTTCCCTTTTATGGCTGCACAATCTTTAGAAAAATATAATTCGTTGTTACACCAAGAAAAATGTTTTTCATTGTTGTCTTTGTTTTTCGACATGGTGGGATCTAGGCCATTTGGTGCAAAAATATCTATTACAGCTTTATACTCGATTTCTGTCATATTTCCCCCTTTTTAAAGTGTTTTATATTTTAGCTAGAAGGATTAATTTTGTCAACCATTTAATTAAATAATGAATATTAAGATACTTACGTTAGATATTTTTGTTTACACTATATGTATAATATGTTATTATAACAGCCATTAGGGGGACTATATAAATGTTAGATAATAAATATGAAAAAAATTATATTGATGGAAGCGACGATGGGTCATTTGTTTCAATCGATAAAGAAAACGAAGAATTTGACATGCTTGATTACGATATTGACATTGCTTTAAGAGAGCTAGAAGAAGAAAGAGAGAGTATAAAGAAGTGGGGTAAAGCATTATTAGGAAGTACAATCGGTATTGCTGGTGTTAGCGGTTATTTTGGTCTTAATAATGCGGGCTTTTCTAATGCGGTTTCTAACACTTCAGGATTTATTGGTCTTGCAGGAATAGGATATGCTGTTACAAGTGCTATAAAAGGATTTAAAGACTTTAGATCTCAAAAAGTTCTTTCAAAAGAAGAAGAAAAACAAATTAAAGAAGACTTAGATAAATATGGTATCTCGGAAGAAGATTTTAATAACTTCAAAAAAGAATCTTCGTCACCTTATTTAACTGTAAAGCACTATAAATATTTATCTTATTTTGGTATAACTTCCGAGGAATATAAAGAAATGAAAAATCTTGGTCTTTATACAAGACAATTTATTACTTTAAGAGATAAGGGAGTTACTCTAGAAGATCATAAGAGAGCTGCAGAACTAAAGATGAGTGAAAAATATTACAATTATTTAGAAAATAGAGAAACAAGTGTGCCAGCAAGAGACTATTTTGTCGATCATTTTATAGAGGAAGAGATTGTTGGTAAAGAAGACATTAAATCGAATATATTTACTAGTCTTACCTTTACTGGAGTAACGACAGCTGTCGGTGCTCTTACTAGAGACTTTGCATCACCCAAAATAACCATCGCTTTAGTAGTTTTAGGTGCGTCAACAGTACTTTCATTAGAAAAAACAACACGTGATTTTCATAATAACTATGTATTAAAAAAAGAATATAAAAAAGAGACAGGGAAAATTTATACAAGAACTAAATAATGGTAAAAAAATATAATAAATAGGCGGGATATATATGAAAAAAATAAAAATAGAAGAAAAAATTGATTTAGAAAAATATGAGTCTTTTAAAGAAGCGTGTTTCATTTCTAGTTTATCGATAGAGCAGTATAAAATAGCTGTCGATTCCAATATATCTCCCGAAGAACTTATAGTACAATATAGTTTTGGACTTTCTACCGAGAAGTTTCTAAAATATAGAGAAAGTGGTATCACGATAGATGATTTATATAAAATTGGTGAATTAGGAATAGGTAGAGAAGAATATTATAAATATGTAATAGATCAAAAATCAAATGATCAAGATAAAGAAAAAGATATTCCTACACCAGAAAAACACTTTACTCAAAACCACATTCATTCAGTAATGCCTAAAAAGTGGAAGACAGTAGTAGCTGCGTCTCTTACAGTAGTCGGTGGAGTAGTGGCTGCAATAACGGTAGGAGAAAATCAATCGATAGAAAGAGAAGCAATCCATTTAGCTGCTGTAACCGTAGCTGGAGTAGGTCTTGCTGCAACGATAAGAACGTTATCTCAAAGAATTAGTTTATCTCGATACTATAAGAACTTTACTGGTGAAAATTATAAAGTTCCAGAAAACCCTGTAAAAGTAAAAAGTTTAAAATAAACTAAGTAATCTAAAAATAGATTGCTTTTTAAATACTTAAAATATGATATACTATTTTTAGTTGGGAGATGATTTTTATGGCTTTAAGTTCTAAAGAAAAGAAAGAATTGTTTGAAGAATTTAAAAAAGAATTAATTAAACCTATTACTATGTATGTCGAGGTGTTAGATGAAGATGTGATACTACCTTCTTATGCTAATGTTGGTGATGCCGGGATGGACATAAGAGCAACTAAAGATATAGTGTTGCTTCCAGGAGAAACGAAAGTCGTTCCTACTGGTATAAAGGTAGTTATTCCAGAAGGTTACGAGTTACAAATTAGGCCGAGAAGTGGTGTGTCTCTTAAATCACCACTTAGGTTAGCTAATACGCCGGGAACCATCGATAGTGGTTATCGTGAAGAAATAGGAATAATCGTTACTAATTCATCGTCCATGATAACGGAAAGTATCGAGTTGGATGAAAAGACTAATGCCTATATTTATAAAACACAAAAAACGACAAAGCCATTAAAAAATTATACTATCGAAGATGGTAAGAACCGACCAGGTGTTTATAGTATTAAAAAGGGTGATCGAATCGCTCAAATAGTATTAATGAGATATGAGACGATCGAATTTAAAGAAATAGAAGATGTTAAAAAAATTGGATCGAATCGCGGTGGTGGATTGGGATCGACAGGGATAAGAGAATAACATAGGAGAATTTAAAATGTTAAATAAAAAAGCGATTGCAAAAGAGATAAATAAGGGGATACATGTCGATAATGGAGAGAAGAATATTAGAGAAAATTATATATTAGTCACTTTAGGTGATTCTTTAAAAGTCTATAATACTCCAGTATTAGATGTTAAATCACAAAATGACTTTCAAACGATAGAAATACCAGAAGACGGTCTCTTATTAGAACCAAACAAGTTATATTTAGGAAGAACTAATGAATATACGAAGACTTATGGATTTGTTCCTTTATTATCTGGTTTAAATTCTTTAGCTACTTTAGGTATCGAGATTCATATTACTGCAGGATTCGGTGATAATGGTTTTGAAGGAACTTGGACATTAGAGATAATAGCAGCTAATCCGACAATCGTTTATCCAAATATGCCGATAGGTAGAATATATTATTATCCTTTAATAGGTGATTCTTCGATCGAATATCGTGGTAAGTATTTTAGACAAATTGAACCGACGGAGTCTAGATTAAGTACCGAGTACAAAGTAAAGAAGAGTAAAGGAGATAAAGATGTTAACTAATAATGAGATAAAGAAACAAATAAAATTAGGAAATATTACAATCGATAACTTAAGAAAAAATGCCTTAGAAAAACCTAATAGTTGTATCGTTAGTATAACGGATACTCTTTATACTTTTGATTATGCTGTTGTCGATACTAAAGAAAAAAACACTTATCTAAAAGAAGTAATATCCGATAAACTCTCTAAATTAAAAGAGATAAAGATTCCCAAAAAAGGTCTTTTACTTGAACCTCGTAAAGTATACCTTGCAAAGACTAACGAGATAATTAAAACAAATGGTTTTGTTCCAGTGTTAAATGGAAGAGCAACTCTTTCTCTTTTAGGTGTCAGTATCGAGTTAAACAGTGGATATTTAGAAGATCATACTGATGGGCGCTTAGTTTTAAGTATCGTCGTTACTAAACCGACGATTATTTATCCTGACATTGAGATGGGTAATTTAACCTTTTTTAAAAGTTTAGATTATAATAGTGAGACGAAGGGAATGTTAAGTGGTGAAGAGATAAAGAGAAGGATGGAGACGAAAGAAGTAGTAATAACTCCTCAAGATAATATCGTAATCAATCCTAATTCTGTTAATTTGAGTTTAAATAAAGTCATAGGTTATTATACGGAACCTATATTAGATTTAAAGAAAGATAATCCCATTCATTATATGACTATTGGCGAAGAAGGCTTGGTGCTATATCCCGATAAGATCTATGTTGCTAGAACTAACGAATGGACTGAGACGGAAGGTTTAGTGCCGATGATGAGTGGTAGAAGCTCTTTAGGTAGATTAGGTCTTCATGTTCATTGTTCGGCAGGTATGGGTTCAATTGGTTATAAGGGTTACTGGCACATGGGAATAAGACCAACAATTCCGGTAAAAGTATATGAAAACATGAAGTGTTGTCAAATATATTATTTTACTGTTGAAGGTGAAATAACTGATACCTATAAAGGCCTAATGCAAAATTTATCGGGTGAGCAATTAGGTAGTCAGTATCATAAGATAGCTTTAAAAGATGAGAAAAAGAAATAATATTTAAAGTTTTGGCGGTGGTTTTATGGGGAAAGTTTCTAATTGTATTACGATGGCATCACTTCTTTCTAATGGAAAGAAATATAATATAGATGAATTAGCAGAAAAATTAGAAGTAACACCTAGAATGATTAGAGTCTATAAAGACGAATTAGAAAAGAGTGGGATATATATCGATACTGTAAGGGGACCTTATGGTGGATATGTTCTTAATCAAACGATAAGGATTCCAAATAGAAAGTTTAATAAGCAAGACGTCGAACTTTTAAGTACTATCGAGAAAAAAATTTCTAATAAAGACTTAAAAGAACAAATCATAATCTTAAAAGATAAGGTAAGAGGGTTATATTTCGGTAGTAAAGAAGAGAAGAGAGAGTTAGGTTTAGATAGCGAAGTATTATCCAAATATAATCTATTAAATAGAGCGATAAAAGAGAAGAGAAAAGTAAAGATAAGTTATTATTCACATAATAAAGGAGAGAGAGATAGAATCATTCATCCTTTAGATATGTTTCTCTATGAGACTGGTTGGGGATGTGCGGCTTTTTGTGAAGAAAAGAATGATTTGAGACACTTTGAACTAGAGAGAATAAGAGAATATAATTTATTAGAAGAAAAGTTTTAATCAGACCATATATTACCTCTTTAAGGAGTAGAATGACCTTAAGGAGGTATTTTAATGGAAGAAAATTTTAGTCTCTTATTAGAGAAAATTAAGGATTCGTTTAATGTTAGTGATTTAGAAAATATAAGTAGAGAACTTTCAAAGATTAAAGTTTCAGTATTATGTGTGGGAAGTGGGGGCTCATCTGTCGTCAGTCAGTTTGCTAGTGTCATATTAAATATTTATAATGATTGTGCTACTAGCGTTTTAGATCCAAGAGACGTCGCTTATATAAATAGTAAGTCTTATAAGAATATATTAGTATCTAGTAGTAGTGGGACGAATTATGGAGTAAAAAAAGCTTTAGAATGTCCTTCCAAAAAGTATCTGTTATCTAGAAGAGCGAGTAAAGAAAAAGACGTTAATAATATTACTTATAATTCTACTTATAAAAGAGAACATAGTTTTGTCTCTTTAAGTGGAACATTAACTCCTATGGCAATCTTGTTATATTATTGTAAGAAAGATAAAACATTAGATTTAATTGAAAAGATTTATAATAAGTGTCGTCTTTTGAAGTTTGATCTTATATCTTCTAATGATTTCGATGTCATTAGTGGATTTGAATCGAGTGTTGCAGCTAAGTTTATCGAATCGACATTTACTGAGGCGGCTTTAGGTAATGTCGTAATTCATAATCGTTATGACTTTTGTCATGGAAGAACGACACTGCCTTACCATAATAAGAGAACATTAATATTTCTTAAAACCGATAATTCCTCTTTAACTAAATTGGAATTAGATTGTGCCAAAGAGTTGTACACTAATATAATCGTGCTTAAAAGTAGGTACAAAGATCCTGTCGTTAGTAATTTTGATCTTACTTTACAAGCCATGTTTCTGTCTAAAGAGATTGCTCACTTTAAGAAAAAAGATTTATCTAAAGTAAAGTATTCTCCAGCTGTTAAAAAATTATATTATTTTAAAGGAGATATGTAGATGGAAATAATAGGTATCGGTAATATCGTTTGTGATATTTATTATAAAGATAAGAGCCCTTTCGCTATTAATGGTGGACAAACATGGGCTAATATAATCTTTAATCTAGCTAATATGGATATTAAAACTAAAGTAATAGGTAATGTTGGCAACGATGAATTAGGCAATATCGCATTAGATTCACTTAATAGAGTTGGAGTAGATATTTCAAATATCAAAAAGTTAAATCAAAAGACGAATCGTTTTCATATTAGTATAGATAAAAGAGCAGTGATCACTAAGAAGAAATGTCCTATTTGTAATAAATCCACTTGGGAAGATACTTTAATCGATATAAAAATAAATAGTACTAAAAATATAATAATTATCGATCGATTAAAGTATTTAAATAAATTAAAAAGACAATTAGTAATGCTAAATCTAGACTTTCCGCAAGAACTGATGAATATAAATAGAGAAAAATTAGAGAGTTTTTTATCTTTTCCTATCGAGATATTAAAGACTAATGAAAGAATAGTGAGTTATTTGATTCACAGATTAAATCTATCTTCGTTAAAAGAGTTGTATGAGAGATTAAATGTTAAATTATTATTGATAACGAGAGGTAAAAGAGAAGTCACTTATCTTTTTAAAGAAGAACAGATAGATTTTAAATTATTAAGAGTCGAAGAAGAGATAGATCCAAACGGAGCGGGAGACATGTTCTTTGCCAGCACGATAAGAGATTACTTGGATAACAACCTCCATTTTAACAAAGAATTTATAACGAATAGTTTTAAAAGAGCTAGCGAGTTAAGTGGTAAAGTAGTGAAGCTTCTCGGAGCGAGAACTTATTTTCAAGAAATGTATGAACCAAAAGAAATCGAAAAAAATTGTTTGTGTGATTAAATACTTTTATTTTCAAGTCTTATAAGTAAAATGTGTTATAATAAAATTAATAAAGATACTTTACAAAAAGAGTAACGATTAGTATTGAGGGGAGTGTAATAAATGTATATTGAATTAGATAAAGTAAGAAAGACTTATGTTATGGGTGATGTGACGATAACGGCTACTGATAAGGTCTCTTTTGGAATAGAAAAAGGTGAATTAGCCGTTGTTTTAGGTCCGTCTGGTGCTGGTAAGACGACGATTTTAAATATTTTAGGTGGTATGGATAAATGTGACTCCGGAAGTGTCATTGTCGATGGTAAAGATATATCAAAATATAATAACTATGAATTAACGAAGTATCGTCGAAACGATATTGGTTTTATCTTTCAATTTTATAATCTGGTTCAAAATCTTACTGCTCTTGAAAACATTGAACTTACTAATCAAATATGTAAAGATACTTTACCTGCCGTAGATGTTCTTACTAGTGTTGGTCTTAAAGATAGGGTAGATAACTTTCCTTCTCAATTATCTGGAGGAGAACAACAGAGAGTAGCTATTGCTAGGGCACTAGCTAAGAAACCAAAGTTACTATTATGTGATGAACCGACCGGTGCATTAGATTCCAAAACGGGTCAAAAAGTCTTAGAAGTATTACAAAAGACTTGTAAAGAATACGGTATGACTGTCGTTATAATAACTCACAACTCAGCGATAGCTGGAATGGCTGATCGTGTTATAAAGATGAGAAATGGTAATGTGTCAGAAGTCATAACTAATAGTAAACCTTTAGGAATAAAGGAGATTAACTGGTAATGAAATTATTATTATTATTAAAAAATACATTTAAGAAGATTTATAAATCTCTCGGTAGATTTTTATCGATAATGCTTATTATCGCTTTAGGAATAAGCGTTTTTATCGGGCTTTCTGAATCGACGGCAGGAATGCTTTATACTGCCGATAATTATTATGATGAAAACAACTTAATGGATTTTAAAGTAATAAGTACGTATGGCTTTACTGAGGACGATGTTTCTTCTTTAAAAGAGATGGAAAATGTCGAATTAGTAATTCCTTCTTATTCTTTGGATGTTATAAGCGAAGGTAATTCGATTAGAGTTCACGCTTATGAAAAAGATGTCAATAACGTCTTATTGACTAAGGGAAGAATGCCTAAAAATGAAAACGAGTGTGTCGCTGATTTCGACTATTATAAGATTGGTGATAAAGTGATTTTTGAAAGTGATGACTTGGATCAAATGTTGTCTATTTCAGAATGTGAAGTAGTAGGTCTCATAAAGTCTGTCCTTTACATAAGAGCAGAAAAAGGAATATCTAGTGTAGGGAACGGTAAATTAGTATCATATATCTTCGTTAATAGAGACGCTTTTATCTCTGAATATTATACGGAAGTATATATTACTTCAAGAGACTCTAAAAAGACTAATTCTTACTATGATGAATATGAAGAAAAAATATTGCCTCTTAGAAAAGAGTTAGAAGAGATTAAACCAATTAGAGAGACGATTCGTTATGAAGAGATTTTAAGAGAAGCTAATGAAGAGATTAACGACATTAAAAATGATTTAGATAAGGAAATAAATGAATCTAATTCGAAATTACAGAAGACTAAAATTCAATTGGATAATGGAAGAAAGGAACTAGAGTCAAGAAGAACTAAGACATTAAAAGAAATAGAAAATAATAAGAACAGTTTAACTAACAATAAAAACTTGATAATTACTAATCTTAGTAGTATGGGAATTAATGAAGGAAATTTAAGTGATTCTATTAATAATCTTTCTTTAATGATTACTAATTATGAGAGTGATCTTGCTTTATTAGAACCCGCGAGTGAAGAGTATCAAATATTAAGTGCTCAAATAGCGGAACTTAAAGCAAATAAGAATGGTTTGAATGAAGCTAAGACTAATTTAGATTCGATAAATAATGGTTTAAAGATAATCGAAGATAACTATAATGTTTTCGTTAGTGAAATAGCTAAACAATCTAAGAAGTTAGATGAAGGTTATGTGGCTTATCAAAATGGAGTTACAGAATTAAAGAAGGCCGAGAAAGAAGCTAATGAGAAGATAGCGGAAGCAAGAGAAGAATTAAATAATATCGAGAAACCTATTTGGTACTTATTAGACAGGACCGATAATAGTGGCTATATAACTTATAAAGAAGACGTTGTCAAAGTAGATGCTGTTGCAAGAATATTACCAGTGTTTTTCATCATAGTAGTTATTTTAATGATTTTAAATACACTTACTAGATTAATCGAAGAAGAGAGAACGGAGATAGGTATCTTACAATCTAATGGATTTAGTAAAACGAGTATAATCTTTAGTTACTTAGTATACGTCATAACGGCGGGACTTATCGGAATTCAATTAGGTTTAGCCGTCGGTTATAGTATTATTCCTAAAATAATCTATAGTGTCTTTTTAGGAAGATATTATGCACCTAAGTTGATAACAGTTATAAGTCCTTTACCATTCTCCTTAGTAATATCGATTACAATAATAATCATGGTTTCTGTAACGACTCTTGCATGTATGAAAGAGTTAAAAGAAGTGCCGGCAGCTCTTCTAAGACCTAAACCACCTAAGACGGGGAAAAAGATTTTTATCGAAAACTTCACTGTTTTTTGGTCAAAACTTAACTTTATGGGAAAGACTACTATAAGAAACTTATTTAGATATAAAAAGAGAATCGTTATGACTACTTTAGGAGTAGCCGGATGTACTGCTTTACTAATGGCAGGCATGGGAATGAGAGACAGTGTAAACACTTTGTCTACTTTGCAATATAAGGGTATTATTAAATATGATGCCATGTATGTTTTGAATAAAGAAACTCAAGAGATCTCGGACGTCTTAAAAAATATGTTTGCGGAAAATGGTATCGTAAATCCTTTGTTAGTTAATCAAAATGCTTTTACTTTTACTTTTGATAATAAGACAGAAGACGTTTATGTCGTTTCGCCACAAGATATAGTCAACTTCAATAATTATGTTAGTTTGACGAGTAAAGTTGCTAATAAGAGAGTAAGTGTCCCTAAAGATGGTGCAGCTATTACTAAACAACTGGCAGACAACTTGAATCTTAAAGTAGGAGATAGTATAAGTATTAGAAATACTGATAATGAATTATTTATTTTAAGAGTGTCTGATATTGTCAATAACTATGTTGCCCATTACATTTATATTAGTAAAGAATACTATGAAGAGATATTTGACAAAGAGATAGCATACAATACGATCGTCGCTAATGGAGATATAGAAAAAAATATTACATTAAGTGACTATGATTTGTTGACAATTACTTTTACTGATGAAATTATTAAAGAGTTCGATAGTTTTGTTTCAGGTTTAGATAAAGTTATAATCTTGATCGTCGTCTTAGCTTGTTTCTTAGCATTTATCGTCTTATATAATTTGACCATTATTAATGTAAGTGAGAGAAAAAGAGAGATTGCTACTTTCAAAGTCTTAGGTTTCTATGATAAAGAGATAGCTAAGTATGTTTATCGAGAGACTTTTATCTTAACGGTAATAGGTACTGCTTTAGGTTTATTATTTGGTATATATTTACATCGCTTTATAATGGCAACAGCAGAGACAGATAATATCGTCTTCTTAAGGAGAATAACTTTACAAAGTTATGTCTTATCGGCTTTAATAACTATCGCTTTCTCTTATATCGTTCAGTTAATAATTAATAAGACATTGAAACACATAGATATGATCGAGTCTTTAAAATCAACAGAATAAAGGAGAAGATATGTTAGATTATAAAAATACTATTTTAAAAGAATACTTTCTTAAGTTAAAATATCCTTGGGAAATATTAAATGATTTAGAGAAGATTATTTTAGAAGTAGGAGAACGATTAGACAAAGAAGAATATGAACTAAGTTATTGTGAGAACAATAAGCCTTTATGGATTCATAAGAGCGCCAAGATATCTTCTAAAGCTACATTACAAGGACCTTTAATAATTTGTGAGAACGTGATTATAGGTACTAATTCATTTGTGAGAAACAACGTCGTCTTAGATAAGAATGTCATAGTAGGTTACAATTCTGAAGTAAAATCATCCATTATATTTGCCGACTCTAATGTTCCACATTTTAATTATGTGGGTGATTCGATAATAGCTTCTAATGTTAATTTAGGAGCCGGAGTCAAAATATCTAATGTAAAAAATAAGAAGAGTACGATCGTTTGTAAACTAGATGGAGAAACAATCGATACAGGACTTTATAAGTTAGGCGCTATAATAGGTGACAATGTCAAGATAGGTTCTAATGCCGTCTTAAATCCAGGTACTATAATCGGTGAGAATACGATCGTTTATCCTTTAGTAAATTTAAGAGGAACAATAAACAGTAATAAGATAGTTAAAAATAATAGCGAAGTAGTTATAGTAGATATAGAGTAAGGCAAAGGAGAATTATGAAAGAGATAGAAATTTTAGTAACTTACGATAATAAGAAAGAAGAAGTCTTAAGTATATTAGAAAAATATGAATTTATCGGTGAAAAGGAAATATACGACACTTATTTTGTCGATCCTTTGAGAGATAATTTAAAACCAGAAGCTAACTTAAGAATAAATGAAATACTAAGAGTTAGGAGAAAAGGAAAAGGTTGCCTTTTGACTTATAAGAAAAATCACTTTAGAGGAAACAGATGGTTTTATTCGGATGAATATGAGACAGAAGTAAATAGTTATGAAATGATGGAAGATATCATTAAAAGATTAGGTTTAGAAGAGCAAATAGTCGTTCATAATAAGAGAAGAACTTATAAACATAAAGACTTTAATATCGAATTAGAAGAGGTAGAAAACTTAGGTCTATTCTTAGAAGTAGAGAAAGTAGTAGCTGATGACACCGCCGATTTAGATGCTGTTAAAAATGAAGTGAGAGCTTTTATTAAGTCTTTAGGTCTTACTAATGTAAGAGAATTAGATTTAGGAAAGAATCAACTAATGTTGATGAAAAAATTAGGAAGAGAAGATCTAGATATTTATATTCATGATTAAAAAATTAAACTTATATATAATTTAGTTGCTTATTAATTGCTAAATGTTTATAATTAGGTTGTGCCTTAATATCGGAGTTATTTCCGATATTAGTGACGGGTGATTAGCTCAGTGGTTAGAGTGCTTGCTTGACATGCAAGAAGTCATAGGTTCGAGTCCTATATTACCCACCATAATAAAAAATAGAATTCTAATAAGAATTCATAATATAAGAAGATACATAGTATCTTTTTTTTATAAAGTATTGATTATTAAAGTCGTTGTGTTATTATAATAAGTCAATTAGGAGGTACTATGAGAGAAATAAAAATAAAAGGCAGAAAGTATTGCGAGAATATTGATCTTGTCGGTAAAGTAGATGAATCAACGATTGATTTCATCGGTGATACCGCTTTAGTCGAAGCAAAAGTATGTGAAAAAATAATGGATAAAGAAATATTTCGTTATAAGTGCTGGGGTTTAATAGATAAAGATTTTAATTCGGTAGTTTTTCCAAGTGGAGCTGCAAGTGATCTTTTGAGTTTTGGAGGTTATAGTAAAGAAGCTTTTAGAGTAGGAGAAGAAGATTTTTTAATAGCGGTTGATAGAGGAAATGAGTATTGTTCACATAGAAGTTGGTTGCATATGAAAATGATTGACGGTATTCCAACAGTTGTGGTAGAAGATATGGGTTATATTAAAAGAACGGATGTTGAACATTTAATAATTAGTGGTGGAGCAGTTTATGATATAAAAAAAGGAAAACATGTAACAAGCCGACACAACTCAATCGAAGTCTATCCACCAAATTCAGATGGTGAAATTCTCTTTTTAATAGGAGACGCTGTCACTGTTTCAAAAAGGCCTGACGGAAAACCTTTAAAAGAAAAAGTAACTGATGTTTTAAGTTTTTTTAAGGATGAAAATAATGAAATCGTTTCTGGGATTTATTCAATGCAGATGAATGAATCGTATGTGCTTGATGGTCAAGAATACAATGAGTTTTTAGGAAACCATCGTACTACGTTGAGTGGGAGAGCAATGGAAGCTGAATCTAAAAAGAACCATACTTTACTAATGAGACCAATATCGACAATTAAACCTAATGGTAGAAAATAATAATTTTAAACATTAACAAATACATTTTTAAAAGAAAATAAAATAGAAAGAGTTGTTCCACCAAGAAATCCAATCGTTGAATAAAATAAATTCAAATAATATACTTATAAAATTTTGACGAGTCGGTAATAAAACAGTACAATTTAATTAGATTTAATTAGTGCAGATGTGCATTTGCACGTTTAAGAGTTTTTACTTTATATTATTAATAATAATGTTACTTTATTTAATCGTTATAAAGAGAAATTTTTTAGCTGTTGTGTAGATTTTTTAAATTGTTAAAAATTAAAAAATACAATTATGTATGAAAAAAGTAGAGATTATTGTATAATTTAATTAAAGAAAAAGTTTTAATATAAGTTTATTTTGGAAGAGAATTATAAAGAAATTTATAGTACATCAAATTTTGGAAATAATATTCTAATTTATGAAATATTAAAGGTAATTAAATGGATTGTTAAATATTTTGATAATCTAAAATACCACAATACTTTATTTGTAAGAGCAAAAAACTAATAAAATGTAAATAATTAAAAAAATATATACATTAAAAACGAGAGGAAATTTTTATGAAAAAAATAATAACAAATGCTGATAATCTTAAAGAAAAAGATATGACAGAATTAGTAAGAAAAGTAAAAATTTTATTAATAAATTCTAAAAATGAATTAATGTTAGGTTATTCTCATAAAGAATATCAATTTCCAGGTGGTACACAAGAAGAGAACGAAGAACTAATTGATACAATTAATAGAGAAATAACTGAGGAAACGGGAATTGTTTTGAATTTAAAAAACTTAGATGCTTTTGCTTGTGCAATCGGTTATTATAAAGATTGGCCAAAAAAAGGCAAAAATAAAAAAATTGAAATATATTATTATGAAGTTAAAACAGATGAGAAACCAAATTTGGATAACTTGAATTTAACTGATAGTGAAAAAGAAGGCGATTTTGAATTGAGATATATAAATTTAGATAATGTTGAAAAAGAACTAATAAATAATGCAGAGGTATATGGAGATAAACACGGAATTGCTAAAGAAATGCTAAGTTTATTAAAAGTTTATAAAAAATGTAATAAAAATAAAGAAATCGAATCGGATTAATAAAAAGGGGACCTAATGGAAGATTATGATGTTTTTAATGAAATGAATAATATTAAAACAATTATTATGGGAATAGATATAGAAGACGAGGAATTTTGGAGAGAGAAAATAATAAGTAACTCTGAAATAGAATTTATGCCAATTCGTTTCACGCGTAATTTAAAAAATTTTAGCAATGATTATATAGAGAAAACTAAGGCATTATTTATATATTATTTTGATGATAGAAATACTTATAATAATGAACTTCTTAAGATGAAAAAACATTTTACTCATTATCAAAGAAGACCTAAGTTTTTTATATTCCAAATGAAGAAGAATATTATAATTTAAAAAAAATGATGCAGGAACTTGGAATTGATGTTGTTGATTGTAAAAATTGTTTGCTTGAAAATATTAAGAAGATATAAGTTTTGTTTTGCTTTAAATGTTCTTATGATATAGAATTAATTTATTAATGAGTGGTGCGGTTGAGATTACAATTAAGAAACCTATACTTTTGTATAGGTTTTTGTTTTAGTTGCTTTAATATATAGGTCATGCTATAATGTTTCCATAAAGGAGGTATTTATATGTATATCGGAACAATTATTATGTATACATTTAAATAACACTCTCATCCTTTTAATAAAATTAAAAGATGTGAGTGTGTTTTAAGAGTACTCTCACATCTGTATAGAAACTATACAGAGATGTGTAGTTTTTTTGTTGAAAGGAATAGAATATGATAGAGATAGGATTAAATAAAGTAAATAAAAACTATGGTTCTAAAACCGTAGTAAAAGACATTAGTTTTGAGATTAAAACTAATGAAAAAGTGTCTTTAATCGGACCTAATGGTTCTGGTAAGACGACGATTTTAAAGATAATTGCTGGTATTGAGAGTATTAATAGCGGCTTAGTAAGTATTAGAAGAGGAGCGAAGATCGGATATTTAAGTCAGACTAATCAAGATATTGCCGATAAAAAAGTTAACGATATTATATACGATAGCTTGGTAGATATCTTAGATATGAGAGATAGACTGACTAATTATGAAGAAAAGATGCATACTTTAACTGGGAATAAACTAGAAAAGTTGATAATTAGTTATACTAACTTTCAAGAAGAGTTTATTAACAGGGGTGGATACGAGATAGACACTAAGATTAATAAAGTCTTAGCCATCTTTAAGATTGATAAAAATATGTTAGAAAGGGACTTTAATAGTCTATCTGGTGGAGAGAAGACAATCGTATCTTTAGCTAGTCTTATACTAGGTGAATACGATATCTTGCTGCTAGATGAACCGACTAACCATTTAGATATAGAAGCTACGGAGTGGTTAGAAAACTTCTTGATTAACTATAAAGGTACGATAGTATTGGTTTCTCATGACCGTTATTTTTTAGATAGCGTTTCAACTAAGACAATTTTAGTTGATGGAGAAGCTATCGATATATATCATGGTAACTATACTTACTTTTTAGAAGAGAATGAGAAGAGAATCTTACAGGAGTTTAAAGATTATAATAACCAAGAAAAACAAATTAAATCGATGAAAGAGGCGATTAAGAAGTTAAGAGAATGGGGAAAGTTAGGAGATAACGAGAAATTCTTTAAACGAGTTAGCTGTATCGAGAAAAGATTAGAAAAGATGGAAAAACTAGATAAACCTGGTAGTAAGAAAAGTATTCCTTTAGATTTACGAATTAACGATAGATCGGGTAAAGATGTCTTAGAGATTAAAAACTTTTCTCTAAGTTATGGTGATAACATTATCTTTAATAGAGCGAGTATGGACTTATATTTTAAAGAAAGAGTCTGTATTATTGGTTCTAATGGCAGTGGTAAATCAACTCTAATTAAATCTATCTTAAGTAATAAAGAGGGTATTAGATTAGGTTCTAATATATCGATTGGTTATATTCCCCAAGAGATAGTTTTTGAGGACGATAATCGGACTATCTTGGAAGAGGCTAAGAGACATTATATCGGTATCGAGGAACATTTAAGATCAGCATTATATAAATTTATGTTTATCGGAGAAAATGTTCATAAAAAATTAAAGACTTTATCTGGTGGAGAAAGCGTACGTTTAAAGCTATTTTTACTTATGCAATTAAACTGTAACTTATTAATACTAGATGAGCCGACCAATCATATCGATATCGATACGAGAGAGATATTAGAAAGTGCTTTAGAAGAATATCAAGGTACGATCTTGTTTATCTCTCACGACAGATATTTTATTAACAAGATAGCTACGAGAATAGTGGCTATTAAGGAGAATAAATTAATTAGTCATGATGGTAATTATGACTATTACAAAAAATCAAAACAAAATTAAGGAGCTTTTATGAAAAAAGAGATAAAAGCGAATATAAAATATTTAGGTTTATTAAATTTATTTATAGATACAAAGTTTTATGGAGCATATGCTATCATCTACTTCACGGCCGTATCGGGGTCAATGACTTTAGGTATGAGCATATTTTCAGTGATGATGATAGCAAGCTCGATATTCGAATTACCAACGGGTGTATTATCAGATAGAATAGGAAGAAAGAAAATATTAGTTTTAGGAACGATGACTTCGTTTGTTTCGTCATTGTTATATCTTATAAGCAACAGTTATTGGTTCCTAGTAATAGCGGCTATATTTCAAGGTTTAGAGTATGCACTTTTCAGTGGCAATAATGAAGCTTTATTATATGATACGTTAAAAGAAGCAGGCTTAGAGAAAGAGTATAAAAATTATTTAGGAAAGACGGAATCAATGTATCAATTATCAAGTGTTTTTGCAGTCATAGTAGGAGCAGTATTAATAACGTTTACTTCGATAAAGTTCTTGATGATATTGACACTAGTACCAAAAGTTTTTGGGATATACATCGGTTTAAAAATCAAAGATCCAGTGGTATGTACGAACAAAGTTCCTGATAATCCTTTTTTACAAGTTAAAGAGATGTTTTTAAAAGTAAAGAACAATTCTCAGTTGAAGAAGATAATGGTAGCAGATACTGTTGCGTCTTGCATAGGTGAGGCAGCTTACCAATTCAGACCAATGTTTTATCAAAACGTCTGGCCAGAATGGGCAGTAGGAATACCTAGTCTCTTATCAAATGCGTTAAAGTTTGTTTCAAACTGGTTTGCTGGAGGAATAATAAAGAAATTTGGAGATAGAAAAGTAGTAGTAATAGGTCATATATATGGTTTATTATCTAACGTGATCGGATTTACAATGAATAATTTCATATCGCCATTCATATTGGTAAGCAACTCTATTCCACCGACAAACATAGCTAAAAATGCTTTGTTAAATGAGTATTACAGCGATGAATTAAGAGCAAGTATGGCATCTTTAATATCTTTAATAGTGACATTAGCTACTTCGATAATAATGATTTTAATCGGAGCACTAGCTGATAATGTCGGTATAATAAAGGCTTTACTAATAGTAAGTTCTTTCAGGATAATAACGATAGTAACATACAACAATGTCTATAAAAACAGAGATAAAGAATAAATATTTAATTCGTGATATAATATAAAAGGATTGTAAAATCCTTTTATTTGTGGAATAAAACAGTAGAGGTTAATATGGAAAAAGAATTAGAAATAGTGAAAAGACTTACTAATATTAAAGATGATAAGAGAATCGTTTTAAATGATATCGGATGGACTAGTAGAGTATATGTGATAGATAACGGGAAGATAGTCTTTAAATTTCCAAGAAATGAAGATAGTAGGAGAGACTATAAGTACGAAATAATAGCATTAGAACTAATAAAAGATATAGGCTTTGGTATTGATGTTCCTAAAATAAGCTGGATAACTAAAGACAATGATTATATCGGTTATTATGGAATAGAAGGGGTCTCTTTAACGGAAGATAGAGTAAGTAAATTAAACGAGGAAGAGAAAATAAAATTAGGAACTTCTATTGGTATCTTTTTAAAAAAATTACATTTACTTAAACCATCTAAACCTACTTATAAAATGACTGTAGAAAAAGAGATTAGAGAATATCAAGATAAATACAAGATGGCTTTAACTACATTAAAGAAATATTTTAATGAGGAACAATTAAAGATAATAGAAGCTTTTTTTATGATTGAAATGGTAGCTAAAATGATTAACTTAAATGAAGATTTAGTATTTGCACATGGTGATTTGGGTTATAATAATATACTATTAACAGATACAAATGAATTGGGGGTAATAGATTTTGGTGATGCTGGATATTATGATAGATCAAAAGACTTCATCGGACTTTCTGATGAGATAATAAAGGAACACGCAATTATTGCTTATGGTAATGATAAGACATTAAGAGAGAAGATTGCTATAAGACAAAAAGCTTTGCCGATACTAGATATTCCTTTCTATGTGGGTAAAAAAGATCAAGCAGGAATAGACAAATGTATTATGAAAATAAAAGAACTAACATAAGTTAGTTCTTTTAATTTTTTTTAATATATTTATATCATAGTTATAATTTTCTATTTTATTTTTTTCTTTCTGTTTAATAAGACAAAGCCGATACAAGTTATAGCAATTAATATTATTGCTGATGCTTTTATGAATCCTAAATTGTTATGTTTAAAGAGATAGATATTAACATATGCTTCTTTTCCAGTGGAGACAGTTTCAAGAGAGTATATTTCGTCTATGTCTCCTACGGCTAACATTCCTCCGTTGATCGTCTTTCCCTTTTTTATGTTGGTTATCTCTTCTTTAGTGTTTATCTTAATGGTATAAATGTCATATTCGATCGTCTCGTTTCCAAAAGCTGAGCGCAGTTTTTCTAAGAAGTTTCTGTTTCTATTACTTAAAGCGTTATATTCTATAAGTGTATAGCCGTCTTTGTCTTCTCTAATAGAGCTATTAAAGAAAGAGGGATCTTTACCACTAGAAGTATATTTAGACCATAATTTTTTACCACTCTTATCGTATTTTACTAATATACCTTTAAACTTTTTATAGTCTTTGTCTGTCTCAGTCCCAGCTATTAGGTAACCATCTGAAGTCGCGACTATTCCACGATACATAATAGCTTTCTCTTCATCAGTTCTAACATCGAATATTTTTCTTCCATAAATATCATATTTTACGATAAAAGAACTAGTTTTCATTCCATCTTCTATTCCATACTCATCACCGACTATAATAACTTCGTCATTATCTATTAATATATTTTTAGCATCAATTCTAGTCTTTCCTGAAAATTCTTTCGTCCATATTCTATTACCATTTAAAGTATATTTAATGACTTTAATATATTTAATATTGTTTGTTTCCTGAGCACCTACAATATATAAGTAATCTTTATCAACTGTTATTTTGCTTAAAAACATATCGTCAATCTTACTTGACCATAATAAATAACCGTCTTTATCATAGTAAGATATTATCCCGTCTAATCCTTGGTTTTTCCAAACTTCACCAATCGTCACATAGTCGCCGTTTCCTATTGCCGTTACATCGAAGAAATTTGTCATCGGATATCCTTCTTGTTTCTTTGACCAAATTCTCTTGAAGTCAAGATCATACTTTGAGATAAAAGCATCTCTTTCAGTCTTTCCAACGACGATAAAATTATCCTTATCTTTTATCATCATATTAATCTCTGTTACTGATCCTTCCTTTACTGTTGTGATTAATGTCGTTTTGGCTCTTAAAGTTTTAGGAACAAAATATATTGTTAATAGTATAATGACTATTATAAAAAAAATATTCTTTTTCATTTTATTCTCCTTATTTAAGTATATAATAACATAATTTTAAGTAAAATTAATCTATATTCCATTTGGGTGGATAAAAATAATTTATCTTTTCTTTTTTTGATACATATTTTTTCTTTATCTTAGTTCGGTTAGATTTAAGAGTAGGGACAGCAACTCTTAAATACTTATCTAGTTCACAAAAAAGGTTTTGACAATCTATTAGCTGGAGTTTTCTATTACCGATTTTTTTAAAAGAATATCCTAGTCTCTTAAATTCTTCTTCTTGATTATCATACATGTATTTAATTATATCTTCATTGGTATATTTACCAATACTTATAAAACATTTCTTAATACCTCTTAGAGCACCAGGACCCGCTTTAGTAAATTCATCTTCTTGCCAAGATACTGCTTCACTATAATTGATGTCTGTTACTAATTGATAAGCCATAAAGTCTCCGATTAAAGGGTAAGATTTAACTATTAAAAAAGCTTCTTTCATTGTTCTACATGCTATTATCTTCTCATCTATTTTATCTTTAATAAACATCTTTTCTATTAACGCTAAATGATTATCATGTTTTCTATTATGATTAAAAGCCTTGTTAGCACAACTTATATAAGCGTCATTATATATCTTTATACCACTTGAGATTTCCTTTTCTAATAGAAAAGAGTAGTCTTTAAAATTAAAAGTATCTAATGTAATGTCTTTAAATTCTTTAATTAACAATTCCCAAGTAGATTCTAAATTAAATAACTTAAATAAAATTATTCTAAAAATCATATCTTTTTTTGAATATTGTTTTCCATTATAAATAACTTCTTTAAGTAAATACTGGCTTACTCGATCGTTTACCCTATAACTATTACAAAACTTATATTCTTGTAATATTTTGTCTTCTGTCCAAGGAGAAGGACCCCCTTTTTTCTTTTTAATAAAGATGTTATTTCTCTCATAAGCAAAGTACCAATATAAGTCGTATATCTCTCGTCTCTTTTTCATAAGATCACCTCTTTATTTAGATTTTTTCATATAATAAATATAATTTCAATAAAAAACTATTAAGTTGTCTTAATAGTCTCTTTGTTTTGCTTGTCTAGCTTTTGTTAATATTCTTTGTTCTTCTTTTTTTCCGTCTTTAGGAAGTTCAGTCCCATCTAATGCAAAAGCTATATCCCAATCTTCGATTATCGTTTTAATAGGATCTCCGATACGCCTAAATTGTTGTTCCATTTTAAAATTAGCATATAGTGTTCTTATCGTTGATAAGCTTAAGGGTCTTTCAAATTCAGTTACATCATATAGTTTAATCGTACATTGGTTTCTAGATCCTTTATTATTTCCATCTAGTTGTCCTTTGTTTCGATAATCAGCATTTAATACTCTAAAGAAACCTGTGACATCTTCTTTTTTTTCATCGGCAGCAACTACGTATATCTTACTATCTATATTCGCTTTGAAAAGGGGCTGACGAATAAGAAGAGTCGTTCTATTTTCATCAAATATATCTTTGGAAAGTTTTGGAGAAAGTCTCATTAAAGTTATTCTATTTCTATCATAATTTGTCATAATAACTCCTTTTTTAGTTGTTATTATAATCGATTTTATCTAAAAAGTCCATGTCTTAAATTTGTTATTGTTTTTTTATAAATATGTTATACTATAGTTATAAATAAAAACTACTTTAAAGGAGCTATAACTATGAGAGCAAAGAGAATAGTTTTAACTATAATTTTTATCTTTATCTTTATTATTCTTATTATTCCTGAGAAACATAAGAGTAAAGAGACTGATACAGTTGAATATAGAGCGATTCTCTATACTTTTACTAAGATAAGAGAAGAGACGATGACTTATGGTTATAGGACAGGGACGAGATTGGAGATCTTAGGACTCTTAATATATGAAGATATAGACGATCAATCAGAATATGGATTTAATTAAAAAGACGACTTAACTAATAAGTCGTCTCTTTTAATAGTCTACTTTATGTTTAATTTTTAGCCATCTAATGAAAGATACGCTTAATTTAATCGAAGCATAAGTAAATAAGAAGAAAGCAAAACCAGTTATAGTAGCTACTATATCAAAAGCTCCTTGAAGATTAGTACCTTCTTCGATAATCGCCTCTAAAATTCCTAATGCAATTGCACCTATAAATAATACTATTAATGAGGGCGCTCTATAGGAATTTATGTTTTTTACATATTCTAGTTTGTTAAATTCTTTCATATACTCGCTTTTGTTTTCATTGCTTAATTCATAAAAATTTTTCATTGTATCCTCCCTAAATAAAAATTATTTGACTATTTGAAATAGATCCGGTGTTTTATCATCAGCTTGATTTAAGAAAGCCTTGATTTCTTCTTTTAAAGTTTCTGTAACGACGCCAGTAAAGATATTTTCACCTATTATCAAGTAAGGTACATATTCTGGTTCGTCTTTTAAATGATCAGCAAATTTCATCATTAAGTCAGCATTGTCTTTATCATACCAAACTTCTAGACTATAAAGATTAAATTTATCAGTATAAGAAGAATCTAAGTCGTTTAAAAAATCATTCATTATCTCACAGTGTGGACACCCTTTACCCCAAAACAGATAAGCATTTACTTTTCCTTCTTCTTTCTTAATGTCCTCGATTTTCATTGCCCTTGTCATATATCCTCCTATTAAAGATATATTAACATAAAAAAAGTATTTTTAAAATAAATACTTTTTATTAACCTATATAAAATTTATTACTTAAATAACAATCAATCGTCTTTTTACTCGGTGAGAATATTTTCTTTGGAAGTTCATTTAAGTCAAACCATTGCCACTTAACGATATCTGGTTCTAAAGCAGTAGGTGTACCACTATAAGAGTGTGCAATTAGACCGACTGATATATAATGAGCGTGCTCATTCTTATCAGTTTGAACACAAATTACTTCTAGATCATATATATCGATTCCAGCTTCTTCTTTAGCTTCTCTAATAACGGCTTCTTCGAAAGTCTCTCCATATTCGATATTACCACCGGGCATAGTCCAAGTACCTTCTTCATGTAACTCACTATCGGCTAGTTCAACATCACTATTTCTAAGACCTAATAACAGTTGTTTTCTATCATTAAAGACCATGACACCACAACCAGCTCTAATATATTGTTTCTCCATTTTAATTCTCCTTGTCTATTTAAAGTATATATAATTAAAAAAATTATTTCAATTTATAAGTCAAAATAAAGAGAAACTATACTAAAAGTTGACAAATAAGAGTTTTTATGGTATACTACTAACACATCTTGAGAATAGGGGAATCAAGAGTGTCTTAAAAGCTGAGGGGCTTAAAGGGGGTTGAATATTATGAAACATAATTATATTTTTGAATACCAAAATGAGAATGAGTTTAAAAAGAAAGAGAGAACAGTTAGAAAGTATAACATGTTCGCTTATAAGAAACTTACTTTCGAATATTATCCGGAGATTCGTACAGGTAACTTTTTAGGAGAGTTAGTAGCTACCTCTAAGAAAGATAAGTCTAAGTCTTATGAATTAAAGTTACCAACGGCTGAATTATTTAGAAAAGTCCATGGCGAGATAAGACTACATTATACAGTATATGAAGAGAAGAAGGTAGTATTACTTACTAATATTACTCCAGAAGGAATATTAAACGAAGGACATAGAGCTGAGTTATCTACATATAAAGGTGTAATGATATCTAAGAGTGATCCTAAGAAAGATATGTTTAAAGTTAATTTATTAAATATGTTAAGAAAATAAGAATTATTCTTATTTGAACTAGTCAAGGAAAAGTAGACACAAATAAAAAGATTAGAACCCTAATTG
>CAZTRB010000016.1:0-24195 GCA_964616485.1 uncultured Muribaculaceae bacterium
AAAACTATGGATTTTTATTTGCCTAAATCTATGGATTTTAGTTTACCATTTACAGTTTATCAAGACTGGATAAGGAAAGGTGGCATTTTGGCAAAAAAATTACAACGACAATTTGAATGCAACTGAGATATTTTATTATTATAAATTTCTCAGGAAAAACAAGATTATTTACGAAGAAAGCGAAAAACATATTTTTGTTGGTAAAAGAAATATAAAAAATAATAGAAGAATTTTTATGTATGAACTGGACAAGCTAAAACTTACGATAAATGTATCGGAAACAAAATTGATTAATTTATGTACCACTTGTATTTGCTAATTTACTAGATTTCCAGTTATTTTTGAATGTCTGAATGATTTTTATTATAAATCATTTCAGATATTTAGATTAGATTTTATTGTCAATCTTCTTTTTAGTTGTTGATTTATGCCATAATTTCCAGTATAATGGATGGAAATTAAAGGATTACTGTAAGTATTAACTAAAAAGTGAACTATTTTTAGATTAGTATAAACAAATGTGTAATGATACTGTTGGTTCATGGAAAAAAGGGATGAGTTATTACTACGAATTAGTGTGTTAGGGGGTGTATATATGGATTATCCTATTTGGGCATTAAGTGGAAGATTCTGTGGAAAGGTTATTGATGATCAGGTCTATGATCAAGATGGACATCATGTTGGACACATTGTTGATTCAAGGATATACTCTGTTAGAACAGGGCGAGTAATTGGTGAATTCTATCGTGAAGATAGAGTAGGAATTCGAACATCTAGAAGTTATCCAGTAAGAGGGCCTAGAGGTATCAGAGGTTCTAGAGGTTTTGGAAGAAGAGGTAACAAAGGCTGTATAAATCCAGGAGGGTGGTCAGATCCTGATTTTTAAGACGTCCGCTATTGAGTAATTACCAGTTGAAAATATGCTTCGAGCTAAGGTTATCACGGTTGAACCCAAATCTAGAGTTTGATTTGGTAAGTCGGCTGGGTAGGCTTTGAAACGATTGGGGCTGTTCTTCTCATTTCAAAAGTAGCACAGAAGATTTCTAAGCAGTTGAAGTTGGTGATGACAGTGAAATTTTAGTATAGAAAACTCTAACGATATTCAAAAGGTAGTTTGTCGCAAATTGTATTATAGTGGAAGTTAGGGAGCTTGGTTTTTTATTTATTGAAAACGTTGGCCTACATAGAAACATTGGTATTAAAATATATTTAAAAGATATAGAAATTAGATAGCTGATGATAATAGATTGGAGTATAAATATGCGGATAGAAAAAATATTAATTAAGAATTACAGGAGGTTTGAAAAAACTGAAATAAGTTTTTCCGACAAATTAACAGTTCTTGCTGGTGCAAATAATAGCGGAAAAACATCGCTTGTTCATTTGTTAGATTGTGTTTTTAGCAATAAGAATACTCTGAAACCTAAGGATATCTCATTGAAAAGGCAAGGCCAAATAACTAATAGATTATTCGAAATGTTTAATGATAAATTTGGAGATTCTATACAAAGTGACACTAAACAGTTACAATCTGATATTCAAGATATGTTTTTTGATAAAGGCAATGGAAAGCTTAAGTTCATTGAAGAACATATATCGATTCGAATATCATTAATATATGAGCCAAAAGATAATATCTCTCTGTTTGCTCCATATTTAATGGATTTGGATGAGAATAAAAGAAATTTTTATTTTGTAATAATGCAAGAAATTAATCCAAACATTTTAAAAAGGAAGATTGAAGCAAATATCGATTCTTTACAAAATTATATGAATCGATATTTCAATGAGGTAAGTTCAGGGAAGAATCTTGAATCTAATTCGTCTGAATCTCCAGAAAAGAAACCTCAGACAGTAAAGACTAAACAATTACTTGTAGAAAAGCTTTTTGAACTTTATGGTGATAGTTTGGACATTACTTATAAATATGCTAATGATAACTTCTCATTAGGACATGAGCTTGAGAAAAAAGATTTTATTAATTTATTCAACTATAGTTACCTTTCTGCTGATCGCAAATTAGATGATAATATTGAGGGTGGAAAGAGGACACTGACATCTGGTGTTATTGATTTATTAAATATTGAGAAGAAGATTGAAACTTCTCCTAAAGAATGGAATGGAAAGATTAAACAAATTTTCGATAAGATGTTTGATGCTTTTTCATATGGAAACATAGATACTTATATATTAGAACAGGCAAAAACATTTCTGAAGAACATTTCTGAAAACCTCAATACTGCAGGAGAAACAAATATTAAAGAGATGACAATGGTACTTGATATGGGAGAGGATTTACTAAATCAAATTCTTAAAGCAAGTATTCGTGTAAATTATGCAATTCTCACAGATGCCGAGAATAAAGAGGAAGTTTTATTAGGAGAAGAATCTCAAGGACTTGGAATTAGTAATCTTATTTATATTACTCTTGAGCTGATGAAATATAAATTGCAATCAGAGCCAAGACTGGTAAATGTTTTTGTAATTGAAGAACCAGAATGTCATATGCACTTGCAGATGCAGCGAACACTTATTAATTATTTGAATTCTGAATATAATGGGAAAGAAGAACTATATAATATTCAAGGGCTTATTACTACACATTCTGATGAAATAGTACGTTCTGCAAATCTTAAAGATATAAGGGTGATACGGCCAAAAAAACCTTTAACAAATGAAATATGTGATATGTCAAAGTTTTTAGAAAAACATGAATCAGAAAAGGACTTTTATGAAACATTTTTTAAAATTAATTTTTCAAATATGATTTTTGCAGATAAAGCAATTATATATGAAGGAGATACTGAACGTATGTACATTGAGTCTCTGATTTTTAGAAATCGGGGTCAAGAGGAAAGGGACAAATTAGGTTTTCTGGATACTCTTTCGCAAAAATACATAACATATGCACAAGCGGGAGGGGCATATGCTCATAAATATGCAGAACTACTAAATGAACTAGGAATTTCAACATTAATTCTTACAGATATTGACTATAACAAATCATGTTTAAACAAAGAAGATATTTTTAAATCTGAAACAACTAATGCATCGCTTAAGTACTTCTGTAAGAAAGAGAAAAAGCAAGAAGAAAATACTAAAATATGCATAAATGACATCTACGAATGGCAATTATCTTGTTCTAAAAAAGATAATATTCTAATTAAAACTCAGCAAGCGACTGACGGATACGCACGAACATTAGAGGAAGCCATTTTGTTTCAATATATAAAAAAACATCATGCAGATTTATTAAAGGACAACGAATCAGAATTCGATGTATTTACATGTTTACCAAGGGCTAAATGGGCCGACATTAAAGAATCTAGCAGCTTTTCCATAGTATTACCAAATCGTAATGAAAAAGAAAAGGACAAAGAAATACCTATCGAAGAAATTAAGAGAAATATACATCAAATAGTTCAAGGACTGTCAAATAGCAAATCTGATTTTATGTATTCGATAATCATTGCAGGGAGACAATATTCAGTTATGCCTGACTATATTAAGGAGGGGTTAGAATGGCTGGCTCAAAAGTAGAATCTAATATGTTTTTGGTTAATGCACCTGCCGGAAGTGGGAAGACACATTTTATTAAGGACAAAATAATTAGTATAATAGACAACGATCCTTCTTCGAGAATCTTGTGTATTACATATACGGAGAGAGCAGCTAAAGAACTGCAAACTAGAATATTGTCAGAAGAGGTTTTTATAAGTACAATACATAGTTTTATAAATTGCTTTATATCGCCCTTTTATGGACATTCTGAAGCTATTGATTTGTATTATGAATTGTATAAAAGTGATGTAGAAAGAAGAATTCAAGAAAATAAAGATTTAGATATAGATGATCCTCAGAATAGAAATACTAAGTATCTGATTGATAAGGGACTAAATCATGAAATAGACTTGTCGATAAGGATAATAAAAGTGAATACAAAGTCTATTTATTATAATGAAAGAAACTATAATACGCTCTATTATGGAGGGCTTTCACATGATAATTTATTGGAATTTGCATTTTCTTTTTTAGATAAATATCCTATTCTGCAATTTCGTCTTAGGGAAATGTTTCAATATATTTTCGTAGATGAAGTACAGGACACAGATGCAAAAATATTGCGGCTTTTTCATAATGCGGCAAAAGATACATCTACAGAATTATATTATTTTGGAGATAAGATGCAGGAAATATATGAAAATTATGATGGTGGATTTGAGAATGAATACAAAACATTTGACGTTTCTTTATCTAAAGAGTTCAAATATAATTATCGTTCAAGTAGAGAAATTGTTAATGTATTAAACAACTTATATGGACGTAAAGATTCTGATAGGCAGGGATCAAAGAAGGGATGTAACGGAGTAACACCAAAACTAATAATATGTGAAAACATAGAATCTTATTATACTGAACATATGCATGACTTTGAAGATTTTCTAGTTCTTCGTATAGCAAATAGAGATAGATTTGCCCGAAATGATCCTAATGAAACAATGGAAAATATATTCAATGAAGTTTCAGAAATATATCCTCATGGAAGTAGGATAACGACTATAGATGTGTTGTTGCCTAAATTAGGAGAAAACAGCCCGGATATTCTTGTCGATTTCTTTTATACCTTTGGAAATCTAAAAACAGCTTTTGACTCAAAACATTATGCGAAAGTAATAGAATTGCTTAGTAGCCAAATGTTTATAGCGCCAAATGGTGCTAAAAAGAATATTTTTCACTCATCACTAAAAGTCTCAGAGCATGATGATAAGGCAAGATTGCAGATAGCTTTGACAGAAGTATTTGAAGAATATTTCGATAATACTGATTGTGATTTAAAGGACTTTTTGGTTTACCTTATAAATAATAATATAATTGTTGATGATTTTATGGAATCTATTGAAGATACTAAGGACGATGAGGGTAAGGCTGTTTATGAGAAATTGCTAGCTATTAAATTAAGTGAAATGAAAAGATTGATACAATATAAAGATAATCAAAGTATTTCTACACAGCATGGTGTAAAGGGTGAAGGATATCCAAAAGTCTGTTTTTGGAGTGAAGAATCAAAAAGATATCGCCCGTATGTTCATATGTATGATTTTTTCAAAATGTATATACAATTAGAAGGTTTTAGTTTAGAAACTTTTCAAAATTTCTACTATTCATTTAAATCTGATGTTACAGCGTTAGAAAATAAGTTGGAAAAGAAAATTAAGGATTTGAAAAGTGTAGATATTACTAATGAAAGTATAAGTTCGTTTAACCAAATAATTAATAAATTTAATGATAATATTTATTTTAGGCACATTTTCCATGAGGGTTTGGATGATTATAACACTAAACAAGGGGATGGTAAAAATCCGACTTTAAAGTCTGTTAAAGCCATATTTAAACCTAATGCGGTAAATCATATTTTGGTTGCGTATAAACTATTTTATGTAGGATGTTCACGAGCTATTGATGAACTAGTAATCCTAGTTGATAAAGAAAAAATCCGTTTATTTGAGAATGAGTTTATAACAAAAATGACTGCTGTCGGCTTTGAAATATTTTTATAGTAAGGAGGCAATAATATGACATTTTATGATTTACATGGTAACGCTATAGCGTATAGTGAAGACAATGAAACTATTTATTTATACACGGGGCAACCAATAGCATATTTGTATATGGATATAGTATATAGCTTTGATGGTAGACAGCTTGGATGGTTTGAGAACGGGTGGATTAGAGATTTAGGTGGGCAATGTGTGTTTTTCACCGAAGATGCTAATGGCTCGGGACCAGTAAAGCCTGTGAAAAGAATAAAACCAGTTAAACACGTCAAATATGTAAAACCAGTAAAACATGTTAGACATGTAAAAAGGGTTAAAGCTATTAAAAGTTTGTCTTGGTCAAAATTATCGGGAACTCAATTTTTTGAGTAACAAATTCAGATATCTATGAAATATCAAAGATTGTGAGGAAAAATAAATTATGCGAAATATTTATACGAACCTTCACTACATTGACATAGATGAAAAGAATGATTAAGAACGGCTCTTTTTGTTACAAAAATGTTAGTAAATAGTTGTTATTGTGGATAAATATTTTAATATATTGTAAATGTGTTGATAGAATTTGTATTTAATACATATGAATCCTATTAGTATTCATTAGTTAGTATATATTTTCAAACAAATTATAAAATCAAAAATCCCGCGATTTCTCTCAATGAAATGTTTTATTGCTTTGTGTCAAAACCCTAAAATTTTAATTTAACGTGTAAAAAGAGTATTTAGATTCTTAACACTACAAAACAACACAATTTTTAAAATAATAAAATGTCGAAACCTAGTCAACATAATCCGTAATTTTTTTACGGATTATGTTGACTTTTTATATAGATATTATTTATAAGAGTTAATTTATTCCCTAATAGTTTATTTAGTATTTTAAGTTTCAATTTAATTATTATGCACATTTGCAGATAGCATATGTTATCTGCTTTCTACATTATAATATATTGAGCACGGACCTTGGAATTTTATTTTCAGTATGGAACCAAACAGTTATTTGTTTTCAAGAAATAACTTCCTTCCTATTTAAAAATTCCTTTCTGTACAGCATAAAAAAAAAGTTTACAAAAGCTCCTACCATCAACTCTATAAACCATTTTAGTGTTGTATTTAATGCTCATAGTTGACCTGTTAAACTGTTTAATCTTTCTTCCATTCTTGGGTTTACCTGTTCTATTTTTCTGAGTGATTATTCAAACGCCTTTCAGCTACTTGTAACTTTACATCAAGCTGTTTATGTCTTTCTTTGCATAATTAATCTTCCAAATACCGCCTCTAATTTGTTATTAAAAAAAGAACCTACTTTAGTAAGTTCTAAAATTTAATTATTATTGTACATCTTCTTTACCTTTTCATTTTCTTTTTCAAAAAAATTAATAGCAGAATCGAATGTACTTATAACATTCTTACTTTCGATATATTTGCTATAATTATCAATTTGTATTGGACTTCCAGTTTTCATATCTTTAGTTAGAACTTTCCATTCAGCATAAGGTGCTGGAATCTCTAAAGGAAATGAAATAGGAAACTCTATTCCGCCTTCATTTGCTTCATGAACTTTAAAAAACTCCATATTATGCTTCACTAAATTATAAGCATGTCTTAATCCAAGCAATATTTGCCCATCTTCATTATTATTTCGCCTATTTTTATAATCAGCATTGTTGTGCTTCTTATGCCATTCATCTGTAGTTAAAACCCACAACAGCAACTCTCCAATTGCTGAATATATATCTTTTTCCTGATTGCTATTAAGACTTTTTTTCAATCTTTCATAAGCTAACTCTAATGCATACTCATTATTCTCAAGTCGCTTTATTCTTTTATCCATTTATATCACCCTACTATATAATACCATAACAAGGAAAGGAATGGTATGAACTTTTCTCTTGTTGCGCAGCTTGTGTTTGGAATTTTTCTTATACTAAAAAAGAGCTATTAATAAGCTCTACTTTAGTTGTTTTTTATTGTATATACAATAGTTCCAATTATTTCAGAATCGTCATTTAACCATGACTTTTTCATCCTTTGTCCATAAATATCACATAATGATACATATGTTAATAAGTTTGATTTTCTATTATCTTTATCTACAAAAAGTCTAATATTATTAACGTTATGTTCAGAACTACTATTTACTAATGTAATATCACAACTTATAATTCTGTCTCCAGCATATGGCAACCCATGAATATAGGCCTCATCATAAGAAGATTCATCTTTTCTTTTTATTTTAATTTTTATCCATAAAGTTACTATGCTTCCATGTCTAAAATATTTACCTTCATTGGTTTTATAATCATAACCATCTCCAACAATACAAGGTGTCCACCTTCCGGACTCTTCCATAATGACTTCTTCCTTTACTTCATTAACTGTATTCATGAAATTTAAAGTACTGTTTTTTATTTCTTCTGTATACTTTTTTTCTAATGCCGCAAGCTTATTATCGTATAATGATTTTGTTTCGTTTATACCTTTTTCGATTCCTTCTTTAACTCTTGCATTAATACAGTATACAAGCGCAACCATTAAAACAACTACAACTACACCAATACTTGCCCAAAATGTCGTAAGGCTAAACTTAACCCAATCGCCAACTTTTTCTATTTCATTAGTTAATATAGAAACTCGTGTTGTTACTTCTAATATTTGTTCAGATACATTCATAACACTGCCCCTCCTTAGGTATTATACTAATATATTACCTAAAGAAAAGCAACGCTTTTACAGAGTATGTTTAATAAAAGTACACATAAATCATATACGGCACCTATGCTTGCAACAAGACCGCCTCCTAAAATAAATAACGGTAACAAGTGAACGCAATTCATCTTGATGGCAGATAATAGATATCTGCTAATAAATATTAGAAATGGTAATATGCCCATACAAAAACAAAATGGTAAACACCCCCGCTTTTCATTAATTATTCTTTCTTTCAAATAAAAAAGACTATACTTAGTCTTTTTAGTAGTTAGATATTTTATTACGTAATTTTCTTTTAGTTAGGACATGAAATTTTTCTTTTGTTCCCTTATTATTTACATAATAAAAACACCTAGTATAGGACTAAATCCATTTTATTTGATTTCTATAATATTCGAGATTCATTCCATAATAATTTCATTATTTTTAATGTCATAATGCCACTTTTTAACAGCTTAACACATTTCTTCACAAAATACTGAAACATTTAAAGAAAGAATGTCATCTGTTTAATTTCCTAGGTTATATTGTATGAGAGAGCTTAAGCCAACAACCTTTCGGTTCAATTTTAGTCTTACTTGATTTTACTGTAGGTATTGAAAAGTCAATATATATTTTACTTTTTTTAACTACACATTCCTATAATAAATATAACTGTACTAGATAAAAGAGATAATCTTTTATAAATGAAGCTATTACGAATATATCTGCAAATGCTGCAGAAAACAAAACCAGGCCTATAGTAACTCATTCTCAGTACAAGCATATAATATAAGCAAAAGCCACTCGTTAATACGCTGGTTGGATAAAGTATTTAAAAGGGCAGAACCTACACTTTGATGTATGGCTGCCCTAAATATTATTTAAAACCATTTCAATCTTAACATGTGATTAATCTAATCGCTGTGCTCGCTAAAATGTTGGTAATGACATATCATCTATAATTTAGTATCACAACGCTATTAATTAGGTTGAAAACTTATTTTTTCTATATCATTAGGGTAACTCATCAACAGCTAGATATTTCATGCCATCCTCTGTTCCTCCTGCACAAATCAATTTACCTTCACTTGGCATGCAAAATCTACAACTACAGCAACATTTTTCATCATACGGTACTTCCATATATAGTTGATCTTCTATATCTTTCTCATCACATTCCCTACATTTATCGTATCTAAATTTCTTATAATTCTTCTTACACACTGGACATAAATCAGCTTGATTTTTATCATAATTAAATGAACAAGTTTTACACCATGTTTTTGCATCTTCAAAGCTTTGATATCTAATACTAGCCTTAATATAATTTAATAATGCTTCTCTCTATTTCCAACCCATATCTATCAGCGACTGCATCTTTTCGTTTTTCAACATATAACCGATTCTTAATACTTGAGAAAGTAATCTCATAAGGTTTAGAACTTTCCATGGTTTTATCTAAATCATTTATAAAAATAGGCCAGTTTACTTGTAGCGGCGTATCAAATTCATGTTTACACTTGGTACATATGAATCTTGGAGTTATAGTTTTTCTTTCTCTATAACTATAACCACATATTGGACAAATGCTTTTTGATTCCTGTAAGCGCTTGATAAGACCGCGTATGGAAATATTAAATAAATGATGAGATAATAGTCTAAATTAAAGTAATTAAAGTTTTTCGAGTAACTCTAAAAACTTTAATTGGAGGAGTAGACTATGAATACCCGAAAGATAGATAGTGAAATTAAAATTAACCAATGGATCGAGATAATACGAGAATGTCGTAGTAGTGCCCAGCCTGTTAGGTCCTGGTGTATTGAACATGATGTTGATGAAAAAAGATATTACTACTGGCTCAGAAAAATTAGAGAACAAGCATGCAAAAGTATGGAGCATCCAGTTTTAATAAATGAAAACAAATGTGAATTTGCACAGATTCAGCCTGCTGTTTCGTTTCAGCAAGTTGTTCCAATAATTAAACTTCACATAGATAAAATTACTGTAGAAATTTCAGATGGTATGTCACAGGAAACAATATCTTACGTATTAAATGGAATTAAAGACATATGCTGAGTTCGCTTTTTACCGGGGCTGAAAAAATAATCATTGCATGTGGCTGGACTGATTTTCGAAAACAGTCAAATAGTTTAGTTCAGATGGTTCATGGCTCATTTAACCTTGATCCATACAATGATACTTATGTTTTCATTTTCTGTAACCGAAAAAGAGATGGAATTAAGGTATTAAGATATGATAAAAATGGATTTATACTGGCACACAAGAAGTTGTTAGACAAAATGAAATTTCAGTGGCCTAAGGATTCTGAAGAAGCGAGAGAAATAACAAGTCAGCAAGTAATATGGTTGCTGCAGGGGTTAAGTATTGAACAGAAAAAAGCACACACAGAAGTAAAATTGAATACAGTTAACACATGTTTTTAAATCAATAAAATGTTGAAAATTCAACTAATTTATTGATTTTTTGTTGCAATTTAGTGTATTTTTTGGTATAATAAAAGAGTGGTAAAAATTGAAATTGCAAAGGTTTGGAAAGTTTGAAATGACTAATAATATAGATGAAATACAAAAGCTAATAGAAGAAAAAGACAGGCTAATAAAAGAACAGCAACAGAAAATTGCTGAGTTAAAGGCTGTAAATGAAAACCTACTACGCATTCTTAGACATAGAAACAAGGTTAAATTCGGCAAATCAAGCGAAGCTACGCCTGAAGATGCTAAACAGTTATGTCTATTAGGAAATGATGAAGAACTTTCTGACAAATTAGATAGAGAAGAGCAAAGAATTACAATAAAACAACATGCCCGCAGTAAAAAGAAACCCGGAATAAGACAAGAAATATTAAGAAATCTTGATAGGGAAGTTGTTGAATTTGAGATAGACAGTAAAGAAACATGTCCTAATTGTGATAGCAAGCTAACTCCTATAGGAAAAGAATATGTTAGAACGGTAGTAAAATATATACCTGCAAAAATACTACTTGAGCAATATGTGAGAAATGTATATAAATGTGAGAACTGCGGTGAAGATGGCAGCAGCAAAGACACCAGTACAATAATAAAAGCAGGTGTACCTACACCTCTATTAAATCATTCAATTGTAACTCCAAGCCTTCTTTCACAAATAATATATTTAAAGTATTACATGGGTTCTCCTTTGTATAGACAGGAGAATCACTGGAAAAGCTTAGGGTTACAGTTACCAAGGGCAACGATGGCAAACTGGGTAAATACAGTAAGCGAAAGATGGATGACACCAATATACGAAAGACTGAGACAAAACTTACTTAATTCTTCTGAGTATATACATATGGATGAAACGTCAATTCAAGTAAATAAGGAGAAAGATAAGGCTCCAAGCAGTAAATCATATATGTGGGTAATGTGTACTGGTGAATATGAAAAAAGGCAGGGCGTCATATTCAAATACAGTAGGACACGAAAAACTGAAAACGCCACAGAAATGATTGATGACTTCAATGGAACATTGATCTCGGATGCATATGTTGCGTATCAGAATATAGACGAAGTATCAAGTGCCTTCTGCTGGGCTCACGTAAGAAGATACTTTGTAAATAGTATACCTTTGGATTCAAAGGGTAAAGAAGTGCCCAGCTCAAAAGGAAATGAGGGACGGGAATATATAAATAAACTTTTTAAGATAGAAGATAAAACACCTGATTTATCTTTAGAACAAAAGCTTCAGAAGCGTCAGGAAGAGTCAAAACCTCTACTTGAGGCCTTTTGGTTATGGATTGAAAAAACAAAAGAACTATATACTACAAATGAAGACCTTATTAAAGCACTGAATTATGCAACTAATCATAAAGATAATTTAATGAGATTTTTAGATGATCCTAAAATACCTATATCAAACAATCGTTGCGAAGCTGCTATTCGCCCATTTGCAACACATAGAAGAGCTTGGCTATTTGCAGATAGTGTTGATGGAGCTGTTGCAAATGCAATTTTATACTCTTTGGTTGAAAGTGCACGGTTAAACAAACTTAACATTTTTGAATATATGAATTACATCTTATCAGTCATAACAGATCTTGATTATTTAAATAATCCAAATCTGTTAGATGAATTGATGCCTTGGTCAAAAAGCTTGCCAAGCGCTTGTACAAGTAGTCCTGAAACCGAATAACAACTATAAAGACCTTTTGACATAACGATTATATCAAAAGGTCTTTTATTCTACAATACGCATTATTATCGTGCGCTTACTTGATTCCTGTTGAAAATTTTTAATATAGCCTAGAATATCCTCAATTGACACCAATTCTTCAATTGAAGTTTCTGATGTAAAAATTTCACCATATTTAATTATGGCATCATATTTATAATCTTCATATTTCCTAGGATGCCAAAAATGTTGTACTATTAAATTTTCTGTACTTCCACACTGTTCACACTCAGATTTAAAAAATTTTTTTTTGCGTTCAGCCCAATCTTTTTCATGCCATGCTCTTTTTTCATTAAACAACTCATCTTTTGCTGTTTCTAATGGAATTTCACGATCTTCAATTTTTTGATACAAAATTTTCAATTCATCAAATGTCATATCTTCTTACTTCCATAACATGCAATAATTTTATCCTGTTCTACTAAATATTTTCTAATTAACTTTACTAAACTTATTTCTTTTTATGCAATAGTATTAAACAACCTTCCTAAGGCATTACTAAATTCAAAATGATTTAACTGATTATACTTAATCAACAATTCTGTCAGATACTTTTTGCATCCATTCCGGTCTCTTCTCTCCAAGTAATCTACAATTGTTTCATACTCTGGTATGGTAGATGGTACCATCCTTACTTCATAAACAGAATTAGGATCGAGAATTTCAAACTTAGAGTAGAAAATATGAGCTGTAGGAATTTCAGATAGATAACCGTACTCCTCAATTCTTTTTAAATATGCATAAACCACATCTGTAAGATCAGGAACGTTTCTAAATTCATTTATGTCTCTTAAATATACTAATTCATATTTAAGATAGGACTTGAATTCTTTCTTCACCGTTTCAATTATCCTCTTTACAGTGATTGGACATATTTTGTCCTTAAACATCTTAACTTTGTTATTTATAAATTTTTGAAATATAAAAGTCTGCCAAACCCTCCTATCACAACCAAATACAAAATCACCTGGTATTTCAAGGTTCAAGTATACAGGAATACTAACCTTACTTATATTCATCCATCCCGCGTGTTTTTTCCAGATAGGATTCAGATGAAACTCATTCGCCCATTGTCGTCTCATTTCCTGCTGATACTTATCGTCAGTAAGCTGCTTTACTCTTTGGATTCTATTAATTCTTTTTTCCTCTTCAGACTTCGCTAATGCTTCTTGTTTTTGCCTAATCTTTTCCTGTTTCTCTTCAAATTCTCGTTTTAGTTCTTCAACAGCGTTCTCTTTAATAGCATTATATATCCACATTTTTCTATCTGTTTTTGTAATAACTTCTTCATATAGAGTTTCCGGATTAAAATCTAAATCCATATCAGATAAATCTATTTCTATTGTAGATATGTCTAGAGCTTTAATTTTTTCAAACTTTTCATTATCTATACCATGCGTAATTTTTATTTCTATTAACAATGGTCTATCATTTTTATATGCTACAACATCTGGGATAATATTATCTATCCGATGTTCTAGTTCCACACGATCAAAAATAATCTCTTTCTCTTTACAAATCAATTTATGTAACCCATTATAAGATGCATTGACTTCTGGTAATATTACGTATTTTGCAGCATCTATAATTTCTTTTGCCTTCATGTGAATTGCAGTTTCAGTAGCGTATTTACAAGTTTCAGCATTATGATGAGCAAACCTTGCTGTAAAGTCTTCTTTTGTTTTAGGCAACTTTGCTTGCAATGCTACCCCGCACTGTGGGCAAACGCAATTACAATTTAAACCAGATTCATGTGGTAAAATTTCTGAAATATGAATTAATTTTTCCTCTGCACCAAGCTTCCTTAATCCATACGGTAATTTGAACGTATAATATAAACTCATGATTACCTCCACAACCAAATGACATTGAACAAGTATTAGCTTTTCTTCTTTAAATCGTCAATCAACTCTTCAATACTATCTTCTAAAAATGTTTTAAATTTAGGATCGCATTTTACTGCCAACCCGTATTTAGTAAACTTAAGGGTATACTCTTCATATATCTGGGTTTTAACCATTTCATTAATTTGAGATTTTATTGATTCTAATTGACTGTCATCAGGATTAGTTGTTTGTAATTTATTTAATAATTCCGGCAGTTTATTTATGTCATGTACTTTTGGTATGCTAACTTCTATTTTTACTAAGTCATCAAAATTTGTAGGTGACCCGTCTTCTAAATATTCATGAATGCCGTTTACCCACCATCCACTTTCAACAACATTTGAAGAGTCAATCTTCATTAGTTCAAATCCCTTGTAACTTATATTATTTGAATCTTCTTTGTATTGAATATTTGAATCTATTAACTCCCTATGTTTAACTAGAAATTCTGACAATGCCATTCTCACAATATCTTGTTTAGTTAACATCATCACATCGCTTAATTCCTCTAATCTTAAGTCCATTGTTTCAGTCCATCTTGTACTAAATGGTACGCTTTTTTTCTCTTTCGCCATATTATTCCACCCCTATAATTTCTATTATATTAATAATAGTATACCTTTTTATATTCGTCAATAATTAATTAGTTTTTAAATACATTATTTTTTTAAGCATATTTTTGTATGCAATTGAATACTTTTTAGCTACTATAAGAAGTTAATATAACAGACTTAGATAGTTTATTTGTTAGTTCTGCTATCATCAAGCTCTGCTCTATTTTCATGAAAAAGTTTATTATATTAAGTTTATTGCTTACAACTTATTTCTTTTTTTATTCTTTAATTTTTGTTGTTCCATTCCTTCCCACATACTATAACCTTTAGCTGACTTTTTATGTCTCAGCTGGTTGTTATTTTATATTCATATTCAAAACTTTCACGAGAGACTTCATTAGGTATGAGCGACCACTTTCATCATAATATATGGTTCGTGCCCATCTGACCGAAACTTTAGCCTCCGTCTTACTTCTAATTTAACCCCCTCGTGGCATACACCTTTGTCTTTAGCTAATTATTGCTACTACTAAGTTCCATAACTGACTTTCACTGTACAGCTGTGCCATGTTGAGTTCATGCAAAAAAGACACCAACCTATTGCAGTCAGTGTCTTCCAGAAATTGTTAAATAATATATTGTTTGCTGTTTTGCCTATTTTCAATTCTTTATATTTAAGCAAGTAACTTTATCTCCACAAATCATAATGGATAAAACGGTATTAATTCTATGCATAAGTTTCAATACCTTCAAGGTTTACACTACCCTTTCATTAGTCCGTTTCATACTGTTTTAAAAAAATTTGCCCAGGATTTATCCAGAATCATATTTATTAATATACATATTATTTGATGTTTGTTTATTAATCATCATCTGGAATACTCTTATTTTATAGCGCACATAAAAAGCATACTACACTTATAGTTTATACTATGAATTTTCAATGTTTGCCGAATATTTAGCAAACGCCATTGGCTTGGAGAAAAATTCTATTTCCTTTGGTAATAATGCAAATTTTCCTCTATGTGAAACAATAAAATCCTCTAATCGGCTAATTTTAATACCTTTACCATTAACAGATTCTAATCCTAACGCTATAAGCTTAACACCACTGATATTGGAAAAGGATTTTGAGAGTTCTTTTGCTACTTCTATTTTAGAATTCTCAAACGTACTATATGGTACTTGCAAGAATACAATTCCCCCTTTTGTAAGTTGTTTGTTTGCTTTTTTTAAAACACTATTTAGATTATGTAATATATTTGATTGTTCAGGCATTTTAATTAATATCTTTGTTTTTACGACATTGCTTGGGGCTTTATTTAAATATATTTCACTTTTCTTACACTCATTGACTTGAACCATCATATTTATACCCTCTCTATTTATTAAATTTTGTATAGGGGTATAGAACGGTAACTTTAAAGTTCGAACTTTATATCTACCCATAATTGATTGATAGTTAAATATATCAAATTTGTCACGAACAATCGTAACAATAGTATTAATATCCTCAAATCGACCGGTTTCAAATTCAATTTCTATTATCTTATTTTTTATAGAAGGAATATCCCCAAGTTTATTAACAAGTACCTGTACGAATGCAGAATTAGTGATATATAAGTCATTATCAAATACTTTGTTTTTACATTCATACGAAATCATGTGATCATGGATAGTAACAGTACCATCATAAGTATTTCCACTCTTTGGGTCTACAAAATCAGCACAAGCACCTTGTCGTGAAAGCATTGTTCTTACTTCTAACTCCCATATAAAATCATAGAATTGCGCTGGATTTCTCAATTTCATCTGAGCTTCTTTTTTATCAATGATATAATTAAAGTTATCTCGCAACAGTATTCCAGCATTATTTAAAATATAATGATATCTTCCCATGATAATATCTTGACAGCTTTCAACTTCAGATCTTCTTAATAAGTACTCTATCTCATACATATATTGAACCCATGGGTGATAAGAATCGGAATGAATAGCGGCTCCCTTCAATAGTGATTTTGTATCGATTTTTTTAAATTCTGCATTAAGCCAATCCTTACCAATAAAATTTTTTAAAAATTCTATGTTATCAATAGACATAATTACCTTCCTTGAAGTGTTTCAATTATCTTATCTCCATTCCATTATATTTCATTTATACTTGATTGGCAAATTTTAGGTGTGGAATTATTTTATACAATCCTTCATTAGAAATAACATTAGGCGGTCAATTACATATTGCAAACTTTTCCTAGCTCTGCATTTTCATATATTTTAATCGAGCAGATTTATCTCCCCAAGTAAAAGGATGTAATATATAATAAACACTTTTTTGTAATTTCAAGGTTTATGAGGTGTATTATCATTATTTATTAACTACATTTTATAATTTTTGAATTTCTAAACATAAAAATTCCATTCTTTGTTTAACATTTCCTTTATTCGGATCTAATATATTGCCATCTGTAAATTTCTTTTTAAACGACAAATCTGCCTAAATCATCAATTCTTCTAACTATTTCATAACTTTCATCTTGACCTCCTATACCCTTTTAGCATATATAAAGATTGCTTTATTAAATGAACTATATTGATAAATTTATTTATTGTTAATAATATCTTAGTAAATATAGATTCAATAAAGTGTTATTAAATCTAATCTTCTGTGTGAAATTGGAAAATAATATGTTATAATATTATTATGGTAACATTTGCATTATATAGTATTTGATATAATTGCCTAATCGATGCAAGTGGAAGTAATAATTCAGATTACGAAGTGAGATTCAATAAACTAGATCTTAACACAATAAGTTGATTTTGAGATAGATTTCGGCGAAAAAGAGACTAATTATTATACATCATATTTGATAGTAGTTCCATTTTTAAAATTTATAATTTAAATTGACAATAAAATTTTTATATGTATTTTTCATAAGCAGAAATTAAAATACTCAATGAAAAGCAGATATTATACTATAATTAAATTTGTATATGTTTATAAGTAAAGGTGGTTTGTATGAATAGCACAGACAAGATTTTTAAAGATAGATTAATACAGAAGTATTTATCAAAATTTACTAAAGGGAATATACCTAATTTTGATGAAAAATTTAAGATAATGAAGCGCTGGCATAATGCTAGCGCGGAGAAATATTTAGACAGAACGAAGGAAACTGAGATACAGGGTACTTTTATGGTTCAGGTATTTGAAAATGTACTAGGATATTCTACAAGCACAGGTACAGATTCCGATATTTTTAATCAAAAGCAGGAGTATAAAAGTATTCTCGATACAAGTGAAGCAGATGGAGGGCTTGGATTTTTCTCTAAAATTACAGGATTTGAAGATATAAGAGTTGTTATAGAATTAAAAGATGCAAGGCAACCACTTGATAAAAAACAAAACAGAAGTTCGCATTTAACACCTGTAGAACAGGCATTTTCATATGCATATAAAAATGGTAGTAAATGTGGTTGGGTTATTGTATCAAATTTTGTTGAAACAAGGCTTTATAAGAGCAATTCATCTTTAGAATATGAAGTTTTTGATTTAAGAAAGATGGATTCGGAAGTAGAATTCTTAAGATTTTACTTTCTTCTGTGTAAAGAACATTTAATCATTGATCATGGAAAGTCGTTAATTGATAGCTTATATCAAGAAAACGAAGAAATGGGCATTTCTATCTCGAATAAATTTTATTTGTCATATAAGACAATTCGAAATAATTTATATGAGCGTTTAAAACAATTAAACCCGACAAAAGATGAAATTATGTTGTTTACCAAAACACAAAAAATTATGGATAGATTTACATTTATCTGTTTTTGTGCAGATTGTGGATTGCTACCACAAAACATCTATAAGAATTTGGTAGATTCTGTTCATAAAAGTTTTTCATTTGCACCTAATAAGTTATGGACTGAATTAAAAGGACTATTTATATCAATAGATAAAGGTAACCCGCCAATGAAAGTAAATAAATATAATGGTGGATTATTTAAGTCTGACCCCGAACTTGATTATCTTGTAATTTCAGATGATGTGTTAGAATCATTTTTGGAATTGTCAAGCTATGATTTCGGAAGCGATTTAAATGTTAATATATTAGGACAGATTTTTGAACAAAGCATAGCAGATGTAGAAAAGATTAAAAATAGAATTAGCGGTAGTGAATCATCTGGCTATGGAAAACAAAAGGATGATGGCATTTTTTATACTCCTTACTATGTTACTAGGTACATTGTAGAACAAACGGTAGGTGTATTTCTAAATGATAAGAAAGGACAACTGAAAAGAACAATCTTTAAGGAAGGTGCATTTGAAACTAGCATAAAAAAAGAAAGCACAAACAGGGATAATAAAATTATTATTTCATCATGGGTAGAAATACCAGAAGAAAAAGAACATATGACAGAAGATGAAGTGATGTATAGAAAAGCAGTTATTAAGTTGCACCATAAATACTGGAATTTGTATGAAGATGTTTTAAAAAATATAAAAATTTGTGATCCTGCCTGTGGTAGCGGTGCTTTCTTAAATCAATGTTTTGATTATCTACATGAAGAAATGGATTTTGTACTTGATATGAAATATGTATACGATGGACAAAGATCTATATTTGATATTGACAAGGAGATTTTACAAAATAATTTATACGGTGTAGATATTAACCAAGAAAGTGTAGAGATTACAAAATTATCATTATGGTTAAAAACTGCAAAGAATAATCAAGAGCTCACTTCACTTGATAATAATATTAAATGTGGTAATTCTATGATTTCTGACAAGCAAATTGCAGCAGATGCATTTATATGGCAAGAAGAATTCAAAGAAATTTTCGAAGATGGTGGCTTTGATATTATTATTGGAAATCCACCTTATGGAGCAAGGCTGGATCAGAAACAGAAGAATTATTTAACTGAAAACTATGTAACAACTGAATATAATTTTGATACATATAAGACTTTCTTTGAATTAGGATTTAGAATTTTAAAAGAAGATGGCTATCTAGGATATATCACACCAAATACATTTTTTACGATGGAGCTCGGCGCAAACAAATTAAGAAAATTCTTATTTGACAACAATACCTTATGCAATATAGTTGAGGTTTACAATGTATTTCCGAATGCAATAGTAGAGCCAGTAATAACTATTTTTAAAAAGAAACGTCCTGCAAACGAAAGTTTTACATCAATATGTATTCCGAGGAAGGTGAAGCTGACCTCTACATTCTTAAATGAAGGCATGGAAGCAGAATTCGTTCAGCAAGATTTAAAGAGAGATAACCAATATATTTTCAATTATCGTTCTTCAAAAGGAGACCAAGCAATATGTGATAATATGAAACATGAAGTGAGACTTGATACATTGTTCTATGTTATAACTGGAGCAAAACCTTATCAAGTAGGAAAAGGAACACCACCACAAACTGAAGCGACTGTTGCTACAAAACCATTTACTGGATTTGAAAAAAAAGATGAATCATGGCTTCCATATATGCGAGGTAGGACTATAGATAGATATGTTAATAAGTGGGAATTAAGCAGGGAATATATAAAATATGGTGAATGGTTAGCTGAACCACGATCAAAAGAAGTATTTAAGGGTAAAAAAATATTTGTCCGCCAGACTGGAGATAGCTTAATTGCAACCTATGACGAAGGAAATGTAAGCAATAACACATTGCACTCAATTTATCCTATAGAAAGTAATAATGATGTCAGCCTATACTATTTGCTTGGTCTTATAAATTCTAAATTGCTAAATTGGTATTATCAGATAGTAAACTATCAAGAAATTGGTAAGACCATGGCAGAAGTAAAAGGAACTTATATTAAAAAATTACCTATTGCAATCGGCACACAAGAACAGATAACATGCATTGAGGATAAAGTAGAAAAACTACTTGATATGAGCCAGATGAAATTTAATAAGAAAAATAGTTTTATAAATTACATTACAAAGACTTATGAGCCTAAAAAGATAACAGAGAAACTGATTGATTTTGAATTATTAACATTTAAAGAATTTTTAGAGGAATTGAAAAAAGTAAAAGTAAAATTGTCTGTGTTACAACAAAAGGATCTACTTGATTTTTATGAAGAAACTATAAATGAAATCATAGATATTGATATGCGAATTAAAGTAGTACAAAATGAATTGGACTCTAATGTTTTTAATATATACAAAACTCCAGAAGAAATGATTTGTAGAATAATGAAACAATAAACTTCAATAGTATTTGGACTTTGGACTTGTGTCAATATAGTAGACACAAGTCCAATATATAGTAATGATATTGTATAGTATATGTTAGATAATACTTTAAATTACATATTTCAATAATTAAGATTGGAGGTATTATATGAATATACAAGACTTAGTCAAACGAGTTATCAACTTAATTTCCTTAAAGCAAGAAGGCAGTTATTGGGACTTTAAGAGAGAATGGTATAGTAATAAGTCAGACCTTTTGCATGATATTATATGCATGGCTAATAACTTATCAAATCATGATGGTTTTATTATTATTGGTGTTGATGAAGAGATAGATTATGAAATACAAGACATAGAAAATGATTCCAATAGGAAGAACACGCAGAATTTAGTATCGTTTTTACGTGACAAGAAATTTGCTGGTGGAATAAGACCAACTGTTGCAGTTCAGGCAATCCAATTATCTCAAAAAACGATTGATGTAATAATTGTACTCAATGATCGCAATACCCCGTATTATTTGACTGATCAGTATCAGGGAGTTTTTGCAAATAACATTTATGTACGAATTATGGATACCAACACACCTAAAAATTCTTCAGCTGATATTAATATTGTAGAAACCCTTTGGAAAAAACGCTTTGGAATAAATTCTACAGCACTTGAACGCATCATTCTGTATTTGCAAAGCCCAGCAGATTGGATTGACTCACCTGAAGAATCTAGAAAATACTATAAATTTGCACCAGAATTTATTATAGAAAAAGTCTCAGCTGCTGACGACAGAGATGGATATGAGTTTTATCTGTTTGGACAATATGATAAGCGCCCTCACTGGTATGATATCAACATCTATTATCATCAAACATTATTAGACTCTTTAGGAGGTGCAGCATTAGATGGAGGCCGATATTTCACGGCAACTCCCAAAACCGACGGGCTATCGTTAGATGGAAATAGGATGAACTGGGATATTAGTTATAAGTACTTCATTAAAGGGTCGATAGATTATATTGTTCATAAATTTTATATTACCGACGATATGGATGAAGAACTTACATCAAGAAGACGCTTTTTAGAATGCGTTCTTATCTTTGATTCGGAGTTTGAGAAAACAAGCTTTGATAAGTTTGCTGAAGAAAACTATACATACTACAATGCCTCCGATTTTGAAGAAAGACTTCCTCTTTTTCCAGATATAGAGGGTTATGTAATGAATGCTTTTAAAAAAGATTATATAGATGCATTTATTTTGAAAAAAATGCTGAATGACTTTAGAGACAATTTATTAAATAGATCATATATCTAACATGAATACTACTACATTAGTGACAATATACCCATAAAGTGCTCTGTAAATTATTTCTTGAAAATTCATTTAGGGCAAATCTCGGGTAAATTTTTGTACTTTTAGGTTAATTTAAAACAAAAATATAATACATAAAATTTCATTGATAAATATTTTTGATATTTATATAATAGTAGTTTTCAATATATGTATATTTCAAAGATTTGATCACTATAAAAAAATGAAAAGTATAGTTAATGTCTTTTTCTGCAAACTGTGTTTTTAATTAAAGATAAATAAATATTTTTTTCTGATTCAGGATTTTCCCCTTTTATAATATTGTCTGAAATTCGTTGTTAGTCATGTTAATTAAATGTCTTTCACATGCTTCGACCGAATCATACTCATGTAAATATACTGGTGCAGTTAATAATAATGAACGTGATAATACATTACAGTAATTATTGTTATTAGCATAAGACTCACCACTAACAGGGAAAACATAATTGAATCCGAGTTCAGATGCTCTTTCTGATGCACAGGAAAAATACCTTATTCCAATAAGTTTGTTACCTGTAAATTGACTTCTTATCCATTGCATAAGAAGCTGTGGGACAATATACTCTGAAGCAAAAGGGTCTTTTTTGTTTATTCTAATATATGAGCAAGCTGCAATTAAAGGATACCAATAAAGATATTTACTCATGATTCCAACTTCATTGAGATCAATTTCATTAAAGGTCCTTCTTCTATAAGGATTCTCAATGTAGCGAAAGCTTGTATTAATATCATTTGTATTAAGGAAGTCTTTTGGCTTTAAGGCAAGTTCAAGAACATCAATTTGATAACCTTCATTTGCATTTATAGTTCTATTTATTTTAAATCTTGATGCTATTGTTAGATCATTAAAGCTTCCAATTTTAGCTTCTTCACAACATAATTCCATAGAAGTACCAAGATATAAACTTGGAAAACCAGATATACTATAGCGGCAAGTGGATACTTTTGATCTTAGGTTATATGGTGTATGGAAGATGTCTTTTCTATTATAAATAGTATTGCTTTGTACGTTCCTTATTCTAAATAGCTTAAGAGGATCATTAGTAGAAAAGGCATCAGTCCAACCATTTTTGCTATAAATTGTAAGAGGCTGTTCCATAAGCTTCCTCATCACTTTATTAATTTCTATGAAGGCCTTTGTTGGGTAACCTTTATAATAATATTCTATACTTTTCAGAATTCCATCAGAAATAGTTTTTACTTTGCTAACATCTTTTCGATGTACACCATTTGACAATAGGATTTCTTGATAATGAATAAATAATGATGATAGTGTCTCGTTAAAGTTATTACCATCCCAACGCTTTGGAAGATCAAGTGTAGTATTACTTACAATATCTAAGAAATTGTTACTTGCAATATTTATTATCATGTAATCAACCTTTCTTAATAGTTATTTTATCTCCGTACTTTAAACAAAATACTTTTAAATTGATAGTCTAGAGTTTCACTATCCGCTTAAGTTAAATAATACACCTTAAAGTGAATATCTGCAATACCTACCATCTGTAGAGAGCTTATGTGTTAGGATAAAAGATAATATATATATTACTATGGAAACAGAGATTTAAGTCGATAATGAATAAAGATAATTAATCGAAAACTAATCTAATTAGGACTAGAGATAATACTATCCTCTTTTATAGCCCCCTTGTATCCAGATCTTAAAATTTGAGTTTTCGCAAAAAGCAAAATAAAAGCATAAGATGAAGAAGAAAACAATAA
>CAZTRB010000017.1:0-11329 GCA_964616485.1 uncultured Muribaculaceae bacterium
CAGCCGAAAATTATGTCGAAACAATACATAAAATAAAACTGATATTGTCGGAAAAAGCAATGAGAGGTGACGTCGTTGTTTAAGAAGATTATCGACATAATAGTAGACATAGAGACAGTGGGAATATTTTCCCCCCAAAAGAATAGGGGGGAAAATGGTATGTTGATACATAATGCCATCTTTAATGTTGGGATAACGATCCAACATAGTGGAAACACAATATCGTCTGAACAAGTATGTATCAGAGATATATGGCAGTATCCCGAACATAGAATACTTGATTTCTACAGAAAGAACTTTGTAGAAAGTGACTTTGAAATAGACTACGAGTCATTCGATGAGTTCTACATAAACCATTTTGTCCCAATGCTAAAAAACATAAATACATTGGGGCAGAAGGCAAGACTGTGGAGTTTCAATGCACAGTTCGATAGAGATGGGTTTGTAGACAACCTAAGACTCTATGAGATGGAACTACCGGACAAAATTATAAATAATTGGTTTTGTATTATGGTACTTGCCAGCTCTGTATTCAATAAAAACAAAGCAAAGAAGAAAAAGTACATAAACTTCTTGCTTGAGAATGAATATAGGACAAAAGACTATGCTTTCATAACACAGGCAGGTAACTTTAAGACTTCTGCAGAATCTATGTATAGATATATCTCCAACAATCCTGAATTCATCGAAGCCCACAAAGGCAAACAAGATACAGAAATTGAGGGAAAGATATTGGAGTGGTGTAAGAAGGAAAGAGGTTGGGGTAAATTAAATAAGACTCCAACAGGTGGTGGATGGACGATAGTGAATGATACAGCGAGGTCGTTCCAATGTATATCGTCAATAATTGGAGACCAAAACATAGCAGAGGCAGAAGGCAAAGCGTATCCTTGGTACGTCAAACCAAGCACAATAGAGGCTTATGAGTTTGTATTAAAAAGAGCAGAGAAATACTTGTACAAGAAACATGGTATGGATAGAGAGGAACTGTAATGAAATGGCTTAACTATATAGGCTGTGTATGTATTTTTACAGAACAGCTTATAATAAACGATGGATTGCTCCCTCTCTCATTTTTTATTATGGAAAGTTTAAGTTCTTGTATTTATTTTTGGTTTTCTAAAAATAAGCCACAGTTTTTATTGAACCTAATGTTATTGATGATTGATAGCGTTAATCTTGTAACGAAATTAAATTAAAAGGAGATGAATGTAGTGGAAATGAAATCAGTAAAGGACACATTTGAAAAATTATTTGGATTAAAAGAAGGCGATTATTTTAATATAGTAGGAAATAGATATAACCCATACTTAGTTAGAAGTGATTGTATAGTAGATTCTGATTGGGATGATATCGAAGATGAGGCTATTACCCATGTGATAAAAAATCCTTCATCTGTCGAATCAATTGAAAATCCCTTAGTGAAAGTTGTTGTAAATGACGCAGTGTATTTGATACGTCAGGTTGACATAGAGGCTGTACTTGAAGTTATTGAGGAATACTCAGAAGAATGTGAGAATCAACCAAATGAGACTGATATAACTGACACAGCACCACCGATACAAAGGTTTTAAACTTTCCATAAATAAAATGTTTTTGGGATAAAAGGATGAATGATAGATAGGGGGGGCTATCCCCCCAAATAAAAAGGAGATGGTGTAGATGAATTACAATAACAAAGCAAAGGAAGATATGGTGTTTTTATGTAGTGTGTTAGATAGCTTGAGGAAGTATGGAGATGTGTACGACAGTATTGTAACACAGATGTGTTGTTATGACCAATATCAATTTGCTATAGAAGACTATGATTATGATTTAGGGAAGATAGTTAATGATAGAGACAAGTTTGATTCAGATTGGTTTGGTGGGTTCTTATGCTCACTGTTAGCTGAGTTTCAAATAATTGACTACGATCAGCGTCAAGATGAATTAAGGTTATATCTTGAGGAACAACATAGAATCCAGTACGACACAATAAGAACGTCCCTTAGTAAGATGGGAATGTCTGATATACAGATAGGATTTATAATGGACGACATAGTTGTGGATTTAGAAGATTTTATTGAAAGTAGAATAGGAATGTTAGATCTTGATGATATTGGTTTTGTGAGATGTTATGTAGAAGCAGAAGATTTAGACAGACGATATCATGATTTAGCAGTAGTGTTGGCTGAGTAATCAGCCTTCCGGCTGTTGTTTTATTCTTCTGGCTGTCGCCGATTTATTCGGCTGTCGGCGATTTCGTGGCTCACATACATCGGTTTAGAGCTTACGTAGGCTCAGGCGATTTCGTGGCTTATGTAGGCTCAGTCTATAGTGGTCGTATTTTACCTACGCAGGACTGTTATTCCTCTATTTTTCTTATGGAAAGTTTCAAATTTCCTAAAATTCAAAAATTTTTCAATTTCTTTATTTTCAAGCAAAAATCGAAAGGATATTTTTCGTTGAATTTCTTTTATTATAATTTTATGATTAAACAAAACGATAAACTATTTTAATTTACTCTCTTCGGGCTGGCGGCAATACGTCGAAGACCAATACTTCGGTTGTCTTCTTCATACAAAAGACCAATATTTTGGTTGAAATATTTTCAGTCTTGATACGTACCAAGTAAAAAACGTTAGGATATTTTGCGTTGATTTTTTCAGCTCTTAAAGTATTAGATATTCAAAACGCTAAACTATTTTTTGTTTTATTTTTTTTACTAATCCGTTCTTTTATTTTCAGAATTTCTAAAAATCAAAAATTTCTTTTCAATTTCTTTTCTTTTAGACAAAATTTACTGGTATATTTTGCGTTGATTTTCTCAAACTACAATTTTATAACCAACTAAAACAATGAACTATTTTTATTCGGGCTGGCGGCAATATCGAAGGCAATAACTTTGGATACTGACATTGTAAGTACCAACGATATTGTTTTATTATATTTCCAATGTTCAGATAAAAATAGGGGTACGTTGTTATTGATATTTCGTGAACTACCGTGCGTATAAAACCACACGGCTTCCTAGTCAATATGAGTAACCTCACAAGTTTACCTAGTCTATCCCGACTATTCCAGTCGTTCTATTTTATATGTATTCTCCAAATACATGTCCAGATAATACTTTATTGCTTTGTAAGTATTCCATCCACTTTTCTACTTGTTCTTTTACAATTAAACAAGGTTTAAAAGCGGAATCACTTTCTAATATCTTCTGATAGTCATATGGTTGACAAAAATCTTCATCTAAAACATCAATCCTAATACCTGAACCATCTTTTGGAATTGTTACTGAAAAGCTAATATTAAACCCTTTATATCTTTTCTCCTTTGGAAATTGAATAGCTCTACAAAAATACCAATTCGGCTCATGATAATTTGTAAATCCAATTTCTTTCATTTTCTCGTCTGTTAATATATGTGCTTTAATTTTTACATTTACACTATTGCTATTTAATTCTAATTGATCCATCAACAACTACACCTACCTTTCAAAAGAAATCGTTGCTCATTCGATTTTCAAGACGCATTTAATATCCAAAAGTGAACTACCGTGCGTCTAAAGCCAGTGGGATTTCTGCCTTGATTAATTTAAAGCTGCATTATAATCTCTGTTATTTTCATAACACAATTATACCACATTATTAAATATTTGTCAACACTTTTTTCATTTTTCAAAACTTTTTATTTTTTCAAATAATTTTTCGCTATCCCAATATGAATTACTATTATTAGGCACAAACCTATAATTTCCATTTTCTTGCTTGACAAAACATTTATCAAAATTTTTAATATCGTCTATATAAAAATAGCTATCCGTATAATCTTCACCACATATTTTATATATTTTCCTATACAGTTTTACAATAGCTTTCTCAAAGCTTTTTCCTTTTGTATTTAGCTTATAATCGTGATACCAAGCTTTACTATCCAAAGACCAACTACCACATTCGAGATACACAAAATTCTGGTCTACTGTTATATCTAAGCTATCTTTGAAGTCGTTTGAGAAAGTTATAAAGCTACCACCACCACTGAAACACGGTTTAGTGAAATATGTACAAGAATTTAGATATTTCCAAGCTAATTCAAATATTGCTTTATCATTTGCCATTTAGTCACCATCCTTATTATTCATGCTTATATTATAGCATAAATATTCTTCGTTGTCAAGAAAATATAATCTTTTTTACTTTCTCATTGTCTATAGTATATTATATATTATTTTTTTATTTTAGTCAACCATTTTAAACTTTCCATAAATGAGAGAGAGAGAGAGAGAGAGAGAGTCATTTAACTCATCTTCTATCAAAGGACTCTGACAAACTCTCATTAAAAAACCATTTGTCTTTTTCTGATTTTGGGTTAATATCCTTTAATAAATAATGCTCTTGTAGCATAATTATAGCCATCATACTCCTTCTATCGTATAAACTTATACTTATTCCAACAACACTTACATTATGTTATCTTAGGTATGTTTTTATTTTTAAGTCATTATTACCATTAAAAATTATTATCGCACTTGGAAATGGTGCTGAGTTTTTACTGTTGCCAAACTTCAGTCTACCTTTTATAAATCTAATCTCTGATGCATTCATACAGTAATTATGCCAGTATTTAGTATCTGTCCTGCTTGGAATTAAGCAAACAACTGTTGTACTATCCTTTAAACTCTCATTATATGCTTTTTCTAACCATAGCTGTATTTGTCTGCCATATGGAGGATTCATCCAACACACATTATTTGACCAATCCTGTTTTAATCCGTCTATTTCTGGAGTAAAAAACTTATCACACTTAGCAGTCTCTTTTAATGCACATACGTCTAATGTAAAATTAAATTCATCATTAAGTTTATTAAATAACTCTATTGGCGTTTCCCAAGTCATATCTTTACTGGAAAACATTGTATTAATTGTATTCTTATTCATTTCTATCTCTCCCTTCTTTTATATTAATCTAAACTTTCCATAAAGAAAATTGTCAGACTGTCAGACTGTCAGATTGTCGGATTGAATCGTACCCAAGTACTATTGCTAATAATATAATTCTTATATCTTTCTTTCCCAGGTACTTAAAAATCGTTCTGCTTGATATATTATCGTTGGAGTTATCCCACAATATCCATCTACCTTAAAAAATTATATTAGGTTTCATTTTTACCCTCCTTACATAATCATTCTTTTTGTCGTATAGTGATCTTTGTTTTCTAGTAAAAATGTAATACCATCATCTCTGGACATTTTTGGATTATCTATATAAAGCTCCAACATAACTGCTAAAATCATTCCAACTTTATTTCCTTCTTTTATATTCAAGATATTCATAACATCATTGCCGTTTATTGGCATTTGATTAACTTTCACGACCTCTTTTTCTCTCATTACTCTCTCTACTGTATTTATTAGTTTTTCTAATGGTTTGAAGTTATGTGGTGGTTTATGTGCTTCTATATCTGCTCTCATTAGTTGAAATAAAGAATATATATTTTCTTCTCCTACTCTTGCTAATAGCCTCTTTGAGGCTCTGTCTGAAGCAAATTGGTTTTTATTCATATGGTTTTCTATAAGAACACGCACTTTCTCTATGGTTTTCTTGTCATATTTCAAATCTCTCATTATTTTTATGGAAAGTTTAGAGGATTCTATTTCGTGTCCATAAAAGGTAGTTTTTCCATCTATTTTTTTCATAGTTTTCATTTTTCCTATATCGTGAAGTAATCCTGCTAACCTATCTGCCACTATAGGCTTTGTTTTTTCCATTGTTTTTATTAAGTGAGTAAATAAGTCTCCAGTATGAAATTTAGAATCTTGATTAAATTTTACAGTCTTATGTAATTCTGGCATTATATATTCTAATAATCCTATTCTGTTTAATGACTTTAACCCTTTTAAGCAATTTGGTGAAAGTAATATCTTATTAAATTCATCTCTTATTCTTTCTTTTGATACTGTATTTATTAATTCTGCATTTTCTTTTATTGCTAAAAATAAAGACTGACACATATTCAATTCTCTTACTGTGCTTATTCTTACTGCCCTCATCATCCTAAGAGGATCTTCTTTTATTTTTTCTTTTGGGTCTCCTATGGCTGAGAAAGTTTTATTTTTTAGTGATTCGATTCCACCAAAAAAATCATATATATTAACTCCATCCCATCCAATGGCATTGATATTAAAATCCCTTCTTGAACAGTCTTCATAAAGACCTTCTATAAATAAAACATTATCGGGGTGTCTTGAGTCTAAGTATTTTTCCGTCTTTTCTATATTTTGATATTTCAAATGTATTCCCATCCATTGTTATCTGCATAATTCCAAATGCTTTTCCAATTTCTTTAGGATTATAGTCTTTAAATATTTTTAATAACTTATCATACTCTATATTCGTTGCAAAGTCATAATCTTTTGGGGTTATGTTTAAGTATATGTCTCTTATAGCACCACCAACTAACACACCTTCCCCGTATTTATTCAATTCATTTAGTATTTTTATTACGTTTTCTTTTATTTTTTTATTCATATAAATCATCTCCTTTTATTTTTTATACTTTATTATATATAATATTTTTACTTTTGAAAATACGATAGTAAAAAATAAGAGTGCATAATATTTATTATGCACCCCCTATCGTTGCGTTATTCTTTTTCTATGTCAGTTTTTTTATAATAGTTTCTATATCCAATGTTTCTGTTAGTTTTTGTGTAACAAGTTCTTTACATAAAAGAGTAACTATTTCCTCCAAGTTGACTTCTGATAAAACTTGCAATACGTTTTCTTTAACGATAGTTTCTATTTCATCCATTACAAGAACCTCTATCTTATTATTATTGCAAACTTTTGATAAGATTACACTTTTCACCTCTTCTCTCATTATTGTGTCGTAAGCATCTTCAAAGTCATATGATGAAAATTCATTATCAACGTTCTCTTTTATCCTTTTTTCAATCAATTCATTAAGATCTACTTGTATCTCTTCATTAACTTTTATTAACATATGTATCACTCCTTTTACATTAAACTAAAACTTCTTCATAAGTCTTCTCCCTTTTCAATGTATTAATTGAAAATTGCCATCTTCTTTTATAATTATATCAAAAAATACGGGCTTCATCAATATCAAATCCTTTATAAGTTTATTGTAGTGCATATTATTTTTCGTTAATATATCTTTGTTTATATTCAATGACTCCAATAACTCATCTAACTCGTCTTGACTTCTACATTCGAATGATAACTGCGAATTAAATGCAAAAGGAACCTCAATCCCTTCTTCATAAGGACTATAAAATTTTAACTTATCTATAATACCTATATCCATTCTACCTTCTATTACTTTAGATTGTAATATCAATAAAACCATCTCTCCTTTTAATATATTATTTGAAATTTACCATCTTTTTTCAATATTATGCTTAGATGCAGAGGTGCTTTTGCTTTTATCTCTACATCTAAGTTTAATTTTTTTAACAATTTGTCAATTTCTTCTTGTGTTTTACATTCTACACATATACAAGTATTATAATTATTATTTTTGAATATATATTCTAAATTTTCAATTTTAATCATCTACTCCTTTCTCTTATTATATAAATATTATATATTAAAAAATAATATTTGAAAATATGCAATGCGAAAATAAAACTCTTTAAACTTTCCATAAGAAAAAATGTTGGTCATTGTGTTAAATGGGTAATAAAAAAGAGGACAATGTCCTCTAATAATGGAGCTTGGCATAATAAACCAAAGCAAAGTATAGAATAATATGAGGTAGTAAATGGAATCGAACGTTCTACCTGAAGGGTATGAGCCTTCGAGCTACCAATGCTCCACTCTGCAATAGGGTCGGTGGGATTTGATACCCACATCTCAATTAAGCAACTTACTTAGTCTACAACCTATAAAAACTACTCAGCTTTCGCTGCTTCTATTTCTGCTCTTATTTTTCCAACTACTTCTAGTAGTTCAGGTTTTAGTTTCAAAAGGGCTTTCAATACTTTAGTATCATCAAAAGGGTTAGCTTTTGCAGTTGCTTCAGTTTTTTCTTGCCAATTTGCTTTTATTTTTCCTGCTTTTACTTCTGCTCTTGCTGCTAATATCCCTGCTTTGTATTTAGATGTGTTATTTTCATCTTCATATTGTGCAGTTGCTTTCAAGAAATCTTCTACAGAAACCAATCCGTCTACAGCTTCTACTTCAGCCTTATTATAAGATCTTGTTGCTTGAGATTTTGCAGTTCTTTCATTCATTCCTACTTCTTCAAATACCTTTGCTAAGTTTACTAATGTTGTCATTTTACATCCACTCCTTTTAATTTAGTTTTTATTTTAATTTGCAACTTATTGCTTTTTCTTATTTTGTATAGTTATTATATGTCAGATTTTAAGTTTTGTCAAGTTTTTTATAATTTATTTTTTTACTTGTTTTTTACTATGATATATTTTACATTATTTTTTAACTCTTGGGAAGATGCAACATATTTCATCACATATTCCTCCTTTTTGTTCTATAGTGAACTTTTCTTTTCTCAATTTTCTATAACTTATTTTACATTAGATTTTAATCTTTGTAAAGACCTCCTTAATTAATTCTACCTGTATTTGGCGTTTTGAACATTAAGGAAGACTTTACTAAAGATAAGTTGGGGAGTCACACTGGGTATCAAATACATTAACGTACATCTTCGTAATAGAACATTCTTCTATAGAAGTAACCAGTGTTATTCTATGTACGTTAAATCCAACTTTTATCTAAAGGATGGGTAGTGTCAGATGTATTTTTTAACTGTGAAATATTAATTTATTAGAAGTAACATCTTACTTGTTCCAAACTTTGTAATATATTATATACTAATTTTTAATCTTTGGAAATATGCTTCAAGAAACTTTGTTTGGTTCTTTATTCTATGGGTGTTTATCTTGCTTTATAAAATCTGCTGTAATATATTCTAATTGTATCATTCTTATTTTTTCCTCTATATCACTTGGAGATACGTTTATTTTATACCCATTTGGTTGTTCGCTTTGTAAAAAATATTCGTCCTCACCTTTTATTAATTCACATTTATTAACTGCAATTACTTTTAATTGCCTCTCCTCTCTTTCTTTAAAACACCCAGATGTTAATATCCCTAAGCAAATTAACGATATTGCTATCTTTTTCATATTTATCTCCTCCTTTTATTTTCTATAACTTATTATATATAAAAAAATAATTCTTGAAAATACGTAGAAGGAGACACTAAATAGTATCTCCCTCTATATTATAATAAATTATCTACCAAATATCCTATAAAAACATTTTCTGTAATAAGAAAATTTATAAGATGATTCCATTCATATAGTTTATGCCCACGTCTTTGTTTACATATATTCAAAATTGTTTCCATATTTGTATATATATATCTTTTTTGCATAAAAGACGATGGCAATAATTCTATAGCTTTTCTCCAATATTTCCTATCCTTAGTTTCATTGAATTTGGCAATCATATAATCTATCATTTCAATATACATATTAGCTATATCTAAGTCTTCTTCTTCTAAACTTTCCATAGAAAAAATGTTCCTGCATATCCTCCCGTCTTCAAAAAGCTCTTTAGTATGTAATTTGTGCATAGTCGACTCACTATTTGATATAGTTCCTATCTTATATGTATCAAATTCCTTCCACCAGAATAGTGGTGCTTCTATACACAATGATACATTTATAGCCCTAAGGAATTTTCTATGTTCTGTTCCAGCTTTTCCTAATCTTGTCATTAAATCTAAATCATTAGCACCTATTCTAACAACACCATTATCATCCACAATACTATCCATTTTAGAATATGATTCCATTGGTGCTCTCATACCCATTATTGCCTCTATAATACCAGTAACTTTTAAATTATCAACTTTTATCATAATATTCCTCCATCCTATTTTTTATAAAGTAAGTTTTTAGCATAATCGTCATTGAGTTTTTTGTTTTCAGATTCAAGCCCATAATTAACTATATCCTTTGTCCTTACCTTCTCTACTACATCTATTCCACAGCTTGTTCTTGCAAAATTCCTTATTTTACTAATTCTTGTTGCTAAGTTAGCATAACTCGATATCTTTTCAAATGAATAGCTTGATTTAACGCTTTGTCCTTTTTTGGTTGCAACATTGACAGGAGATTTTAATATATATTTATGAACTACCTTTCCTATTGAAGTTGTGTGTAATAAATCTTCAAGCATTTTTAAATATATAGAAATAGGTATTCTTTTATAAACATAAAACTCTGGTTCTCTTATTCTTTTTCTGTTAAATCTACGATCAAATCCAATTATAACATACATATGACCCCTATAAAATGGATGACCATAAAATAGTATTCCATTTTTACCATCTCTGACTTTCTCAAAAAACACGTCTGCCCCAGAATTGGTTTTTATATTATTACTCATCATAGGAACGTCCATCTTTATATGTGGCATCTTCTGCATTAACGCAATTTCAAGTGTCGCTACTTTTAAAGCCATAGACATACTAATCTCTTTTTTCATACTAACTTCAAAAAAAGAATTCAAATACTGCACTCTCCTGTCTATAAAGTTGATAGATTCTTGCTTTGTTGTGTCGATATTATTTTTATTTAAAATATCCGATAGTTCAGATAATTCTTTTGATATTAATTCAAACTCAGATAGCGATTTTGATATCATTCTCTTGAATTGTATCTCTGTTATTCCAAACGTCTCTTTGACAGCATTGACAGTAACATTTCCATTTGCAATCTGATTTAATAAAATTATATGCAATATTTCTTTTTTTAAATTACTTGTCAGTATTTTATTTAATATTTTCTTTTCATTATTCATACTGTCTATTTGTTTTATTAAACTACTTGCGTTTTTATATATAATATTTGACTGTGTGTCTAATAGCGATATCATCTTCTTTATCTCTTTTGGTGCTTTTTGTAATTCTATTTGTAGAAAAAATTTTGCTTGTTGAACTTCTTTTTTGTCTTTTTTAATTGATGTCTGCTCTATTCTTTCTTCTATTTTTTCGATAAATTTTGTCTTCTCTATATTATTTGTTTTCCAATATTCTGTAAGAATACTTGTAATTTTATTTTGCTTATCTCTGTCTGCTTGATATATATAATTCATCCTATCTTTTATATGTTGAGCAATACTTCTTATACTGTCAGTCTTATTACTGCCAATTTCTTTATGGAAAGTTTCAGACAATCGTCTACTTTCACCAAAGAAATTTTTAGCAAATCTAATTGCTGGGACTTTTATTGACTCTATTTTACCACCAATATTCACAGGAATATTAAAATCATAATACCCATATGAAGTTAGC
>CAZTRB010000017.1:11339-13207 GCA_964616485.1 uncultured Muribaculaceae bacterium
AAGATATGAAAAGCTGTTTTTCATCAATATTCTTCTTTGAATGTTTTCTAAGTATGTTTATATTACCAGTATTACTAAAATTTTTTATCATAGATATGATATTATCATCTATTGCTTTTTTATTCCTGTTTTTAAAAAATGAGTACAAATCAGTTTTTCTTGTAGATACTTTGTACAAATTAGTTTTTGTCGTACTATTTTTGTTCCCAATATAATAAAGTTTTTCATTTAAACAACAGAATTTTTTATATTCTGCTAATAATGTTTTATTTTCTTCGATTGTTATTAGATACTTAACATTATCGAAAAGATTTATTATGTTATCTCTTCCTCTTAGATTTGTTTTCTTTAATAATTTAAAAAACGCACAATTAAATATATTCTTAGTTTTATCTAATTGCTGATCAAATTTTATGTTTTTATTTTTTTCTTCCAACTGGATTTTTATTTTTGACATATCTTTTAGAAGCATATTTATATCACTTTGTTGTAGATCATACCCAGCAATATAACATTGTGTATTTTTTATATATTCTGAAATTGAATAAAAAGTATCTACTATATTATCTCTTGTTGACGAAAATATCTTATATCCAGTTTTATTATTCATTATATCTTCATTTTCAAAAATCGTACATTTAAAATATTTCCTTGAAGATAATTTTGTATCTATTATAATCACTTTTTTCAGAGTTATCACTCCCTTCTTTTAAACTTTCCATAAATAAAAAAGTTGAGATAAACGAATGGTTATTCCCATTCATAGATAAAAATTGGTATTTGTAAGCTCTCAATTAGATGTAAGACTTTTTTAATGTGTTCGCATTTCATATCTTTTAATACTTGTATATACATTAAAGATATATGTTTTAATGATGGTACTATAGGTATTATTGTTTTGTGTTTACCAGAAAATTTCTTTAGTGTTTCTATGTGTCTTTTTGCAATAAGCTCTTCTATTAAGCCACCCTTTCTATATCTGGCTATTGGAAGTCTATATGTAAACTGTATAACGATAGTTGTATCTTTATTATTCTCACATACTTCCAGTGGGTTTTTTGTATATATACAAGAACTCTTTTTGGGTAACCTATTGAATAATATACAAACAGGCTTAAAGAAATTTTTATAAGCAATTCTCTTTAAAGTCATCTTCATACTGATTCTTGATAAACGAACTTTCTTTTCTTCATTGTAGGAGTCATCTTTTGCTTTATATACACTGTCCTTTATTTCATCCCATCTATTGCTTATCGCATCATATACATCATCATCCTCTGCATAGATTGGATCCATTCCATATCTTCTGTAGAATACAGCACTATCTAAAAAGAATGGAATAGCTTGTTCTTTATCAAGAGAATCGGCATATACGTATTTTTCTCTGTAGTAATCAAAAAAAGCAAGAGGAGACTGCTTTTCATCAAGTAGATGCTGAATTGTTTTATAATAAGATACAATTTCAGACTCATCTAATAAAATATTTAAAATACCAGATACCCAAATATGATATATCCATTTTCCTATATGACTGTCTGTGACATAAGTTGCGTGTTTATCCTCTATCGTAGCCATAAACACTAAACTTTGAAATACTTCTCCAACAAGATTAACCCTATTGTTCTCTATTTTATTTATAGCAAGTTTTGGAATATGTCTTATAACACCTGTACATAAGTATCCAACTTGAGCAATCATAATAAATCACCAACTTTTTCTCTAATTAATTCTTCCATAATCACACTATCTTGTAGTGCATCTAACTTATCTCGTTTAGATTCTATTATATCTACTATATATTCTTCATATGTGTCTTTATACACAATATCATATATATATATTGGCTTATTTTGTCCTATTCTTTTTAC
>CAZTRB010000017.1:13217-21158 GCA_964616485.1 uncultured Muribaculaceae bacterium
TCTTCCTTCTGATTGTATCCTTCCTATTACACTAAAGTTATAATCACACATAATTACAACATTTGCGTTTTGTAAATTATAACTTGCTTTTAATATATTTGTAGTTATCATAACCTGATATCTCCCACTTATAAAATCAGTAACTATATTGGATTTTTCTGCCTTACTATTTTCTCCCAAAATAGATACAGCAGAAACATCTAAATAAGATAAGTGGTTTTTTATCATATGAACTGTATCAATATAATTGCAATATATTATTATTTGATCTTCACTATGTTCTTTAACAATATCATATATTTCAGCTAATTTTCCATATGTAGTAGACAAGTATCTTAATCCACTATTTAACATACCAAATAGAGTATCTTTTTTACTTATTTCATAGTCATATATAGCTCTTTCAGAATTATTTAATTCAAGTGTCTTTTTGATTCTATTTATTTCATATCCATCTTCAATACTGCTATTTTTCATTTGCAGTATATAATGACTTATATTATCTAATCCTTTTTCTATACCAAGATTTTTAAAAAGAGTTTTTAAATCTTTTTCCCTATCAACTATAGTAGCAGTTACACCAAGAAAATAAGATATTTTAATATCTCTTATAAATAATCCTCTTTTACTTATATTTTTTAATAAGTGTACTTCATCAAATATAAAAAGAGTTCTGCTATAATCTTCATCAGGTTTTAAGAAGTTTTTTATATTGAAATAAGTATATATTTTATTATATCTCATACTACTATATGTATTTAGATGCTTTCTTATTTCTCTATAAAATACTTCTGGTGTTCTTTCTACAACAATAATTATATCATCTATGTAGTTATTATAATATAAGTATTCTGCATATGCTATAGTTAATAATGTTTTTCCACTACCTGTTTTTGCTATTACTATACTCTTATCTTTTGATTTTAATTCATTTAATGTTTCTTCTTGATATGGTTTTAATGTAGTTTTTAATGATTTTGTATTTGTTTTCTTTTTTATTAAAGAGGTATTTCCTATTAATGATAGTATCTCTATTGTATTTTCAGTACTTTGTTTTTTATTTTTTATTATGTAACATATCTTAGAAGATATATAAGCATAAACTATATTAGTATTAAAACTTTTAAATGGTTTTATATATATAGATATTATATCTCCTTTTTTTATATAATCTTCTTGATTTTGTATTATCCTATTAACCATAGATATATAATTCATATTAAGATAGTTAAATAAATCATCTATATACTCTTCTGGTAGAAAAAAAAGACTTTTTAAAAAATCTTCATCTGACAAAGTATCATCTATAAAGAAAAATTCTTTAGATAATTCTTTTAAAAAACTATTCATAATATAAACCTCCTTTATGATTCTATATAAAACAATATATCTCTTGAATTTATTAAAAATAATTTTCTTTCATCTATAGAATCTATTTCTATTAATGAATTTGTAGTATAATATATTTCTGTATTGTTTTTTATATTATTATCTCCTACTATTATTTTAGCTTTTTTTAATTTCTTTTCTGTTTGTAATATAATCCCATTTTTTGTTTTAGTATTATCAGATGGTTCAATAATTAAATAATTGTTAGTAACTTTTACTTTTGATAAATCCATTCTTATCCACTCCTTATTTTTAGTCTTTTATATATATATATTATATATAAATTTTTTATATTTGGCAACCCATACTAAGAATTTCATTGTTGTTTATGTATTTCAATGTGGTTATTTCGGCTGTTGAAAAAGAAAAAGTGAGAAATAAATTCTCACCTTACTATCCTATCTACAATAATATTATCTCTTGACATTGTTCCTATTATAGACATTCTATCTCCCTTTTTTATTTTTAAATCGTAGGCTTTAAAAAATAGTAGTTCATACATTATCTTATCCCATCCATCTCCAATTTCACATAATGCAAAAATATGAGAACCAACAGACTTCTTTTTCACTATTTCAACTTCGTCTATCCTAACAAGAGGAGCAGGATTATTATTACCAAAAGGTTTAATTTTGTCAATATGTAAAAATAAACCATCATCAATATCGGATAGGTCAACTGTGTATATTTTTTGAGTTTCTATATTTTGTTTTATTAATGGTATATTCCGATAATTATTTAAAACTTCTCCTATTTTATCTTCTGGTACACTCAGTCCACAGGCACAGGTATGACCACCTCCGATAGCACCATACTCCATTAAATGTTGTAGAAAATTATACATACTATTTTTCTTAGAACGTCCCGACCCCTTATAACTACCATCATCGAGTTGTTTTAAACAGATATTGTCTATTCCATATGTATTTAAAATAAAAGAACTTATTAACCCAAGTAAACTACTATCTATATTGTCTAATATAAATATTTCTATATTGTCTTTACTGATATTGCTCATATCTATTGTAGATATCTCCTTTTCTTTTTTACCTTGTATTCCTTTTCTCTTGTCGTTTATTTCTTTTATCTTCTTCAACTTATCTTTTCTATTGATACAATCAAAATCGAAAAATTCTTTTAGCAATGTAGTTTCTCCCATTCTCGATAAACTATTTATAGCAGGGCATACGCCAAACCCAAAATCCTCTTCTGTTATCTCTTTCTTACCAAAATTATAGATAAGCTCAGATAGAAACATTCTCAATATTCTATCAGATAGTATTGTTGTATTCAATATTTTTAATGATTGTTTTACTATTGTTCTGTTTATGCTACCGTAGTGCATTTCAACCATATCTCCAACTGTAGCTATACCAGCAATAATTTTTGTCAATTCATTTTCATAATCTCTGAATAACATATATACCAATCCTGCTCCACATACCCATTCATCAATATTATCAGAAAACTTTTGATTAACTATCAAGTCTGCATTAGGTATTAATTGTTCTTGTGGAGTATGATGATCGGTTATAATAACCTTATCAAAGCCAATAGAATAAGCATACTCTACCTCATCCTTATTTGTTATACCAAGATCGGCAGTAAATAGAACGACCTTTTCTCCATCTTTTTTATTTATGGAAAGTTTAGAAACAATGCTATCTAATGCTGACTTTTTTAATCCATACCCATCCTGTCTTTCTGATATATGCCAATAATACGGTACACAAAATTGATCCATCATACTTTTTATTATTAATCCAGCTGACTGACCATCACAATCAAAGTCTGTAAAAATAACAACAAAATACTTTTCTCCAGATATTATATCATCTATCAATCCAATGTCCCCACGATACAATGGCTTAAAATTATCAAGATTGTAATCTGGTTTGTATTTCTTGTTTTCTTCTTCAATATAATCATATATATTCATAACCCCATCTCCTTTTGACATCTTAATATACAGAAACACCAAAATTTTAAAAATACATATTCCCAAAACTTATTTTTTTATATATAATATCTTATAACAAAAAATAAAGGAGATGAAGGATAATGATTAGACCTATGTTAGCAGGAACAACAAAAAATATCGAAAAAGTATTCAGTGGAGAACAGTTTTTACTTAGTTATAAGTATGATGGAATAAGATGTATTATTAAAGATGGTATTCCTATATCAAGAAGTGGAAAAGTATTTAGGAATAAATATATACAAAAAATAGCAAAAGAAATGCCAAATGACTATATATTTGATGGAGAATTATTTATAGGAAATGGTACTGATAGTTTTTCAAATAATACATCTGGAATAATGACAATAAACAAAGAGCTACCAGATATAGTTTATATGATTTTTGATATAGCACACGAAGATAATGCAATGTCAAGATATAATAGAATCATATCTAAAATGGATTTTTACCCAAAGTGGTGTTCCATAGCACCAAAAGTATTAACAAATTCATTTAGTGTTTATTTAGCTTTTTATGAAGTTGCTATGAAGAAAGGATATGAGGGTGTTATGATACAATTAGCAGATGGTAAATATAAAAATGGTAGAAGCACACTTAAAGAAAAATATCTAATAAAAACAAAAGAAATTAATGATGAGGAAGCTATAGTAATTGGTTTTACAGAATTAACAAAAAATCTAAATGAAAGTAAGAAAGATGAACTTGGGTATAGTAAGAAATCATCAGCAAAAGATAGTATTATAAAACAAAACTCACTTGGTTCTTTAATATGTGTAACTAAGGATTCAAAAATATTTGAAGATGGAGTTGAATTTAAAATAGGAACTGGATTTACTGAAAAAATGAGGAAGGAAATATGGGAAAATAGAGATAGTTATGTTGGTAAAATAGTGAAATATAGTTCATTGTCCATTGGTGTAAAAGATGCACCAAGAAATCCATCGTTTATTGGATTTAGAGACCCTGATGATATGTAAATAAAATAAAAAAAGGAGTGATAATATGAAATTGCGTATATTTATTAAAGAGGATATGAGAGAAGCATACAAAAAACATTCTGGAGAAGAATTAAAACTAAAACCAAGTACATCTGGAAGTGCTGGAATAGATGTTTTAGCAGACAGAGATGTTATTTTAAAAGCAGGAGAAAGAACTATAGTAAAAACAGGAATGTTTACAGAATTTGATAGTGGATTTGTATGTGATGTAAGACCAAGGTCTGGTATGGCTATAAAATATGGAGTTACAGTTTTAAATGCCCCCGGCACAATAGATTCAGACTATAGAGACGAACACGGAGTTATTTTAATAAATCATTCTGATGTAGATTACGAAATAAAAAAAGGAGATAAAATAGCACAATTAGTTTTCTTAAAACACGAAACAGTTGAAAGCGAAATTGTTACACTTGATGAATTAAATAGTTTAGAAAGAAAAGGTGGATTTGGTCATACTGGAAAATAGGTGTTTTTAAATAAAAGTGTTAGGTGTGTTTTTTATAAACACACCTTTACTGAAAATGCGTATTTTCAAAAATAAAAAAACAATATATAATATAGTATAACAAATAAAGGAGGAGAGTAAGATGAAAAATATCGAAAAAGCAGTTTATTTTGCAAGTGTTCTAATAAAAAAGGATTTAATAGCATTAAGGAGAATAATAAAAAAGAAATTTGTATCTGCGTGTAGAGATAAGCATAAAGTAGGAAAAACTATAAGAAGAAGAAAGAGCAGTAAAGAAAAAACAGCAGGTAAACATAAATCTATGCTCAATATAATCGAATTAGCAATAGGAGTAGCAACGTCAGAGTTTATTCTTATAGATAAGAAGTCCCCAGAAATTATTGTTGCAAAACAATATGTTGAGAGAATGATGAGTGAATATATGGGAAGAGATTTCGTAGTTTAAAAATTAATAAAAAGGAGATGATTTATAATGGCAAGAGTACCTAAAACAACTAAAAAACCAACAACAAAGGTTAGTGCAAAAAAAACTCCAGTGCAAAAGAAATTATTTAATGAAATTTATTTATCAACTGAGCTATTCTTAACACAGTTGGGATTTGTATCTTGGAAAAGTATGAAAACCAGACTTAGCAACAAATTAGGAATATCTTTAAGAGAAAAATTAACTGCAAATGAAATACTTACAATTTTAAATTCCATAGTGAATTCAAGTAGCAAAGCAAAAAATAAAGCAAAGGAGTTCCTAAAATTATTTGAAGAAAATAAAGACAATATTGAAGATGAAATAGAAAAACCGATATCAGAATTTTATATACCCGAAGAGCTAATGAAAAAATACCAAATAAACAATAAAGAGGATATATATCTAAAAAAACATATACTATCAAAAGACGATAGAATTTTAGATGTTGAAATAGAAAAAAGACTTGAATCATATAGATTTGAATATGATATAAGGATAGTAAAACTATTAAAAGAAATGAGAGAAGGAGGGTTAATATGAAGATGAAGAAAGGTATGATTAAAATATGTAAGAATAATATAGATGAAATAGAAAACTTTTTTAAGGATGATTTAATAGAAACATTTACTGAAGAGGATGTATTTTTCATAAGATTTAAAAATAACGCTTTTGAAAATATAGAATTTCAAGGTGAGTCTAATGACGTCATTACTCTTACTGAAGGTATGTATGTATATAAAATAACAGAGGGTGAATATATATATTCAGTTGTAAATATATCTAAATTATTTTCACTTGAAGATGTAGTAGAACGACAAAAATACCTACTAAGAACGAACACATCTCTTCGGGAAGGACAAGCTCTTATGATAGCCCTTACATTTTTTCCTATGGGAAGTTTAAAGATTGACCATACATCTATAGATTGTTTTTATAGAGATGATATTCTACCAAAAACATTAGGTTTTTTAGGAAGTGTGATATAAATGGAATATTGTAAAAAAATGGACGAATTTTTAATAAAGAATGTCTCTACGTATGGTAGAATAGTATTATCAGAAAATCAGATAAGAATAGGAAATAAAATAATAAATATGCAAGTGGTAGAAAAAATAAATGATGATAAAAAGCTATCTCCCTTATTTGAATCTTTTAAAAACGACGATAAATTGGATGAAAAAGAATTGAAGCTATTACCAATAAAAGGAGATGGGAAAATATTTTATATAGAAGATGCTATAAAAAATGTAAAACAAAATAATGATAAATTAGGATTTACTAAACTTTCCATAAAAGAAATATTGCTGGATATTGGGTATAAGGAATCTACAGTATCTGGAGTTATAAGAAAATATCGAAAGCCAGGTATCTCAGCAGGCTCTGTTGAAGAAGTACTAAATATATTAAATGAAATATCAATGAGTAGAAGTAAATATAAAAAATCAGCCAAAGAGATGTATGATAAAATGAAGTAAATACGTATTGCCAAATATAAAAAATTAAGATATAATAAATTATATTAAAATAAAGGGAGTTGATTTTATGGAAGTGTTTGTTATAATGATCTATTTTGAATCTAACGAATCTGATTACGGTGAAGTGATAAATCCTTGTTATAGACAAAAAGGATTTAGGAGTGAAGATGAAGCAAAGAGTTTTATTGAACAGGATGAGTATTTAATTGACTTAATCGAAAATGAGCCAGAGTATTTTGTTGAAATAATGCCTCTAACTATTGAAGAAGAGTATGGAGATGATGTATAATGGATATATTTGAGATTAATAAAACTACATTAGTTTTTCACAAAGAGTTTTCAAACGACAAATTTAAAATAAGGATTGAAAATGGATTCAAAAGCACAATGTCGAATCACGCTGGATATTTCACCATCTATGATTCTAATGATAATTACGTTACAAGTGGTGTATTCAATAGAGATGGTGAGCTTGGTATGAATTATACGATTTTGAATAATATATTGAAGAATTTTGGATTTACTTTTGTTCTATAAACATATAAAAGGAGGTTTTTAAATAATGATTTTAGTAGATGATTTTATTGACGACTTTAACGACTTTAATAACCACCAGATAAAAAAACATAAAGCCAAAGACAAAATGAAAAAAATTAAAGAAGGTAGTGAAAAATCAGATATTTATAATAATGATATACAGGCTGACAATCAAGATGGGCTATGTACTACTATTTTCTTTTTTGATGAAATTGATTTAATATAAGGAGGTTAATGTGTCTGAAAAAAAGGTTCAGGAAGTTGAATATATATATAACACAACATATAATAAAAATGATAAAATGTTTAATCTTGTTCATTGCTATGAAGAATGTGGAGCTATATCAAGAGTAGCTAAGAGCTGTGCAACGAAAATATGCAATAGATACGAGATTCCAATCCTAAATGGAATGGTAGATAAGTTTTACGCTGAAGTAGTAAGGAAAGACTATACCGAAAGACCCAACTCTTCTAAGTATAAGGAGAAGATGGTTGCATTAATGAAAAAAATTGAATCTGGAGATAAGGTTGACATACCAAGAAGAATATTTGAACCATTAAAGAATTTTTCAACAGTAGATCCATTTCAAGCAATATTCTTACTCGAGAAAGTGTTGTCCTACGCAGCT
>CAZTRB010000018.1:0-19712 GCA_964616485.1 uncultured Muribaculaceae bacterium
AGACAAACTAAAGAGAGGTATGAAGAGTCTAATCCTACGGGAACAGGCTTTTTATATAATCATTTTATAGGAAATTTATTTTTATATCTAATAAATAAAAGGTTTTTCTCTTATCTCGGTGGGAAACTAATGGATACGAAGTATTCTACTAAGTATATAAAAGGATTTATCGAAAAAAATAAGATTGACATGTCCGATTATGAAAAAGTCGAGTATGAGTCTTTTAATGAGTTTTTCTCGAGAAAAATATCTCTTAATAAAAGAAAGTTTGATAATAGTAAGAGCAAGTTTATTTCTCCGGCCGATTCGAAATTGACTTATTATCAGTTAACTGATGATTTAAAGTTTACGATAAAAGGTAAAGAATATAATTTAGAAAAATTTCTCGGTAGTAAAAAGTTAGCTAATGAATATAAGGAAGGGACTCTTTTAATATTTCGTTTAGCCGTTAGTGATTATCATCGTTATTGTTTTATCGATAATGGTAAAGTGATGAAGACGAAGAGAATAAAAGGTAAATACGATAGTGTTTCACCAATAGCATTAGTTAAAAGAACTGTTCTCGCAGAAAACGAGAGAATTTACTCTATCTTAAAGACCGAAAACTTTGGACAGATTATCCAAGTAGAAGTCGGTGCTTTAATGGTAGGAAGAATAGTCAATAATAACTTAAGAAGCTTTAAAAAAGGTGAAGAAAAAGGCTACTTTGAATTTGGTGGTTCGACAATCGCTATCTTAGTAAAAAAAGATGTCTTAGAAATAGATAAGGATATCATAGAAAATTCTAAAGAAGAAATAGAGACGATTGTCAAGTTTCGTGAGACGGTAGGAAAGAAGAAAAAATAATGGTTTTAAAAAGATGGAAACATCTTTTTCTTTTTAAGAAATAAGTCTGCTATTTACAAAAATTATAAATATAGTAAAATAGTATTAAGGAGAATTATAATGAATGAAGATTTTAATGAAAAAGCAGAAGATAAATTAATGAGGGCATTAGATACAGTCGAGAAGAGATTTTTAAACATCCGTGCTGGTCGTGCTGTTCCAAACACACTAGATCCTGTAATGGTATCTTATTATGGAGTAGACACTCCTCTAAAACAACTAGCTACTATTTCTGTACCTGAAGCTCGTCAACTACAAATCAAACCTTATGATAAGACGACTTTACAGGCTATTGAAAAAGGGATATTCGAAGCTAATTTAGGATATACTCCTAATAACGATGGTGAGTGCATCAGGATTATCATTCCCGCTCTTACTGAAGAAAGAAGAATAGAGTTAACTAAACAAGCTAAAGCCATTGCCGAAGAAGGAAAAGTGTCTGTTAGAAATATTAGAAGAGATGTTATCGAAGAAATAGAAAAAGCTAAGCTTCCAGAGGATGTTGAGAAAGCTAAGACAAATGAAATTCAAAACTTAGTAAATGAATATAATAAGAAAATCGATCAGATTCTAAAAGAAAAAGAAGAAGAATTATTAAAGGTATAATTCTTTTCCTAAAGGAGAATTATGAATAAGAATAAAGGGTTTACTCTAATTGAAATATTAGCGACAGTAATTATTATGGGAATAATTATGTTAATAGCGGTTCCAGCAGTAACTGGTTATATTTCTGATACGAGAAAAGAAGTATATATTAAAAATGCCGAGAGTTATATCGAGAGTGCTGCCAGGATGATTATGGTTAAAAAAGAAATAACGATACCTAGAAGAGAAGACGTTACTTTTTATTTACCTATTCAATGTATTACTATTGAAGAGGGTGGAAAGAGTTCTTATGGCGATTGGCAAAGGGCTTATGTCGTAATTACTTATACAGATGGTGGTACTTATAAATATTATTGGGCATCAGTCGATGATTCTGGTAAGACGGTTCTTTTAAGTTACTCTAAGTTACTTAAAAAAGACCTAATCGTTGACTCCGAATTAATCGTTACTGATAATGTCGGTGTTGGATCGAGAAATCGTATCGCTACTTTTTCAGAAACAGTAACGGCAGGATCTGAAGCAAAATGTGAATTGCCTAGAAATGGTAGTGGTCAATTAATTACAAGGACAGCCTCAAGGATGATTCCCGAAGAAGGGCGTTTAAATAATTAAGAGAAAATAGTAAAAGCTATTTTCTTTTTTATGTTATAATTATATTAGTAGGTGATTGTTTGCAAGTAGAAGTTAATGATATCTTATACGAAGTTATTATAACGAGAAAAAGAACTAATAAGAATACTTATATTCGTCTTAAAGAAGACTTAAAAATATATGTTAATACTAATAGTTTTGTTAAAGATAGTGAAATAAAAAAATTGATTTTAGAAAACGAAGATTATATTGTTAAATTAACAGATAAAATAAATAGAAGACTAGAAAGGGAGTCTAAGTTTTATTATTTAGGAAAAGAATATGACTTAGTTTATACTAATAATAAAGAGATCTTTTTAGGAGAGGAAAAACTCTTTTTAAATAGGAAGTCTGATTTAGAAAAATGGTATAAGGAAGAGGCTAAAAAAATCTTTTCAGAAAGATTAAACATCTATTACAATAACTTTTCTAGAAAGATTCCTTATCCGAGTTTAACTATTAGAAAAATGAGTACTAGATGGGGAGTTTGTAATCATAGAATAAAAAGAGTCACTTTAAATTTAGAACTGATAAAGAAAGATATAGCTTGTATCGACTATGTCATTGTCCATGAATTAGCTCATTTAGTAGAAGGTAATCACTCGAAAGACTTTTGGGATGTCGTTAGTGAAAACTATCCTAATTATAAAGAGATAAGAAAAAAATTAAAAGAGGTGTAATATGTTAATAACTAGTTTAAGTAACGATAAGATAAAGGGATATATTAAACTTAAGAATAGGAAGTATCGTAAAAAGACTAAGACTTTCTTAGTAGAAGGAATGCATCTCGTCTTAGAAGCTTATAAAAAGGGTGTAATTAAAGATATTATTATTCAAGAAGACGGAGTAGTTCCTTTAAATGTTCCGACTATCTATGTCACTAATGAAATATTAAAAGCTCTCTCAGAATTAGAGACTCCTCCTAATATAATGGCCGTCTGTAATATGAGTGAAGACAAAGAAGTTAAAGGAGATAAGATTTTATTATTAGATGGGATTCAAGATCCTGGCAACTTAGGTACTATTATTAGGAGTGCCGTAGCTTTTCATATCGATACAATCGTCTTAGGACCAGATACAGTCGATTTATATAATAGTAAAGTAATTCGTTCTACTCAAGGAATGATATTTCATATTAATATAATAGAAGATGATTTAACGAGAGTTATATCTAAGTTAAAAACCGAAGAGATTCCAATTTATGGTACTAGAGTAAATTATGGGATAGATGTTAAGACTCTAAGAGAAAAAGATCGTCGTAGATATGCATTAGTAGTAGGTAATGAAGGAAGCGGCGTTAGCGAAGAGGTACTTGATATTTGTGATCAGTATTTATATATAGATATAAACGAGAATACGGAAAGTTTAAATGTAGCTGTTGCTACTAGTATTTTATTATACGAATTAGATAGGTGAGAAGATGGAAGATTATATATTTATTGGAAAGATTGTCAATACTCATGGTATTAAAGGAGAACTTAGAATAATAAGTGACTTTTCTTATAAAAACAAGGTGTTTTTAGAAAATAGAAGGATTTATATTGGAGATAACAAAGAAGAAGCGATAATAGTTACTTATAGACATCATAAAATGTTTGAAATGATTACTTTAAAAGGTTATAATAATATAAATCAAGTTTTAAAGTTTAAGAACAAAAAAGTATATATTAAAAAGAATGAGATATTTTTAGGAGAAGGAGAGTATTTAGAAGAAGATTTAATCGATTTATCGGTTGTCTTTAATGATGAAGAAGTAGGTCGAGTCATGGCTATTACTAATACTGGTAATGATAATAAGATAATCGAAGTAATGACTAAGACTAAGAAAATACTTATACCTTTTCATAAAGACTTTATTAAGAAAGTCGATATTGCTAATAATTTATTAGAGGTCGAATTAATAGAAGGGATGATATAGTGCAAATAGATATACTTACTTTATTTCCCGAGATGTATGAGGGTTTCTTATCTTGCTCGATTATTAAAAGAGCTATTGAAAAAGAATTAGTAAATATCAATATCGTTAATTTTCGTGACTATACGAATGATTCGCACAATAAGGTAGATGATACTCCTTATGGTGGTGGTAGTGGTATGGTCTTGATGGTCGAGCCTTTATATAATGCTGTTAAGGCTTTAAGAAAAGAAGATTCAAAAGTAATACTTCTAACACCTAGCGGTAATAAATATAATCAAAAATTAGCTTATAAATTAACGGAAGAGAAGCACTTAATTATTATTTGTGGTCACTATGAAGGCTTCGATGAGAGAATTAGGTCTTTCATTGATTTAGAACTCAGTATTGGAGATTATATTTTAACCGGTGGAGAGTTAGCTAGTATGGTCGTTACCGATAGTATAACGAGACTTATAGAAGGCGTAATCGATAAAGATTCAAGTAGAGAAGAGTCATTCAATATAGAAACCAATCTCTTAGATTATCCTACTTATACTAAACCTAGAAGTTTTATGGGAATGGATGTGCCAGAAGTGTTGTTAAGTGGTAATCACCAAAAGATTGCTACATATAGAAAAGAAGAGAGCTTGAAAAGAACTAGAGAAAAGAGACCAGATCTTTTAGAAAGGTAGATTTTATGAAAAATAAAGAAGAGTTTTTAATTATTAAAGATAAAGATTCTAAAGAGATAAAATATTTAGAATATGACAAGATTGATGGTTATAATTTAACGTCTAAAAACGGTATGAAATTCGAAGACGCTATCGATGTTAAGAGAATAATTATTATAAAACCTTCTTTTGCTTCAAAGATAGCGATTAAGAAGTTAAATTTTAAATTCAATAAGCTTATAACTCTAATGTCAGTAGTTTGTGATGTTGAAGATGAAGAGTCGAGTGGCGATTCTTATCGTTTGGCATTAGATGAAGCCGAGAGATTAAGACAAGAAATATTCGCTAAATATAAGAAATATATCGACGAAGAACAATTAGAATTAATGCTAAAAAAGATCGATATTTTAAAATGTGAGTTAACTCTTCGACTAGAACAAGTAGAAGAAAAGATAGAGAGACAATTAGCACAAGGAGCAAAAAGTAAATAGTACTTGAAATAATAAAGATATTGTGCTAAAATTTATAACGTTGAGTAATCCGCTGATTAAGATTAAGATTACCGTTAAAAACAAAGAAAGGAAGAGATTATTTTGAACTTAGTAGATAAGGTAACAAAAAAATACTTAAATCCTAATGTGCCAGAATTTAGAGTCGGAGATACTGTAAGAGTAAGCGTAAGAATTACCGAAGGTAACAAAGAGAGAATTCAAGCATATGAAGGTATAGTAATGGCGCGTAAAGGAAGTTCTATTTCTGAGACTTTTACAGTTAGAAAAGAATCGGCAGGAGTTGGAGTAGACAGAGTATTTCCAGTTCATTCACCAAAACTTGCAAAAATTGAAGTTATTAAAAAAGGTAAAGTTAGAAGAGCTAAACTAAATTTCTTAAGAAATGTAGTAGGACATTACAAAATAAAAGAAAGAGGACAACAGTAAGAGCTTATCCTCTTTTTTGTTTATTATAAATATGAAAAAAGTATTAAAAGAACTATTCCCTTATTTAATTGTTTTAATAGTAGCGATATTAGTAAAGACTTTTATTTTTTCTGTTGTTCAAGTTTCTGGAGACTCGATGGATGATACTTTAGCTAATAATGATTATATGATTCTTAATAAAGTAAAATATTATTTTAATGATATAAAAAGATTTGATATAGTAGTAGTTAAACATGAAGGCCGTTATTTTATTAAGAGAATTATCGGACTTCCAAATGAAAAAGTCGAGTATATCGATAATGTACTATATATCGATGGAAAAGAAACAAAAGAACCCTTTTTAAATAATCAGAAGACTAAAGACTTTGAAAAAGATATCGAAGAAGGAGAGTATTTTGTATTGGGAGACAATAGAAATAATTCTTTAGATAGTAGAATACTAGGATCTTTTGCTAGAAAAGATATTCTAGGGACAGCGACATTTACAATATTTCCATTTAATAGGTTTGGTACTAAAAAATAATATAGGATTTATTTATGAGTTTAGAAAAATTAAAAAAAGAATATGATAAATTACAAAAAAAGTATGGTGCTAAAGAATTAGATGCCATCTATTTTGGAGGATGCAAAGACAGCCCTGACTTTTGTTTCGTCTTCATGAATCCAACGAGTAAAAACGTCGCTTCTTTTAAAGAGTGGAAAGGCTTAAAAGCACCGTGGATTGGGACGAAAAACATTTGGGAATTATTTTATGAAATAGATCTATTAGATAAAGACGTTTATGAGAAAATAAATAGTCTTAAGAGTTCTGAATGGACAGAAGAATTTGCTGATGAAGTATATGCTAATATTGCAAAACATAAAGTATTTATAACTAACTTAGGTAAGTGTACTCAAATTGATGCTAGACAATTACCAAATAGAGTCTATAGAGAATATGTCTCTTTATTAGAAGAAGAGTTAAAGATTATAAATCCTAAAGTGATTATTCTCTTTGGAAATCAAGTTAGTTCGATAGTCTTAAATAAAAAAATATCGGTATCACTCGTAAGAAAAGAACTTCAAAGAAGAGAGATTAAAGGCAAAGAGTATGACTTTTTCGTCGTTAATTATCCGGTTGGAAACAATCATTTTAATATCGAAAAATCGATTGAAGATATAAAATGGATAAAAGAAAAATATAGAAAATGACATGAATTAACTATAGTTTTATTTTTATTTTTTTTTAAAAAAAAATTTGCAAAATGAGCAGATTTATGGTATAAGAAACTTGTAGAAAAGAGGTGGTTATTTATGGAGCAATGGGTCTTTTGGTTAATTATAATTATTGTTTTGACAGTTCTTGAACTTTCTACCGTTAGTCTAGTTTCTATTTGGTTTATTACGAGTGCTATTATATCTTTATTAATATCATTTGTAATAAAAGATTTCTTTATTCAGTTTGCAATATTCTCTTTACTCGGACTAGTACTAATGATCACTACTAGACCAATACTCAATAAATGGTTAAAGCCTAAAGAAGTGAAGACTAACTTAGATAGGGTAATAGGCATGGAAGGAATAGTTACCGAAGTTATTACTAAAAATAAAATAGGTGGAATAAAAGTAGCAGGGAAAAACTGGAGTGCCGTTGCAAAAGAAAAAATAAATAAAGATGAGGTTGTCGTCGTCGAAGAGATCGATGGCGTTAAATTAATCGTTAGAAAAGGAGGAAAATAATGGAAGTATTAATAGCTATATTAATTATAGTAGCGATTATCGCGATACCGAACATCAAGATAGTACCACAAGCACAAACATATGTTATTGAAAGATTAGGTTCTTATTATACGACTTGGAGTAATGGTCTTCATTTTAAAATACCGTTTGTCGATAAGATATCAAACAAAGTATCTTTAAAAGAAAGAGTAGAAGATTTTCCGCCACAGCCAGTAATTACAAAAGACAATGTAACGATGCAAATCGATACGATCGTCTATTTTCAAATTACTGATGCTAAATTATATACTTATGGAGTAGAGAATCCTTTAAATGCAATTGAAAATTTAACGGCAACGACACTTCGTAATATAATCGGTGACTTAGAGTTAGACCAAACACTTACATCGAGAGATATAATAAATTCAAAGATGAGAGTCATATTAGATGAAGCGACCGATCCTTGGGGAATTAAAGTAAATAGAGTGGAAGTAAAGAACATTTTACCACCTAGAGACATTCAAGAGTCAATGGAAAAGCAAATGCGTGCAGAACGTGAGAGAAGAGAGAAAATTCTTCAAGCTGAAGGTGAAAAGAAATCTAGTATCTTAATTGCTGAGGGTGAGAAAGAGAGTGCTATTTTAAGAGCAGAGGCTGATAAGGAGTCTAAAGTAAGAAGAGCAGAAGGAGAAGCTGAAGCTTTATTAAAAATAAAGACCGCTGAAGCAGAGGGAATTAAGTTGCTTAAAGAAGCCAAAGCAGATACGGCTGTACTTACACTTAAGAGTTATGAGACTTTATCAAATATTGCAAATGGAGCAGCAACAAAAATCTTTATTCCAAGCGACTTGCAAGGTATAGCAACACTTGGTACGACGTTTAAAGAAATGATGAAGGACGATAAGAAATAATTAAAATTAAAGCGAGAGTGTCTTGCTTTTTCTTTGCAAAAAGAAGTGATATAAACTATAATTATCTTAGGAGGATAATATGAGAAATGTAGGTACTGTTGTTAGAGGAATTCGTACGCCTATTATAAAAAGTGGTGATAATTTAGTAGATATCGTCGTTGATTCTTTGTTAAAAGCTAGTAGAAGTGAAAAGTTTGATTTCTATGATCGTGATATTATTGGTGTTACAGAAGCGGTCGTTTCGATTTGTGAAAATAATTATGCTACTATTGATCAAATAGCGGTTGATGTAAAAAATAAATATCCGTCTAAAGAAGTGGGAATAGTTTTTCCAACTCCTTTAAGTCGAAATAGATTCGCTCAAATATTACAAGGAGTGGCTAGAGGAGTAGACAAAATCTATATGCTTATTAGATATCCTGACGATGAAGTAGGTAATTCTTTATTTGATCATAATCTATTAAAAAAATATAATCTTAATCCTAGTATCGATACTTTGAATGAAAAACAATATAACTCTTATTTTGGTAATGAAAAACACATGTTTACGGGGGTTAATTATATCGAATACTTTAAAGAATTAATTACTAAAGAAAACTGTGAAGTAGAGTTTATTTTCTCGTCTAATCCTAAAGAAATATTAAATTATACTAAAAACATCTTAATAGCGAGTGTTCATACGAGAGAAGAATATCGAGAACTTTTAAAACGAGAATCTGATATCCTTTATACGACAGGAGACATTTTAAAAGAGAGTGTTAATGGAAGCGGTTATAATAGCAAGTATGGACTTCTTGGTTCAAATAAAGCTACTGATGAGACTTTGAAATTATTTCCTGAAACGGGAGATGAGTTCGTTTTAAAAGTCCAAGAAAAGATGTTTGAAGTAACGGGTAAGAGAATAGAAGTCTTGGTATATGGAGACGGAGCTTTTAAAGATCCAGTCGGTCATATTTGGGAATTGTCTGATCCTGTCGTAAGTCCAGCATTTACGGATGGTCTTAAAGGAACTCCTAACGAGTTAAAGTTAAAGTATTTATCTGACAATAAATTTTCTGAACTTCACGGTGCTGACTTAAATGAAGCTATAAAAAAAGAGATTAAAGAAAAAGAAAAAGATCTAAAAGGATCGATGGCATCCCTTGGAACGACACCACGTCAAATATCCGATCTCGTCGGCTCACTATGTGACTTGACTAGCGGTTCGGGTGATAAGGGAACCCCGGTCGTATTCATTCAAAGATACTTTGATAGTTACGGAGATTAATGATTTACTAAAGAGCAGGACATCTGCTTTTTTTTATGAAAAGACTATTATTTAACATCTTTTTAACAAAAAGTTAAAAAGACTATTGACTTTCTTTTCTGTTATTAATATAATGTTATTAAGAAAGGAGTTATATGATAGATAAAATTACTTTAACTAAAGAAAATACTTTTAAAATATTAAGATATTATTTAGAAAAGAAATATAATTGTTTATGTATTATTACAGAAAAAGAAGATTTTAATATAGATGTCGAATTGATTAAAAAGACAAATATTAGTTTTTTAGAAAAAGAATTTATAAATACCTTCGAGATAATATTTAAAGAATTAGGTATATACGGAACAAGTATTAACTTAATAAAAGATTTTAAAAGAAACTTTCAAGGCCTTGAAATTAAAGTGAGTTCTTCTACGGTAATTCCTTTTAACTTAATCGAGGGTGGTTAAGAGAAAAGAGGTAGAAAATGAAAAAAGAAAAATTAAGAAATACGAGTCGACTTTTAATAATAGTCGATGTCATCAATGGGTTTTTAACAACGGGTGTACTACATGATAAGTATATCAATAGGATAACGCCACATATAATAAAACTTTTAAAAAATGAATTTATTAATGAAGATGATTTGGTTATCTTTGGAAATGATGCTCATACGGAAAATGCTGTTGAGTTTAAAAGATTTGGAAATACTAAACATGCGGTAAAAGATACTTATGAGGCTGAAGTGGTCGATAGTTTAAAGCCTTTTGTAGAAGGAGCTTGGGTAATCAATAAAAATAGTACCAGTCTTTATGTTACTGATGAGTTTCGTGATGCTTTAGGTGAAATGGATAGTTTAAAGGAAGTCGTTATCGTCGGAGATTGTACCGATATGTGCGTAATGGATCTGGCTCTCCCTTTAATGAAACACTTTGAAGAAAGAGATAGAGAAGTAAGAATAGTAGCACCTACTGATCATACGGAGACTTTTGAAAACGAAGATCACGAACGCGATGAATGGAATTATATCGCTAGACGTGTAATGAACCAAGCGGGAATAGAAACACCAAAAGAATACGTAAAAAGGATGTGATAAAATGAAAAAAGATACTAGAAAGACGACAGATTTATATGAATTTACGATGACCTGTGCTAATCTACTAGAAGGAAGAGATAAAGAGATTCAGTATTATGACTTGTTTTATCGTCGCAATGTCAATGATACTGGTTACGCAGTAATGGCTGGGTTGTCGGATATAATCGAGTGGTTACAAAATTATCGTTTTGATGAAGACGAGATAAGTTATTTGAGAAGTTTAAATATCTTTCCAGAAAAGTATTTAGAATATTTAAAAGATTTCAAGTTTACTGGAGATGTCTTTGCAATACCCGATGGGACAGTAATATTTCCTAATGAACCATTAATTACGATAAGAGCTAATGCTATCGAAGCTAAGTTAATTGAAACTGACTTACTTAATTATATAAACCACCAATCATTAATCGCTACACGTGCTAGAAGAGCCAAAGAAGCGATGGGAGGAAAGAAACTATTAGAGTTTGGAGCAAGACGTGCTCATGGCAAAAATGCTGCTATAAACGGCGCTAAAGCCGCTTATATAGGTGGAGCTGATGGAACGAGTTGTTTTGGAACGGGTTTTCAATATGGTGTACCTATTACGGGAACGATGGCTCACTCTTGGGTAACGGAACATGAGAGCGAGTATCAAGCTTTTCTAACATATGCAAAATTCTTTCCTAATAATTCAGTCTTTTTAGTAGATACATACGATACTTTAAAGAGTGGAGTACCTAATGCGATAAGAGTCGCGAAAGACTATCTTATTCCCAATGGTTATAACTTAAAAGGTATAAGACTAGATAGTGGTGACTTCTCTTATTTATCTAAGGAAGCTAGAAGAATGTTAGACGAAGAAGGACTAACAGATGTTAAGATATCAGCGAGTGATGATTTAATAGAAGGAAAAATAGCTGAATTAGAAAAAGAAGGTGCAGCTATCGATACTTATGCGATGGGAACAAAGCTAATAACATCTAGTGAAGACGCTTCATTTGGTGGTGTCTATAAATTAGTCGCCGTAGAAAAAGACGGCGAAATAATCCCTAAGATGAAAGTCAGTGATACGGCTGCTAAGACGATTAATCCCGGATATAAAAAAGTATATCGTTTCTATGATAAAGATACTAACTATGCTTTAGCAGACGTAATAACATTAGCTGATGAGGAAATACCAGAAGACGAATACTTCATCTTTAAAGAAGATGATCCAGATATTAACCAAGTACTTACTAATTATTATGTCAGAGAACTTCAAGTACCAGTTATGAAAGACGGAGAAGTCATCTATGATGTACCTAATGTCCACGAATCAAAAGAACATTGCAATCGAGAGATGGAGACTATCTACGAAGAAATTAAGAGAAGAAACAACCCTCATATTCATTATGTCGATTTATCTAAGAACTTATTCGATTTAAAAAATACGATGAGAAAGAGTTTTATCGAAGACGTTAAAGGAGTATCTAAGACTAAAGAGAAGGTTTAAAGGAGGAATTATGTTTGATGCTAGAAAAGAAAAAGAAAAGATAATATCATTTATTAGAGGATACTATAGTAAATATAATTTAAGTGGAGTAGTATTAGGTATTAGTGGTGGCAAAGATTCGGGAGTAGTGGCAGCATTATTCGTCGAAGCCTTAGGTAAAGAAAATGTTATCGGTTTTACACTACCATGCCATTCAAAAGAAGAAGATAAGACTCTTGCTAAGAAACTAAGTGATTATTATGGGTTTAGATTATATAATTTCGATCTAACGAAAATATACGATGACTTTAAAGAAGAACTATCGAACATGATCGAGTTTACTGACTCTAATACTAAAGACTCGGATATTAACTTAAAACCTCGTTTACGTATGACGACTCTATATTATATGGCAGCATTGTTTTCAAACTTAAATAAAAAATCATACTTAGTAACGGGAACATCAAATAAAGCAGAAATCTTTGTTGGGTATTTCACTAAAGGTGGAGATTCTGTTCATGATATAGCGGTCATTGCTGACTTGACTGTCGAGGAAGTCATAAGAGTAGGTGAAGTCTTAAAAGTGCCGAGTGAAATATTATATAAAATACCAGACGATGGTTTAAGTGGTATTACTGATGAAGAAAAACTAGGAGTAACTTATAAAGATATAGCTACGTATATGAAAGATAAAGATAAATTACCGATTGAAACCCGAGAAAAAATCTCTAAGTTGCACCGAGCTAATCTTCATAAATTCAATATTCCAACTTATAGGAAAGAATCATGAGAATAGGAGTATTTGTCGGAAGCTTTAATCCTCCTCATAAAGGGCATATATCTTTAGTAAGACATTTAATTAAAGAAAAAATAGTAGATAAAGTAATAATCATACCGACACTCTCTTATTGGAATAAAGGCGATCTTCTTAATCTAGAAGATCGTTTAACGATGCTTAAATATTATGAGAACAAAGATATTAGAATAGATAGTGAATTTAGTGATAGAAAATACACTTATCAAATATTAGAAGAATTAAAGAGAAAATATAACGATCTATATCTAATAATAGGTGCCGATAATTTAATCGATTTCGATAAATGGAAAAACATAGAGAAAATATTAGAAAATAAAGTCATCGTTATCAAGAGAAATAATATTGATATTGAAAAAGAACTAGAGAAGTTTTCTAAAGATAATTTTATAATCGTAGATACTCATCAAGAGATGAATATATCTTCTACTTTAATAAGAGAGTTAATTAGAAAAAATAACAAAGAAGACTTAAATAAATACTTAGATTATGAGATAATAGAATATATAATGAAGAAAAGACTTTACCACGATTGAAAGGAGACTATTATGGAATATAAAAATGAAGAGGAATTTTTAAGAGAATACGATTCGAGTATATTTGAGAAACCATCTGTTACAGTCGATATCGTTACTTTTTCGGTATCTAGTAAAGAGAAAGAAAATTACAGAAAGCTAACTAAGAAAAAGATGAGTGTCTTATTAGTTAAGAGAAACACCTATCCTTTTTATGGTAAATGGTGTTTGCCGGGCGGTTTTTTAAAAATGGAAGAGTCTCTTGATGAAGGTGCTATTAGGATTTTAGCTGATGAGACAAATCTTCACGATATATATTTAGAACAACTTTATACTTTTGGCAAAGTAGATAGAGATCCTAGGATGAGAATAATAAGTACTACCTATGTAGCTTTAATCGATAAAGAGAAACATGCTGAGAAATTAACGGAACATGCTTCTTGGTTTGATATAAGTCTTGAAGAAAGCAAAGACGAGGTTAAGATTACTTTAAATAATGAAAAAGAGAAAATATTCTTTAGATTAAAAAAAGTGCTTAGAGAAAAGACGACCGATCGTTATGAGTTTATCGAGATAGAGAATGATTATATAGCGTTTGATCATGCGATCGTAATCTTATCTGGACTAGAGAGAATAAAGAACAAACTAGAATATACGGATATCGTCTTTAATATAATGCCAGAAGAGTTTACTTTAGGTGAATTACAACAAGTATACGAAGTCATTTTAAGAAAGAAACTACTAGATCCAGCTTTTAGAAGAATAATCGGAAATAAAGTAGTTAAAACTAATAAATATAAGACTGGTGGAGGTCATCGTCCTAGTGTCTTATTTAAAATGAAAGATAAATAAAGGAGGAAACATGAGAGAGATAAAGTGTCCAAATTGTGGCAATGTCTTTAAAGTCGATGAGTCAGGCTATGCTGATATTTTAAAACAAGTCAGGACTCAAGAGTTTGATCAAGAATTAAGAGATAGAGTGGAACTAATAACAAAAGAAAAAGAACAAGCTCTTAAACTTATCGAAGTTAATGCTAAGAACAGTTTAAAAGAAGAATTGGCTAAAAAAGAATTAGAGATAATTAATCTACAAAGCAAGATGACTTTGGAAGAGAATAAGAGAAACTCAGAAGTTAAAGAGGCGACTTTAGCTTTAGAAAAAGAAAATAGTGATTTAAAGAATAGTCTTAAAGTAAAAGAGACCGAAGAAAGACTAAAGATAAGTGAAGCCGTCTCTAAAGTAGAGAGAGAAAAGGCTTCTTTAGAGTCAGAGTTAAAATTAAAAGAGATAGAGAGACAAAATTTAGAAAGTTCTTTAAAAGAGAAGTTTGCAATTGAACTTAAGACAAAAGAAGAACAAATAGAATATTATAAAGATATGAAGATAAGACTATCTACAAAGATGGTTGGTGAGACTTTAGAACAACATTGTGAGACGGAATTTGAACGTCTTCGTGCTACGGGATTTAAGAATGCCACTTTTGGTAAAGATAATGATATTAAGACGGGAAGTAAAGGCGATTATATTTTTCGTGAATACGATGATAATAATACGGAGATTATCTCGATTATGTTTGAGATGAAAAATGAAAATGAGACGACTGCTACTAAACAGAAAAATGAAGATTTCTTAAAAGAGTTGGACAAAGATCGAAATGAGAAGAAATGTGAATATGCCGTATTAGTCTCGATGCTTGAAGCAGAAAGTGAATTATATAACTCAGGGATAGTCGATAAGTCACATCTCTACGATAAGATGTATGTAATTAGACCGCAATTCTTTATACCGATTATAACGATACTTAGAAATGCTGCCTTAAAGTCATTAGAGTACAAAGAAGAGCTAGCCTTAGTTAAAGCACAAAATATCGATATATCTAACTTCGAAGATAATATAAATACTTTTAAAGAGGGATTTGCTAGAAACTATGAGCTTGCAAGTCGTAAATTTAAGACGGCAATCGATGAGATCGATAAGACGATTGACCACTTACAAAAGACTAAAGACGCTTTATTATCTTCGGAAAACAATCTTCGCCTTGCTAATAACAAAGCCGATGACTTAACGATAAAAAGACTTACTAGTGGTAATGAGACGATGAAGAAAATGTTTGAGGAATTAGAAGAAAAAAAAGAATCATAATTAGCAAATAATCTTATTGAAAAAGAATATTAGATAATATATAATCTTCTTGGAGGATTATTATGAAGAAATTATTAATCGTTTTAAGTCTAGTATTATTAACGGCTTGTTCAGGGGCTATAACAAATAACCTCAGTAATAAAGTCGATTGTAACGAGATGCACAATTTAGTAGCGGAAGATGCTATTTTGATAGATGTAAGAACCAAAGAAGAATATGACGAGAGTCACTTAGTCGGTTCTATAAACATGGACAGTGTTACAATAATAGATGAGATTGAAAGACAAGTACCAGATAAGAACACTAAAATAGTAGTATATTGTCGTAGTGGTAATAGAAGTAGGGCTACGTTAGAGAAACTAAAAGAAAAAGGTTATACTAATGTCTATGATTTAGGTAGTATTAGTAACTGTTAAGAAGGCAAATTATTGTCTTTTTTTTCTTATTAAAGGTAATGTATGTTTAATCATGATATAATGAAAATAGAAAGAGGTGGTGGTATTATGAAAGGAAATAACGTTAAACAACGACTTTTAGAAGCGTCTGATAATGAACAAAAGAATCTTTATAGCATGTTAAATAGTTCTTCTAAAGGAAAGAATAGTGAACAAGTAGAAGATAGTCTAGATCTCTACGGAGATAACAAGATAACTTATAATAAGGGAAACAATACGTTTAAACTTTTAGTTCAAGCTTTTATAAACCCCTTTACTTTAATCTTAATAGTGCTAGCTATAGTGTCTTTTTTTACTGATGTAATCATTGCTGAAGATAAAGATTATACTACTATTATAATTATAACAGTGATGGTCTTAATATCGGGAGGTCTTAAGTTTTTCCAAGAAAAGAGAAGTGGAAAAGCGGCGGAAAAACTCCTTGAATTAATCGAGAATACGTGTGCTATTGAGAGAAAAGAAGAAGGTATCAAAGAGATACCGATGGATGAAGTAGTAGTAGGTGATATCGTTCATTTATCTGCTGGTGACATGATTCCTGCCGATGTTAGAATATTAGAAGCCAAAGACTTATTTATCAGCCAAGCATCTTTGACAGGGGAATCGCATCCAGTAGAGAAGTTTAGTGTTAATAGTGCGGAGTCTAACTCACCATTAGAAAGAGATAATCTTGCTTTTATGGGTACTAATATTATAAGTGGTTATGCTAAAGCGATAGTAATAACTACGGGTGATGATACTTATTTTGGTGAGATAGCTAAAAACTTAAATAAAGAAGTCAAGACGACTAGCTTTGAAAAAGGAGTTAATGCCGTATCTTGGGTCTTAATTAAATATATGATGGTCATGGTACCGATAGTATTTTTAATAAATGGATTTACTAAATCAGATTGGTTAGGTGCACTGTTTTTCGCAATCTCGATTGCCGTTGGATTAACGCCAGAAATGTTACCGATGATAGTTACTGCCGGACTCTCTAAAGGCGCTTTATCGATGAGTAAGAAAAAAGTCATAATTAAAAATTTAAATTCTATTCAAAATCTAGGTGCTATCGATATTCTTTGTACCGATAAAACGGGGACTCTTACCGAAGATAAAGTTAAATTACAATATCATATCGATTTAAAAGGAGATAGTAATACGGAAGTATTGAAATATGGTTTTCTAAATAGTTATCATCAGACGGGTTTAAAAAACTTAATGGATATAGCTATAATAAACAAGACTTTTGAATTAGAGAAAGACGACGATAATCTCTTAAATATTAAAGGTAAGTATAAGAAAATCGACGAGGTTCCCTTTGATTTTAATCGAAGAAGAATGAGTGTCGTCGTAGCTAATGATAAAGAGAAACTAATGATTACTAAAGGTGCCGTTGAAGAGATGTTAAAAATTTGTAAGACTTTTGAGTATAATAATAAAATAGAAGAATTAACGGCAAGTAAGAAAAAAGAATTGACTAAGAGAGTAGAAGAATTAAATGATGATGGATTTAGAGTAATAGCGGTAGCTAAAAAGATGGAGGTATCATCGGTCGATGTCTTTTCTGTAAACGATGAAAAAGATATGATTTTAACCGGATACTTGGCTTTCTTTGATCCACCAAAAGATAGTTCGATAACAGCTATTAAAGCTCTTAGAGAACATGGCGTAGACATTAAGATACTAACAGGGGATAATCTTGAAGTAACTAAGAGTGTTTGTAAACAAGTGGGAATAGACGTTAGCAAGACTTATCTTGGTGAAGAAGTAGAGAAGTTAAGTGATAAAGAGTTGCAAAAGATAGTATTAGACGCTACTATATTTGCTAAGGTCAGTCCAAAACAAAAAGCGAGAATAATAGTAGCTTTACAAAAATTAAAGCATTCAGTAGGTTATATGGGTGATGGTATAAATGATGCTGCAGCTTTAGAGGCATCAGACGTTGGAATATCCGTTGATAATGCCGTTGACATAGCCAAAGAAGCGGCAGACGTTATATTGCTTGAAAAAGACCTAATGGTGCTTGAAAATGGTATTATTGAAGGAAGAAAGACTTATGCTAATATAATTAAGTATATTAAGTTAACGGCATCTTCAAATTTTGGTAACGTTTTCTCAGTATTAATCGCTAGTGCTTTCTTACCATTCTTACCGATGGCATCTTTGCACTTAATTTTACTTAACTTGATATATGATATATCTTGTATCGCTATTCCTTGGGATAATGTCGATCAAGAGTTTCTTAAAACTCCTAAAGACTGGGATGCCTCTAGCGTATCTACTTTCATGAAATGGATTGGTCCGATAAGTTCTATATTCGATATTACGACTTATTTATTAATGTATTTTATAATAGCTCCAATGTTTACTAATGGCCTATTATTCCATGAATTAACCGATCCAGCTATGATAGCTTTATACATATCAGTATTTCAAGCGGGTTGGTTTATCGAGTCTATGTGGAGCCAAACACTAGTAATTCATATGATTAGAACTCAGAAGATTCCTTTTATTGAATCGATGGCATCTTTCGAATTAACGACATTTACCTTTTTAGGAATTGCAGTTTTAACGGTTATTCCATTTACTAGTTTTGGAATAGGTATCGGTCTTCATCCTTTACCTCGAATATACTTCGTCTTCCTTTTAATAACGATAATCTTCTATATGCTAGTTATAACAATAGTTAAGAAGTTATATGTTAAAAAATATAAAGATTTACTTTAAACAAAAATAGAAGCTAATGCTTCTCTTAATTGTAATCTCAACCGCACCACTCATTAATAAATTAATTCTATATCATAAGAACATTTAAAGTCAAACATTTTTCTAGGCATAGAGTTAATATTAAAAGCAATGTCGTCTAAATATATTTGTGGTGTTAACTTAAATGATGAACCTTTTGGTAAGTATCTTCTTACTAACTGGTTCATTTTTTCATTTGTTCCTCTTTGAAAAGAACAATACGGATCACACTTATACAGTTTAACACCTAAGCGCTTAGCACAAATTCCCAACGCTTCAAACTCTAAACCATTATCCGTTGTTAATGATTTTGTTGGTATCTCATTTTTAACAATGTAATCGTATATTAATTTATTTATATAGTGAACATGAGTATATTCTGCTTTTATTAACCATACTCTTCTTGTACATCTATCTACAATGCTTATAATAGATGGATATTCATTTCTTTTACCAATAATTGTATCTATCTCTAAATGACCTATCTCATCTCTTTTATCTATGTATTTTGGTCTTAAACTTATTGGTAATACTGTTTTGTTATCAAGGTTCCATTTAAAATGTTGTATCATTCCGCTTTTAATTTTATTTTTTCTCTTTTTATAACAAGTATCATTCCTTTTTATTATCAACTTATCGTTGTTTATCCAATTATATACTTGTTTTACTGAGGGAACAGCAACTCCTAGATGACTTTTTTTAAACAAGTATACACATACTTCTACCGAATGATGTTTGTAATTATAATGGTTTTGAAGATACATTATAAAAAGAGCATATTTTTTTGTTATATCTATTTTTCTTTTTTTATAGATTCCTGCTTTGTATCTTGATATTGTTGAATGACTTATATTTAATATTCTTCCTACCTCTCTCATTGACATATCTTGTTTTAATAATATATCTATTTCTGCTTTCCTTTTATCCGTTAAATGCTTATAATTCATATAGAGCTCCTTTCCGCAAGATGGGGCTCTTTTATTATAACAAAAAAACCCAACCGCTGGTGCGGTTGAGATTTCAATTTGGG
>CAZTRB010000019.1:0-18366 GCA_964616485.1 uncultured Muribaculaceae bacterium
GGGGTTGCGAGGTCAATATTCGCCTCTCAACTCCAACGGCGTATTTTCAAAAATGAGTTAATGAGATATAATATATAAAAGAAAGGAAGTGATGAAATGGGTATAGAAAATATAAAAATAGGTGAATTTTTTACTTTAGGTGAGATGATTAAAAATGGGGATACGGTATCTTATGAAGAGATGATAAGTATGACTACATTGGTAGCAAAAGTGTTGGACTTCATAAGAAAAAACTTTGGTGTAACAATTATTACATCTGGCTATAGGTCGAAAGAATACAACAAGAAAATAGGCGGAGCAACAAACTCTCAGCATACAAAAGGAGAAGCTGCTGACATAATTTTGCCAGATGCAAACCTAATCGAAGTTTTTAAGTTTGTGGAATTTACTGGTTTATATGACCAGCTGATATATGAGAATAAAAACGGAAAGCAATGGATACACGTATCATATACACTAAAAAGACAGAATAGGATGTCAGCACTGGTAATAAAAGATAATAAGACCTTTGTTTACTATGACGGAATCTTTGAGGACTTGGGAATGGAGTAAATGATCGTTTCCATTTTCCATTTCCATTTTCATTTTCCTCGTATTTTTCTTTATGGAAAGTTTAGAAAGGAGATAGTATGATATATAAATATGAACCACAAGTATCGGATAAAAGAAGAATAATTCATCCAGCTTTTGCACTTAGTGTACAAAATATAGATTGGAAGATATCGGTAGATAATAAAATAATACTAAAGCTAAAAGATAGTTCTATGAATGTAAATTCAAAAGACCTTGCAACATTTGCTGTAGTTACATTAACGATAGATGAGGCACGAAAAATAGTAGAAGAAAAAATAACTGGAAAGACATTAGATACTGATGGGTGTATGATAGATAACGAAAATTATATAAAAGAATATAAGTGGAAAAATGCACTTGATTTTGAAAGGGAACTTACTATTGAAGAGTTGAACAAATTTTATAACTATGAAAAAATGATTGAACTTAATATGTTTCCTGTAGAACAAGGAGATATAGAAAATATCAAAATGACAATAAATACAATAATGAAATCATACGAAAGAGCAGTTCAACTTGGTGTTGAAATATGGAATACAGATACAAAGCTACAAGAAATGATGACTATTCTTTGTGAATATGGATTTTTTACAAAAGAAAGAGTGAATGAAATATTAAAGGCAAATATAATAAAGGAGGTATAAAATAATGCCAGATGAGTTAAAAAAAGAAATTACATGTAATTTTGTACAAACATATATGAAGAATATGAACCTCGAAGAAATAAAAAAAGACGTAATGGAACAATCTTTAGAAATTCCGTTTGGCAATTCTATTTTTCAATCGACAGAAATTTTATTAAATAAAGAAATTACGAATGGAAGAAAATTAAGAGCTTTACTTTTAAATTTATCTTCAAAGATAAGAACTTTAGAGGAACTATCTATCTCAATAGAAATATATGAAATAGAAAAAGAAAAAAAAGAAATACAAATTCAAGGATACATAGATTCTGGGTGTAAGTTAGATATACTTGAGGCAAAAAAGATAGAACTTGAAATACAAAGAGATAACATAAATAAAAAATATTTAAAAAAACAAGTTCAAGATACAGCGATAGAGGTTCTGTCTATGTATGAAGCATTAAGACAATTAGATAAAATGACAAGACAGGAATTTGAAGAAGAAGAGCAACAACATTTTAAACTTTCCATAATAAAGAAGGATTTAGGTGGAATCGCTCCGAACCTAATAGACATTGGACTTCACGATGAGGCATTTGAATTACTAAATGCAAATAATGAGTTTTTAGGGAAAGTTAGGAAAACTATTGATAATAAACTACTGAAGAGGCGATAAAATGTTTAATAAGGAAGTGAGACCGGGGGATATCATATTATGGTCAGCAAAACAAAAAAGTAATTTTCTAAAAAATATTATATATCGTTTACAAAAAACTTTTGACGGAGAAGTAAGACACGCAGAGATGGTTTATTCTTATTCAGATGAACTGAAGGTAGCAAAATGTTTTGGAAGTAACTTTGATGGAGTTAAGTTCAGGGCTCATTGTATTGATAAGCCATATGTAGCAATTATCCGTCCTCTAACCAATATATCAAGAGTTGCTCAATCTAATATAGATAGGGAACTTAAAATAATGAATATGAAAGGACATTTAGGATATGATACGAAAGGGATGGTAAATGCAGCAGTAAATTCTTTTCTTTCAACAGTTACATTTGGAAGATGGAAGAAAAAATTATTATTTTCTTCTGTGTCTGAATATTACTGTAGCGAAGCTGTTGCCTATTTGTGTAAAAGGTGCTACTATGATTTGGTTGGAAAAGATGTGTTTTGTATAGAATATAAAAAAGGTGGAATAATCCCAAATTCAGTTGTCTCTCCAGCTGATTTATATAAAGCATCAAAAGGTGGAACGAAGTTAAAACAGGCATTTTTAATAGTAAAGGATTTTGAAATTTAAAGGAGGTTTAATAATGCACAAGATAATATTTGATTTGGTAAAAAAAATAGCATCATCATTTTTGTCATTTATAGCTGCTGTTTGGAAAGGAACAACTGGGGAATTGCTCGATTCGATATCAACATATGTAAATGAGGCAGTTTACAATATGGAAAATATGGGGATTTTCATAAAACAAAATATGAAAACAATGTCAGTAAAAGAGATATCAGATGCACTGGTTTCAAAATATGGATATACAGAAATAGACGAAGAATTCGTACAGAGACTTATAGATGAAGTGAATGGAGAAGTTGAATTTGAATTTAAAACTGCTAAGACTAATATGGTATTTAAAATATTAAGAAACAGATTTAAAGTAGAAGGGTTGAAGTTTGTAGATCACGTTGTTATGCTTTCAATACAATTAGCTGTAACAAAATTAAATAACTCAAAAGAATAGCATAGCTCATAAATTAGAAACAGATGTAACGATACCAAGAGTTTATTTATAAAAGAGGCGTTTGCCTCTTTTTTGTATATAGATAATAAAAATTTTTTATTAAAAAATTAATAAAAATATATATTAGTATAAGCGAAAAGGAGGTGAGATAATGGCAAAAAAAGGAATAATGATCGATGGTATTATAATTAATACTACAAATGAGTCTCGAGTAACTACAATTCAAGAAGTTAGCGGTGTTGCATCCAGCGGTGTAAAAAGAACTGAATTGAACCCAAGTCATTTTCAAATAAGATCGTCTGATAATCAAGTATCAATAAAACAAGGCTCTGTATCTGAAAAACTTTTATCTGATGATGTTTCTGAAAAAGCTAATAGATGGAATGTGGTTGAGGACGAACTTTTTCCTGAAGACAGTTATTATAAAATGAGAGACGAGTTTGACTTAGATATGACAAATAGAAAAATAACAGAAGTATCAGACTTAGATTTTAAAGTCGACCCAGATGGGCAGAATCATTTATATAAACAAGGTAGAATGTTTTATGACAAAAACACAGGTAGGATGACTTATTATAATGATAAATCAGACGTAAAAATAGAGGTGGGGTCTGAATTTCTAATAAGAGTTATAAATAATACTGGTTCAACGATATTGAATGGAACACCAGTGTATCTCTCCAGTGTAAGCAATGGGATAATTGAAATAAGTAAGGCTAATTGCATTGAGTATGAAAAAAGTCGTCTTGTAGGTATCGCAACAATGGATATTCCAAATGGAAGTGAAGGAGAAGTTACAAAGTTTGGTAAAATTGGGTCTGTCGATACTTCATCATTTTTTGCTGGAGACGTACTATATCTTGGAACTACTGATGGAACAATAACAAATATAAAGCCAACTGGGGAAGCATACATAACAACATTGGGAATCTGCCAAAAAAGCCACTCTTCAGAAGGTACTATAATGGTTGATATAACTACTAATCATTTGTCGGCAGAGGTAAACAATACAAATGGATTTGCCTCAAGTTTTCAAGGAAGTGGATTGACGATATCTGTTGTCAATAGGATTTTTCTGTTGCGTACATCTGGGTATTTTTCTTTTTATCAGAATGGAATAAAATATAGAAAGTATGCGAGTGATGCTGTTGTGATACCTGACGTAGAAGGGTTACATGCGATATACTATGATTTAGGTGTTCTTAGTGTTATGACCAATCCGTCTAAGGATCAAATTGCTGACCTCATTCTAAACAAGGTTCTTGTTTCATATGTATATTGGGATGCTACTTCCTCATCACCAGTTCATATAGCAGATGAAAGACATAGCATATCTATGAGTCCATGCACACATTTGAATCTGCATATGACGAGAGGATGTCAGTTATTATCGGGACTTGGTCTTGGTGATTTTGATGTTGACGGAAACGGATCTCTTGATTCACAATGGAAGTTCAGTGTGTCTGAAGGAATAATCATTGATGAGGATATATCTATAGACATAGGTGGTTTTTCAGCAGCTACTGATATAAACGTTTTATACTTGGAGGGCAATGAACTACTACGAAGAAGTGCTACTAATAAAATAATAACCGATTCCGGAACAGGATTGCCTTGCTACAATAGAAAAAATCCGTCTACAAATAACTGGGAATTAATATCTGCCTCAAGTGGTGACTACTTGTTATATCATATATTTGCAACAAATAGTTATCGAGATAACGAAAAAGTATTAACTGTTGTTGGACAAAGCGTCTACTCAAAACTATCAGACGCTAAGGAGGCTGCGGCTGGAGAGGTTGCAAATGTATTGCAATTAATTCCAATAGAAGAAAAAATACCAATAGGAACAATAATACTCTACACAAAATCGAATTACTCAAACAGCAAAAAAGCTGTTATAGTAAGCACTCCAGATGGAAAACCATATATAGATTGGAGAAAAACAGAAATAATACAAGGTATAAATCCATCTTCTCACGATGATCTAACAGAAGTGTATAATGTTGGTAGCGGTGTATCAAAAGGACATATATCTGATCAAGCTGAAACAATATATGGAGTCAAGACATTCGCTGACGGAATAGTGACTCCCTCCGATTTAATTATGGAAAGTTTTAACTCTGGAACAACAACTATAGATACAACACTTTCTTCAATAGGTGATGGGATTATTTATCAAGTTAAAGCAAAAAATACGGTTGGTGATATAAAAGTAGGGGAACTTTATATTGCGTATTCTGCAGTGAATGGAGTTAGCATATTGTCAAATTTAACTGGATTTGGTGATTTGACATTTGATGTAGTTGGAGGTACATCTTCAGTAAGTCTAACGGCTACAACAACCACTAATAACTGGACACTTTTATATACAAAAAAAATACTTTAGGGGGATAATTATGTTATCGGCAATACTTGAAACAATAACTGGATATGGTGCATTAGGTGTAATTGCATACATACTCTTAAAAGAAAACCAAAAGCGTCAAAATGTAATAATGAAAACGCACTCTGAAAGAGAATTACAGTATCAACAAAATTTTCAACAACTACTTGAAAGTGTCTTAAGATCAAATGAAAATTCTCTTGTTGACTTGAAACTTTCCATAAAAGAATTGTCAGAGGCTGTCAGAGAGATGTCAGAAATTAATATGCTAACTCAATCTCAATTACACAAAAAAATAGACGAAATAAAAGAAGGATGCTCTATCAATTGTAGTCAGGTATTAACTGGAATCTATGAGGAAAAAGGAATACCAAAAACACTAGCTTATGAATTAACACATAGTTTTCTACTAATGTCTGTATATCAAGCCATAGTTGATATAGAAAGCATAATGGACGCAAATGGATTTGATAGAGAACAGACTGTTGCTATAATGAAAGATTCTGTAATAAGGGTTTTTGAAAGACGATTCAATGAGCTTAAAATTAGAATTGGGTCTTTATCATATAAAGAAAATTCGGTATTGGAGACAATAAGCAACTTAGAAAAAATCTTTATTGAGTCAAACGATAAAATATCTATTTATATGGGAAGCGTCAATGTTGATACTCTAACTGGAGATAAAAACTACAAGAATTTAAAGACAGTATTAAGAAATATATTATTTGATTTTTCAGATAATGCTACAAAAATATTAAGTAAGAATCTATAAGAGAGGTGATATATATGGCTTGGAAGACGCATCCTACATACACAAATTATGAAGTAGAATCTTCAAGTGGTAAGATAAGAAATAAAACAACAAAGAGAGTACTAAAACCAAAGATAAGATGGGATGGATATAAAGAATACACATTAATGAAAGATGGTAAGAAGCATTATGTTAAGGGACATAGGGCTGCCGCAGAAGCAAAAACTGGGAAAAAACTATCAAGCAAACAAATAGTAAACCACAAAAACGGTAATAGAGCAACAAACTCATCAAAAAATATAAATGTAACAACAAGTTCGGAAAATAACAAAAGCAAAAACAGACAATCAAAAAGAAAATATCAAAACAATAGTAAAAAAAGAACCTTTAGTTCTAAAAAGGAGGTATAAAATGGCACTAAAACATCATTGGAAATTTAATGGAAACCTGCAAGATGCTGTTGGAGATTTACATTTAACAAATGTAGTTGGAACACCTGCATATACAAGCAATAAAGATGGAGTACCTAATAGCTGTGTAGATAACTCAAGCGAGTGGTATGCTTATTCAGGCTATACAACAGAGTTTTCAGACGCTCAAAGAAGCTATAGTTTTTGGATGCAAACCCCCGAACAGGTATCAGAACTTGCGATATATCGAGATGAAATGTTTTATATAATGAAGCAATACATTACAAACAGCATTTCTTTACTTTATAGAAGCAGTGCACTTTGGGGTGCAGAATTTTCTGGATTGACAGGAAGTTTAGAAGGAGCGATTGGAGAGTGGATAAACGTATGTATTACAGTTAATAACGATGGAGTAAAGAAAATGTTTATAAACGGAATATTAAAAGGAATTGTTACGAACACGATAGCACCTGTAGACGATATTTATCTAAGTGGTGTGTTAATAAACCGTTTCAGAAAATTCTCTAGTTATTTTTATCCAAATACTAAGAATATAGATGAGTTTAAATATTTTGACCATATACTAACAGATGGAGGAGTTACAACTGTAGGACAAATAGCCTCAGTGAATAGCGAAGTATGGTTATTATATTTAGATGGAGTAAACAATAGACCAAGATATACACTAAACGAAGCAACTAATGTAACAGCTACGACAGCAACTGTGTCTTGGACTAAGTAGGTGATCTTATGGATGCTATTGAAATATGGGTGAGTGAAAACGGAAGAACTGTATCTCAATTTACATTATGGGAAACTGTAGATATTGAATATTGGCTTCAAAAACAAGAATATGAAATATCGGGATTGAAGCCAGATACAAGATATTGGATTATGATTAGAGACGTTGATTCTACAAACCCTTTTATCAAAGGAGCTTTTTCTTTCCCTGTTGAAATAAAAACTGCCATAGATGATTATACGTATGCATACGATGGTGTATTTGAAATATATATAAGTGAGTATGGTATCACATATGACTCATACGCCTTAGAAACAACAAAGATACTAAATACAGCGTTACCAAGTTATACGTTTGAAGATTTAAAGCCAGATACGAGATATTGGGTGACAGTAAGAGAGACACATGACCCAAATGGAGATATGAAAGGGGCTTTTTCTGAAGTCCTTGAATTTAAAACCACACTAACAGATGAACCGGGAAGACAATTATTGCTATCAAAAAATAATATTGATTTTTATAGTCACGCTGGTGTTATAGTTAATGATGGTGGTGATGTCTTAGCACCATTGGATTCGGATACCACATATTATGCCAAATTAAAAGGAGTAGTTACGCCAGAAGAATCAAATACAATAATATTTACAACGCTACGAGAGCAGAATGTCGTAGATAGTAGGGATGTGTGTGAGGATGATTTTATAATAAGTGGAGTATTTTTTAGAAACAGAGTGTGCAATGAAAGCAATACAGCAAATACTATATCTTTTTCATTCGATGCTAAACACTTTTCTAAAAAAAGAAAATACTGTACGGAGGTGGAATAGTTGATAATATCAAATATAGATGAACTAAAAACATATTATAATAAGTACGACACCTCTGTGTATATGGTAGAACCAAAGCAAAAAACAATATTCTTTAATTCAGATAATATGTTCCCAGAATATATTGAGTTCACTCAAGTAAATAAACAAATACAAGAACAACAACCAGCTACACAAGATGATATAGAAAATGCAGTGTATATAGGAGAAAAAAGCATATCAAGAGAATTATTGGTAGATATAGATTTTGAAGTAGTCAATAATTCTCTTGTTATACAAGATAATTCATTTATAGGCTTTTCTAATGAACATATTGATTTTCTGATAATAAAAACAGTATATGGAGAAATGTTGATACAACCGTCATCAATAGAAATATCCATAAAAAACAGAACAGCAACAATATCCATCATAAAAACACTTCCGATAGAAAATATACATATAATTTCACTAAAAATCATAAAAGGCGAGTACACATATCCAAGTTCAGTTACATCTGATTTATTGACTACATTTAATGAATCATATAGTCATCTTTACAGAATTTCAAATATTTGTTATAATTATTACATAATAATGAATTCATATGGAATACCACTTGACCGAACACAAGTATATACAAAGGATGTTAGTAATTTTCATATGATCTCAGATAGTCGAGGAGTAATATCATATACCCAAAAGAGTCAGTGGACAGAAATTCCAGATGATACAAGAATTGCTCCTACTTTAAACCCAATAAAAACAATAGTATCAGAATCAGACCCTACTCATTTAATAGTTAGTAAAAATGGACAGTTGCCAAGTAGAGCAAAGAATCTACCTAAAAATAGATATACTTATATATCATATCCATTTATTCCAAAGATAGCCGTCGATAAAATGTACCAATACTCAATCAGAGATGATTATTATTCAGATGTTGAAGTAACGATACTAAAAGAAGAGTATGATATAACCGAAGATGTATCTGATATACAGGTTTCAAATGAGTATGATAAACAAGATAAGCGTTCTAAATTAGCTTTTAAAAATAAAGAAGTAGTAAGTAAAAAACATCAAGTGCAGCTTGATTTACATTCAGATTTTTATGAAATAGATGACTCACCTAAGAAGATTTTTATAGTAGACGAAAAATATTTTCCATACGAGGGATAAGATTTGTGTCTTATCCTCGTACCTCGCCTATTTTATTTATGGAAAGTTTAGGAGGTAAAAATGATATTAAATGAATTTGATACAAGCGTCATTATATGCAAAGGAGAGTTCTCTAAAGCAGAAACATCTTCAATAAAAAAAGAATATATTACAAGAACTCCAGCTATAACTAAGGATTTAAAGTTAATAAATCCATACGGATTAGCAAATGATTCTATCGTATTAGATGAATTTGACTCTACTACAGATATAATGAGAGGATTTTGTGAGAAGATATTAGACTTACCATATATAAAAAGATATAATTCAGAAATAAAACTATATGAATTTATAATATCAATAAATAACTATGCTTGTTCGAGATATACATATGGGGAGTATGATATTTATGTTTCAGTGAATAATAGTATGATAGATCCTGAATATGTTAAGATTACAGAAAATCCATCTACACAAAAAATAAGTTTAGAGATAAGCGTTAAACTAAATGACTTAAAACAATTAAATGAAGTTGCATTATTTTTTAAACATAAGGCACAATCTGCTGATGCATATTGTTGGAACTACGAAATAGAATCATATGACGATGATGAATTATTCTCTCTATCTGCAAACGATGTCACGGAATTTAGAGTAGGAGAAGTGTATGATGACCAAATCACAGAAAATACATATTCAAATGTAACACAACAAACAAATACGAATGAATATAAAACAATATCTTTTTCAGAAGACCACTCAGATATATCAATATATGATACAATAGGAGAGGTCGGAGATGACGAAAGATATTTTATCGTTAGATTGGCTTATGATGGGGAAACTTTCCATAAAGAAAAATACATTGATTGTATTTTAGAGTCGAAAACATACGACACAAATGAAGAAAGTAATAAATTCTATTATGAGTTTTATGGTAGAAAAATATAGAAGAGAGGTGAATTATTTTGATAGAGGTAGTAATATGGACAAAGGAAGCTAATGGCGCACCGATAACAGAAGTTATCTTAAAATGCGATACCTTTGATGAAAACAACAATAAATTAACATACGTATCATCAAGAACGAAAAAAGGAAGAAAAAAACAAAGTTGGTACTCTAAATACAAATCTTTCTCATTATCATTTTCAAGGCTTATTCAATCAGACAAAGAAAAATTAGAAAGAATAATTGATGAAAAAGAATTTGGAATACAGCTATTTTACAATAACGCAATTTATGATATTGCAATAGAAGCTGAAACATCAAAATTTACGCCAACATTCTCAGCGACATTAAATACATATATCTATAGCGGGGACTTACAGTTAGAGGAGATATCATCAGAAGCAGACCCACTGTCTGATTATATGCAAACACCAATAACTACTTTTCCTATATACGAAGATAAGGAATCTATAATTAATGTTGAAGGGTACGTAGTTGGAGGTAGAAGGTTGGAATTTTACAATGGTGGTTTTTATAGTGAGGATCCATCTTCATATATAACAAAATATGATTTTGATTATCTTACCTTATACAGAAAAGCTCAATACTTGAATTATCCTGTGGAAGATTTTCAAGGAGCAAAGGCATCGTTCTATGGTGTAGCAAAGTCCCAAAAGATAGATTTTGCAAATGACGATGCTGTTACTACAATGGAATCACCTACTTTGATATACAAGAACGATAAGCACGTTGGTAGCTTAAATAGTGACACTGAAGCATATCACATAGGAGGAAATTACTTTAATGGCAGCTTGAGAGTAAGAACTTCGCAATGCTCTAAGAGAGATTTTGATACAGAGGTTTTATCTATATCGGCACAATCTTTAACAGATAATATAGACAAAATAATGGGAGCAGGAAATGATAGTGTTGGTATATTAGCAGGAGGAGCATACGACAACACTGGGGGTGAGACATACCTAAAAAGTTTGAGTTATGCTACTGAAACATTATCAGATATAGCTGTACTTTTAGACAATCCATTGGCTGGACACGCAACGGCGACGAGCTATGCGTATGCTTATTTCATAGGAGGCTACAACTACATAAATGACGACCAGTTCTCTTCTTATAATATGAGTACAAGTAGATATTGTTATTCAACTGAAACCATTCAAGTATTAACTGATACGTTAGATTATGATTTTAAGTACGTTGATGGTGTAAATAATCAAGATTTTGCCATACTAATAAAGCATGGAGACTCGAGTGGAACAATAAGTATAGTAACTCCAACAATATCTTTATTTGAATTTGTTTATGATTCTTATTACAGCACAGCGTATTTAGATTGGGATATTCCAGTTCGTGGAGCAAGTTGTTTTCAATCGGGAATAGGAAATTATTAAAGGAGGTTAATATGGCTATAACAGAAGGAAATAGATTTTTTTGTCACAGGATAGATAATGATATTTATATAAAATGTATTGGCGATAATTTTATAAATGGTTTACATGAATTAAAAGCTGACGAGACAGTATCACCTATGAATTTAATAGATAGTTCTTCTGACAAAAGTATAAAAATAAAAGAACAGATAGATATTTTTAAAAACCCAATAATGATTGCAGTTAGTCAAAATACTTATGTTATTCCAGAGCCAATGAGAACAGGGACTAAGGTTATTCAGGATGGAGACGGGTGGGAGAAGATTGAAACAACAACATTTTATAGAATAATGCCAAATGCTGATTCAGGAACAAAACCAGAAATAATAACACAGTCAACCTTAACTATTCCTGCTACATATGAAGATATTGAATACTTTTATGTCTATAAAAGGACATATGACGAAAACTTAAAAGAAGTAATATGGTTTTCTGGTGTGTTTGGAATATGCTGGAAAGCTACAGATAATTTCGATGATGTTGCTTTTCCGTTTGTGGGGTCAGTATCTTCTACTACAGATATGAATCCCCTATTCATAGAGTACTACTTTAGAACACCAGGCATAGGGACTGAAGAGCTACAAGAAATATTAGATCCTTCTACTAATCGTGCTCAATTTGGATTGTTTAGGGGTGACGGTAAATATGTAGACCAGTACATGGAGAACACATGGGGGAAAGATGGATTTGTTATATATGGTGATGATGATTCTATATTATCGCCATACTATGGCGATAATATATTTTATATGGATTGGATGAGCCGATCAACATATATAAGAAGAAATCTTTATTTCAGGCGGGGTTATCCATTTCTCTGTTTTGTTGTTCCTCCTAAAAAAAGTGCAATGATTTCACATCATCAATTTTATGCAGGAAGTCAGCAAATGGATATTGAGGTATTTGGTTTTAGAGTAAAAGGTTTTTATAATGGAATAAAAATAAATGAAAACAATATACCAATAATATATGACCCCTCGCAACCACCACCAGCAACTCCACCTGAAGTACCTATTATAAAAACACTTGGAAGTATATCAAGAATTGAAATAGATAGAAATGTAACTGGTGATACTTCAAGACAAGATTTTGTATGGTCTTTATATAATAAAACATATGACTATGTATTAACAAGTCAAGATGGGGAATTTACAGTGCCAACTGGTGGGGAATTTGCATTAGAATTTGTTCACGCAAGTACTCCAGAGGTATTGAGAACTTGTGATTCTGTGAATAATATATTTTATCACTATGATACTGGAATTACATACGTAAATAAAGAAGATTGGTACACAAAATTCATAATAGAAGTTGGACAAGGTACAGGAGACCCAAATTCAAATACAGATGCTGTAGTTAGAGAGCCATTGTATGACATTAGATATTCAGAAGATGCTATAATAATTGACTGTCTAAACGCAGATTTTGTTAATGAGTGTTTTCCTGACAACAATTTTTTAACTGTATATACAGACAATGATGAAACATTCTTATGTCAATCATATAGAGAAGGAACAGGATTGACTTACAATACAATATCATCATTCACTAAAATAAATAAAGATGGAACTTACCCAGAAGGAGCAGAGCATTTTGAGTATCGAACATCAAAAATATACTTATCTACACAAAATTCTTCAGCTATGATAAGAGACGGATACGCTGGGGGAGAGCAGTTATACGAATATATTGGATTAAACAAGGTATATGATTCAACACATATCCTTCCAAAAGCATTCAATCAGTATGAGAAAATATATATTAGACATTATTGTATCATAGGTGGGAAAGAATTTACTCTTTGGGATAAGGAAGTATGTCCAAATGACAATAATATATTAAAAGTGTCAACTATGCCTGACGTTCGCACATATCAATATCGACCAGTTGTTGGAGATCCGACCTCCAAAGAGGATTTACCAAAATTACTTTCAACGTCAGATTTTAGATTTGGAGCAAATGGAATTAGTTTTTTATATGACTTTGCTGGATTCGACATTGGGAAACGAATATTAAATAAGGCAACAAAGGAAGATTCAATACAAGGAGTAACTTCATTAGATATAGTTAATGATAAACTTGTAGCAAACGATAAGATAATAAAATTTCAAGGAAACAGTTATCAATGGGATACATTTATGGAAATTAATTATGAAAAAGGAAAAGATGGATTGTATAAAATGTCAACGTTCTTTTCTCTTGACACAAACGACTTACAGGGAACTGGTCAGATTTCTATGTTCTATAATACGGACAAACAAATTAATATCTACATCAACTATGATACATATGAGATAGAGTATAATAGGACGTCATATCCTCTTTTAATGAAAGGCGGATTTAATGTAATAGGATTCTTTCTTGAAAAAGATTTAGATACAGGGGTCATATATTATACTATGGCAACGTCATTTTTTAGAACGAGTTTCCCAGATGGTGAAATTTTATCTGGTTCAGTAAGATTATTTGAGTTTGTCCCAAACAATCAGTATTTAGCATATCAAGAACAAAGTGTTTATTTAGATAATATAATTTTACACGAAGTAAGAGGAGTGTTTCTAAATCAAGAATATTTATTCGATGGTTATTCGGGAGACGTCAATAATGAAATAAGCAAAATAATTGTCTTTTTAAATACTCATAAAGGAATACAAAAATATACAGATTGCTTATATCCAAATATAGTAGAATATAACTTGCCTATGATAGACCCGAATATAGACAGTGGATTGCTGCTTCCTTGTGTTGGATACGATACTGGAGATTATTATTACGGAAGTCTAAATCCACAGGTGGAATCATATATAAAAAGACAAGAAAGTCCGTCTGATGAAATCGTATTCGAGTCATTTATTTTGTCGGACTATCCATCAATATCAAAAGAAAATGCAACAAAACTTGGATACGGGAACAGGGCTACTGCCTTCGTCCCAATTAATTATGGAAAGTTTCAGAAAATTCACTTAATAAATTGGTATTCAACGGTTCATTTTTCCTATGGCTTAAGATATATAAAATCAAATGAATATTATTTAGGGTGTACATACTACAATGGGAATTACGACAAGGCATTATCCCCAGAAAGAATAGAATATATGAATAATAGAAGATATGAAACAAAAGATTATGACTTTAAGGTATTTATTCAAAATAATGATGTTAATACCGTAGTTCTACCAATAATAGAAATAAAAAAAGAAATAACTCGACCATATGAAGATACTTTTTACTCTTATCAGATAGACGAAGGAGACACTTTAAACAGTTATGACCTAATGAATACTTCGAAACTGCATCCTGAATCAAAAACATCTATAAAAAAATACATAGCTATGATAGTTGCTGAAAACGACTTTGACGACGGAAGAAGTAGATTGTATGACATTATGAAGGCAACAAACATAGATGTATCTCCACAATATCAAAAATATATATATGGGGACGAAATAGTTGAACTAAGATATTCAAAAACAGTTTGGCTTGATCAATCTACTCACTTATTTGGATTTGAGAAACTATCTGTGGATTCAACGAACATAGCAAAATTAGCAAAAGATACACTTGGATACACTGGTGAAATTTCCTTAGCCTTATTTGAATTTAACGAAGAAGAGAGAGATTCGAGAAAATTTATGATAAAACAACCACACGGAAAATTCGAGTACTTAAGAACAGTTGATGAAATATCTATGTTAGTTTCAGAAGGAAATTTTAAAGATAAGTTAATTAATGGATCGTCAGATTTATTCAAAACAACATCTTCACCTTGTGTAATCGAATTAAAAGATGAGATATCAAATTGGGGACAGTTTAATCCAAATAGAAAATATAGAATAAGTAAAAATGATGCAGTTTATTTCTTTGAAGGAAATAAAGAAGATTATATATTATCTTACACTGGCTTTGTAGAATCTATAGATATAGAAGATTTAGACCAAACTATATCACTGAATCTAAATAATAGAAGAACACTATTGCTAACAAAAGAAATTGAAAGTATAGAAAATATATATACAGAAACAATTGAAAATGTATTTAAAAAAGCACTTGGTGTTTATTATCCAAGAGAAGTTAGATTAAGCTATCAATCTGCAATACACATAGATAAAAATGACCTTCCAAAAGTCAAATTGTTTACATTAGGAGACTACAAAACATATGAAGATTTCTTCAATGCAATCGGAGATATTGGTGTTAGATTTTACTTTGATACTAAAGAGAACATAGTATTAGATGTAACTTGTTGTGAAAAAGAATCTTTGACTGAAGATTTAGTTTGTACAATAGACGATCTAAATGATATACTGATAGATTCTCTTAAACTTTCCATAAATGAAAATATGGTGTATAACAGCGTGACAATTGATTATGAAAACAAGTTTCCTATGTACAACCCAGATGACTTTACAGATGAATCTGGAAAAATAGCAACAATTACAAATAAAAATTCACCATATGTTGATTTTGAGAATCACATATTTATGAAAGATGAGACTAATACATATAACTTCAATCTACTTACAAAAGATATGACGTATGCAGATTTTGATTCATCAAGAATGTTATTTGGGTCAATGGCTATCATACAAGATACATATGATAATACTGTTATTCAGTTTAACTGTAAAGTTGCAGATGCGGTTATAAAAACAAATTCTAATGATATGGTAAAAGCAAGTATAGCACCGGGATTTGATTATGTTTATCAAGCATATCTACTTGGATATAAGCAATGGCTATATGAATTTGATTACTTCAAGGAAGAGAATAGCTATTCAGTCTGTATCAATCCAAACGTACTTCCTATAATGTATCAATGGACTACAGAAGGAAGCTCTGGTGTAAAAGATACGGGACACAAATTTGCTTTATTTCCACAAGATGAGAAAGTATTATTGGTCACTCTTTCAGAGCCAGAAAGCGATGAGTATTCATATTCAGGTTTTATAGATAGAATGAGTGAATATCTTGGAGAGTGGACTGATATAAGTGCTTGTAATTTAGAGCTTGTAGATGTGCAAGGAAAATCACCATTAAAAACAAATCAACCATTTTTAGTAAATACTTGTAGGATTGGTACAGAAACACGAGAAGATGGTTCTGAAACAGTTGTACAATACGATTTCTCTAATGATAATGTATCTGTGCTGATAGAAAGAAAATCTGAAGATGAGACTGAATCTTATGATTTTAGAGTTACTATAAAAAATACGATCACACAACAAAAATCACCGCTACTTTCAATCTCCCCAACTGAAATAATAGAGCCAGTCATAATAGGTGTCACAAAACAAGTGTATAAAAATATCAAAGTTGGATATATGTTAAAATTGTCTAAAATATATGAAGGGAATACATACCATCCTCAGTATTATAACTACTTAGCTTATAAAGAAAAAACATATACTGTTATGGCAAAAACCATAGATGAGCAATCTGGAAAATACTACATAACTGTTGATAAGTCAGTAACAGCAGACAGAGACTTAACTGGAGAATACATAAAATTTGATGTCTATGATAATGATGATGTAATCTTATTAAATCACTTTCACATTAGAGGAAACCCAATAATACAAACAACAGAAAGATATATAGTTGAAAATGCAGATAGCATCTCATACTTTGGAGAAAAACCATATCAAATATCTGCAGATATAGTAGGCGTATCATTTTTACAAACATTAGTAAACTATATATTGAATAAGTGTAGTGGTGGTTATATAGATGCTTATGGAAAGTTTCAAGAAGATATAAAAACATCTCTTCCTATAATGGAATTTAAAACACATAAAAATTACAATCTACATATAGGGTCATTATTCACAATGAATATAGAGTATCATAATACAGAATATGGAACAGCGATATTTCAAGTTATAGAAGTGAATAAAAGAATAGGAGACGTTGACCAATATAGAGCAGTATTATATAAAGCAGAAAATATATATACAAATCTATACACAATAGATACCTCGAATTCAGCAAAATACAGACCTATTTCATCTACAGACCCAACTCTATATATATCATCAGACGAACTAAGAGTAGAAGAGATAGAAAATATGCCACAATTTGATATAACTCCTCTTGATAGTGTGATAACAGAAATATCAAATGGGGAAATAATCATAACTTGTGCAGAGGACTTTGGAACAGTTGATTCATCTTCAATTCACACTCTTAAGTTTGACGAACAGGAAGTAAAAGGAAAACTATCACCAAAAACAACAAAAAGAAGAATAGTATTCATACCAACTATAAGTTCATATAATACGCCAACGTTACCAACAAAATGTTTATTATATATCCACGTTTCGCAACAAACACAAGACAAAATGCTTACAAATGTAAAAGCATCAAAAATAACAGAAAGCGATGGAATTGGAGGAACTAAGATAAAAGCATTATACACAACATTTACCAAGCCATATGAAGTATTGTATGTAAAAGCAGAGTTATATGAGTATCCATCGTATAGCATAGGCAATGAGGGAGATCCCGGTGATCAGTCCTACTATGACAGAAGCATAGCAAGTTATGACACTAACGATTCAACTGTTGTATTCGGTGAGTTTACTGTGTCTTATTACGTAGACCTATATAATGGCAAAGACTACTACATTAGACTTATTCCATACACAACAAAAGGTACGTTTGGAACACCTGTGTATATATTATTCCAAGAAGACAAGGTTGTTATCTATTAGATAACAGCCTTTGTGAGTCCTCTGTCAAAAGCGCTATCGCAAGTAGTTGAGCTAAGTGCCACAGAGGG
>CAZTRB010000020.1:0-16892 GCA_964616485.1 uncultured Muribaculaceae bacterium
ATTAGATTATATATATTAGATTATATATTACATTATATATATTAGATTATATATAATATATATTACATTATATATATATATATATATATTAAATTACATTATATATATAAATTATATTTATTATATATTAGACTATATAATATATATATTTTTTATTAAAATTATTATTCTATAGATTTTCTTATTTATAGAATCTATTTATTTAAGAATTTATAAATTTAATTATTTTATATATAAAACAAAATATAGAAAAATTATAAAATTTTAAAAAATTTTTTTTGATATACAGTTATTGAGGTATAGTAAAATATTGTCTCTATTCAACAAATCCCATATTTTACTTATGGAAAGTTTCAAAAAAATTATTACAGATATGTAAGAAAGTATGATGACTTTACAAAAATAAAAAAATAATATATAATATATTATAACAAAAAAAAGGAGTGAGTTAGATGAAGAAAATGATAAAAGATATTATAAAAAACACTTATATGAAAGAAGATAGTACACATATAACATTAAAAATCATTAATGGTAATACTTATTTTTTTATATTAACTGATTCTATATATATAGAATATAGAATAGATGGATTATATTTAGAAATATCTTTTGAAGATGGTACAGATGAAAGAATAAGAATAAAAGATGATGATAAAAAGATATTAAGTTTCTTTTTTAGGAAGAGGTTTGAGAGAAAAATAAGAAAAGATTATATGAAACAAAGATCTAAATAAAATAATTGTGAAAGGAGGATTTTATATGCAAGACAGTAATAATGACAATGCAACACCCTTAGGAGAATTAGAAAAAGAAGATGTAATAGAGATGATATTATCGAGATATCCATCTATAGATTTAGATGAGTTTATAGCAGGAAATTATGATTTAGCAAATATGTGTAAATTCTCTTGGAATAGAGAAGAATTATGCCTATTAGCAAATAGATACCATAATAAAAACTGTTTATATTCTTATTATGCGGTTTATCACGATTTAATGATACTATATTTAGCCTTATTAAGAGGAAATAAGAAGATGGATATAGAAACAAAAAAGAATATAAATAAAACAAATAATGGAATAGAAGATGATATATTAAATGAATTTCCGATAATATTGGATGAATCTATTTCTATGTTTAATATTATTGAAAATTATAGTCTTAAAAGTTTTTTTAAGAAAAAGGCTATAAATTATATCAGAGCAATAAAAAATAAAGATAGAAGACAACGTATGGTAGGAAAATCAAAGACAAAGAATAACTATAATCAAGCAATGTTAAATATAGATGAGGAATATATAGAAGAATATTTACCCTATGTTGATATGGAAAAAGCAATTCTTGAAACTATGATAGAAGATAGTGCAAAAAAAGTAATTAGAAGTTGCATTAAGAAAGAATATTTTAAAACACAAGATTTTAGATTGTTTTGTATTTATTATGGATTATTAGGTGAAGAACCTAAAGGGCAAAAGGAAATAGCAAAAGAATATAACATATCTATTCCATCTGTATCACTAAAAATAAAAAAAGTAAAAGATGTTCTTAGAGGAGAAAAGGAAATAAAAGAACTTGGAAAGATATATGGAATAGGAGTTGGTAAAAATAATTAAGAAAATGATAATTAATAATGAAGCTTTGGAAAAAGAATCTTTTAAGATAGTATGTCCAAAATGCAAAGAGTTGATAGAATATGTACCATTTTATCAAAATAGTGAATATAAAACAGGCTTCAAAAAAATCAAACTAACTGGTAGACAATTAAAACTTTCCATAAAGAAAAGAGGCAGCGATGTTATTTCCTAACATTACAGATGAACAGATAACAGAAATAAAAAGAAAGCACTTTTATTTTTTTGTGTATATAATTGTATGCAGATTCAAACCAGTTAAAATGATGCCAGTATTTTACTTAAATCTAATGAAAAGTTTGTATGTTTTAATTTTTACTAAACAAGAAAGAGATCAGCTTTTTTATGTGAATAAGAAAATTTACAAGGAGAAGAACTCTCAATATAGGACATTTGTGGCAAATAAGATAAGAAAAATATATCACAACAATTCAATTCAAGAGATTATTTACGACGTATGCGTTGAGATATTTGAATTTTTAGCATACTCTTCTGAAGACTATGTAACAGAAACCTTCGATGAGGAAGAGTTCTTTAGTAAAGCCTTATTAGATAGACTGGACGAAGATTCTAAAGAAACAATAAAAAATATATATACCGGAGAGTATTTGCTATGTACATTCTATGTTCCAAAAAAATCAAGAAAAGAAATAGAAAATTTATTAAAAAAATGTGGCATTACTTATATACCAGATGAGTACAAGAGCAGGATTCAAGAGTTTGCAAAACTTGTGCTTACTGAAGAAGAATTGTTGGAAGGAGGGATAGAATTATGATAACTGAAAATGATAATAGCCAATCAGATGATATGGAGTTAATGAAAAAACAAATAGCAAGACTAACAACATTGATCAAACAAAAGGACGATAAGATAAAAACACTTAGTGCTGAAATAAATTCAATTAAATCAGATGAATTGGGAAATGCACTTGGAAAAAAGGATTTTGATGCTTATGATACAAGTGATGTAAATAAAGAAGTCGTTAAGTTGTATGCAAATGGATTTGGTTCTGGATTTATATATACAACCTTAAATGAAAAAAAAGGACGCAATATCTCTATGCAAGAAATAGAAGAGATAGTCTATGGACTTAATTTTGATCCTTATTCAATAAGTATTGATTTGGTAAAATATTATAATGAATGCAAAGCTGTTTTTGAAGAACAAAAGATATCTAAAGGTATATTTGCAAACAGTATTCTACAAAAAATAGACTTAATAGAAGAAGCCTATAGTAGAATCCAAATAAGAGCAAGTGAAGCAGGAGACTACAAAGAAGAAAGAATGATTCTTGATAGTTTAAAAGCACTTCAAATGGATAGAGCAAAAACATTCTCTAAGAATGTGCTTGGCATATTTGAAAATGGGATGGCAAAAGGAGACGACTATGGAGACGACTATAAAAAACTAAAAGAGCAATATGAAGATGGTGGTACATCAGATAATAAAAAAATATTGAAAATAGTCAAGAGGGCGAATTAGATGTCCTCTTGCCGTTCCCTTCTATTTTTATTTATGGAAAGTTTAAAAGAGAGGCGATACGATGAATGATGAAAAGTATTTATCATTAGCACCACCAGAATCATTAGAATTGGATGTTGGTGATTTATATTATGATGAAAAAGAAAAAATATTATTTTCAAAAATGTCACACGGATTAGAACCATATTTAATATTTTGTGACGAGGTTGTTACTGCCGAAGGTACGGAATATAGGGGAGAAGAGATACCACAAGATAGAAATAACGCATATTATCTACTGTGTCGTTTTGCAAGGAGATGTGGAGATAGATTTGATAAGACTACTGGACAGAGGCTAAATGGATTTTTAGAAACGTGGCAATGGGGATCACTTATAAATTTTACTAAAGCTGCAGCAAGAGTTAAACCAGCCGACTTCTTACAAGCGATAGCACGTCAAGCTGGAAAATCTCATAGTAGTCGTTTGTTTGTAGTTTTTTGTATTATTTTTATGCCAATGTGTACATACATCAAAGAAAGTAGATATTACGCAGCGTGGGTATCTCCGACAAAAACACTGGCAAAAGACCATATGGATAAAATGAAACCTTATTTTGAGGAGGCAATCAAGCTATTTAATGAAATATTCCCAGAAACACCACTTGTAACAAAAGCAGACGACAGGGACTTACAAGAAAATAAAGATGGTATAACAATAGATAGAATAACTCCAAATGGAAAAATACCTCATTCTCAACTGGTAGTGTTGTCGGCAGACAAAAAAAGTAAAGTTCCGGGATATACTATACATCTAATTCTTTGTGATGAAGCTCAGTTAGTTGATTCAGACTACTTTAGTGTTAATATCGCACCTATGACTAATAGAACTGGAGGAATTACAATAATACAAGGAACATCACTTCCAGATGCATCACAACTACTTTATTCAACATACAGAAGAAAAAGTATCTTAAATAAGTATAGGATAATGAAAGATGTTGTTGAAGTATTCTTATCTATCTCGCTCAGAAGTAGAGAAGAGGCTCTTCTTTACTGGGAAAGATACGTTAAAGAAGCATCAGACTGGGGAGTCCATAGTGACTATATTCAATCGCAATACTTTGTATCTTTTAAGATAAAAGGAGACAGATGGCTTGAATTAGGAGAACTGGAGGAGATTGGAATACCTTCAATAGAACACGTTGGAATGAATTATTTAATGGAAACTCATCTAAGAGGATACAACGAAAATAGTAAGAGATTTTATAAAGTAGGTAGTTTTGACAGTGCGAAGAAAAAGGATATGGCTGCATATACTGGTGGAATTATAGAAGTTGTAGATGTCGATGATGACGGTAACACGGAGTATCATTCATATGTAACCGATTTTAGAATGATAAATGAAGCAGAAAGAAAAGCTGGAACAATAATATCTCCTACGGAATTAACAAATAGAATTGCAAATATCTGTATAAAAGAACAGTTAGATATGCTTGTTTATGAAGTGTCTGGGCAACAATCTGATAGGGCGTATTATTTAGCAAAAGAGTTAAAGAAAAGAGGTTGTAATACAAAAGTAATTCCAATAGACTATGGTGGCAGAAATAAGCAAAAAATATTCTTAAAAGTAGAGTCTGTAATTCAATGTGGAGGAACATCATTTCCAACACTAAACAATACTGCTAACGATAGATTCTTTAGAGAGTTTATCGAGCAAGTAAAAATCTTTAGAAAAGAATACACTGGTTCAACTGTAAAATTTGCAGCACCAGATGCAAAAGGATTACACGATGACTTTATAAGTGCTTGGGTAGATCTTATATATCTACCATACTATTGTGAAGATTGTATGATAAAAGGAAAAACAGCAGAATTGGACTCAGTACAGTTCAATTATCCGATAAGAATGTATAAGGCAACAGATGAGAAGGATAGAAGCGGTAGGAGTATTATGTACTATAGGTAGATTAGTCATATTTTACTCCCACCGTTTCATCATATTTTTCATTTATGGAAAGTTTAAAAAGGAGGAATTAAGAAATGAGTGCGAGTTATATAAGTTTATTTTATCCAGACGCCGATAGGATAGATAAGTATGAGATTATAGATGATTTTATGGAAGATAAAGATTTTTTTCACTGGGAGAATAAATATGTTAATAAAGAAATGGTAGATAGAGAAACTCAATTAAAAATAGACTACAAAAGACTTTTTACGCCAACGACGTATGACTTAAAATACATAATGAGAGAATATGTAGATAGTATAAAGATTTTAAATGAATTAAGAGGATTAGAAACACCGCTGACAAAAAAAGAAAAAATAAAGTATAGAAAATTCTTAAAATTGAATAATTGGAATAACTTTTTTAAAACAGTTATGTTGTATTATAAATCATATGGAGATGTGTTTATAACATATAGAATCGTAAACGACAGTGAATATGGCTCTATACCAATATTAAAGGTAATACATCCGTCAAAGGTACAAAAAGTAAAAAACAGAAAAACAAAAGAATATGAATATATATATAGAACAACTATCTACCAAGATGTGAGAGTATCTGACTCCTCATTAGATTCTACTACAGAACAAGTTGATGTAGCACTACTATTTACAAAAGGAAAGATAATCCCATTTATGAATGAAAGTCCGATTATGAAAGATATTGTATATATGCCGACAGAAGTTTCTGATGAGCCAACAATGATACATATACAATATTTAAAATTAGATGGGGAAGAATATTCGGTAATACCATCTTTGGATCTTATAGATAGCATACTAAGATTGCATAGATGTGAAACAAATATATCTGAAATAAATGACAAGTCTGGAGCTAATCAGATAATATGTATTGATGGAGATTTTGACGAAAGATCGACATTTGGAGCGAGATCTATAGCATATGCAGATACCACATCAGAGGCTGCATTAAGAGGTTCTCAATGTAAGGTTATGCAACTTGAGATAACAAATGGTCTAACTTCATTATATCGTGAGAAAGACGATGCAGTAGAAGCGCTATTCGCTTCAGCAAATCTAATACCACCAACATTAAAAAAAGTATTTGCACAGTCGGATAGCTCTAGGATAGTTAAATTTTTATCTATGGATTTGATAAATGAGCAAAGAGTTGCATATGAAGATTTTTGTGAAAAAATAAAACCTATCTTCAAAATATTGTTTTCAGATAGAAAAGATGAAGATATAACATTTGACATTCCTATGGATTTGGGTATAAATTCACTACTTGATAAAACTACATATGTAAATGGAAATACAATGTTAATAAGAGATATATTAAGAGAACAAGGAAAAACAGAAGAGGAAATAGATATTTTTATGAGTGAACTTGCAGAGCAAAAAGCTATACTTGCAGGAAGTGGAATATCTGCAGTACCAGTGATAAACGATTCTGTATTACAAGTAGATACAGATTTAAAAGCAGACGGCACAACTGTAGAAAAAAGAAATACAGACCCTGATATAGAAAAACCTGAAGGTATTGACAACAAAGATAAAACGGCAAGTAAATAAAAAAATAAAATTTTTTTTGTAAAATTTTGGAAAAAAAGTATATAGAAATTTGCGAAAAGAAAAAGAGGAGGTAATGTAAAATGATAGAAAAGTTAAAAGAAGCGGAAGTAAAAAAAATACTTCACAGAATTGATCTACAAATATTCGCTGACGATGGCGATAATGAAGATGAGCAAGATAATCTCGATGAGCAAGATGCAGATAATGATAATGATGAAAATGATAGCGAAGAAGATAATTCAAATGCTGAAGACCCCTATAAGAAAAAGATAGAAGTCTTAGAACAACTTAATTCGATTAATGTTGAAAAATACGAAACGATAGAGAATGAAATAGCAGAAACAAAAACGCAGATAGAGCAAGTAAATCAAATGCTGAATAAGATAGTCGGAGCCTTGAATGTTGATAATGATGACAACAATGACTCAAAAGACAAAAAGAAAAAAGCTCCAAAAATTACTATAGACCCAATACAACAAAGAAAAGATGACATATTAATAAAAAAGATAAAAGACCTTGAATCAAGAGAAAAAGCAAGGCTGGAGCAAGACTTTATAAATGAACAGATTGCGGACAAGCCGTGGTTGAAAGAAATAGTAAAGCTACAGAAAATAACAACTAAGGATAAATACATAGAGTCAATTATGCCTATGGAAGATTTCTATAAAAAGGCATATGACAATGACAAGAGACTTAGCGAAAACGCTGAAAGAGACATAGTGGACGAATATGGCTTTAACCCAGCAAGCAGAATTATCTCAAAGAGTGACAAAAAAATGAAAGAAATACAACAATTAGGAGAAGATATCATATCTGATATACTTTTTTAACTTAGAAAAGGAGGAAAAAAATGTCAATTATAATTAATGTAAAACCGGGGCAAATAAAACCTAAATTGTATTTGAATTGGAGAGCCCAACAAACATTTGCAGTAAATGATGATTATACAAAAGGTTTAGAATATGGAAAATTAGTAGGAGTAACGACAGGAAAACAAAATGGGGCAAATAGACCAGTTTTTGCATATGCTGGAGTAAAGGAGCATAGTTACACAGATATAGCAGATACACCTCAAACTATACCTGCATTAAAGCCTGTTGGAGTTATATATGATACATCTCCAAGAGATCAGTATGAAAGAACAGACAAATTGACTGATGAAACAAGATTGTTCCCAATGGGAAGTAGACAGGATATGAAAATGCCACCAGTAGATGAATGGGTTTGGGAAATAACAGATACAGACCAACTATATGGAAATGTTGCATATTTTAGAGAAATAGATAGAGTTGTTCCAACTACTTCAATAAGTTCATTTGATGATGATACTGCAACAATAGTTCTAACTGGAGAGGTTACAGACATCAGAACAGAAGAAAAGATAAATGTTGCTGGAACTGAATATTATATAGAAGATATAGAAATTGCAGGTGGATTCACTACATTGACTCTAAATGATGGGGCTGGAGATGTTGTAACAGAATTTACGATAAAATCTCAATTATTTGAACCTGTGTTCTTACCTGACAATATGGAAGGATTACCTTTTACTATGTTGCCATATGATGAAAATGGAGACCCAAGACAACAAATAGGTTATGTAGAAGGGGCTATTCAAGTAAGAGGAAAAATAGAACATAAATAATTTCTAATATAACAAAATATACCGAATGATATAATGAAGGAGGAATAAATAATGATTAATAGTATAGTTGGTTCTTATTATATTGGGGCTCTTCTAAAAAGTGCAGATAAGAACTCAATGACAATAGTTGGAGCATTGGATGGTATGAATAATCCAAAAAATCAACTAAAAATAAGAGGAATGGATGACCTTGCACCATTTATTGGTAAGGTTGAAGGACTAAACGGTGAGAAAAAAGGTTTTGAAACTAATAAAATATACGGTATTGAAGATGGGCAATATGCAGATGCACCGGCATTCAAGCCAACATATGAAAGTTGGGATTATACAAGATCAGGGGTTAGACTTAAAGATTATGAGTTTACTTTAAGTACTATAACTGATGCTTATGAAAGAAATATTCCTATTGGAGATATAGTGGCTGAAAGAGTAAAAGCTGTTGCGGACTGGTATATGAATAGCTACATACCATCTACTTGGTATCAAACTTTGTTTAGAGTACCTACGGCTCAACAAGCTCAATCGCTAAGAGCTGCTCCAGTAGGATTCTTGAAAAACACACCGGTTGATAGAAGTCTCTTAAAACCACAAGCTAAATCGAATATAAGAAACAACTACAAAGCTGTATCTGATGTTACCGATGGGTTGACTATAGATGACTTAGAAAAAATAATCCTTGAATTTACTGAGTTTAAAGGAATGAGCGATGGTAATTTGGTTATATATGGTTCGAGAGGATCGTTGGCAAAAGCAAGAGGAACTATAGCTGCTGATGTAAACAAAGACGAATTCAATAGAACTGGAAAACCATCTGATGAAATACTTGGTGTTCAATTTATTCAAAATGATATGATACCAAGTGGAAAACTTTTACTGTTTGATGGAAATATGAGACAAGGACTTACTCACTTTGTATCTCCTAAAGCTGATTTAAGAGGTATGGCAGTTATAAAAGATATTGGAAACGGATTCGATAAAATAGATTCAATAAGAGATTATGTCGGCTCTTACTGGAAGGTTAATAAAATAGCCCCTATGGCTGCGTAAGCGCCAATAGGAACTGTGTTAATTGCTGGAATAGTCCTAAGTAATTAGGGCGCCCTAAAGATAATTGAGCTACAACGCAACTCGTAAGAGTAATCGTGAACGCGGCGAAAGCAGAAAAAATCAATTATATGAACTATGGTGTAAACCTAAGGTTTTTAGCAATGGGAAATCAGCAGCGAGGATTCTTTATTATTGAAGGAACTAAAACCCCAAAATAAATAGTAGAGAATAGGCGTTCAACGACTATCTCCATACTCCAGTTAAAAAAAGAAGGAGAGTAGAGCCAAGTGGCTCGAAATGCACAGGCACTTTATAGAGTGTATAATATAGTCTGGTCTTATGTGAAAGCATAAGCAGTACGAATAGTACGGGATTGAATTAACGAATCAATCTGAACATAACGAATGCCAGAGGGTAAATTCATAGAAGATAGATGGAAATTCTGTTGGATCGACTTGAATAATGCTGCTATAGATGATGATTTGAATATGTCTGAAGCTGGACTTGAAGAATTAAGAGACCACGAAAAATTATTACATAGTGATTGGACATTCTTAGTTTATTAATAAAATAGGAGAGCTGGGAACAGCTCTCCAACTTAAAAGGAGGATATTATGATAAAATATAATATAAGTGACGAAGAAAAACTTGAATTACTTAGAGACACTCATAAAGAAGCCAAAGCTAATAGACAGAAATTAATTAATCAATCTTCAAGTTCAGTGCCAGAGGCAACTACTATGCTATATGCAAAACTTACAGCAATAGAGGTTCAGAGAACAAATGCATTACTTGAAGAATTGATTTCAATATTAAAAAAAGAAGATGCAACAGAAGAAAGTAAAATATCGGAGGCTTTGGGATTGAAGTAGATGTCACACTACTTCTCCCATTTTATTTATGGAAAGTTTAAAGAGGTGATATAATGACAGATGAAGAAATGCTACAAAAACTAATAGATAGTTTTGGAACAGCAGAGTCTGAAACAGTCAGTGAAGATTCTTATAGTTTTAAAAACAAGAATAACCAAATAAAAGAAGATATTTCTTTTATCAAAGGATTGGAGAGAAATAAAAATAGATTGTATTTTAAAGATAAAACAGGTTTTGATAGATAATTTATAGATAGGAGATGTGGTATATGGCTTTTGAGTATAACGAATCCTACTTAAAAACTTTTAAACGATATAGGGATATAATGAATACTGATATAATAGTGATATTAAATAAAACTGGCTCACAATCAGAAGATCCAATATTCAAACTTAGAGCAATACCCAAAAAAAGAGTTTTTTTTGATGGAGAAACTGAGATTCACACCAGTGAGATATTGTTTTTTACTGATGAATTAGAAGAATTGAGAAGTTATAATCTAAATGAATCTGTAAAGTTCCCACTTAGAGATATAAAGAATAGGGTGAAGATAATTAGATTCGATGGTGTAACTTACTATGTGACAAGTAAAGATGTGAATTTTTTTAATAATATATTAAAATTTACACTGCAATCAAACATATAGATTTAATGAAAAGGTAGGAGGTGATGATGTGTGATAGGAGTAGGGTTGGAGGCTGTATATAACAATCTGAAAGAAATTTTATTGAATGATGCTTTTTGTTATTATGACCAAAATACATTCATAAGTGAAGAAAGTACTTATGACATAGTTGATGCAACAGTAGGAACAGATACAGATGGAGATTTTGTTATATATGAGATTGTAAGTACAGATGAATTTGGTTCGATACTGTTAGATAGAAAGATAAATCTAACTGGGAAATACACCGTGTCATTTAGCGATGGGGCATATAGTGGATTCAATATATCAGAGCATTCAATAAGCACATCTGGGAATGATTTAATAAAATGTTATAACATAAGTGATATTATAAAACCGGGTGGGATAGACGAGCCAACTTACTTATCCTTAATGTTAGTCACATCAGCTTATTTTTCATCAGAGCCAATAGAGGTAAAGATGAAACCACCTCATATGAAGCTATTTGGTGGAGAACAGGTAGATATATTAATTTCCACAAAAGAAGATCAGGATAGCTCAATATTAGAGACAATAACGCAAAAAATAATATCATATGTAATGAAAAATTATAGAAAATTTAATATATATAACTCATCTGGAGATGTTGTTGGATATTATAAATTAACAGCATTACCTATTATAACACAAGGAACTTCAGATGGTCAAAATATACAAAGTGTAAAAATTGCTCTTGAAGGATTCTATATGAGGAGTTATAAGTAAAGATGTCGTCCACGTCTTTTAGTAGCACAATAGGAGTAATAACGTAAAATTAGGAGGTTTAAAATGAAGAAGGCATTTATTAGTAATGGTATGTTTACCAATCAATATGACTGCGAAGTTAGAGTAACGGCTGCTGTTGTTGGTGCTGGAGAAAATAATGTAGATTTGTATTCAACAGTATTTACAGTACAAGCAGGAAATCTAACGTTCAATCTTGACCCACTTTTGGGAAAAACAAGAACAATAAATGATATAATATCAAAAAGAGGATTCTTAGCAGGGTCGACATCTGGAGCAGTTGAACTTAATCCAAAAACAACTGCGATAACATTGAAATCTGACTATGTATTCTTAACAGCAGATAAAAAAGGAACTGAAATGAGCCAAGATATATTATTGGGTATATTAAAAGGTGAAGGATTTATGACTGCTGATGGATACAAGAAAGTAGTTGGGACAAACGGAACATACAAAAGAGGATTCAATACAAATCAAAATAGATTCTTTGGAAAACTATTTGAGTTAGACGGAAGACTTGTTATAGGAGATGCAGCAACTGAAGATGGTTATGCAGTTACAGTAGGAAACATTAGAACTCCTGCATATAGTAAAACTTGTAACCTTTTAATATTTGAAATAATCACTCCATATGACGATGAAACAGTAGATGGTTTGAGATTTGTATATACTATGAACTCTGACGTAAACTGGGGAGATGCTGATGATGCAAATGAAGTAACATTATCACAAACACAACTATGTGACGCCAGAATAGTAAAAGAATTTATTACTGATGGATACGAAGAAGCAGAATATGGAACAGATGTTCCTGCAAGAAGGGTTAGATTTGCAAAGAGACCTGTGTCTATGTTCAAAGCAGTAGCTGCAGTAGATGGCTCTGGAGCTCTTACTGGTTATACAGATGCTGACAAAACATTTGAAGCTGGGGTTGCTTTTGAAATACCAGAAAAAGTAGTAAGAATAGATTTAACTCAAGGAGATGCTGTAACAGACATATATACTCCAGCAGTAAATGACTTAGTTGCGTTGTTTGTACCTGCAAATGCAACAACAACATATGGAGGATATGCAATGGGTGTATGTACTCAAGAAGCACAATACACTTACACTCCAGTAGGAACTTTGACAGCTGTTGCTGGGTCTACATTTACTGTAGCAGGAGACATAACTACAGACATAGAAGCTAATGATGTAGTTAGAATCGAAGTTGACACTGACGTGTATGAACAGTACACTGTTGTAAGTGCTGTTTATAACGGTACTACTGAAACAACAGTAACAGTTACACAAGCATTATCTGGTAATGTATCAGTAGGAAATGATTTTGATGAAGCTACTTTAGATAGCGGAGCTTTATTCCAAGTTATAAAAAATGATTACTTGTTAAAAGAATCTGATGTTTATAAGGACGTAGCAGGAAATGCACCAGCAACACTTGCTGAGGGATTATTATTCAGATTTGACTACAACTTTGAAGAAACTGTGTTCTATCAACTTGATTAATAAATATAATTAAAGCCTCACGTATGTGGGGCTTTTTATTTTTCTTAAAAAAATATAAAATAAATATATTGTTATTTCCGAAAAAAGAAAAAAGGAGGATACAATTATGAAGAAAATGAGTTTTAGGAAATTTGGAATTGTTAATATTGGAGAAGGAATGGAAATTCCTGTAAGAACATTATCTATAGGAGAGGAAGCCTCAATTAAATTTCCTTTACCAGATAAACTACCAATGAAATTAACAGTATTATCTGAAAATGATAAAAATATACTAAAAGAAAAAGACCCAAATTACAAACCAGAAGTTTATATAGCAACAAAGGTGTTAGATACATCATCTAAAGAATATAGAGAGTATCAAGATAAGATACAAAAATATGCTCCTATATTAGATGTTGTAAAATATATTGATTTTGACGCAATAATTGGTGATACAAATAAAAAATTCTATGAACTATTAGCTGAAGATGGACTGAAAAATCATAAGGATTGGTTTGAAGTATGTAGATTTTTTGACGAAAGTGGATTAAATGATGTTCAGTGTGAAAAAATATTACTATTTGCAAGAAACCTATCTGGACACGGCATATCACAAAAACTATGGAATCTACAAAAAATAACTGAAATGGATTATTATGAATTAATAGCTGGACTTGAAGAAGTTATAGATAAAAAAGAACAAGTAAGAGAAAAAGCGTTAGCGGAGATAGAAAAACTAACAGAAGAAAAGCTGTCTGAAACTTTCCATAAAATAAACGGTGGAAAAGTCGAGTCAAATGAGTAACTTTGACGTTTGCTATTATTCTTATGTGGACTTAGGGGTAGTAATACCCCTAAAAATACATATAGGAAGGATAAAAAATGAATATGACTATGTGTTACCAAAATTCAAAACAATAGACTATGATGACAACTCAATACTGTTGCACGAGTCTATTTCACCCAATTTATTTTATGGAAAGTTTAAAGATACTCTGCAGCTTAGATTTATTTTAGAAACAATTTATGATTTTATCGACTTTGAAAATATTAAGAGAATAAAAATAACGAAAAACTATTTTGATTTTAACAAGGATGAGTTTGTTGATTTTGTTTTTGAAAGTTATGATATTTCTCCAAATAAGATAGTAAAAGAATATGAGAAGTTATTGAAATATGTAGAGTATGTTAGATATGAATATACTAAGATTATTATAAAGGAATTAAAATGTGATGAAGAGTACCCAGAGATAACATTGGAAGATGATATAACTGGAGACAAGATGATGAAAAGTTATGAAAAATACTTACAAATAACAGATAATCAAGCATCCTTCAATGTTGCTACTAAGAATTTTGGTGTGGTATTATTTGATGAAAATAAAAACAAGTCTTGGAATGAATTTAGTTGGAGAGAGGTTTTTACAAGAAAGTTAATAAGTAAGAAAAATACAGATATTGATTCTTTCATCGAAAGAGTTAAAAGCAAGGTGCTTGAAGTAAGAAGAAATACAAATAAAAATTGATCAAAAGGAGGTAGAAGATATGGGTAAGAAGCCCGAAGAAAAGATCGCAAATAGAGGAGATTTAGATATATTAGCGAAGGCTCAGAAATCTGGTTCTGAAATTGGAGCTGAGTATTATAATTCTTTAGTTGGGGCGAAAGTAGCAAGTACACCAAAACTTGTTATACAAAGATTTATGGATGGAGCAAGAAATCATATAATAAAAGCTCATATGCAAGAATTAGCAAGTGGGGAAAAATCTCTACAACAAGTTGGGGAAACATTGCTTGGTGATCCATTATTCGATTTTGTTGAAAATAAGACAAAAGAACAAAGAGAATTATCATCAAGATTTATTTCAAGTAATTTACCTAAATTAGTTGAAGAAGCTATTATGAAAAAGTATGTATCTGATGCAAAAAAGTCTATGGATGATATAGCCATCGCCCAAGAGAAGATAAAGGCAATAATGGTAAAAAATATAGAAGAATTAAGACTGAACGTTCAAGAAGACCCAGAATTAGATTTTGATATCCCAGCTGACTTGTCTGCCCAAGAAATTGGGGATAGAGAGGCATCTATGTTAGCAAAGGCATTTGTTCGATCAACAGCAAAAAGAATAAGAACACAATTTGATTATGACCCAGATAAATTTGTAGCTGAAATGGATAAAGCTAAACAAGAAATCATTAAACTTGACGAAGAAACGTATAGAGATATTAGAAGTGGAAAGTCTGGAGATAGATTATATAGTGCTATAGCTGAAATATCAGAAATGCAACATCCAAAGAAACAAGAGATGATTAGTGGATTAGAGGCACTTGGGGGTAGCAAAAGAGAAACACTACAATTAAAATCAAGTGGTTTTGATTTTGCTAAGCAACAAATAGAGCAACAAATACAGTTACTAAACTCTCAACAAAGCACGGAAGGACTTGCGGTAGAGATAGCATCACTTAACGAACAAATAAAACAAGCAAGAGTAAACATAGAAACACAAAAAGTTAAAGTAAAAACAGAATTAACTAATTTGTTAGAATCATCTATGGATGTGTTCAATCCACAAGTTTTCACTGAAGATATGATTCAATCAATAAATATCAAAAAACAGGAGTTGGGCGTAGCAGAGGGCAAAGAAGATATGAGTATCATAAAAGATATCGCCAACTTTTTTGTTACTGGAAATAAGACAAGTAGAATAAAAAGTATATCGGCAGGAGAGCTTGGTAAATTAAAGACTCAAATTGAAGACATTGGTGTAAATACTTTATCTGCTCCATTAGAGGAGATATTTGAATCTATAAAGTTAATAAAAACAGATTCTGTAGATGCAAGAAATGCAATATTAAAAAGAATGGAAGATACATTAGAGGGAAAAGAAGTTGGTTCTGTAAAATCTATAAATGAAATACTTGGAAAAATGAGTACATTTGGACTATCTGCTGAAGACATAGATACCCAAGAAATTGACAAATATGTCAATAGGAATACAAGAGAATTGGACATAGCTATAAGAGACAAGGTAGATGAAATGAAAGTAAAAACCGTTGTCTTACAGGGTCTTGAAAAAGGATTATCGTATAGTCAAATGTCAGAAGCGATAATCGAAGATGTAAAAAACGAATACTCTTCTGAAGAAAAAGCTGTTGCAAATAAATTAGATGAATTAGATAAAGCAATAAGTACACAACAAGAAAACTTTGAAAAAAAAGTCAATTCAATAATTGGAAAATACAATAGACCACATCGGGAAAAACAAAGACAAGCTAAACTTAATGAAATAAATAAACAGAATGAAGAAATAATGAATCAACTTACGAAAGAGAGAGCTATTCAACAAAAAAAATTAACAGATATTGAAGATGTTAAATATGAAGATGTTGATTTTAGGAAAGAAAAATTAAAAGAATATAAGCCTATGATTGAAGAATCAAAAACATTAGCTGCGTCTAAAAGCAGAATGAAAAGTCTTATGTCTGACTTGGAATATTTGAGAAAGCAGGTTTCAGATTATAATAAAAAAAGAGAATCTATTGTTTTTGGTACAGAGGCTGATAAAAAAGATAAAAATGCACCATTGACAAAAAGAGTTGATGAAGATGAGGAAAGACAAGCTCTTAGTGACTACTATAATGTAGTAAAAAATATAGAAAAACAAGAAGAAGCTCAAAAACTCATAGAGCAATCATCTCACACTCTTGGTACATACACTCAATCAATACAGGGTGTTGGTAAAGCATTTGACCATATAATAAAAAACTTTGGACAATATTTCTTAAAATTTAGAATGGTG
>CAZTRB010000021.1:0-16822 GCA_964616485.1 uncultured Muribaculaceae bacterium
TAGGTACATAACCATAGTTTACAGGATATACAAAACCATGTTTAGGATGCAAAGACCCCATTGGTCTATCTATTTCTACATCTATTATTGTGTTAATATATTCTTCTATATTTTCAACAATATCTATTTCTGATTCGTAGATTTCTTCGTCTTTATTCATAATTGTCTCCTTTTTATTATTTTGTCAACACTAACTAAAAATGCCTTTTATTTGTTCTATTATATAATTACTATTTATCCAAAAGCAATGTTTAGTATAAGCTGAAGTATTTGTTAATTTATCTTTTACAGGTAATGAATATGTGTCTAATGAGTTTCTTGCATGTGGGCGTACATGAGAAACTTTGTTTTCGCTCATGCCCACAAAATTTGTTTTTCTTTTCCCCTCTTTTATAGACTTAACAATATTCCCATCTTGAATAATTTCTTTAGTTTGAATCCACATGTCTTTTACATGAGTTTCAATATCTTGTTCTGGCATATTCCACAGTTTAACACCCTTAAATATATATTCATTATTTTCCTTCTTAAAAATAAAGAACATATATTTAGTTGTCTCAAGCTCTTCTTTTAAATCACTATTTTCCCAAGTTTGATTAACTATATCTGTATATTTAAAAGCAGGAAAAGGAATTGATTCTTTAATCCTTAAGTTCTCTTCAATTCTAATAGTTCTAGGAACAATTTTAGCTTTTAAAAATTCTTCTGTTTCAGACAGCTTCCCTTCTACTCCAAACATCCTACTTATAAGAATACTATTTAAATTTTTTGCTGTTGTATCTACTTGAAGTTCTTTCATTAATTCTGCTTGACTCTTACCTATATATCTACTGATAGTTTTTTCAACGAATGAATCAAACTTTTCATTTTTTTTGTTTAAAATCTTTTCTACATTAGAATAATCACCTATATATTTTCTTACCAATTGAGTCATATATGAATTTTTAAAACAAAAAGCTCTTTGCATTGCAAGAATATTATTAAAGGGTTGTTTCCTTAATGAAGCTGAATCTACACCTTTAGTACAAGCTCCTAAATACATAGTATCTGCTTCAGAAATTTCATGTGCTTTGCCAGATTTAATTTTATTAATTATTAATTTCCAATCTTCTTCTATTTGTAATAAATCTTCACTTAAAGATAAGTCTAGTAATTTTTCATGAGTAATTGTAAAATCTTGTCTTTCTTTATTCTCTTCCCATAGATACCATAGTAATTGTATCTTATTATTCTTATACCAAAATTGACTTGTATTAAATTGATTTTTATATTCTTCCTCATAATTTATAATATTAAAAACTAATCTTTCTTTTGCAGAAAGTTCATTATTTTTTAATCTTCTATATGGAGTTACTTTTAATTCTATCCCCGCTTCAAAAAAATCTGGTTCTGACTCATTATTTAATTCTATTCCAAATAGATATTTTTCAACAATCTGTCCAAAACTACCTTTATTATACTCTTCAGCTAGGTATTCTGATTCATTTTCTTTTATAATTGTATTGAAACTTTTTCCAATAGATGTTTTAGAGATGTATTCGATTTCTTCTTGATTATATTTTCTACCCTTTTTCATTTTTCCTCTTTTGATCTTGTTTTATTTTAAAAAGTAATGTAAAATATTATAAGATTAAAACTTATTAATATTATACAACAAATTTTGATAAAAGTTGATCTTTTATGCAAAATAAATTATAATTACATTAAAAGGAGAACATAATGGAAAAAACAGTAGTTGAATTATTTGCAGGAGTTGGAGGCTTTAGAGTTGGACTAAATAATGTTACTTTAAAAAATAATAAAGTTATTGAAAAAAATAACTGGAATTTTGTCTGGGCCAATCAATGGGAACCTGCTACAAAAACTCAAGATGCTTTTGATTGCTATATAAAAAGATTCGGTGAAAAAGATTCTAGTAATATAGATATTTTTGAAGTAAATAAAAAAAATATACCAAATCATACTCTTTTAGTAGGTGGTTTTCCTTGTCAGGATTATTCTGTAGCTCAAAGTTTAACAACAAGTAAAGGTATAGAAGGAAAAAAAGGAGTACTTTGGTGGGCTATTAATGACATATTAAAAACTAAAAAACCTCCTTTTGTCTTATTAGAAAATGTTGATAGACTTTTAATTTCCCCTGCTAAACAAAGAGGTAGAGATTTTGCTATTATATTAAGAAGTTTCCTTGATAATGGTTATGCAGTTAACTGGCGTGTGATTAATGCTGGAGAACATAGTTTTCCTCAAAGAAGAAGAAGAATATTTATCTTTGCATATCACAAAAGTACAAAATATTATAAAGAAATGAAAAAACTTGATAATAAAGATTTAATATTTAAAGAAAGTATTTTTGCCAAACAATTTAAACTAACTGATGAAGTTTTAGAAGAAAATACCTATAGTATAAATAAAAAAAATTATGAGACTTTAATAGATATTAGCAATAATTTTACTGGTAGATTTTATAATTCTGGTGCTATGCTAAAAGGAGATGTTTGTACAATTAAAGTTAAAGCTATTGAAGAAAATAAAACTCCTATAAAAAGTATTCTAGAAGAAACAACAGATAATAAATCACTTTTCTTAAACAAAGAACAAATTAAAAAGTTTGAATATTTGAAAGGAAGCAAAAGAGTTCCTAGAATTAAGCCTAATGGTGACCCTTATTTTTTCAGTGAAGGTAAAATGAATTTTCCAGAAGATTTAAATGAACCATCAAGAACTTTATTAACAAGTGAAGGTGGAACTAGTAGAACTACACATGTAGTAAAAGATATAAAAACAAAGAAACTTAGACTATTAACTCCACTTGAATGCGAACGATTAAATGGATTTCCAGATAATTGGACAAATACAGGGATGTCTAATAAAAGAAGAAACTTTATGATGGGTAATGCTCTTGTTGTTGGAGTTGTTAATAGATTAAGTAAAGAAATATTAAGTATTGTGAAAAGAGAAGAATAGTTATTACTAATCTTCTTTTAATATTCTTTTCAAATCATCTATAATACTAAAATTAATTTTAATAAGAGAGTCTTTTTCAATTGCATTTAACATAACTTCTTTTTTTTCTTCCAACCTAAAGTATGTTCTTGTATCTATACTATCTTCAGCCGGATTATCATTCTGAAGAAATAAATAATGATATTGTGTATATTGTTCTGGTTTTAATCCTAATCTGTTTATTCTGTCTCTTGATTGAAGCATATGTGTTAAATTGAAAGTGTATTCTAAATATATCGCATCATGGCAAGTGTCATGCAATGAGACCGATTCTGCTAAAGTATGCGGATTTGTAAGCAAAATCTGAAACTTTTTTTCTTTAAAATCATCAATAAGTTTTTCTCTTTCAGTTAAAGAAGTTTCACCATAAATAATTTTAACTTTAATTCCTTTTTCACTAAGATTTTTTTCTAATCTTTTAATTGTATCAACAAATACAGACCAAATTATCACTTGTTTTCCTTCTGAAGCTAGATTTTCAGCAGTTTCTATGCATTTCCAATACTTAGTACTCATATTAATTGAACTAATAAGCTCTTGTATATCATCTCTCTTGAAAAAGTCTGAAGAGGTATATTCTTTTTCCTCTAATTGATTTATATCATCTTCATATTCTCCAAGAAATAAATAGGGTAATATTCCTTTTTCTAACGTAGATAATAATAATTTTGGATTTGTTGCAGCTTGCAATAATCTAACATAAAGTTCTAGTATGCTTCCAGGAAATTCAGTTCTTAATAATCTAAACAGTTCCTTTTCTTTAACATTCATATCACAAATAATTTTTATATCAGGACTTGCTTCAGGTACAGATAAATCTTTCTTTGTAGTTCTACAAAAAAACGGATATAGCTTTTCATTAATTTCTTCTGCTTGAATTTCATCAGCCTTGACTAAATATTCCGGACTATATCCAAAAAACACACTATATTCATCTGGAAAAAGAATTTTTAATTGATTATATAAATCTCTATATGTATTTGGTATAGGCGTTCCTGTTAAAACAACTTTATATAGTGCTTTTTTAGATATTCTTAAAGCTGATTCCGCCCATATTCCATCTGTAGATTTAACTTTATGAACTTCGTCAAATACTAACATTACTTCATCATTAATCAATTCTTCTATGTCATCTTCAATATTTGGAAGCATTTCATAATTCACTAAAATTAAATTGCTATTTGCACTATCAAATCTTAAGGCATGAATTCTATCATTTTTATTTTTAAAAGCTTCATCATGAATATTTAAAACTCTTAATTTCTTTTTGCTTGCAAAACATTTATGAAATTCATCTCTCCAGGATTTAAATGATGATTTTGGGCCTATCATTATTATTTTTTTTATTTTATTGATTTCTGGAGAATTTAAATAAGCAAATGCACCATATACAATAGAAGTTTTTCCAGCGCCCGGAACTGAATAATTAGCAGATTTAATCATTTGTTTTATAAAGAAAGCATCCCACATTTGACTTTCTCTTAATTCTCTATACATTTCCTTATTTACTAGAGTAGCAAATCTTTGAAAATCTTCATAAACAAAACTTTCTTTTTTCTTGATAGCAGAGCCTAATTCTTTCCTTTTTTCTATTTCTATATTTTTAGACTTTATAAAACTCTTTAATTTTTCTGTTACTATAATATTAAAGTTATTAAGTTCTGCACTTTGAGAAAATCTTTCTATTAATTTCATCATCAATACATAAGATATTTCTTTAAATTCTATTTTATTTTTACTATATTTTTTAATATGTTTTTTAATATAGTTTTTAAAGTCATAATCTTTTTCAAAATCGTATGGCTCTATAAAATTAATATACGCTATTATTTGATTGTCTTTGTACAAATCTACTATTAATTCGCCTATATTATTTTTCTCTTTAAATGAACTCATTTAAACTTTCCTTTACTTTATTTATTTGTAAATTAATCATATCTATATGTTTAAGAAAATCTTCTTTGTCATCTCCATTTAGCATAGAAACCGCTGTTAAATCAAGCTTTTTAAAATCTTCATATAGAGATTTAACTATTTCTACTGGCTTTTTTTGTATAGTTTCAGACTGAGCTTTATGAATAACTCTATTTAAATGACTATTTGTATCTTCTTTTAATTTTTCATTGTTTCTAATATTTTCACGAATAAATTTGGTATTTACATCTCCTTCTGCCTGATTTAAAATATTTACTAATTCTCTTGAATTAGCTTCATGTTCTTCACAATATTCATCTAGTTTTTCGTCATCAGAAACTATAAACTGCCCAAAAGCTCTAATATTTCTTGTAGGATCTGCGCTTCCTTGTATTGTTGGTTTTAATAATAGATTATCATAAAGGGCAATTTTTGCTTTTTCCCACTTCTCTTCATCGTTCCCTATGCGATTTTTAATTGCATATATTTCATTTAAAGGTCCATCTATCTCTAATTCTCTAGCTATATAAAATTGCTCTGGCGCATTTATATATTCCAGAAAATCTTTCATTAACAAAGCCAAGGCAACAGATTTTTTTACCACAGATTCCTTAACACCTATACTTTCAGCATACTCTTTTTCGGTAAAAATTTTATCTCTTATAATATCTCTATATATTCCTACTAATTTTTCAATAGGATTATAGTCTACCTTCCCTTCTTGTCCATGTTGTAATGTAAGCTCCATTAGTTTAATTTCTCTGTCAGAAACATCTTTTTGCAATATCACAGCATCAAAGTAATAAAAACTAGAGTTTCCTGTCTCTTCATGTAGATGACGCAAACATGTAAATCTTCTATTGCCATCTATTACTCTTCCATCTACTAGAACAACTCCTGGTTCTAATTGACCAAAATTTCTAATATTGTCTAAAGTTTTTTTAAATTTTTGCTGATCTGATTTAATAATATAGTTTTGAATTTGTTTGTTATATTCTTCAAGAGTTAAACTGTTAATATCTCCTTCCTCAGCCTCATATTTACTAATCCATGTTGCTATTCGATCATTTTTATCATTATAATATAACAAATTTAAAGGTATTCTATAAACATCCATATACTTGGTTGTACCTTTAATGTTCATTTTTTTAGTACTGATAACATCTCCTTCCTCTATTATTTTAGTTAAATCAATATTATTCACCATATACCTCCTTATAATAATCTTCTTTATCTAAATATATTTTATCATAAATATCACTATAAAATATATCAGCTGACTTTGCATAGTGTTTTAATTTGTCATAATTAATTTCAATTTGATACTTATTATATATTTCATTTTGTAATTCACCTATATTTATACTTGAATATTTATTAATCATATCATCCATAAAAGTTTTTCTAGTTAAATTCTTTTTACTAAATTTAAATAATTTATTGTTATTTATACGTAGGACTCTTATTCCATCTATCGAACTAATAAAGTTTTCAAAAAATTCTTCGTCAAATCCTAATTTATCAAATGCTTCTACATCAATTTCTCTATATATATTATTTATACTAAAATAATCTGCATCCATAAAGTTTTCCTTTAAATCCATAATAAGAGTTTTTATTTTTTTCATTGTTAATCCTGCTTCATTAAGTTTTTTAATCGTTATATATACTTTACCTTTTGCATCAATTTTAAATAATTTGTGTTTTTTACAATACTGATCTAATGTGATTTGAATTGCACTTATTTCAATTAAATCTTCACTGAATTTTAAAATTGCACTCTTCTTTGATTTATTATTTAAATATCCATTAATTGATGAATATTTATTTTTAATTATATAGTTTCCTCGATATGTATATCCTGCCTTTTTAAATATCTCCTTATGTATTTCTGAAGAAGCTTTTTTTATATTATTTTCTTTTAAATTTTCATCTAATTCTTTTGTAGAATAGATCTCTTTTTTTAAAACTTGCTTAAAAACTTTTGTGTATTTACTTTTATTCTTAGATATTTCTATATTAATTATTTCATTATGAATCTCACTAGCATAATTAGCGGAAATATATGAATAAGCCGTTTCTTTGTTTAAACCATATTTATTCGATATTTTTTTAGCTAATTTTTTTACTTCTATAGGCGAATATTCTTCAATAATATCATTATAAAAACAAGTAACAGAATCATAACCTATAAGAAAACTAGGCATTTTGATTAGTTTATATCTTTTATCTTCTATGATTATTTTTCTTCTTAAAAGATTATGTAATTCAAATTCATTTTTAATTTGTAAACGCTCTACAAATTCTTTATTGTTTTTTAAAATAATTTTTGTAGAATAAAATCCATCTTCTAATGAAAGCATTATCTTATTAAATTTTACCTGAATTGCAGGAGTGATTTCATTTAAATTATAATACCTCATCTTTCTTTTGTCTAAAAAAACAATATAATCACTTCTAGAAATTCTTGCTTCAAAACTTCTTATATTAAGATTAGGTAAATTAAAAGACGGTTTCATTTTTCTTTCTTTATTATAATAAAAATAAAATCTATCAATTTTTATAGCTCTTTCAGCATATTTTTTTGCTAATATGACTATAAATTTATCAAAAGTTACTTTTAATTCTCCGTTTTTATCAAACAATTTAGTGTTAATACTTTTATATATTCTTTTTTGATTTGTAGAAAATCTATTGTCTTCTAATATTTGGATTAAATCTTTTTGTCCACTTTTAAACTTATATTTTAAGTAATAAAAAGTTGAAGGTTCCTCAGAAAATATTTCAACAAAGTACTTCTCATCCCAGTTATATTCTTCAAATATTTCTTTATATTTATCTTCTTCAATCTTTTCTTTATATACTTTTTCCATATTTTTTTCAAAAATCTGACGAATTCTTTCTCTAGTTACATCATATTTATTCCCTGTAGCTTCAAAAGTAGCTCCATTTAATCTTTCTTTAACAATTTCTAAATCTCTTCCATCGCATTTAGAATTTAGTATTTCTATTAATTTTGTTTTCTTCATTGTAATACCAAAACTATCTGTTTGAATTAATTCTTTTTGAGTTAATTTGCTTAAATCTTTTTGAAAGTTTTCTATAGGATAATAATTATTATTAGTCATATTCTGTTTTAAAGAGAATATGCTAACGCTTTTTTTACCATTACTAGTATAATAAATAAGATACTCATATAATATTTTATAAGTATCTAATATTTTAAAATTATCCTCCATATGTTGTAAAATATAATGATAAATTCCTAAAACTTTTCCAGATTCTAACTTTTTTAAATTATAATTAGACGTTAAATTCTCTTCAGATAAACTTCCCAGCATAGAAAAACTTATATTATTTTCTTTCAATTTAATTATAGTAGCAGGATTTATCCCAAAAAATAATAAATCATCTATTTCTAATTTAAATCTTTTAGTTTTTATAATTGTTTCTATAGCATTCATTATTTTGATTTTATTGTAATTAGAAAGACCTAAGTCAGAAATTTCAATATCTCCATTTAAATAAACATTATATAAATTAATATTATTTTCTAATAATATATTAATAAGTCTTGTTGTTAGGTACTCTTTTAAAACAAAAAGATTTATTTGTTTTAGATATTCCTTCTTTAACAATTTTGATTCAAATATATTTAATTTTTCTTTTATTTTAGCTTCACTACTCATATATTCTCTTTTTTCATTTAAAACAACTTATTCCACCTTTAACAACGTTTGTTTCATTGCTTGTTGAAGTATATGTAGAAATACTACATCTGCTTTTAGTTTAAATATCTCTCTATCATATGATTCTGGTAAATATGAATCTAGCACTTCATCAACCTCAGATTTTAGTCTTTGTTTTAGAGGCTCATCTTTATAATAGTCTACAATTTGAGTTACACTACTTCTACTAGTTATTGTTTTGTATAATTCTTTCGCTGATAATTTAACTTGCTCTTCTTCTTTAACAGTTAAGTTTTCTTTTTTAATTAAATCATATAATTCCAATTCTTCTTCAGTTAAACCTTCTTTTATATGTCTATCTTCTTCTTCATTTAGTTCTTCTATGAATTCTATTAACTCTTCATAGTAATTTTCATTTGTAGAATTACCTGAATTATATCTATTTATAATCTCTTTATACTTCTCTGAAAAAGAAATTCTAGTTTGATTTTTATTTAATAATTGTTCCAACTTCTTCTCAATAAACACTCTTACTTCAGCTATAGCTAAACTTTTATATGGCATTTCGTCAATTTTCTTTTTTATTTCTCTAGGTTTTAAAGTAGATAAATTAATTGATTTCATTTTAGTTATTTCATATTCACTTTCAGTTTCACCTGCCGGTTTAGCCATTACACTTCTATCTAAAGTTTTTTGTAATTTTAATTTAGCAGACTCAATATTTTCACTGCCACTATGTGCTCTAACCATATCATCTAAATACAGAATTGGCGATAAATACTTGTTTTCCCATCCTAATTCAAAAACTTCAGGTTTGCTTGCATCATAAGCATTTCTACATAAGTTGGCATATATTTTAAATTCTTCCTTTGGTTCATCTTTATCAAAAATAATATTTAAGGCTTTTTCAAATAAAGCAGCTCTTTTAAAAGCTTCAGTAGCTTCAGTAATTTCTTCAAAATCTATACCAAGATTATTAGTAAATTCTAATACTTCTTCAATTGTTATATCTAATAATTTAAGTATTGATGATATATCTTTTACTGGCATATCATGAATATCTTCTGGATTACCATAATCACCTAATGCAGCTTCCATAGACTTAAATAAATTTAAGTAGTCCACTACTAAACCTGAATGTTTTCCTGGATAAACTCTATTTACTCTAGCTATTGCTTGCATTAAAGTATGACCTTTCATAGGTTTATCTAAATATAATGTTGAAGCTACAGGAATATCAAATCCTGTTAACCACATTGCACACACAAAAACAATTGATAATGGATGATTTGGATCTTTAAAATTATCTTCAATGTCTTGCCCATTATCATCAATTGCATTCATTCTATCTCTATGTTTTCTTATGTCTAATCCTTCTTTTTTAAATCTCTCTTCTTCACTATTGTCTTCAGAAATAACAACTGCCATTTCTATACTATCCATATAGTCAATCTTTTTCTTTAATATTATCTTCTCTTCTTCATCATTTGTTGATGATCTTTGAAGTGTTAGATTTTTAATTTCTTCTTGCCAATAATATTGTACCTTATCATACATTTTAACAGCAGTAAATTTATCCACAGAAACTACCATTGCTTTTCCCAAATAGCCTCTATTAGGAAAATGTCTTACAATATCTTTTGCAATTATGTCTAATCTACCATCTCTCTTTATTACTTCATTTGTTTTTGAATAATATTTTTCTAATTTTTCTTCTTCTTCTGGTGTAAGATTTTCACTTTCTATAATTTCTAAATAGTCATCATCTAACTCTGTATTAGTTAGTGCCACTTCTGGAACTCTTCTTGAATAATACAAGTCAACTGTTGCACCATCTGCAATTGATTGAGAGAAATTATATTCTGAAACATAGTCTCCAAACCATTGATTAGTTAATCTTTTACTTCCAAGTAAAGGTGTTCCAGTAAATGCAATATATCCTGCATTTGGTAGTCCTGTTCTCATGTTTTCAGCTAAGTCTTTATATTGTGTTCTATGCGCTTCATCTACTATTACTATAATGTCATCTCTTTCAGATAGTATTGGATATTTTTTGTTTTTATCATATCTAAATTTGTGTATTAATGTAAATATGAACGCTTTACTTGTTTTTAAAAAACTTCGTAATTCTTCACTATTTTTAGGTTGTGCTGATTCTTCTTCTGTTACAACTTCTGTTCTTAAAAAGTTTTTATATAATTGATTATCTAAATCTGCTCTATCTGTTACCATTAAGAAGGTAAAGTTACCTGGTATTTTTCTATTTATTTTACTAACAAAGAAAGCCATTGAATATGATTTACCACTTCCTTGTGTATGCCAAAATACTCCTAGCTTTCCTTCTAACTTCTCTCTGTTTTTAAATTGTTCTATTGAGTTGTTTACCCCTAAATATTGATGGTTTTTAGCTATTATTTTAACTCTTTTATTTTCATATAATATGAAATTTTCAACATAGTCTAACAATTCATCTTTTTTTAATAAGCCATTTAATAGATATTCAATACTTGTCCCTTCTTCTTTTATAGCTTTTCTATCTACTTTTTATTCTTCTGATGATCTTAACCATTCAAAAAAATGTTCATATCCTGCTGTAAAGCTTCCTAATCTTGTTTCTATTGCATTTGATAATACTGTTATTTGATTAAAGAAAAACAATTGTGGAATATCTTTTAAATAGTTTTTTAAATTATCACTATATGCTGTCTTTAATTTTACATCTGAGTTTTTAAGTTCTATAAATACTAGTGGTAGACCGTTTATAAAAAGTAATAGGTCAGGTCTTCTGTAATTAATTTCTCCTCTTATCCACATTTGAGACACTACTGTAAAGTCATTTACTTCCATATTGTTAAAGTCTATAATTTTTACAGTTTCATGTTTCTTTTCGCCATTTTCTTCATATTCAACTTTTATGCCTTCTTTTAAAATTTTGTAATTATCATAGTTTGTATCTTTTAAATCTTTTGGCGACAAATATGTTCTTAAGTCTGATACAATCTCTTCTAATTTATCTATAGGGACTTGAGGGTTGATTTTTTGTAATGAAGATAATAAAACATGAGGTAATATTGCTTCTTTAATATTACTTCTGCCTGTTCCATCTTCTTCTACTTCTAAAATATTTTCTCTTGATTTTACTTTATCAGGATTAATATATGCATTAATATATTTGTATCCATTCTTAACTAACACTTCAATACTTGCTTTTTCTATATCATTTTCTGTTAATATTTTAGCCATTTATTCCCCCTATATATCCTACTTCACCTTTATTGTCCCATTCATTAATCTTGGCAACAACATATCTCTTTGTTTTATTAGGTTTTGATTTTGAATTCTTAATTTTTCTATTAGCTTAAAGTTTTTATTTATTACTTCATTAAATTTTATTAAAATATTTTTTGTGGGAATTAGCATTCCTAATCTTTTTAAATTTTGATTGTTAATAGCTACTTGGGTTGAACCATTAGCATACATGTCTTTAACTTCTTCAAATAATCCATATCTTATATATGATAAATAATAATAAAAGTAGTCTAATTCTTTAAATTCAATTCCAGCAAATCCAGTCGAAAGAATTAAGTTATTAATAGCTTCTGTTGAATATTCCTTAAAATATAAGTGTTTAATTGAATCTTGCATTTTAGCAAACCAAATCGTATTTTCTTTTGGTTGCATATTAGCACGTAAAGGTCTATCTTCAAAAGTAATAGCTTCACCACCAATAATATCTAAATTATTCACATCTGCTGTTGCCAAATAAGTTTTTTCATTATGAAATCTCATAATACCAACAGGTACTAATTTTGCTTGATTGTTTATAAGTTTATCAAACTTCCAATTCTCAGGTATACCTTTTTTAAATTTAGTTTCTTTATATCCAGGAAACCTCATTCTAACAAACCACTCTTTATATAATTCTGATGCTGACTCTTCTAGTATTTCTATTTTTCTTTTATTATTTTCTATTAAATCATCATATGTAGTTAATACTTCCGCTATCTTATTTTGTATTTCTAAATTAGGTATTTTAAATTTGATATTCCTTAAATCTTTTATTGGTAACTGTGGTTGAGCGCTCCCTGAACTATACAGAGTAAAATATTCTTGCATACTTTCTAATTTAAAGAAGTAATAAATAAACTGAGGGATAATAATGTTGTTTTTAGTTCTTATAATTAACATGCTTGAGTTTATTCTCATGGGGTGATGCATATTCTTGTTATATAAAGCTAAATTACCTATAGTTCCTCTAGTTGTTAATACAATATCCTCATTCTTTAATCTTCCATTGCGCAACACCAAATCTTTTTCTTTACTAATATAATTAATTGTATCAAAATTAAAACCTTCTTTAGTTACATTAGAAGTATTTAAAAATAAGCAATGTCCCTTCGAAAGATATTCTGATTGTTTTGGATAATTTTTTCCTCTATCTCCATCCTCAAAGTTAACTACATCTCCTAGTCTAACCTCTTTCCAATCATTCATAATCAATCACCAAGTTATCTAGATTGTTAGTTATTTTATCTTCTAATTCTCTAGCCTCTTTGTTTAATTGTTTAAGTTCAGTGTTTAGGTTAATAAGTTTGTCTTTAAATTCTTCTGATGTCATACCGTCATCTTCTATAACTACTCCTACATATCTACCTGGATTTAAAGAATAGTCTTGTTCTATTATACCGTCTTCACCTTCTAATTTTGCTACCTTACATAGTCCTGTTATATCTTAATATTTACCTTCTGGGAATCTTTCTAATAACCAGTCTATTTGTTTTTGAAAATATTGTTTATCTTTTTCTTCTTTTGTTTTATCTCTAGATTCTTCATATTCTTTTATTAGATTAAAGAAAGCTTCTGTGTCTCCTTCATATAATCTTGTTATAATACTTAAGTTTTTTATTTGTTCATCTGAGAATTTTCTTAAAGCCCTATCTACTTGTGTAAAAGTATTTCTAGCATCTATAAATAATATTTCATCTTTATTCTTTTTAGCTTTATCAAAGAACCAAAGTGTTGCAGGTAGTGTTACTGTAATAAACATATTAGAAGGAAGTGCTACCATTTGAGAAATAATTCCTTCTTCAATAATGGCTTTTCTAATATCTCTTTCACTATGTCCAGCATCTGATGCTGAGTTAGCCATAACTAAACCTGCTCTTCCTTTTTCATTTAAGGCTGTAGCAAATTGATTTATCCAAAGATAATTTCCATTTGGAACTGTAGGATTTTTTCCTTTAGTTTGTGGCACTCCATATTTATTAAATCTCTTTTGATTTTTAATTAAGTCTAATTCAACTTGTCTTACATTAAATGGTGGATTTGCTAATACATAGTCAAAACTTCCATATGAGTCATATGGATCAGTATAGTATGAATTAGCTTCAGTGATTTCTCCTCTTACATTATTTAAGAAAAGATTCATTCTAGCTAAGTTAGCTGTTTCACCTGTTTTTTCAACTCCAAAAGCTCTTAGATTTATATCTTTTCCATTTTCTTTATGCTTTTTTATATAATGTGCTGTTTGAACAAACATTCCACCAGAACCACATGCAGGATCTAATATTTTACCTTCAGTTGGTCTTAGTACTTCTACCATATATTGAACAACTGTTCTTGGTGTAAAGAATTCTCCTCCATCTTGTCCTTCTGATAAAGCAAATTGGCCTAAAAAGTATTCATATATTTCACCAAAGATATCTGATTCTACATCTGTTGGAATATCATTAAAATTCCTTAAAAGTCTATTTAATATTTTATTATTATCTTGTTTACTTAAACCATGATAAGCATCTTTAGAAAGTATTCCTTTTAAGTCGGGAGAATATTTTTCTATTAATTCTATAGCACTCTTTATTTCATTAGCTATATCTACTTCTTCACTTAAGTTTAAAAGATAGTCATACCTTGCTTTTTCAGGAAGATAAAAACCACAAAGTTCTTTGGCTATATCTTCCATTTTTCTTTCTCTTCTAGTACCTTTTAATTTTTCATACTCTTCTTTTATTTCTTTTTCAAAGCTTGCATATTTACTATCAGCAAATTTTAAGAATACAAGCCCTAGTGTAGGAGTTGCATATTCACTTGCTTTTAATCCTGTATTAGATCTTAAAACCTCTGCTGTATCCCATAACTTTGCTTCTAAATCTTTTATTGTTCTTGTTTTCATATATTCCTCTTTTTTATATTAAATTCTGTTATTTTTAATTATATCTTTTATTCAAATATGAAATTTGTAATCATATCTGCATTTTCTTCAGTTTTTGCCATAATTTCATCAATAGTCCATTCAGGATTTGCTTCTTCCTTAAATTGTTCTAATAAATTTTGTACGGAATAAAATTGACTATCTTTATAGCCTTTTCTTTCTTTAACAGAACTTTGTATTTTTGTTCTAAACCAAGCATTCCCTAAAGATCTATTAATATTTTCTTCTAACAATACTTTGTTTCCAACCTTATTAACTACAGATTCAAACTCTTCTTTGCTGTATATTTTAGCATCTTTACGAATTTCTTCTAAATTTTTCCCACTCATAGGCATTGTATGTTCTATTTCATATTTTTCCGGTAATATAAACTTGTTGCCGGATTGTTTTGCATAGATATATTCTTTTAAATATACAATAGAATTTTTATTATAATCTTTTACAGCTTCTTTAATTTCTTCAGGACTCCACTCTTTTGAAATATGATCTTTTATTTCTTGTATGATTTCATCTATAGTAATTGTTTTATCTACAAGTTTTATATTTAAACCAAACAAAAAAGTTTTAAATTTAGAACTTGAATATCCTGTGTCTACTAATTCTAAAATAGTAAATAATTTTAGAAGCTGTTCTAAAAAACTTACAACTAATACTTCTGTTATTTCATCAAGTTCAAATCTAAATAAATATGACATTAAATATAGTTTAAAATTTTCATTGAATTTAAAGCTTAAATTAATAATAGAATAATCTTGAATTTTTTCCCAAATTCTAGCTATTTTAAGAAACTTCGCTGTTAATGATAAAGGATTTGCAAGTAATTCTGTATTAATTTCTGTGTAATATCTTCTTAAACCTGGAGTTGTAACACTAACAGAACCTTTTTCCAAAACATAAATTTTATCAATAGCTCTTATAATATACATATATTGCATAAGGATTCCATCTATATCAGTAACATTTTTAGCATCCAAATTTCTTAAAATTTCTTTCAATTCTTTCCAATTATTATTAAAATCTTCTCTATCTGTACTTGAATTCGAATATAGTTTAGCTGAAATAATATCAGCATCTAATAAAGGTAATCCATCAGAGTTTAATGAGTTAAACATTGTTATAGCTTGTTCCACATTCCAGCTTCTAATTTCAATTATTTCTGATTTCTCTAAAATATATTCTGAAAATACATTAACTTCAGAAGCAGATAAATCTTTTAATTTATTATAAAAGAAGTTGAAATTACGGAAATAATTAGTATATTTATTTTCTTTCTTTTTATATGGAATTTTTTCGACCACTTCTTTAATAATCTCAAGACTTTTACCTCTTAATATTTTATTAATTTCAGATTTATATGATTCATTAATAGAATTATTTTCTAATATATTTTTTATTTCCACATTTTCAAAGTCTTTTAGAACATCATAAACCTGATCATCTTTTACTTTATATAAAATTTGTATTACTCTATCTCTTTTCATTTCTAAAGAACGAGTTAATCTTTCTGAATCCTCATCTAATTCACTTCCCTTAATTGCTTTGTTTAATCTTAACAAAAGAGCTTTTAATAGTAATATAAATGTTGTTGTTCTTTGTTGACCATCAATTAAACTTAATTTTGTATCATTTTCTTGACAATTAATAATAATTGTACCAAAAAAATATGGATCATCTCCTCCATTATTAATAAAATCTTCTATATCTTGCCATAGCTTATCGCAATTGTTAACTTCCCACGAATAAGCTCTTTGATATTCTGGTATTACAAAAATAGAGTTTTCTTCTAACCTCAAGTATTCTCCTATTTTTTTTAATTTGGGATCAATATTTTTAGCCATATTTACCTCACTTTATTATTTTATTGTTTTTATTATAACATAATATTTTAAAAATTTCATTTAAATTAACTTCATATTTTAATTAAAAAAGAACACTACTTGGGTGTAGTGTTCTGGCGCCTCTTGTTGGACTCGAACCAACGACCTAACGGTTAACAGCCGTGCGC
>CAZTRB010000022.1:0-13741 GCA_964616485.1 uncultured Muribaculaceae bacterium
TATTGTAACTTTTTTCTTTAAAATTAATATCTCCCACACTTAAAACTTCATCTATTAAAATTATATCAGTTTCTAATATCGCAGTAATAGAAAATGCTAATTTGGAATGCATTCCACTAGAATAAGTTTTTACTGGTTTATATATAAAATCACCTAACTCAGAAAATCTAATAATTTCCGGTGCTTTATCTCTTATTTGTGCTTCTGAAAAGCCAAGTAGCATCCCTGACAAAAATATATTTTCATAACCCGATAATTTTGATTGGAAACCAACACCAATTGACAATAGTGAAATTGTTTGGTCAAATGTATTAATTTGACCTTCATCTGGAGAAAAAACACCAGCAATAGACTTTAACAAAGTAGATTTTCCGCTACCATTTTGACCTACAATGCCTACTATTTTTCCTTTAGGAACTTGAAAACTGATACCACGTATAGCCTCAAAATTATCTCTTTTCGTTTTGAAAAAACTAAATGCCGTTTTTTTTATTGAAAAAGATTTCATCGTTCTGTAAATAACTTTTAAATTTTCCACTTCTATTGCAATATCATTTTCGTTATTATTCATATTATATCACCTTCACATATGAGTTTTCATATTTATTCATTAGTTTTGATGAAAACAAAACTATTATAATGCTTATAAAATACCAGTAAATCATTAAAGATAAATTTGGTGTTGCATTGTGTAGTAATACGTTTCTATATTCCTCTATTAAATATGCTACTGGATTTACTCGAAGCATTATTGTATTAAATGGAGATGGAATCCTACTAGATATAGAATAAAATATGCCTGACAAATAAAACATTAATCTCAGTAAAATATTTACAACATTAGCTAAATCTTCAACAAAAACACCGAAATGCGCTAAAAAAATTGAGCAACCAAAAGTCAATGTTAAAAGAACAACTGCCAAAGGTATTAAATAAATAATATTCATGGAAACTTGTACTTTATATAATAATAATAAAATTGCAACTAATGCGGTAGATATTATCATTTTAAAAAAATTCACATAAAGTTTTTGTAAAATAAGTATATATTTAGGTAAGTAAACTTTGGAGACAACTCCTTTATTAGCACTAACAATTTTCACTGAATTTGACACTACTTTACTAAAAAAATTCCAAACATTTAAACCTATTAATACAAAAACAGGAAATGCTGGTTCAGAAGTTTTATAGACAACCACAACAATAAAAGTATATATAAGCATGAAAAATAATGGATCTAATAACCACCAAAGCCAGCTAAAATAAGAATTGGCGACATCAGTTTTCAATTCTGCTTTAGCTGAATATAGTGCATATTTATTGAATTGTTTAAAATCATTGATTAACTTTTTCAAGTTAAAACCTCCAACCTATAACCTCAAATAATTTATTCTGTCTTTTGTCTAAATTATTAAAATCAAGCAAAATTATATTGTTAGGAACTATTCCATGATAATATTTTAACATAAATTCTGTTGATAAGAAACTTATGTCTGGATTATTTTCGAATAATCTATGAAGAGATATATCCATTTTATTATCAGATATTATTATTAATAACTTTTTATTAGTTATTTCAATTTTATCATAGTGTTGTTTTATTTTTCCCAGATCCTTTTCACTATTCAAAAAATAAGTTAAGTAGTAAAAATTAATGGACCCACCATTGTTTATGTGACCTAAACAACTTCCTTGCTTATTAGTAAAAAAACGATATGTTTTTTTTGATATCGAAAACAAAAATTTATTTTTTTTAATTAAATCTATAATCATTCTTTTCATTTTTAATTACATTTTATATATCAAGTTTTAAAATAATAAAGTTATCAATTATATAAAATATAGCCTCCTTTATAATCTTTCTTAAATTAACAAATTTCAAATAAATTACTAATAAAGTCCCAAATTTTATTAATATCATAATTCTCAAAAACAAATTGCTTACCATCTTTAATAACTTGTTCTAATTCATCACGGTTTTTATTTAAGTAGTTTATCCGTTTAACAATATCATTTTTATTATTGTAAATCATGTAATCAGGGTAAATAAACTCGCTTCCTTTCCAACGTAAAATTAACCCAATGCCCCCGCTAGCAACTGTCTCCATCGGAGCTAAATGAAAACTTTCAGAGTCATCCCTATCAGTAAGAGATAGTGTAAACAAAATATCCTTTAAAAAATCTGATTGCTTTACCCAGCCTGTGAATATAACCGAACCAATCAATTTATTGGCAGTAATTGTCTTGTAAACATTGTTGTAATATTCCCTTTGTTCTTTTAAATTCCACAATGGTGACTCTTCAGGCCTTTTACCTGCAACGAACAATTTATATTTTGGATTTAGTTTTTTTAGTTCGATTAAAATTTCTATTGCTTTGTCAAGTCCTTTTTTAGCAGGCAGACATCCAATTAGTGCTATATTATAATTTGAGTTTAAATTTTTTTCTTTATTTAATAGCTCACATTCTACATAATTACTAATTACCGTAACCTTATATCTTGGAAAAGAAAATTTTTCGATAAACTGTTCATAATAATGATAAGATACAGTTACGATTTTATTTACATTTTTCATTTGCAATTTATAACCATATTTTTTTTCTATTTCAAACCTATGAGCTCTAATAAAAAGTTTCTGATGAGGCAACTTATTATTACTATACCATTCGGAATTTAGAAGCATCCATTCACACCATATTATATCGGTAGATTTTAAGAGTTTTCTACTTTCTTTTGTGTTTAAAATCATATAATCAATAGGATTTTGAACAATTAACTCATATTTACTTTCGATATAAGGGAATAGTTTGTCAATAAATTTCAAATCGTGACCAGTAACTAAAATGCGTAATTTCTTTTGCCCATAACTGTATATTACATCCTTTATTTCATCATAAATCTTTTCAACCTCAAACTTTTTAGCTACATCACTTGAAATTTTTTCGAGATCTTTATACAATTTTCTATTATTAAATAATTCAACTATTTTTTCTGCAGCTTCTTCCGTATTATCTATAAATAAAGGGTAATCTTTTCCAAAAAGATTTTCATACATTTTGGTCCTTCTCATAATAACAGGCTTTTGACAGTTACAATATTCTAAAAGTTTTGTCGATAATTCTAACAAATTATCATTATCAATTATATCACTTCGAAAATTATATCCTAATTCACAACTTTGAATAAACTGGATGGTTTTTTCTCTAGATAGCGCCCCCATGTATTTGATATTGGGTAGTTGATTAAATTTTTTTAAAATATAATTTTTTTGTTCAATTATATCACGATTAAATTTTTCACCTATTACATACAACTTTATTTCTTTATCCTTATTATAAACTTGTTTCATTATATCGATTAATTCTAAAATGTTCCAGTCTTTTGCAAATTTCCCTACATAGACTATCGACTTTTCTTTAATTTTTACATTATCATATTTGCTAAAAAAAACCATAGGTGATAAGACTGAAATTTTTTTACCATCTACCTGTAGCACATCGGATAAATATTTTTTCATTTCTGATGTTTGAACAAACATATTTTTGACAGCATTATATATGTTTGTTAATTTTTGTATTTCTACTGATGCTATTTTTTTTTCGTCTTTAGTAAAATCAGTTATATACGGTATAAATTTCGCTTTTATTGAACTATCAAGCATTTCATTTACCACATCAAATCCTCTTATAATAATTAGAGAATAATCTCTATAATCATCTATCGTTTCAATTATGTCTTTAATGTTTTTTATATTTACTATATTATTAGATTTAATATATTTATCTGCAGTAAGAAAGTTAATGTTATTGATGCTTTGTAACTCTTGTACTATAGTATTCTTTGTAATGGGGAATTTTAAAAGCACATCCACTATGTTATTTTTGTCTCTTGCTAATAACTTTGCTAAAGAAATGAGCCAAATAGAAGACCCATCAATGATGTTCAAATTTAAATCACCATAAAGTAGAATTTTATTTTTCATATACATCCACCTAACTAATTATTTTGCTTAAGTAATTCATTAATCCTTTTATATTTTTGTTTTTATATTAATAACTTATCTAATTCTTTTTTTGGTAATTTAGAATAATTTTTTATATAATTGTAATTATCAACTGAGTAGCATTTGATATTTTCTAAATCATTAATGTTTTTTAAATAAGCTATTATTATATGAACTTTATGTTTTTTTAAAATCATCCTATCATATGAAGAATTTTCAATAAATACATATTCATCATTTGGATTATTTAACTTTAAAATATTGTCTTCCATAGAAAAATAACTGTTTTTACAAATACCATCAACATTATCTAAATATTGTTCATGCAATAATAAATCGGAAATATAATTGTTGCCATATAAATCGCAAGGATTAAATAAGCCAATATAGTCAATTTCTTTTTGCTTCACTATAGTTTCTAACTTATAAAGTTCGTCATATTTTAGAACCAAGCACTCAGACGATTCAATATCGTCGCTTATAATAACCAATTTTTTGTTAGTATAAGTTTGGTTATTAAATTCGTTTATCACTTTATTAAAATCACTTTTATTTTTGATTTTTGAAACTATTAAGATTTTTTTATTATCTTCAACAAAATCAAACCCAATTTTTTGAAGTATTGTATAAACCCTATTTTTATATGTATGTTTACTCAATACTTCTCGAACTCCTAAAAAAGCTGTTTTTTCATAATATTCTCTATCATTAAAAAGCTTATCAAAATGCATGTTATACTCTTTAAAATTATTGCCTATATGTACAATATTAGGAAAGGTTTTTTCTATTCCTAATGAATAGTTGCTAATTATTGGAGTATTACAAGCTAGAACCTCAAAAACCCTCCTAGAAAACATTGTTTTTGATTCCTTGACTGTATTTATATTTAAGTTCAACAAGTAACCTTTGTAAGCAAGATTAATATCTTTATAATTTAAGTGCCCAACAACATTTTTATTGTACATATTAGGAAATTCATGAAACTTATTATTTAACATATAATTCCTATCATAAATATCTAATCCATATTTTTTAGCAGCAGACAACATATAAACCAAATCCTTGTAACGTTCAGGATATTTATTTCTGTAAAAAGTTCCGGCAAAAACCGCTTTTTTTTGACGTTCTTCAAATTCTTTAATAGGATTATGTAATTTAGGTTGGGCTGCAAATAGTAATGGAAAGACATTAGCATTTTTAATTTTTTCTTTATATTTTTCAATCATCCCCTCATCAGTGGTAAATATAAAATCAAAATGTTGAGCTTTTTTTATAAAATTCCAAAAATGAACAGGGTCTTCCTTATTCCAAAATACTGTAATAATTCCTTTTCTTCTGCAAAAATATACTAAATCTTTTATTTCCTCTAAATCTCTTGCAACTGACCACTCTCCACCACTACCATGCCATGCGGATTCAACAAATAAAATATGAGGCTTTGTTTTTCTTATTGCCTTTTTATATCCTTGTTTCGGAACGGGGAATAAGCTTAACTCTTCTTTAAAACACTCAAAACTAAATTCATCTAAAATAGTAGAAACTCTTAAATCTTTTATATTTGCACAATTTAAGCAACCACTTTTCATGTGTTTTTTTCGAAGTTTTATATATTTTTTAATTATGTAATATTTCAAAGACTTTAATTTTTCTAAATATTTAAGTGACCCACTTTTTTTATGTGTCTTTCTGTTAATTCTTTTTACTCTGCTATCCAAAATTAAAATAAGATTGATCGCATTTTGCCCTTCAATGATTAATTCATCCAAAAACTCTTGCTCTAAACTCTTTTTACTCATTTTTATCAAGTCCTTCCAACAAATCCTTCATAAACTAGCTATTATATATTTACACAAAAATAAGCATCTTTTGAAAGAATTCTTTCTTTGTTCTTTTTTTGAATAAATTCTTTATGAGCCAATGTTAAAACTATAAAGTCAGCTGACTTTAAAACTACATCTAATGAATCTATTTGTATTCCAGCAATATCTTTTTTATCAATATTAGGCTCACACCCAATAACTTCATAGCCTCTACTTTGTAAATTGTGTGCCAGTTCTATAGATGGGCTTTCTCTCAAGTCATCAATATCGGGTTTGTAAGACAAACCTAGTATACCAATAGTAATGGTTTTATCGTAATTTATCAGCTTCTCCACTTTGTCAGCAACAAATAGTGGTTTATTATCGTTAGTATCTCTAGCTAACTTTAACAAACTAGCTTCTTCTGAAAACTTTTCTATTATAAACCATGGATCAATTGCTATACAGTGTCCTCCAACACCAACACCCGGGGACAATATATTCACTCTTGGGTGTTTATTTGCCAACTCTATTAACTTAAAAGCATCAATTCCAGCTTTATCACATATAATAGATAATTCGTTCGCGAATGCAATATTCACATCTCTAAATGAATTTTCTACTAGTTTAGCCATCTCTGCCGTTACATCATCAGTTATATAGTTTTTTCCCTTAACTAAAAAGCTGTCGTAAATTTCTTTTGTTAAATTAGCTGCTTCTTCATTCTCAGAACCAATTATTCTATCGTTATTTCTTAACTCAAATAATATATTGCCAGGAAGAACTCTTTCAGGACAGTGAGCTGTAAAAAAATCTTTCCTATTCAGTCCACTTTCATTTTCCAAAACATCTGTCATTAACTTAGTAGTATATGGCGGAACTGTAGATTCCAAAATTACTAAATCTCCCTTTTTTAACACTTTGCTTATTTCTTTCGTAGCCGATAATACATATGATAAATCAGCTTCTTTTTTAGTATGATTTTCTTTAAAAGGAGTTGGCACAGATATTATATATACATCTGCGGGTTGTAACTCACTATATACTTTTAGTTTACCTGAATTAAAAACTTTTTGGTATGCTTCTAACAAATTATTCTCTACTATATGAATATCCCCATTACGTAAGCAATTAACAACTTCTTTATTTACATCAAAACCAAAAACCTCATGACCAGCATCAGCTAATATTATAGCTGTTGGCAAACCTATATAACCTAATCCTAATACACTAATACTCATTTTACTTCCTCTTTCTTTTATTATCTTTTATAATTATTGATAAGAAATCAACAAATATTTTCACATTTTTAATTCTGTAAGGTTGCTTTGCAATTCTGTAAAGCCATTCTAACCCAATATTTTGAATAACTACTGGAGCTCTTTTAATATTTCCTGAAATAACATCAAATGACCCACCGACACCCAAATATAACTTTACATTTAAATTATTTTTATTGTTATAAATCCAAAGTTCCTGTTGAGGACTCCCGTGACCAACAAATAATACATCCGCTTTGCTCTGATTTATTTTTTTTATTAAACAAATATTATCATAATTATAGCCACATTCAGCACCAACTATTTTAAGACCCGGATACTGCATTTCTAAATTTTGGCGTGTTTTTTTTATAACGGTTTCTGTTGCACCGAACAGAAAAACCTTTAGTTTAGAATCTTTTGCTAAACTACAAATTTTCAACATAGTGTCAATTCCTGTGATTCTCTTTTTAATGGGCTTTTTTTTAAATTTGGATAGAAGAATAATACCATAACCATCCGGGATTAAATAATCAGACTTTTGTAACGCAGTAGATAATTCATCATTTTTTTCAGCCATTACAATTTTATTTGGATTAACTGCCGAAATAACTATTTTAGTATTTGATTTGAGTTCGGTCATTATATTATCTAAAAACTCATCGTAATTCGTAGACAAAATATCATAGCCCAAGATTTCTTTTTTATCCATTTTACTCCACCTTAGCGCCATAAATATTGTAACAGATTTGTTAATACATTACAAATAAAAAACACTACTTATATAATTATTTTTAAAATCATCAATCGTTTAGTATTATTTTAGAATTTAATTCACAATAAAACTATGTGGATTTATTTTTGCTTAAATAAAATATCAGTTTTAAATATTAAGAAAGCAATAATAATTAATAAAACCACATATAAAACTATAGCTAATTTATTATCACCCAGTGAATAAAATATTGATATAACAGCACATAGTAAGCTTAATCCGTACATTATAAATACTGTTTTTCTAGGCGATTTATTTAACTTAAGAAGCTGATGATGGATATGCTCTTTATCTGGTGCTCCTATATTTTCTCCTTTTAATATTCTTCTTAATACAGCTAGTATTGTGTCTAATATAGGAAGAAGTATTATTAACATAGGAACGAACAAAGAAGTAACTGTTGTTGCTTTATATCCAAGTAAAGCAATAATAGCGATTATATAACCTAAAAACATACTTCCAGTATCTCCCATAAATATAAGTGCAGGATTAAAATTATAAACTAAGAAACCTAAAGTAGATCCAAGCATTATTAATGATAATGTTAAATCAAGACCACCAAGCCTGTTTAACATAAAAGCAAGGATTGATATTGTTAAAAAGTAAATGGATGAAATACCTGCTGCAAGCCCATCTAAACCATCTATTAAGTTTATAGCATTTATAATCGCAACTATAAATAATATTGCTAGTGGATAACCAAAATTACCAAAAACAAGATGTATACCAAAGGCACTTAATTCTGGTAGATAAATACCACCATAACATACCACTACACTTGCAGCTAGTATCTGGACAATAAATTTATATCTTGCTTTTATTTCCTTTATATCGTCAAAGATACCTAATAGTACAATAATAAGACCACCAATTAATATTGCTGTTGTTTGAACACTATTTTCTAAAAAGAAAATATAACCAACAACAAATGAAATAAATATAGCTAAACCACCAAGTCTTGGAGTAGGTTTAGTATGTACTTTTCTTTTATCAGGTTTATCAACCGCACCTATATGATTAGCTAATATTTTTACAAATGGAGTTAGTAGCACACTAACTAAAAATGTTAGTGTTATTACCCATAATACATTATGACCGTTTACTTCTAAATTCATTAGACCACTTCCTGATTTATATTATACACTAAAAATTAGTTTTAAGAAAAAAACAATGCTATGTATATTATTAAGTGTTTCTTATAAACAAAAGTATTGGCTTATAGGGTATAATGTAATTAGATAATTATAATTAATAACAAAAATATGGGAAATGACTTGGAAAAAATTAAAAAAATTGCAGATAAAGTGTGGTTTCACATAAATTATAAACAATAAATTAAAATAACATTTAAAAGAAAAGAGGAAAATATGACAGAGTCAGAAAAATTTTGTGAAGAATTAGGAAAATTATACTTCTTTAAAGAACTTATTAAGAGTGATTTACTTTATGTTACTGAAGGCAAACAAGAAAAAGAACTTGCTGATATTATTTTAAGAGTTGGGAATAATGTTATTCCAATACAAATAAAAGAAAAAAATAAAAATAATAATAGTGATACAAGTGGATGGTTAAAGAATAGAGTTTATAAAGCAGCAAAAAAACAAATAGAAAAAACTAATGAACAAATATTAGAAACTATTAATTTTAAATCTGAAAATAACAGCGATATTTTAAATGATATTGAATTATGTAATATTATTCCTCTTATTATATTCGACATAGGAGATGAAGTTATTGAATATAATAAGCTTCATATTAGTAAGTCTTCAGATTTGAACATACAAATATTTAATATTAAAGATTTCAAAGAAATGTGTGAAAAATTAATTGCTCCAATGGAAATGTTACGATATATTAAAGAAAGAGAAAACTATATAAATCGCCCAGTTTTAATATTTGAAGAGGCTAATAAAATTATTGTTGCAAATAATGAAAATGAAAATGATATGCTTCAATTTTATATAGAAAAACACACTCTAGTTATAAACGATATTAACAAAGCTAAATTAATTAAATTTAATTCTTATTTATCACTTTTTGAAAAACACTGCATCAATAATAAAGAGCATTATAAGTTTTTTATAAAAATCATAAGTCCTTTTCCTATTAATAAAATATATCAATTTATAGATAGGATTGACTTAATAATTGAAAAAGGAAAGAAAAAAGAAATATATTGGGATAGCTATATCATCGATAGCCAATTAAGTGTATTATTTATCTCTTTGCCGAATGATAAATATAATGAAGAATTTATTGCATTTGTAAGTAATGTGTTTATGCACAAGTTTAAATTAGATGAAGTCTTAACAATAATAAATTGCTCACTTGATGATGATGTATATGATTTATACTTTGCTTTTTGTAAATATAGCAAAGTTAATAATCACCTTTACGAGGAAGCGATAGAACAAGGTTTTGCCAAAATGTGGAATAATAGTAAAGTGGTTAATCAATAGCTTCTTTAAAATAGTCATAGATTGATCCTTTTTACTTGGTTGTCGAGAACTAATATAATTTTTTGTATAAAAGACACCAACCTTTTTCTATGTATTCAAGCTAAAACAAATTAACACTTTCAATTTTTCTGTAATGTTACATAAAAGAATAAAAAGAGGGTATAATAGTATTGTATGGGGATGGAATACAATAAATGCCGAATAATAATAAAAGAGGCAGACGCAATTCCATTTAGAACCATTTTTTTAAACGCTAGATAGTCTAGCCAGACTTGATGTGGTTATATCAATATGTACCTTAATATTGCCTATAGAAATTTCGTTATTATTATTAATATTTAATGAAGTTTTAAAAGGAGTGAATATTATTAAAGATAAAAAAGGTGTAGAAAGCTGCCGTGTTATGTAAGATAAATGCATTTAGTTATGCATTTTTTATTGTTTTAGAATAAAATAAAAATAATAATTTAAGAACCAATTAAGCATCAATTGAGAATACTCAAATTAATTCACTCTTATTATTTATACAACCTTCCGACATTTAGAATACTACAAGCAGTTTTAATATACTCAATTGGTTAAAAATGACAAAATGTGATAAACTCGCACTAAGCAAGCAATAGAGAGGAGAGGTGATTTTGTGAATAGAACACCAGTATCATCTGACAATATAAGTTCTATAGGATATAATTCAAACTCTAAAACACTAGAAATTCAATTTAATTCAGGATCTATTTATCAATATTATGACGTTCCAAATTCTGCTAATCGTGGTTTAATGGGAGCTTCGTCGCACGGAACTTATTTTCACCAACACATAAAAGGCAAATACCGCTATAAACAAATTCGTTAGAACTCAACTTAAAATTAAAGTTACTTTGTATTCAAACTACCTCCCATTCTTAATTTTATAAATTTTTTTAGCTATCTTATATAATTTACCATTTTCGTAATATTTTAATTCATTTTGATATGTCTCTAATTTTGCTTCCAATTTTTCGATTTCATTTTTGGTTTTTATTTGCGTAGCATCAGATATTGTTTTTAACTCTACAATATCTTGTTCTAACTTATAATTATCATTTTTCATATCAAGAACATATTTTTTAAAGATATTATGCATCGCATAATATCTTTTATTAATACTGTCGGTTAAATATTGTTCAACAATATTAACAAAATCTGAAACCGGATCATTAGAATGAAACATATTTTGAATATTCCATTCTCTTTGCAGTTTAATTTGACTTGAATTTAACGCTTTTTCTAGTACATTTTTGATCTCGTTTGGCTTGTTTGTATATGGGACTACTCCATTTTTTACCATCTCATATTGTATCGTATCAAAGTTATTAAAACTATATTTATTAATGTCGTCTGCATAAATGGCAACCGGAATATTAACATATAAAGCTTCAAATAAAGCAGCTGAGTGATCTGTTAATACTACATTTGATAACGATAATAACGATGATAAATCTTTATGCGAATCATACAATTCATCAACACTATTTTTTATCAAATTCATTCTATGTACTTCATTATTTAAAAAATCAGTACCATGGTGAATTTTTGCTATAACATAATATTTTTTTCTTAATTTGTTTAATTCTAAAACTATTTCTTCAATTGAACAACCCTCACCGTATGTTGGCAAATATAATAAGACCGGTTTATCACCTTTTTTTGGTTTTTTAACATCAAGAGATTTCATATTTCCGACAAGATGTACATTTGCAAAAGCGCTCAAATAACTTTTTTCATATTTAGAAGAGGATAATACAACATCATACTGGAGAAAGTTTATAGGAACATACACCAAACCAGGTTTGGCTGAAATAGGACCATATCTATATCTAATTTTATATTTTGATTTTACATTGAAAAAAGGATAAGGTTCTAATAATACTTTGTATTCATAACTGGTTTTTTTATTTATCACATTATAGCCAATGCCTTTTAAATACTGACTTATATTGGTAAACATTTCTTGAAAACCCGTGGATTTACCTTCTGATTTAATTGGAACTATAATATCAACAATATAACCTTTTTTTATTAAAGCATTAATGCCTAATTTTATACTATCATATTGAACATAATTTAATACAACAACAGCGACATCTTTTTGTTTTACTTTTCTCTTCAACTCTTTACCTACTTCCTTGTTTCGCTCTTTTAAAATTGTTATCAAATATTTCTCCACATCTGTTAATAATTTTATCAACTATTCTTTTGCTTGCTAATCCATCTCCATATGGATTATGAGCTTTACTCATTTTATCATACTCTTTTTTATCTTCTAACAATCGCTTTGTTTCTTTATATATTAATTCTTCGTCAGTTCCAACTAATTTTAAAGTTCCAGCTTCAATACCTTCTGGTCTTTCTGTTGTATCTCTTAATACTAAAACTGGTTTACCAAGTGACGGAGCTTCTTCTTGTAATCCCCCACTGTCTGTTAAAATAATATAAGATTTATTCATAAAATTATGAAAATCCAACACTTCTAAAGGTTCGATTAATTTAACCTTATCATTATCTTTAAAAACATCATTAGCTACTTCTCTAACCTTTGGATTCATATGTATTGGATATATAACTTTTACATCATCGTTCTCTTCTGTAATTCTTTTAATTGCTTTAAAAATGTTTCTCATTGGTTCGCCCAAATTTTCTCTTCTATGAGCAGTTAAAAGAATTAGTCTATCGTTTCCTAACCAATCAAATTCTTCATGATGGTAATCTTTTTTTACTGTATAAGCCATAGCATCTATTACAGTATTTCCTGTAATATAGATGTTTTTTTTATCTTTACCTTCACCAATTAAATTATTTGCTGATGCTTCTGTTGGAGAGAAATGCATATCAGTAATTACTCCCACCATTTGTCTATTAGCTTCTTCTGGATATGGAGAATATTTATTCCAAGTTCTAAGTCCGGCTTCAACATGACCTATAGATACTTGATTATAAAACGCTGCTAAAGCTCCAGCAAAAGTTGTAGATGTATCTCCATGAACTAACACTAAATCCGGTTTACTTTCTTTAATAACTTCTTCTATACCATTTAATGCTCTAGTTAAAACGTCCCCTAATGTTTGTCCGTGCTGCATTATGTCCAAATCATAATCGGGTGTTATTTCAAAAGTTTCTAAAACTTGATCTAACATCTCTCTATGTTGAGCTGTAACACACACAACACTTTCTATTTCTTTTCTACTTTCTAATTCCTTTACTAAAGGAGCCATTTTAATAGCTTCCGGTCTCGTGCCAAATACACTCATTACTTTAATTTTTTTCATTGCTTTCTCCTTTTTTCAATAAATCTATTATTTCATCTGCTTTGTGTTCCCAAGAATTTTCTTTTGCCTCTTTTAAGAGTAATTTTTTATAGGTGTTCGTATATAATTTCTTATAATTATCTATTAAATTAATATAATCA
>CAZTRB010000023.1:0-12961 GCA_964616485.1 uncultured Muribaculaceae bacterium
GTTATTACAACTGATCATAAAGTATTAGATTATGAAAAAATAAATAAAGAATCAAAATTAATCTTTGATACAAGAAATGCAATGAAAAACATAAAAAACAGAAAGAAAATAGAGTTGTTGTAAATTGAAAATTAAAAACATTTTAATTATTAATCACTATGCTACACCGTCTCAATATGGGGGTTTAAATAGACATCATTATTTTGCTAAGTATCTACAAGAAGAAGGATACGTAGTTACAATATTGTCTTCAAGCGCTGTTCATAACTCAGATGTTAATTTTATAGACGAAAAATATTCTAAAATATATAAAAAAAATAAAGTTGATGGTGTTGACTATCTTCACATTAAAACTTCTCAATATAAAGGTAATAAAATCAGTCGCATTGTAAATATGCTACAATTTTATTTTAGAACGAAACGCGTTTTACGGACTATTTCTTCGCCGGATATAGTTTATACTTCTTCTCCGCACCCCTTGAATTCTCTATTAGGTATTTGGTATGGAAAAAAGAGAAATATATCTCATTTTGCCGAAATAAGAGACTTGTGGCCAGCGTCATTTTTAGCTTACGATATATTAAAAAAGAAAAGCATTGTATATAAAATATTATATTTAATAGAAAAAAAGATATATATTAAATCAGATAAAATTATATTCACAATGGAAAACGGTATTAAATATTTAAAGGAACAAACTTATTATCCTGAAATTGATAGTAATAATGTGTTTTATTTAAATAATGGTGTTGATTTAAAAGAGTTTAATAATAATTTGAAAAAATATAAAACAGTTGATATAGACTTAGACGATACATCAAAATATAATGTTGTATATGCGGGTTCTTTACGTTTTGTTTATAATTTATTAGATCTGATTGATGTGGCAGAAATTGTACATAAAAAAGGGTATAATAATATAAATTTCTTATTATATGGTAGGGGGCCTTTAACCGAATCATTAAAATTGGCTATTAATTCAAAAAAATTATCTAATGTGAAATTAAAGGGTTATGTTGAACATAAATATTTACCATATATATTATCAAAATGTCATTTGGGATTGTTTCAAGTTAAAACTACGTTTATTTCTAGATATGGTGGTAGTGGCAACAAGATGTTTTTATATATGGCTGCGGGATTACCTATTATATCCACATTTAACGATAAAAACGGCTTAGTTATAAAAGGAAAGTGTGGGACTGTATTAAATTCATATGATAAAGAACTTTACGCTAATGAAATAATAAAGTTTTATAAAATGAATAAATCTAAACAAAAAGAGTACAGTGAAAATTCAAGAAAATATATAAAAAAATTTGATTATAAAAATTTAACTAAAAAATTAGTAGAGATATTGGAGGAAAAATAATGAAAAAAATATTAACAATAGTTGGGGCTAGACCGCAGTTTATAAAAGCGTCGATATTGTCTATGAAGTTAAAAGGAAGATTTGAAGAAATATTAATTCATACAGGTCAGCATTATGATGAAAACATGTCCGACATATTTTTTGAACAAATGAATTTGCCTAAACCAAAATATAATTTGAATATTGGCTCGGGTTCTCATGGATTCCAAACAGGAAAAATGTTAATAGAATTAGAAAAAATTATTTTAAAAGAAAATCCGGACGCTGTAATCGTGTACGGAGACACTAATACAACTGTAGCAGGAGCGTTAGCTTCATCAAAATTGTTGATTCCTTTAATCCATATAGAAAGTGGATTAAGAAGTTATAATATGAACATGCCAGAAGAACAAAATAGAATTGTAACTGATCACTTGTCCACCTTTTTGTTTTGCCCCACGAAAACCGCCGTTAATAATTTAAAAAAAGAAGGAATAGAGACAGAGGTATATAATGTAGGGGACATTATGTATGATTCTACTATATTTTTTGGTGAGATAAGTGAAGAAAAATTTACAAACAAGTTTCCTGAACTAAAATATTATAAAAAATCTAGAATACCTCCAAAATGGTGTTTATTAACGTTACATAGAGCTGAAAATACAGAAGACGAAAATATCTTGAAAGAAGTATTAAATACATTGGAAAAACTGAAAATAAAAACCTTTTTTCCTGTTCATCCACGTATTAAAGCCATGTTTACTAAATTAGAAAAAGAGAATAACTATAAAAATATTCTGGCAGTTGAACCGGTGGATTATATAACGATGTTGTATTTAACTAAAAATGCTGAAAAAGTGATTACTGATTCAGGAGGTTTACAAAAAGAATGTTATTTTTTAAATACCCCTTGTATTACAGTCAGAGATGAAACTGAATGGGTAGAAACTTTAAAAAACGGATATAATATTTTAAGTTCGTCAAAAGGTATGGAATTATATAATAAAATTGTGAATGCCAAAATAATTTCTTCAAAAAAGGCAAATTATTTTGGTGATGGAAAAACAAGTGATAAAATAGTTGAAATATTGGAGGAGAAAATATGAAATATGCTTTAATTGGATGTGGGAGAATATCACCTAATCACGTTAGTGCTGCCTATAATTCTGGTTTGGAAATAGTTGGTTTATGTGATTTGGATTTGAAAAAAATCAAAGAATTAAAAGAAAAGTTTGAGTTTTTGAAGGAAGTAAAAGAATATTCGGACTATAAAAAAATGATAGAGGAACAACATCCTAATTTGGTTGCAATTGCTACTGAAAGTGGTACTCACGCTAAAATCGCTTGCGATGCAATTAAGTTAAATTGCAATTTAATTATTGAAAAGCCAATGGCGTTGTCATTAAGGGATGCTGATAAAATTATTTCATTATCAAAAGAAAAAAATGTTAAAGTGTGTTCTTGTCATCAAAACCGTTTTAATAAATCAATCCAAAAAATTAGGCAAGCGGTTGAACAACGTAAGTTCGGAAAAATGTTTTATGGCACCGCCCATATCCGTTGGAACAGACAAAAAAAGTATTATATACAAGCTTCTTGGAGAGGAACTTGGGATCAAGATGGCGGCGTCTTAATGAATCAGGGAATTCATAATATTGATTTATTGAATTGGATGTTAGGTGGTGAAATTGAAGAAGTATTTGCATATACTGACAATCTTAATCACGATTATATTGAAGCAGAGGATCTTGGTTTAGCTCTTATAAAATATAAAAATGGAGTTTATGGTGTGGTTGAGGGTACATCAAATGTTTTTCCCGAAAATTTAGAGGAAACTCTCTATTTGTTTGGTGAAAACGGAACAGCTAAAGCTGGTGGTAGTTCCGTGAACAACATAGAGATTTGGAAATTTTTAAATCAATCAGAATCGGAAATTAATGTTATAGAAAAGTATTCAGAAGTTCATAAAAATGTATATGGTTTGGGGCACACCCCACTTTATAAAGATGTTGTTGATGCGATTATAAATGATAGAGAACCATATGTTAATGCTTACGAAGGAAAAAAAGCAATTGAATTGGTCTTGGCTATATATGAATCATCGAAAACTAAAAAACCAGTAAAAATGCCGCTTAAAAATGTTGCAACAACTGATTTTATAGGTAGATTTTTTAAAAAGGAGTAACTAATAAAAAATATTAAAGAAAAATATAAACAACAATTATTTAAATTAAAAACAACGGGTTTTTATTCGATTTTTATGTCAAATATCTTTTCAAAGATATTTGCATTTTTGGGTGGTACAGCATTAGTTAGAATTTTAACCCAAAATAGTTATGGACTTTATGTTTATGTTTTAAATTCTATATCTATTTTATATTTATTATGCGATTTTGGAGCAAGCAATGCTCTTTTACAATATTTATTAGAAAACAAAAACAATATTAAAAAACAAGTTGCTTTTGCTAATCTTGCTTTAAAAATATTGCTATTCGCATCAGGAATTAGTGCCGTTTTAATCTTATTTTCTCCCCTTTTTTATCCGTTTACAATTCGAGAAGCAAAAGTTTTAACTCCGATTTTATTTTTGTTACCAATATTATCAAATTTCAACTTGTTTATACCTATGATTTTACGCTCTAACCTTCAAAATCAAAGGTACGCATTATTTCAAGTCGTATCAACAGCTTTTAATTATGTTTTTTTAATAATTTTCGCTTATACATGGGGAGTGATTGGCGCATTAATTTCAGTTTATGTTTTTAATTTGTTGACACTTATTTTGGGAATATACCTAATCAAAGATAGTTTATCAAAATTTAAAACTTATCAAGAATCTAAAATTACAAAACAAGAAAAGAAAGAGTTTTTTGGTTTTGCTTTATTTACCCAATTGAATAATACAATAGGTGGTTTGCTATTAATCGTCGATACTTTTTTAGTTGGTCTGCTGATGGCTGAAAGTACAAGTGTTGCGATTTATAAAGTTGCATCGTCTATTCCTATAAATCTAGCTTTTATACCAACTAGTGTTGTAATATATATTTCACCTTATTTTATTAAAAACAACAAAAACATAGAATGGATTAAACGCAATTTTAAGAAAATGATTTTTAATGGTATCTTCATATATGGAATTATGAGCGTGGGTTTAATTCTTTTTGGGAAAATTGTTATATCTACTTTATTTGGAGTTAAATATTTACCGGGTTTAAGTACTTATATAATTTTAATTGTTGGATTTTTTGTATCTGCAACATTTAAGATTCCGGTGTCTAATGTTATTTATACTATGAAAAAGGTTAAAGTAAATTTGGTTGTTAATATTACTTCAATCATTATTAATATTATATTAAATGTTTTCTTTATAAAAAAATGGGGTTTTATGGGAGCCGCATTATCAACAACTTTAATACATGTTATTACTTCTATTATATATATGGTATATGTTTTAATTTTATTTAAACAAAAAGGAAATAAGCAAAATGTTTAAAATAGATTTAAATTTTAATAATGCCTATCAATGGTACAATGAACAAGAAACACATGTGATAGGATATATATTTTATAAAAACACATTATATCAAAAACAAGAACTTGCAATGTTGATTCATAAAATGTCCAATGAAGAAATATTAAAATTAATAAAAACCAATTTAGGCTTTTTTTCAATAGTTAAAAAGACTTCAAAAGAAATTTTGATAATTTCGGATATAATTAGGTCTTTCCCTGTTTTTTATGAAATATCTAATAATAAAATTTTAATAACTGATAATGTAAAATCGTTTTCAAAATTAAATATAAAATCAATTAAAGAGATAAAACTATTAAGATATGTTTCTGGCGAATTAACATTATATAATGGTGTATATCAAATAGAATCTTCTCAAATATTAAAGATTAGATTTGATAAAACAATATCTAAACACAAATATTTTGAATTTAAACAATCAAAAAATTTAAAAATAAACGAACGCCAAAAATTTAAGGAATTGGACGAAGTATTAATTGAAATATTTAAAAAGTTAATAATATATTTAAATGGAAGAACAGCTATAATCCCTTTAAGTGGTGGACACGATTCTCGTTTGATAGCATATTATTTAAAACAACTAAATTATTCTAACACAATAACATATACTTATGGTAGAAAGGGTAATGAGGAATCGCAAATATCAGAAAAGGTAGCCAAATTTTTAAATTTGAAATGGATTTTTGTGCCCTATAAAAATTCATCTATGAGAAAAAAGTATAATAGTAAAAAAGAATTTGAATTGATGGCGGATTATTTAGGTAGAGGTTATTCTATCCCACATCTTCAAGAGTGGGAGGCAATTGATTATTTACTTTCAAAAGACATGATATCTCGAGATAGTGTTGTAATCCCTGGTCATACTTTAGATTTTATTTCGGGTGGTCATTTGAATAATCTTTTAATGAAAGGAAACAATCAATTTAATTCGGTAATTGAAACAATAAAATCAAATAATTATAACTTATACAGAACGAAAAATTTCGAGTTTGAAAAAGACTTGTTAAATTATTTTAATATTAAAGATAAAAATCGGATAATTTCAAATGTGACAGCCTGCAATTATTATGAAAATTGGAATTATAATGAAAGACAAACAAAATATATTGTAAATTCAATAAGAACATATGATTATTATGGTTTGGAGTGGTTTCTTCCGTTTTGGGATTTTAATTTAATAAATGTTTTTCAAAGTTTGCCATTAGAAAAGAAATTTCAAAGAAGCTTTTTTGAAAATTTTGCCAATTATAAATATAAAGAATTGATGGATTATGCTCCAATTTATCAAACAAAAACTAATAATAAAACTAAAATTAAACTTCCTAAAACTATGTTGTTATTTAAAGTGTATTTTAAAGACCCACTTAATTTTTATGGCTATTTTAAATTTAGAGATTATGTTTTTAAAACAATTCAATATAAATCCCCCTCATATACTTTGTTTATTGGCTCGGATTACATAAAGTTGTTAAATAAAAGAAGCAAAAAAAGATAGATTTTTAATGGTATTTTAACAAGATTGTAGTTGATAATAAAACATCGTTATGTTAAACTAAAACAGAGTGAAAAAATGAAAAAAATTAGAGTTTGTACAAGATGTGTTATGGATAATATTAGAACAAACATAATATTTGATGAAAATGGTTATTGCAATTTTTGTACTGAGGCAATTGAAAGGAAACCTAAAGAATGGATACCTAAAGGAACAGATAAATTAGATAATATTATCTATAAATTGAAAAAGAAAAATAAAAATAAAGATTATGATTGTGTTATTGGCATCAGTGGAGGTATAGATAGTGCATATTGTGCATATTTTTTGAAAAAAAAATATAATTTGCGTATGTTGGGTATTCACGTAAATGCGGGGTGGAATACTGAAATAGCAGAAAAAAACATTAAAATATTGTGCGAAAACCTTGATATTGATTTGAAAGTTGTGAAAATTGATAATAAAGAAATGTACGAACTTCAACGGTCTTATTTTTTAAGCGAAGTAATCAATCAAGACGTTCCACAAGATAATGTTTTTTTCAACCAATTATATAAGCATGCATTAAAATATAACATTAAGGATTTTATTGGCGGTGGAAATTTTTCAAGTGAAAGCATACTTCCGCGTGAATGGGCGTTTAATGCCATGGATGGTAGAAATTTAAAGGATATTCATACAAAATATGGGAGAATTAAATTAAAAGAAACGAAACCATATAATTTTTGGTCTTTGTATCTAATTCAACCTTATTTATTACGTTTAAAAAAAATAAGACCTTTAAACTGTATTAATTACAATAAAATAGAAGCTTTAGAAATATTGCAAAAAGAGATTGGATTTATGTATTATGGCGGAAAACACACTGAAAGTTCTTTTACTAGATTATACCAAGGATATTTATTACCTCAAAAATTTGGAGTAGTTAAACTTAAAGCCCATTTGTCAAGTTTAATTGTTGCGGGACAAATGACACGTAAACAGGCATTAAAACAACTATCAAAAAATACTTACATTGGTTCTAAACAAATGAAACAAGACATTGATGAATTTATCAATAAAATTGACATTACTAAAGAAGAGTTTAAAAAAATTGTGAATAATAATTTTGAAAGAAGTCATCGTGAATTTAAAAATTATGAAAAGCGATATTTACTTTTTTCTAAAATATTGAATATGGTAAAAAGGAGTGTGAACAAATGGAAAAGACGATAATTGTTTTAACTCGTTTAACCCCAAGCGAAGAACCCTTCGTTTCTTATGTTTTTGAGCATTCAAAAGCGTTAAAATTAGCAGGATTTAACGTTATTGTATTTGCTATTTCACCATGGTTTCCATTTTTTAAAAAAAAGCAAGTAAAAAAAAGTAAAGTAATTATAGATGGAATTACTATTTATTATTTTAATAGAATAAGTTTTTCTACTTTGTTTGATAAAACTTGTTTTAATGTTAACGGTTTTTTATATTATAAAACTGTCAATAAAACAATTAGTCAATTATTAAAAAAATATAATGTAGTATTAATTGATGCGCATTATTATAAGATTGAAGGTTATGCTGCATATCTGTTAAAAAAACAATATAATCTTAATACATTTGTTACTCTTCACGGAACCTCATTTAATAGTAGTTATAAAACACACTTTGGAAAAAAAGAAATAACTAAAATAAGTAAACTTATTGATTTATTTATATGTGTAAGTCCTAAGTTATTGAATCAATTAAAAAATATAAACATAGAAAATTCCAAAGTCATTTATAATGGTATAAATAACTCGAAATTAAAACTTAATAATGATAATTATAATATAGTGACAGGGACATCCTTAGTTCCGCTTAAAAACATAGATTTAATAATTCAATCTTTCAAAAGCATTTCTTTAATATATCCTAAAGCCAAATTAACAATAATAGGAACCGGCTCAGAAGAGGAAAGATTAAAAAACATTGTATCCGATTTGTTTTTAAATGAAAAGGTTGAATTTTTGGGTCGTATTTCAAATGAAAAAGTATTCGAGATACTATCTAATTCCAAGGTATATGCCATGGTTAGTCAACCGGAAGGCTTCGGTTTAATTTATTTAGAGGCGATGCTTAATGGTTGCACTGTAATCGGAACTATAGGTGAGGGGATTGACGGTACAATAATAAACAATTATAATGGATATTTAATAAACCCAAATGTAAAAGATATAACTAAAACTATAAAGCATATTTTTGCTAGTAATGATGACACAACCAGGAAAAATGCGATTGAAACAGCAAAAAAGTTTACGTGGGAAAAAAATGCAATGCATTATATAGAAAGCGCAGGCCTTAAATGATAAAAAACAATGTATTTTTAGCAATATATATGATTTTAATTTTAATTTATAACGAAGCAATAATTATTGGTTCTATTACACACTCTAAAGTTTTATTTTTGTTTTCAGTTTTTCTTTTTTCTTATTTAATTTACAAAAGAAAAGAGAATTTGATTCAAAAAATCGAAGAAAAAACGTTTTTAAAAAAATATTTTTTGATTTTAATATTGTTTTTTGTAGTTGTGTTAATATCTTTTGTTTTGTCAATTTTAGCAGGGGGAGGTTTTTATTTTACAAATGTTTTTGAAGTTTTTAGAATTATTTTATATATGATTATTCTGGCCAATTTTTTAATGCTTATAGAGGGTGAAGAAAATTATTTGTTTTTGAAAAAGTTTATGTTGCTGTTATTGGTTATTAATTCGGTTGTTGCTATAACTCAGTTTTTCAACCTCTTTAATATGAATGAATTATATATAAAAATAATAGCTCCTACACAATATGTAACTTTAGTTAATAATTATCCATATCCAAGGGCTGTTGGTTTGACCGCTAATCCAAATGTGTTTGCATTTGTTTTGGCGTTAGCAATAGTTTTTGTGTTTGCGGACATTTTAAAAAAACCTTTTAATAAGAAAAATTATATACTAACTGTTTTATTTCATATAGTTTTATACATGACATCTTCTAGAACGGGTTTTATTATTACAATTGTCGGAGAGCTGATTGTTGCATTTTTATTTTATTTTGAAAGCAATAAACATAAAATTGTAAAAACCTTTAAAGTTTTGTTAATAATTTTACTCGTCGAAATAGGGGTATTGTTTGTAATGCCAGATCATTTAACTTGGCGTTTAAAAGTTTTGGTGACGTTTGGGAAGATTAATAGTTGGGAAGAAAGAAATGATATTAGGTCTGATTTCTGGACTAGTTATAAATTAGAGATGGAAGAAATTGATAAATCAAGTCAAACTGATTCTAAATCAAAATTTTTAAATCCCAAAATTTATAAAAAAATAAAAATATTTATTGGCAACGGTCCAGATAAAAAGTTTTTTTCAGAAAAACTTAATTATGATAACGAATATATATTGGTTTTTGTTAGATATGGAAGTGTCGGAATATTATTGTTTTTGTTATTGTTTTTATATCCTTTATTGGCAGTGAAAACATATTCAAAAGAACAAAAATCTTTATTCTATGCCTTGGCTGGAATGTCATTATTGTATATGTATCCCGCAGGATTTTTCCATTCATATAGACTTTATCCTTTGTTATTGGTTTTGTTTATATTGAATGATTATAAAATTAAAATTCCACGGAAACAATTTTCTAGTCATAAAAAAAATATTTTAATAATTGCGCCAGTATTTCCACCTCAAGGCGGAATAGGAACTTTTAGAGTTACTAAATTTGCAAAGTTTTTATCTAAAAACAATTATGATATTTCGGTTATAACTCCAAGCCAACTAGAACATCAAAATATGGATAAAAGTTTATTACGCGATATTCCCGAAAATGTGAAAATGTACAAATTAAATTTTAAATCATCGTATAAAAAATTTCCTTCACTAGACTTCTATTTTGCTGCTAAAAAAGCCTTGCCCAACATAATAAAGGAAACAAACCCATCTGTGGTTTTTATCACTGGGGGGCCATTTTACATTTTACCAATCGGCAGATATATCTATGAAAAATTCGAAATACCGTATATTATAGATTTTAGAGACCCGTGGATATTAAATTACGATGACAAGTCTGCTTCTGTTAAAACAAAATTAAAAATAAAAATAGATAAAGTTATGGAAAAATATACCGTGAATAAAGCGTCGGCTATTATATCCGTTAACGATGTAATGACTAAGTTTTATAAATCTAAATATCCTAAAATAAAGAAACGCTTTCATACAATAACTAATGGATATGATATTGAAGACTTTCAATTAATCAACCCCGAAAAGTTTGAAAAATTTACAATATTGTATACTGGTAAGTTTGAAGTATCTGCTGGTTTTCGCAACCCCGAATTACTTTTTAAGGCTATTGATAAATTAAACGCTAATGATTATGAAATAGAATTTATGCATATAGGAGAAAGAGAAGAAAAAATTTGCGAAATGCTAAACAAACATAAATTTAATTCAATTTTACCTGGATTTTTACCATATAGTAAAGTATTGAAATATTGTAAAGGTGCAAACCTTCTGGTTGTTATTTCCGGTAATCGCAGCTTAGAACAAACGGGAAAGATATTTGATTATCTTGGTTGTGAAAAACCAGTTTTAGCTATTACAAATAAATCAAATGAACTTTACAAAGTGTGTAAAGATTTCAAACATATTGAAGTAGTTGATCCGAAGTCTATATCGGAAATAGAAAATGCAATTAAGAAAGTTTATAATAGTTCTTCTCAAAGAATCAAAATTGCTAAAGACAATAAATATTCAAGAGAACAATTAACTGCAAAATTGATAAATATAATTGAAAATATAGTTAAAGGAGGATAGTATAATTATGATTATGTCAAAGTCTGATTATAAATATTATTTGAAAAGAGATTTAATTTCAACAGGAATACATGATATAAAATGGTATAATAGTATTGGTGAATATCGAATTAAATTTTATAAAAGTTTAAGGAAGTCTGAATATTGGCTTAATTGTAGAAATAAGGGGTTTGGTAAGTTGTGGTGTAAAATTTTACGCATTAAACATAATATATTGTGTGCAAAATATAATTGGACAATTCCTTTAAATGTGTTTGGACCAGGTCTTTGTATAGTTCATAGCGGAACTATTGTTGTAAGTGGTAATGCCAAAATCGGGAAAAATTGTCGTATTCACGTCTGTACTAATATTGGGACTGCTCCAGTAAGAGGTAAAAGTGGGGCCCCAATAATTGGAGACAATGTATATATTGGCCCGGGGGCAAAATTATTTGGTCCGATTACTATAGGGAAAAATATTGTGATTGGAGCAAACTCAGTTGTAAATTCTTCGTTTGTGGAAGGGAATTGTACAATAGCAGGTATTCCGGCAAAAAAGATTTCTGACAATAATAGTTCGGTTTATATTGAATATGATGAAGGGGATATTAATAATGGCTCATAACAAAATTTGTCATATCACTAGCGCTCACTCAAGGTATGATAATCGAATATTTTATAAAGAATGTCAAAGTTTAGTATCAGCAGGGTATGAGGTGTTTTTGTTAGTTTCTGACACATTGAAAGACGAAATGAAAGATGGTGTTACAATAATATCTACTAACACCAATCCAAAAAAACGAATCAAAAGATTTTTTACTAACAATAATCTAATATTATCAAAAGCATTGGATATAGATGCGGATGTTTATCATTTGCATGACCCTGAATTATTGAAAATAATAAAACCCTTAAAGAAAAACAAAAAATTGGTTGTATTTGATTCACATGAAGATTACCCAAGTATCATTTTAGAAAAAAAATGGATACCACAAAAATTTAGAAAATTTATATCGATATTATATTCATATTATGAAAAAAAAGTGGTGAATTTAACAGATGGAATAATAACAGTTACGCCACATATAAGTGAAAGGTTAAAACAAAATCACAATAACGTTGAAGTAATTACCAATTATCCCTCAAAAAATACTAACTTAGTTAAAAAGGAGTTTGATAATTCAGTATGTTTTGTTGGGGGAATTCAAAAATTTTGGAATATTGATATAATTATAGAAGCTTTGTCAGAAATTAAATCAACTTCTTTCAGAGTTGCTGGTCAAGGTGATGAAAAATATATTGAATATTTAAAAAGTTTACCCTCAAATGGAAAAGTGGAGTTTTTGGGATATTTAAATAGACAACAAATAAAAGAATTATATTTAAAATCTAGCATCGGGCTATGTATAAGTTCTTATCGCCCTAATTCTAACTATAAGCAAGGTACCTTTGGTAATACTAAATTTTTCGAATATTTATCTTATGGATTACCTGTTATCTCAACAGATTTTGAAATATGTAAATATATAATTGATAAATATGAATGTGGATTATATGTTAGTCCTGATGATGTTGTTGGACTAAAAAGGAAAATATTAAAAATTTTAAAAGATCCTAAATTACAAAAAAAGATGTCGGAAAATGCTATTAAAGCCATAGATCAAGAATTTAATTGGGAACAACAGGCCTTAAAACTTATAAAGTTTTATAATAATTTGATTGATAGATTTAGCCACAAAAACAGAGTTTAAATAAACTCTTTTTTTATGGTATAGTATTAATTAGGTGATAACGTGA
>CAZTRB010000024.1:0-11842 GCA_964616485.1 uncultured Muribaculaceae bacterium
ACGCTGCTTCTTTTCCTATCTCAGGTTTTGATCCTGCTCCTAATCCCGTCTTACCAAGTTGAAGTTTGACATCGGCTCTAGAAGCATTTAATGCTTGCAAGTCAGTATTTGCAGCTATAAACTCTACTCCCTTAACACCGGTTTCAATCATGCTATTAATAGCATTACCTCCACCACCACCGACACCAATTACTTTGATTTTTGCTAATTGGTCTACTTCTAATCCACCAAACATCGTATTCCCTCCTTAGTTATTAGCAAAATATCCAAATATTTTACTAATAATTGTATCATCTTCTAAATCAAGCATGCTTCTTTTATTATCTAATATTGAACTAATATCTTCTTTTTCAATAAAAGAAACGTCTTTCATTTGTGACTGTTTTTTTGCATGATAGTATTTAATCATTCCCATAACACTAGAAAATTTATTGCTTCGAGCTCCAATCGTTGTCGAATTAAGTGTCGTTGCATTAATACCTAAAACATTTTCCACAACATAACTTACTCCTAAAAGTTCAGTTATGCCTCCTGTAACAATTATATAACTTATTTTACGGTTTGTTAAGTTATTTATCTCTTTTTTTGCAATTTTTAATAATTCTGCTACTCTAGCTTCAACATTTTTGCTTATTTCATACTGATTAACGCTAAATTTTTCTTCTTCACTTATATTTATTTCAAGAGATTCATTTATATCAGCATATCTTCTACTACTAGAAGAAAATTTTTCTTTTAATTCTCTCGCATTTTCATTATTGATTCCATATATATATGAAATATCTTTATCAACATTTTTACTTCCTAAGTTAATAATTCCCGTTTTAATTAATATCCCTTTATTAAAAACAGAAACATCCATTTTTTCATAACCGATATTTATAATTGCGCCAACTTTGTTATCTGTATCAGCGGTCTTTGCTTCATAATAATCTCCGATACAACCAAAAGTAATATCAATAACTTCGACATCAAGTTCATAAAATATTTGAAATATATCGTATATTTGTTTTTTAGGAGCTACTGCTAATAGTGCTTTCACACCAAAATGTTTTGCTTTTTTTCCAATAGGATTTTCAGTAAATTTCTTTTGATCAAGCATATAAGCTATAGGAAACAAGGAAACCATCTCTTCGCCTTCTTTAATTTTGTTTAAAGACGCACTATTTAAAAGCGAAACGACATCATCACCACTTATTTCTTCTTCTAAATCTATCTCTTCTTCGACAATAGTAAATCTACTATCATTTGTCGGAACCGTTACTAAAGCTTTTTTTATTTTAGTTCCCAAAGTTTTTTCTATCTCATCTAATGCTTCTTTTAATGATTCTACAGCAATATCATGGTCTACGACTAATCCTCTTTTTAATCCGCGTGATTTTTTAGAAGAAGATGCTAAAATATGAAACTTATTTTTTATAAGTTCAGTTACAACTATTTTTATACTGTCACTGCCAATATCAATACCTGTATATATCTTTCTCATCATCGTTTCTCCTAACATATATATAAACATTATACTATATATTATTGAAAAAAGAAAATAGTAAATAAAAAAGAGCAAAAGCTCTTTTTGATAAAATTATATGAAACTGTATTAACAAACGAACCCTTGATATATTATTCTAAAATACGTACCTATAATTGTACCGATATTAAAGATAAAAATCATTGCTACGTTTAAAAGATGCATTGCAAAAGGTGCTATTAAAATTAAAAATATCATCCTTTTGTTGTCTTTAACATATTCCCTTATCATAACTCACACAATTTACCTAAACTGATTCTTCTAATAGCGGTACCAAAACTTCGACCTACATCTAGTATCGTCTTTATTCCTGTTGAAAATGCATTAACTAGTGTACCAGATATAGTTGCTCCTCCTTCTACATAATACAATTTTGCTATTTTTAAATCTTCCATGTTTCCTCCTATTTTAAATTTTTAATTGTTACACTTTAATGGCCTAACATAACCATCGACTACTCCTACCACAAAAATGACAGCAGTGACGATAGCGATACCAAGCCAAACAGAGATCCCTCCTTCAAGTTTCTCTAAATTTTCTTTTGATATATTTTTCATTATTCCTCCGTAATTGTTTTAAAAATATAACTTATAATAGATTCTTTTTTCAAGACTATATTATAGTTATAATAATTATTTTCTTTTTTTAATAATTTAGTCGGTTCTCTTATTTCGAATTTGACTTCTTTATAAAGCTGATCAAATTCTTGTTTTGTTTCTTTTGATATTTCTTTTATCTCATATTCATAGATGTCGCCTTCGATTAAAATTTCTTTATTACTAGTGAAAGTCGATAAATCTTCTAATTTAACGAAAGTAATAAATTTTTTTTCGAAATAAAACATGCTATTTGAGTAATATGTTATAATCCTTTTTTTTTCAAATAAGATTATTATTAAAACTAAAAGCAAAACAACGATTATTATTAGTGGTTTAAGAAGATTAAACTCTTTATATTTAAAACTATCGTTATATTCTTTAATTTCCATTTAACTCCAAATTAAAGTCAATTACTCTATCATATAAATCAGAGTTATCTTTTCGATGCGAGATAACGATAATTGTTTTATCTTTATATTTTTCAAATATATTGTTAAGAATTTGTCTCTCTTTTAAAATATCTATCTCGCTAAAAGACTCATCTAATATATAAATAGAACTATCTTTTAAAAATGTTCGAGAAAGAATAATTCTTTGCCTTTCTCCACCGCTTATATTGGAACCGTTTTCTTCTAATAAAGAATTATAACCACTACTTTTATTTTTAATAATTTCATCTACCGTAAATAATTTACAAGTTTTTAAGATTTCCTTTTCGTCACGTGTTTTAATAAAATCTATATTATTATAAATACTATCAGTAAATAGAAATTCATTTTGCGATACATAAGTAATATTTTTTCTAATCGTGTCCATACTATAATCATTTATGTCGTTATTATCGATCATTATATATCCCCTATCTATCTTTAAATAACCTGCCAATATTTTAGCAAAAGTGCTTTTACCACTACCTGATTTACCCAACATTAAAATTTTTTCTCCTTTTGATACTTTGAAATTCAATTTTTTAAACAAATAATCTCTCTTGTTATATGAATAGTCTAAGTTTCTTATCTCAAATGCCCCATCAATGTAAGAGATTCCTCCTTTACTAAATTCTTGGTCTTCTCTCTTTATATTTAACAGTTCATTAATCCTATCTATTACGATTTTAGATTTTTTAATCATTATATCTATTCCAATCAAATTTTTTGTAGCTGAAAATAGATAGATTAAAATCGAACTGTATGTAATAAGGCTTCCCAATGATAAATTCATTGAAATAACGAGTTTTCCACCAATTATTATCAATAAGATATTTAGTAACGAATCAAAAAGATTTGAAGTAAAGTTTTGATAGTTTGCTATTTTACTTAATGAATATCCACTATTTAAGTAAGAGTCATATTTTAAAGAAAACTTTTCTTTTACTTCTTCTTTTATATTCATGCCTTTTATCGTATCAATGGCATTAATTAATTCAATCATATATGAGTTAACAATGCTGTTTTCTTCTTTAACAATCCTAAATTTACTATTTATAAATCTATTTAAGATTATCATTAGAAAAATATAAAATATTAAGATACTTATAATCGTAAAAGTCATTTTAAAGTTCAATAAAAATAAAAAAGTTAAACTTAATATAAATAAAATTACATCTATAAAAAGTGTTACTATTACATAACTTATTATTTCTCTTAGTTCGCTTAAATCAGTTATTCTAGATAGTACTTCTCCCGTTGTTCTGTTTTTATAATATAAGTGAGGAAGTGAAAGTATGTGTGAAAAAGTCTCGTTCGTAAGTTGAAAATCAAGTTTATTACTTACAAACATTATTATTAAATTACGATAATATTCTGTAATATTTTTAATTAAATAAACGAAAATAAAAATCAAAGAAATAACATATAGATTAGATAATGAATTATAGTTAAAGACCCGATCTATAACTATTTTCATACTATAAGAAGTCATAATGCTAAAAAGCGTTATTATTATAGAAAAAAATAAAGTTATTATTACAGTATTTTTATTGTTGATAATAAAATCATGGATTATTTCGTATATTTTATTATCATATATAATTTTAGGTATTTCTTTGTTAGGGATGAAAAATAAATAATTATTTGTGGCTATTTCTTCAAACTCTTCTCTTGTCATATTTTGAATACCTTTAGCTGGATCAGCAATAACTATTTTATTTTTTATTTTGTCTATCTCGTGAATTACTACAAAATGTTTATATTTATTATCGATGATAACATGTGCTATACAAGGAAGATTTTTCTTATCTATATCAAAAACTCTACCCGTTACGCCTTTGGCATCAAACCCTAAAATCTTTCCTGCTTCAATTAAAGAAAAAGCGTTGACACCATTTTTGGTCGTATTAGTAAGTACTCTCAAATGCTCTTTAGGAACAACACCACCATAAGTTTTAATAATAGTTAATAGTGAAGCTACCCCGCAATCTTTCATACCTTCTTGTAAAACACAAGGATACCTTTTCAAATTTCACCTCCTCAATAACATTATTATTTATAAATATTATTTTTCCTAAAAATAATTAAAAAAACGACTATTAAAGTCGTTTCTTTATAAATTTATTATTATTTCGATAATTCTTTGTATACCGAACAATTTATAACATGATCGTTTACCATACCTACAGCCTGCATAAAAGAATAAGCTATAGTCGAACCAAAAAATTTAAACCCCATCTTTTTAAAATCATTGCTCATTTTATCTGAAATATGCGTCTTTGTCGGGACCTCTTCTAAAGTCTTCCAATGTCCAGTAATAGGTTTGTAATCGACATAACTCCAAACGAGGTTACTAAATGATTCGTCTTTTTTCTTAATATCTTCGAATATCTTCGCATTATTTATAATCGCATTAATTTTTAATTTATTTCTAATTATATTTTTATTTTCCATTAGTTCTTTTATCTTTTCATCATTATATAAGGCGATTTTTTTAGAATCAAAATTATCAAAAGCTTCTCGATAATATTCTCTCTTTTTTAAAATAGTTATCCAAGATAAACCCGCTTGCATTCCTTCTAAGATTAACATCTCGAAAAGTTTATTATCGTCACGAACTTCCCTTCCCCATTCTAAATCATGATATTCTTCATATATAGAACTTCCACTGCCAAAACATCTAAACTTATTTTCCATAAACTATTATACAAAGTCCTCTCTTTATTTAACGCATATTAAATTTAAAGTTGTCGTTGTTTTCTTGCAGATATTACTGGTGACTCCGTTAAATACATTCTTTTTTCATCTAAATCGATACTACGTTAGTTCCTAACGGCAATACTCCCGTTGGAAATGCATGACCAATATTAACATTGTATAATACTGATAAATCTTCTCGTTTGTATTCTCTCAAGACCTTTTTAAATACGTCTTTATATTCTTCATAATATTTTTCGTCTTGTGGTTTACCGACTACAATTCCGTTAATAACATCAAAAATTCCTTGGGCGCCAAGGTTTCTTAAATAGTAAGAAATTAGATTGGGTGGTAATTTTTCTTCACTAGTTTCAGCTAATAAAATTTTTCCTTCCCATTCTTCTAAAGTAGGCCATATTTTCGTTCCAACAACCATTGGAAAGACATCTATACATCCTCCTAAAAGTTGTCCTTCAATATAACCACTACCTTGAAGAACTTCAAAGCCATGTTCTTCTGGTCTTAATTTTTTACCAATATTAACGTTTTCCTCACTCCAAGGCACGAAGTCATCTGACCAAAATTCACTAGATTTTATCTCGTATCTGTCTTGGTCGTTAAACAAAATATCTAAAACTGCTTTTTTTGTATAATCAAACATTTTTACGTATTCACCAAATTCAACAGTTATTGTCGGACCATAAAAAGATACTATACCAGCTTTATTCATCATTAAATGGTTCACGGTAGTATCAGAATATCCCATAAAAACTTTTGGATGATTTCTAATTACATCTAAGTCAATATAAGGTAAAGTTCTAATGGTATCATCTCCACCAATAGCACAAATAATACCTTTTATCGTATCGTCTTTAAAAGCCATCATTAAGTCTTCTGCTCTAGCTTCAGGGTGCTCATAAATATATTCTTTACCTTTTAAAGAATTGGGCATCGGAACTAATTCTAATCCAAACTCTTCCATTAATCTTTTCTTAGCAATATGGTATTTGTGAAGTCGATCGGCTTCCCCAATACTACCTGAAGATAAACTAACCATGGCGACTTTATCCCCATGTTCTAACATTTTTGGTTTAATCATAAATATACCTCTCTTATTACGACTATTATACACTATTATTATAAAAGATAAAACTATTATAATTTTTTAAACAACAATAGTTTATTTACTGAATTAAGAGTTCAATTTTACTTAATTATACCGATTTAAAAAGAAGTTCGCAACTTTTCTTTTATGCATTTCTTGGAGGAACCGGTTTTTTATATTTAGACAAGATTTTAACCGTATTATCGATTAAATTTCCAACAAGAGGTTTAGAAACTAAGGAGATCTCTTCGCTTAAATTATTTAACTCACGATAAAAGTCTCCTGATATTCCATCAATTTCACAAACCTCCATTTGGCCAAAGCAAAGAGGATTAGCTTGCCTTATTTTGGGTTTGGAATGAATTATCAATCCATGATTACTATCATTTGCATAATCCACTTTATCAACACTAATAAAATCTAACCATACATCCCTATATTTACTATCCGATATTGTGGATATAATTTCATCTTCACTCAAAGAAAACAAGTCTTTTTCATTAAATATCCCAACGTCTTCATAATAATTTAATACCATACCAAACACTTCCATTAAGTAACGATTTTCTTTTGATAGAAGCATTTTACTATATATATTAATAGCTGCAAACCAATCTTCATAATCAGCTGTAATATCATGTTCAGTTAAGACAATTTCTCCATTAAAGTTAAGAAGTCGATCCGAGTTAATGTCAAAACACATCCCATTCAAATTTTCAAAATAAGTAAGCATATAATACAGTTTCTGAATTTCTTCAATTGAGTGAGTACCCGCCCAAAAAAGACATGTTGCTAAAATGCCATCGACTCTATCCAAACATAATGAGGGAATTTCTTTATCTAATAAAGGATATTTAGAATAATCAACCACATCTTCAAGTTCAATTTTATCTTCTTTTAAATACTCTAATAATTCCTTATCTTGTAAAAGAACTGTTTTAACATCTAATTCGTCATTTTCTTGGGTTAATGCTTGTCCTTTTTTAAAGGAATTAACATGTGCGAATGAAAGTGTACCAACATCATGAAAAGCTCCAGCTAAAGCAACCGTTAGGTTTTCTGATAAAGCCCATGCAGAATAAGCGACATTTTTCGAATGATCAAACCTTGAATAATATTGTTTTGGTTGCATCTGTTTAATCCCTACATAATCCATACCACAAAAAAGACCTTTGCCTTTTAATCTTTGTAGTGTTTTAGTATTAAAATACTTATCTAAAGGGCCTTCGTAATTTCCTTTAGTTAAAGCACTATATTCTTCTAATATCATTAGATCCCCCTGAAAAAGTTTTTAAAACCAAATTACGATTATTATACACTAACATTTAAAAAAATAAAACCATTGATATATTTACCAATGGCTTTAGTTTAAATTTGGAGGGCCTAGTCGGATTTGAACCAACGATGAGGGAGTTGCAGTCCCGCGCCTTACCACTTGGCTATAGACCCATTTAATACAATGTTTATTACAAATTAATTTTATAACAGATATTGAGAATAGTCAATCATTTAGGCTATAAAATAAAAAAAGAAGACCTATTCATCCTCTTTCTCTTCTACTTTTTCAAATACTAAGTAACTATATTTTTTATCTCTTATTGTAAAGTCGATATATATTTTTTCTGCTTTTCTTACTTTGTCTCTAATTTCAACAAATGCGACGTTTTCAGTTGGAAATGGTGCTACGTTATATAATTCTAATTTGTTATTATATTCTTCTCCATCGACGAAAAATCTTACTGTCCCATATCTAGAAATAAAATCATACATGTTATAGTTTTTACCTAAAGACGGATCAAACTCTATGTCATATTTTATCTTCATTACCGACATTTCATATACTTTATTTAGTCTAGGTTTTATTTGGTAGTAATAATTATTACATTCACCTTTTTTACACCATACTACTTTATAATCAAAGCTTTTATTAATCTCGACACTACTAATCGATATCTTTGTATTTTTAAACAAACTATCTTTTAAAAGCAATTCTTCATCATAAGTTTTTGTCTCTTTAACTTCTATTTCTTTAAACTCTTTTGGCTTCAATCTAACCTTTCTAGTCATGTAAGCTATCTCATTATTTACTCTTTTTATATCGTATAAATATTTAATTAAGAAGCTATCATCATAAAAACTATTGTCTAACTCATAGACGAAGATAAAGTTTCGTGTCTCTTTTGCAGGTATATATTGACTATAATAAGGCACTCCAAATTCTCTAAAATTCTCATATACTAATAAGGTCGGTGTCACGTCATGATAATTATCATAGCTTAGTTTAGCATTATCAAGATTAATTCTTAATTTATTATCGGTTTTATTAGTATAAGTTATCTTTAAAATAATATAAAACTTATTTGGTTTAATTTTATTGCCTTTATTATCTACCTTGGTCTTAAAACTTTCAGTTATTTTTATATCATAACTATTCGTTGAAAAAGTAGTGTTTTCTTTATATATCACATCTCTAGTTATGACATAGCTAACTAAATTTATAAATAGAAAAAGTCCGACAACAATATATATAGGAACAAATATTATTTGATTTTCTTTATAAAAATATTTGAAATATCTCTTTTGTTTTCTTATTTTTGCTTTTATATCTTCGGTATCTAGACCTAACTGAAATTCAAATTCTTCATTATCAGCCGAAGAAATATCTAGTTCCATGATATCTTTTTTAAAATCAAATTTCTTTATATCAAATCCGACTGCTCTAACTATAATTAAAATTAATATAGGAAGTTGTATAAAAAAGATTCCGTAAAAAATATCTTTTATTAAACTTGTTGCTCGAATATCTGGTGTTATAAATTGTAATTCATAGATAAAATTTGAAACATATAAAAAACCGATTAAGAGAATTGGATAAATAATAAGTAAAGTTAGATATGCTGCTCTAGGTTTCTTTTTATGTTTAAGTAGATAATAAATCAAAGAAATTATAAAGATAACGAGAGCTATTACCGTTATTAAGAGAACACTAACGAAAGAAGCATTATACTTATCCATTGCTCCAATACTTTGTTTCTTAGAAATATACTCAGATAAAAACGATATAACTCCCCATGTCTTGATAATTATATACGTTATTAAACCGACTAATATCAAATGTATCAGCCTAAAATATTTAATTAAAAAAGCATATGGTTTCTTTAATATCATTTGATCACCCTATTTTATTCTATATAATATAGTATACAATAAATATTGAATTACTTAAAGAGAAGGATTACTTATTTAAAATATAAACTGTAAATATTTGAATAGTTATACTTAAACTCTTCTCTTTTAATTAAAGGATAAGTACCAAATTTATCATAACGATATAATTTATCCGCCTTTATATAATAAACCGAATCATAACTTGCTTGTAATTCTTTTAAACCATCTTCTTTAAATAAAAGAATCGGTTTATCTGGAAAGTCTCTATAAACTTTATAAACGCTTTGACCTTTACGATATATAGCAAAATATCCTTCAAAGACAAACTCTTCTCTCTCGATGTTTTTATATGCATCAATGTTTGAATAAAATTTAACATATTCTTTTTCTAAGTCATAGACTGATATTTCCTCAAACACACCGTTTTTAAAATTTATTCCCATATTGTCTTTATCAGCAACTACTTTAATTTCTCGATTATCAGGATTTATCGATAATTGTATCATTTTGCTCTTATCAAATATATATAATTTTTTATCGTAAACTCCATTAATATAAATGTTTTTAGAAAGTTTAACAGGTAACTCTATTTGTTTTGTTATACCCGTTTTTAAATCGAAAACTAAATAATTGATTATTTCTGGATTCGAAGTATATTTTGGTATTAAATAATAATCATCTAATAAAAATCCCATCTCATTTTTATATACATCAAAAATTCCAAATTTAAAAGTCTGTATTTCTTTATTATTTATTTGCAAAAGATTTTTTTGATCATATAAGACGATATTTTCAGTTTCTAAGAAATTGTTTTTATAATATTCGACGTCTTTGTCTTTAGATAAAGTATTGTCCCTCTCATTTTCTTTGTTTTTATAGTTTGGTAGTTTATTAAAAAACTCTTCAAAATCATAATTAAAATTATTATAAGCATATAGTTCATTATTTTTAGAACATATTGGCATGCTCTCTTCTTTATTTTGAATATATATTAGAGAAATACAAATAACATCGTCTTTTTCATAAGCGACGATATCTTTAATCACTCTCTTTTGTTTATTAAATAAGTTTTTATTCTCGATAATAAACTCTGAACCCGAATAATTAATTTTAAATAGATAGTATTCTTCCTCTTTATTTTTATGGTATTTTTCGCTAACTTCAAATTTTCTGTCTGAAGTAACTATCGTATATTCAATTTCATGTTCTAACTTTAGATAGTTTATTCCATATTGAAAAGTTAAAACTAAAATAAAAACTACTAACCCAAAAGCAAAAACTTTTTTAAACATATTTATACTCCTTTAAATAGTCATTAAAAACATTTCAAACATTAATGAATTATCATAATTACCAGATTTCATCTTATAATCCATATCAGCGAGATTAGATAAAAGCTTTAATAGTTTTTTCTCACTAAAGTTTCCGGCATTGTTAAGTGCTATGGAAACTGCTCTAGGCTTTACTTTTAAGATTTCACTAGCTTCATCTACACTGATACCATTTAGTACTTTAACGCTGTATAAGAGCCTTATTTGACTCGAGATACTAGCGATTATGTTAATGTGATCTTTTTCTCTCGTAATAAGTCTGTTATATAGAGAAAACATCTTATCTTTTTCTCTCTTAGCAATGGCATTAACTAAATCAAAGACATTTTCATCGTACTCTTTAATAACGACGTCATCAATATCGGCAATCGTTATTATCTTATCATCAAACTTATATAACTTAAGTTTTTCTAATTCTTTTATAATTTTTTCTGAATTATCTAAACAAACTTTGATAAGATAATTAATTGTAGTTTTATCCATTTTATAATTATTTAAGTTTTCTTTGATAAGTTCATCTCTCGATAGCTCGATATTATCCATTTGAACTCTTTCAACGATAGTAGCCACTTCTTTTTTAGATGAAATACTTTTAGCGATCATAATTAAATAATTAAAAGACTCTTGTTGAAGATATTTGTCTAGAAGTTTAAGTTCTTTATTAGAATCACCTTCAATAAACGAACAATTATAGCAAACTACTACTTTGGGATTAGAAAACAAACTATAAGAATTAAGCTCTTCAAGTAAAAGAGAAATACTAGTTTCTAACATATCTAGTCTAATTACTTCTTTATCTTCTTTTATTTTGCTTATAATAGCTTGTACTTTTTTTTCTATAACGACGTGGTCATTACTTATTATCAAATTGTTTTTCATCTACTATCACCATCTAAATTTTAACAAATAAAAAGAGTAAAATCAAATATTATGAACTGATAATATAAAAGTAGACACGAAAAAAAAGGAACGTATCTACTTTTTTG
>CAZTRB010000025.1:0-10639 GCA_964616485.1 uncultured Muribaculaceae bacterium
TTGGTTGCGGGAGTAGGATTTGAACCTACGACCTTTGGGTTATGAGCCCAACGAGCTGCCTAACTGCTCCATCCCGCGATATAAAATAAAATTGGCGGAGGAAAAGGGATTCGAACCCCTGCGCCGCTTTCGCGACCTCCCGGTTTTCAAGACCGGACCCTTCAACCAGCTTGGGTATTCCTCCATGACCAGCTTTCATTTAACTCGAAAGCGACATATAGATTATAACATCTTAAAATTAAAAAAGTCAATAATAAGTTAGTGTTATTATATAAAAAACAGACCGTGTCTGTTAATTTAACGTGGTGCCTAAGGTCGGACTTGAACCGACACGAGCTATAACACTCGCAGGATTTTAAGTCCTGTGCGTCTACCTATTCCGCCACTCAGGCACGTGTCCTTTATAAGACTATTTGATTATATATCAAATTTTTGTCTAAATCAATAGTTTTTTAAGCTTTTTGCTGTAATATAAGCAAAAATACAATTTTTTATAAAAAAAGACCACAAATAAATAGTGACCAATTTTCAAATAAATGGTGTCCCGTTGGAGATTCGAACTCCAGACCCTTTGATTAAAAGTCAAATGCTCTACCGACTGAGCTAACGGAACAAACGTGGCTGCCTCGGCTAGATTCGAACTAGCGCATGCGAGAGTCAAAGTCTCGTGCCTTACCGCTTGGCTACGAGGCAACTTAATGGTGGAGAGAGATGGATTCGAACCATCGAACCCGAAGGAACAGATTTACAGTCTGCCGCGTTTAGCCTCTTCGCTACCTCTCCATAAATATGGTGCCGAAACCAGGACTTGAACCCGGAACCTACTGATTACAAATCAGTTGCTCTACCAATTGAGCTATTTCGGCACTTACTTGGTGGGCGATTACGGACTCGAACCGCAGACCCTCTGCTTGTAAGGCAGATGCTCTAACCAACTGAGCTAATCGCCCATATGACACTCGTCATATGACAGTATTAAATATACCATCTGTATATTTCTTTGTCAATATATTTTACAGTTTTCTTTAGGTAAAGTCTTCTTTTAAATTGGAAATTTTAAAAAATTGTGTAAAATGAGAATATAAATTATTTATTTCAATTTATTTGACACTGCAAAAGATAAATCTCTTGTTTTTTTTTCTATCCATTTTGGAAGTTGTTTTGAAAGAGTTGAAAAACCATTACCGGTCTCAACAATTTTCGTTCTTCTTTTTCTATTTATTCTATATTCAATATTTTTTATACTAAGTTTTATTTGATGTTTTTTTTCATCAATATCTACTATTTTCATTTTTATAGTTTCCCCCATTTGCACATAGTCATTAATGTCTTTAACAAAAATTGAAGAAATCTCAGAAATATGGATCAACCCGCTATAATAATCATCTAAACTAACAAAAACACCGTATTTTTCAATACCGGTAACAGTACCAACAACAGTCTTGCCTATTTCATATTTTGACATTGAATCACTCCATTTATGTATTATAACATTTTTTTTCAACAAATCAAATAATCATCTTTACTAAAATATCTGAAAGTTGTATACTTATTTTGGTGATATTATGAATATTGAAGAAAAAATTATTAATGAACTAAATAAAATACGGCCTTTTTTACAAAATGACGGAGGAGATGTTGAATTCGTTGATTTCAGTGACGGAACAGTTTATGTAAGGTTACAAGGGGCTTGCGTCGGATGTCCGATAATTGATATTACATTACATGATGGAATTGAAGAAATACTTGTTAACGAAATTAATGAAGTTAAAAAAGTTGTAAATATAGAATAAAAGCACATATTTATGTGCTTTTTAATTGCTTAATTTTAAAAATAATTTATGCAACCTTCTTGGATTGACTAAAACTTTCGTCATAATCTTCACCCAAACTTAAACTTTCTAATTGACCTTTAATATTAATTAAAGAATCAAAGCTGTCTAATAATGTATCTGTATCTTGTTCTTTTAAACTGACTCTTCTATAAATTCCTGAATAAAGGCCGCTACTAAGTTTTAGTGCTTTTGGTGCAGAATCTTGAACAGCATATCTATTCGAAATATCTGTAGTTGTATAGATAGGATTTTGAGGCATACTTTGCGATGATTGTTTAGGTTGTAAAATTAAACTCTCTTTATAAATTCTAGTTGCTTCTTCAGCCGAATCTCTTTGTAACTCTTCTCCAAATCTTGCTTGTTCAAAAAGTTTTTTTGCTGTTAATTTTGCACTTGTTCTAATGTTGTTATCATTATTTATTAATAAAGCTTCTTCAATAGAAGATCTTTGCAATTCTTCTCCAAATTTTGCTTGTTCAAAAAGTTTTTTTGCTGCTAATTCTGCGGCTTTTTTGATATCTCTATCACTATTTATTAATAAAGCTTCAGCTGTTGCTGATTCATTTAATATTTTTTCTAATTTTGCTTGTTCATAAATATTTCGAGCAACTATTTTAGCTGATTCAGTAAAATCAGGTTCGCTAGAAGATTGTAGACTTTTATTAATGTTTTCGCTATTTTTTGTTGTTGGGTTGTCTATTCTTACTTCAGGTTTCATCTCAAATAATGATGGGCTTCCATCAAATGCATCAAGAACATCGATTGCATCTGAAATTTGACCTCTTAAACGATTATCTCTAGATTCTGCTGCAAGAATACTAGAAAAATACTCTGGTTGATTATAATCTAAATAAGTTTGTTGCAATCTTTGTCTTTCAATTTGAGCAATCGTTCCTTCATCAGCGTAATACTCTTGAATTTCAGCATTTTTTAAATGATATGGTGTTTCATCTAAATCAGCACTCCCCACTTGTCTCATAATTAATTCTTGGAAAGCTGTTGGCTTATAATCTTTTTCATCTTTTGACGTCAATTGTAATGGCGTCTTTAAATCAGCCGCATCAGATACTATATTTACAAGAGCTTTTTCTTTTCCTTTTAAATACGGTCCAAATTGTGGGTCGTTTCCAACTTCTTTCAACTGAAGTCTAACTTTTCCTAATTCATCTCCTGCTTGAGCGAGAGTTCTTCTTAAACTTAGTTCTTCTTCGGTCAAAGCTTTGTTATGCACAATAACCTTTTCTGGTATTGTTTGTTCGATGTCTTGTTCTCTTCTTGAAGGTTTTCGTTGTTCGATACTTAAACCATCATGTGCCCCGAAAACACTTTGCCAATGAACTAAATTTGAAGTATCTTCAACCGCCAAACCTGAACTTAAATTTTTATATATTGAACTATAAATTGTCTTAAAATAATTTCTAACACTTAAAGCCCTAGGTGACTTACCTTTTTCTTTTGAAACAATTCGTTTACCACCTAATAAAACATTAAAAGGAACGATTTCTGCTCTACTTCGTTCGAGTCTAGATCCTGCTATTTCTGCTTTAGATATAGCTTCTATTATAGTTGTTGGGTCAGGTTGTGTAGATGCTGGCATTTTACCAGTAATAACAGGAGTTTTTATAGCCGTAGAAACTAACGGTTTAGCTTTGTTTAAACTATCTTCTCTAGCCGCTAATGCTTTTTCTTCAGCTGCAATCTTATTGATAGTTGCTCTCGCATTATCATTTATTAATTCCACCAATGCAATATATTTCTCAGTAACAAGGTTTTCTCTAAGTGAATCAAGCGTATCAGAGGTAAATCTTACTCGTGATGGCTGTGCATTACTTTCTCTATCTAGCTTTTGAAAATCATTATGCAATACGACTAATACATCCTTTTTTAATTCATCGCTCATAATACGCCTCCTTTCTTATTGTTCTACATTTTTAGATAATTCTTTTAAAACATTTTTAATTCTAATCCATTCTTCTTCGGTAGAAACACTACCAAGCTTTGGCTCTTCGCCTTCGGTTCTAGTAACAGAAGCAACATAAATAGTAATGTTTCCATTATCGTCAACTTCGTTTTTAGTGTATACAATGTACTCGGTATTCGTATCTGTAAATTTAAACGATAATAACACCTCTACTTCATCTATCGAACCATCTTCAAGAACTATAGACATCATTTTCTTTTCGCTATCCATACAATCACCCTATCCTTTATATAACTATAATAACACATTTACAGTAGTTTTCAACTTATTTTTGCTTTTTTAGAACGAAATACGCACAATTATATGCACAAAATTCTTTCAAATAATTTTCAAGGCCACTATACTTATTTATTTCAGAACTTTTTTTGTTATCATTTGCAAAAAAACCTTTAAGTCGAAGCTTTCCGTATGAATAATCACCTAGTATATAATCAAAAACTAAAAAATATTCAGTAAAAAGATGTTCTACGACTTCAAGATCAAAACAATCAGTATCGTCTTTAACAACAACATAATCTTTATTCAACAATTTAATATTCTTCATTTAATCACCATAAAATTATTATAGCATGTTTATAATTTTTTTCACACAAAAAGATTATCAAAGATAATCTAATTAAAACCTATACCTAATTGTTTAAAGACTAAATATGCAATAGCAACAACAGCTATTAAAAGAACGATTGAAATAACAACAATTTTTAATTTAGATTTTTTTGGTTGTATTGTTTCATCTTCATATAAGTTTGAATCGCTAAGGTCCATAGATTTAGTATAAAAAGAATTTACTTCAAAACTTTGCTCCACCACTTCTTCATCTTCTAAGTTTGCATTTGTTGCAAAAAGTTCCTCTAACAAGTCTTTTTCTCCCAATTCTTGGGCTAAATCAGTTTTTAAAGTATTAGATGTGACAGTATCAATTAATTCTTTTAATTCTTGTTCTTCATCTTGTTCAAAGTCTTTATTGTGAAGATATTTTTTATTCAGAACATTAAGAACGTTATACTCTTCATCTTTTATGCTTCTTTTTTCTTCAGTGTCATCTAATCTATCTCTATTTTTTTTTGCTTCTTCTAAAACAAGATTAATATCAAAAGTCTTCTTTTTCTCCTCTTCTTCAGCTAAAGATAACGATTTGTCTTCACTATCACCTAATAAATCTTTGTAGTTTTTTATTTTTTGATAGTCTTCTCTTTTGGGATTATCTAAATTTAAAGTCGTTAAATCAATTCTAGTACCTGAGTCATGAGTTTCCGCTTCATCAAAACCAATTTTACTATTTGCTTCTTCATAAAGTAATGTGTTTTTCTCAACTCTCGACCTTTTTACGACTGTTTTGCTTTTTTCATCGTATTTGTCACTTCGTCTTTCCATAATAGTATCACCCCTATATGAGAATATTTTAACACAATATAACAAAAATTAAAACGATTGTCTTTGATGCAGTGTAAAGTTAATTGTTTTATTTGTAAAGTTCTTTTATATAGTATATAATTGTTTTGAAAGGATGGTTATATGAAAGTAAGAATTAATGAAGATGCATGTATTGGTTGTGGATCTTGTAGTGCTATTTGCCCAGAAGTTTTCGATATGGGAGATGATGGGATTGCTATTGTAATAAAAGACGATATTCTACCAGAAGAGGAAGAAAAAGTAATTGAAGCTAGAGATAGTTGTCCTACAGGTGCAATAATTATCGAATAAAATTTTTAATTATATTAATACAAATAAAAAGACAGTTAAGATTTATATATCTGTCTTTTCTTTTTGAAAATATAAAGCATATAATTTAGAAAGTTCTTTTTGATTCAGTTTTCGATATTCTCCAGATTTAAGCCCATCTAATGTTAAAAAAGCTATTTTCTCTCTTTTAAGTTTTAAAACCTCAAATCCTAAAACTTCAAACATTTTTTTTACTTGATGGTTTCGTCCCTCGTGTATTGTTAACTCTAAAACAGAAGTATTTGCCTTAATATCTTTTTTCTTAAGTTTAACACGAGCTTTAGCCGTCTTAATTCCATCTATTACTACGCCACTTTTTAAAATTGCAATGTCCTTACCATTTGGAATACCTTTAACTTTTGCTATATATACTTTTTCAACCTCGCTACTAGGATGCATCATCTTATTTGCAAACTCTCCATCATTAGTTAAAATCAATAATCCTGTCGTGTCAAAATCCAATCTTCCTACCGGATAAATTCTTACTGTTGAATCGATTAAGTCAACGACAGTTTTTCTATTATATTGATCTTTTGTAGTAGTTACTACACCTCTTGGTTTATTTAATATATAATAGACTTTTTCTTGCTGTTTTAAAATTATCGTGCCATCAACTTCAATTACAGCTTTTGCACTAACTTTTAAACCAAGTGTATCAACTACTTCTCCATCGACTTTAACCTTTTTATTTAAAATTAATTCTTCAGCTTTTCTTCTTGAAGTAAATCCACTATTTGCTATAACTTTTTGTAATCGTTCCATTTTATCACCTGCGTTGATTATAACACACATATTAAATTTGTATACTTTTTTTTATATTTAATATATAATAATCATATTGATAGGAGGAAACATGAAAAATTTTGAAAACAATAAAATAAATAAATATAAAACAGGAGAATCTCTTATAAGCGCAATACTTTTTTTCTTTCTAGGAGTTGTTCTTTTTACTAATCCTTATGGAATTTTTAAATTTGTTATATATATATTAGGAGCCTTTTCTATTTTAGCCGGTATATTTAGACTTTTAATATTTTCTAAAATAGCAGCTATAACAAAAGAAAAAAGTAATGTGTGGTCATCGATTACTTATATTTTAGTCGGTATGACGATAATTATTTGTTCATTAGTTTTTTTCGACGCTATTGAGTTAGTTCTAAGACTTGGCGTTGCAGCATATTTTCTTTATATTGGTATTATAAAGTTATTAAGTGCAATTAAAACGAAAAATATTTATAGAAAAATGAACATTATAAACTCCTTGGTCGTTATCTTTTTAGGTTTAGGTTTAGCTTTCATTCAAGGATTGCCATTTAGGATAGTCGGATTAGTAATTATTTTATATTCGATAGTCGAAATTATTAACTTTGCTACAAATAATAAAAACGAGAGCTTTAAAGATAAAAAAGAAGACATAAAAGATGCCGTCGTTATTGAAGAAACAGAAGAAAAAAAGTTATTAAAATAAATTAATAACTTTTTTATTGCTCTAAACTCTCTAATAATTCAATTGCTAACTTATCTCTATCCGTTTTTCTACCGACTATTTTAGCTTCATCATCAGCAATGTGTTCTTCATCACCTTTGTTATAAATCATTAAAGTTACATAGTCTTCATTAGATAAAATAATAGACGAAATATATAGTTCTTCATCATTGCCAAAATATTTTTTGTTTTTTGACTCTCCATTTTCAAGCACTTCTATTTTCTTATCATGAAGAATATAAATTTTTTCATCTCCTACGCTCGCAATTATTGTTTTATCTTTAGCAATAATCATACCTGCAAAAGTAGCTTTTGATTCGGTAAGATTTTCTTTTCTCATCTTACTATTTATTAATTTCAATTGTTCAATAAAAACTTCATGTAACGAATCGTAATTTTCATAAAAATCAAAATCTAGATTATTGAACCAATCTCCTATTTCTTTTACTTGTTGTTCTAAAAAATCTGGTGAAGTAAAACCGTTTAAAACAGCAATTATTCTAAACTCAAATTTATTTTTATTTGAAAACGTTATTTTTCTACTAAACGTTTCCTCTTGTTTAGAAACATCATTAATATAATCCAAAAATTGTTTTTCTAACAAAACGTTTATTTTTGATTTTTCATTGTTTAATAATTCCTTCTCTAAATGATCCAATTCATTATTTTTATTTTCACTCATAATAATTCCCCTTTTATTATATTATACCTACATATTTTTTTTATATAGTATTTTTTGTTTTTTTTATTTCTCTTTACGTTATTATTTTACAAAATTGATCTTTTCTTTAAGTCCGACAACATTATCAACAGGAATTGAAAAACAAATTCCACGTCCTTCTGTCGTTAATCCTACATCTTTTGTTATCTCTTCCATTACTTTCTTTTTATCGGTTACTTCCGTTAAAACTAATATGATATCCTTCTCGGGTTCAACTGTTATTCCTAAAAATTGATTGGCTTCTTTCGTGTCGAGACTGAGACCGTGAATTAAAGTTCCACCAGTAGCGCCGACCCTTTTCGCAGCATCCATTGCCATATTTGAAAAACCTTTTGATACAATTAATATTATTAATGCATATTTCATATTATCATCCATATTATATTCTCCTTCCGAGATTTTAACGTTTGTATATTTGTTTAAAAAATATCTACTAGCTGAGGTTATTTTTGTTGAGAAAGCTATGCCGTGTCCGGGTTTATATATTTCAATGCTATTATGTAATTCATACATTATTTTGGTTTCAATCTTGGAAGGAATTACACTTAAAATAACATTTTTTTTGATTTGATCTAAGCCAAAGTATGCCAACAAAGAATTAGAAGCAGTACCAAATGCATTTAATGAGAGTGAATAATCAATTTTATTTCTTTTATAAAGAGACAAGATCTTTTTGTCTTTATCTTTTTCAACTATTGTAATCAATAATTTAGTTTCTATAACATTCTCGTTCATTTTTCCTCCTAATAATCAATAATCTCGGCATTGTATATCGCTTCCATTTTATTTAATTTAATCGTTTTGAACTTATATAATAATCCGATTAATTGAACTGTCACTAAAGGAATTGTTGCCACTATAGCGACTAAACCAAAAGCATCTACTAAAACATTTTTACCGAGTGACTCTGCTATTCCAATTACAAATGGTAAGACAAAAGTAGCAGTCATTGTGCCTGAAGCTACCCCACCAGAATCAAATGCTATAGCTGTAAAAATTGGTGGAACATAAAGAGATAACAAAAGAGCGACCACATATCCTGGAAGTAAAAAATACCAAATAGAGAGTCCTGTCATAACTCTTAAAACTGCTAGACCAGTTGCAAAACTAACTCCTATTCCTAGAGATAAATTCATTAGTTTTCTCTTGATATTACCATTTGTTATGTCTTCTATTTGCGATGTTAATACTGCAACCGCCGGTTCACTCGACACAACAAAATAACCTAATAAAATAGCAAATGGAATTAAAAAATATTCGAAGTTAGACAAATATTTACCAAGCTGATACCCCATCGGCATAAATCCAACATTTACTCCGACAAGAAATATCACGAGACCAAAATACGTTAAAACAAGACCAGTATTAATTTTTTTAAAATCTTTCTTTTTCATTTTCAAATAAAAGTAATTGTATATTAAATAAATAATAACTATAGGTCCTAAAGAAAAGACGACTTCTTTTAAATATGTTGGTAGTTCTTTAAAATAAGCAAGAAACATATCTTTGATTCCATTAATTTCCAAATTAGAAATAGTGTTTTTCGCCACTTCTGGAGTATATATAAGTCCTAATATCAACACTATTATTATAGGACCAATAGAACAAAGAGAGACTAAACCAAAAGTATTGTCGTTTCCTCTCTTATCTAATTTAGTGATTGAAAGCCCTGCACCTAAGGCAATTATCAACGGAACACTTAACGGTCCTGTAGTAACTCCACCAGCATCAAAAGCTAAAGGTACAAATTCTTTTGGAACAAAGAAGGCTAAAATAAAAGCTATTATACAAAGAATAGTCAATAATAATGAATATTTCATTTTATATAACATTCTTATAACTGCAAGCATTAAAAAGAATCCAACGCCAAAACCAATTGTATAAGTTAATACAGTGCTTGATATCGAAGGAACTTGTGAAACTAAAACATTAAGATCTGGTTCGGCAATAGTTATAATAAAACCTATTAAGAAAACTATAGTTAATACAAAGGCAACATTTTTCTTTTTAGTCAAATGTCCACCTATTCTTTCACCAATTTGAATCATAGAGACTTCAGCTCCAATATCAAACAAAAACATTCCAAGCATAAGCAAAAAACTTCCCATTATAAAAGAAGGAACCAAAGAAAGCAAATTACCATTACCTGATATTACACTAACTATAATAACTAAAATAGAAATTGGTGCGATTGATTTAACCGAATCTTTTATTTTTTCTAACGTAAATCTATTCAATCTATACCTCCCGATTGTATACAATAATTATAACATAAAAAAAGAAAAGGTTTAACTTTTTAAACCTTTTAGTAATTTATTATTTATATCCACCAACACAGGTATTTGATCCTGTGGCACAACTGCTCCAAGAACTAGAACGAGTTTTATATGTACAACACGCTTCATCCATATTTCCCGTCATACCACAACCAAGGCATTCTTTTGTCGTTGAAGACTCGCACGTCGGATAACCACCTTGCGTAACATCAGCGATACAATTTTTTTGCTCGCTTCCCCACGCCCCATAAATGTATCCACCTTTACACGTATTGCTTCCACTACAACAATTATTATATGTCTTGCTCAACGAACAAGTATTTTCATGACCTAGTTTGTCTTTACAAGTATATGACATTGATGAGGAAGCTGTTAAGCTACCACCACTAAATCCACTAGCAAGACCAGATCCATCATCACTGCAAGAAGCGGTTGCTGTCGAAGCGCAATCATTAAAAGCGATTGAGCAAGTTGGTGCTGTCTTATCGATCTTAATTGCCGTAGCCGTTGTCCAGTCACTTGTGTTTCCAGCTCTATCTGTTGCTCTGAATTGAACTAAAGAATTTCTGTCTGCTGACCACGTTTCAGACATTTTAAACGATAAAGGATAATTAGTAG
>CAZTRB010000026.1:0-9812 GCA_964616485.1 uncultured Muribaculaceae bacterium
TATTTATCCAACGATTTATCCTTATGTAGATTTCGAAAAACAAAAGTTTATTTGGAATGATGACATAAAATATTTTGTATACAACAATAAACCAAAGTGACAGGCAGAAATCCGACACGGTTTAATAAACTTTGATACCATTGATGAATATAGAGCTTATTTTAATAAACTAAAAAATTATGCACAAAATCCTTCAGATTTTGTTGAAAAAAGCATTTGGTATGAAGACCTAATAGCAAACAAAAAATATTTCTTTTCAGATGGCTTGTGAGCATATATAAACAATTTTTTATTTGCTGAGGATATCGGACAAAAAAGATATACAGATTTGATGGTAAAAATAATGCAATGAACTTATAATGATGCAGTAAAAGATATTGCAGAAGGAATGAATTTTTCATGACAAGAAATCATGAATTCTCTCCAATACACCAACAACGACATGAACACTCCTACCAAATTTATAGACACAATGGTAAAAGAATGATATTTAAGACCATACACTTCCTTATTTGGAATAAAACATTTGGATAGGATTGCAAAAAATGTTGAAACAGCAAATAGACGAATAGAACAAGTTACATGATCTGACTGAAATGTAATAAGTCGTACTGCCTTAGATACTTCATACTATGCAATTTCACAAAAAGATGAATCACTATTACAGTTGGACTGAAAAATAGACCCATTGATTGTATCATTCAACAATGCTCTAGAAAAAATAGTGGATGAAAAAATAGAAAAAGAAAAATACCGATTAAACGAAATTATTCCTTTAACTTATTTGAAATATGCATGAATTCATAAAACGAAATGTAAGTGGAAAACATATGATGCTTATGAAAATTACTTTTTTGGTATGCCTGCTAAATATATAGATAACATGCAACAAGTTTCTACATATAGATGAACTTATAGAAATTTTGACGACATAATTTGATTAAAAACATCTCATATCCAAGCTGGAGCAGTACCATCTTCAGATGTAACAACAATTGATCTAAATAAAAAATCTGTATGATGATCTTATGATATTTTTGCTACTCAAGTGGATGCAAATAGATGATACAATATAAACAACACAATAAAAGAACTAGAAATATATGAGAACAATAAGGTGGCAAAAAGAGAACACCGAAGTACAAAATGTGAGAAAAAAGCTCTCTGAATTTGTTGGAAAAAAAGAAAGTGGCAAGCGAGTACACACGATAGTAAAAAATGTGAATTACCTGACCCAAACAATGAAAACCCTAACCAAGCATGATGTGAAAGTCCACAAGAATTTGCTATTAGAAATCGATGATGAGCTTCTCCCTTGAATCTCTCATGAACCAATCAATGGAAATCTGGATATATTTTTCAAAATGCGATTTTGCCAATTTTTGATATAGCAGGAAGCACCAAACTTGCTCAGGCTCAAAACCAAGCAAACAGCTTTTTGTGAGTTAATACTTATTCTAGATTAATACAAAGAACTTTTGTAGCACCTGAAGAAAAATTTTATTTCAAAAACAAAGCTAAAGAAAAGCCAGATTTGTATGGTTTTGGATATAATTCTAACATGTGAGAGGATGTAAAATTTACTAATCAATTACCAACAGGAGATTTAGATGCAGATGTATTAAATTGGGTACCTTCAAATCCAAAACTTGCATCTAATGTGAATTTTTTCACTTGGTTCAATAATGGTAACTATAAGTCTTGGGAATGAGATATTTTTAAAATAAAAAAAGAAGAAAACCCCAATGATGAATGTAAAGGAAATGGTACCATATTAACATATAAAACACTGGACTCAAGGGTAAAAAATGTCGCTTCTACTAATACAGATTTATATGGAACAGTTTATAAAATCTTTGAAGATGATATATCCCCATCTAAAAGATTTTATGAAACACTATCTGGTATGCTAAATTCCACATACAAATCAATTTCCGATGTAACATCTGGTGCGTCTACAACTTCTGTGGTATATAAAATGGAGCAATTAAGAACATATATTAAAAACATAACAGGTAATGTTAATAACATATACACAACAGGATTAAGTGCTAATTGGACAAGCGGATATATACAAAATTTAGCAACACAGCGAGATGCACTAATCCCATCTACAATTTACAGTGATGTGGAAAACATGGTTACAAATATACAAGATGATTTTGTAGAACTATATCGACTTATAGACGAGTTTTGATATGATCATATTCTCAGCTACATGTTGGAGCAAATATATAATTTTAATATAAACTGAGATGAGTTAATACTTCAAGAAAGTTGGAAAAGTGGTCTTACATGAATTATGGAAAACACAAAAAACCAATACCTAACAATAAACAATTTAATAAATAATTCGCACAGTATTTATGATGATATAGAGGAATTAAAAAAGAATAATTTAAAAAACAAGCTTGAACACACAAAAGATGCTATCGAGGAGGCTGGTTGAGGTGCTTGATGCGACACAAACAACAAATTTAAACCCCTATGTAATACAATAGACACTTTAATCGAAAGAATTGATAACTATGCTGTCAGTATTAATAATAAAATTGAAAAAATAAAGAAATTTGATGCTATACTAGATGAAACTGCAGTAAGCTTTAAACCCTTTGAAGATATTGTCGTTTCAGGCGGTAGCATTATCGTAGACTCATTTATCATGTCTACTGTGATTGCATGAATCCAATCTAGCAATGACTCTAATCTAACCTGATACATACCATGAATGACTAATGTGACTGCAGATAGGCCGATAGATTCTCCAAAATATATTACATTCAAATGAATATGATGAGATAAAGTGACATTTATTTATCCTAATCTTTACAAAGCAGAAATATTTAAGTGAGAATGAAACGCTTTGGAGTTGAAAAGTCCTCAAGAAATAAAAGTTGCTATTGAGCATTACTTGAGAGAAACTGTAAAAAAATATAATGAATATCTAATAAACCAAAATAATAAAAAGCAAAGTTTTTACAATCAACACAATTTAGCTTATAATGCATTATGAGAAAAAGATAAATTAGCTACACCTATGTCAGCAGGTTCAGATCGTCCATATAATTTGATGAATGAGAATTATCTGATTGATCAATTAAGAGATATAATAAACGATAATATTAACTTCAAAGAACACATGTGAGAATATGAACCTATAGAGTTTATAGCACACTTGATTTACTATCAAAACATCTGACGACAGCAAAGAAAAGTTTGAAACACTATATTAAAAGACATGAACAATATTGTTGAAGATTTTGATGTGAATGAAAAAATCAGAGACAGTTTAGAAAGTTATTTAGTAAAAGACAATAATCAATGAAGTTTCGTTTCACCAGCCTATCGTGACAAAGGTTATGAAGTGGCTTTTATTAACTCAAATGGAGAAGATTTAATTACTGAAAAAGCGACACTCGCTTCTTCTTATGTTGTGAATAACATACAAAATTCTGCCAACAACTTTTCAAACGAAGCTGTTCCAGAAGAGAGTACTGAAAGCATGCTATTGGAAAACTTAAGTAATGTTTGTTGAATCCCTGATAATTGATGAGTGCTATTGTTTGATATAAGTGGTTCTGGAGGAATAACTACTCCTTGGTTTGATGCATTAAAATGTCGATGGGAACAAACAAAGAAACTTTTTAGAAATTGAGATTTTATAAGTATACAACGACCAATTACTTTGCAAAACATTATAAATAGTTGAGTTTCACGAAACACTATTCAAGAAGACTTTTCTAACAATCTGGATATTGGGGGTGCGATATCTCAAATGGCTAACCAAAATCAATATCTAAATAATGATGAAAGTAATCAAGCTGTTTTAAACAATGCTAACAATATTGATTATTCAAAACTAGATAAAATTTTATCATATACACAAATTTGAGCTGATAGCACAACTATAACTGCGGACGAGGCTGGTGGGGCAATAGACATCTCTTCGACAGTAGAATTGAATGATGTAGATTTTCATATTAAAAATATTTGATCAAGCACTATAAGAATTAAGGATGGAAATACTGTTATTTCACACAACATCACAGAAGAAACTGGTTGATTTTCTACAGGAAAAGTTACTTTTGATCCTTTTTACAAAAAAAAGTTGAGTTTTGAAATTCAAAATCCTGTTGATTGAAGAAATGTGGTGGTATTTTATATGTGTTTACCTTGAACTCAAAATCTTCAAAAATGTGTTACCAAAACACTAACTTTGGAGGTGGTTCCTTGAAAAATTCATAACCTTGAAATCTTAACTCAATGAGATAGTGCTTTACAGTGATCCAAGTTTCCTATTATAGTTAAATGAACAGATAAGTTTGGAAATAATGTGTGACAAATATTTGATTGAACATTCGAAATTTCTACTTCAAGTGGAACTTTATCGCATGAGGCAAGTCAATGAAAAAAAATAAGATTTTCGAACTTTAATAAGTCTAAATTTATTTTAAATGTTGATGAAAATGCTAGTCACAATAGTCAAATAAATATAGATGTGCAATGAACTGTCGCTTGATTATCATGATGAATGCATGTATCCAAAACGATTACGGTGAAAAAATGACAAATTAAAGTATATAAATGAGAAAGTGCCATAACAAGTATGACCGTAAATTTACCTTTTACAAACGAGTATTCATATAAAGATTCATACAATCTGACACAAATCAATTCAAACACAATCCCTAAAATAAAAATAAAATTACAAAACACTGAATGACAAAATATAAATATAGAAAATCTTGTAAGTGTTTCTAGTAAAAATCGCTTATTGAAACCATGAGAAATTGAAACAAGAAATGTAACAGTGACACAAAACAATAATACATTTGATGTAACACAAAAAAGATTTGCTCAAACGAATGAGTTTGTAATTAAAAATTGAGAACTGGAAGTTTATTTTATGCCTAGCCTTAAAGCTTGAGAAGATGTAATTTCTATATCGATTTCTGGTATCAAGACAGTAAATATACCAGTAACTATTAATCCAGCAAAAGCAAATATTGTAGAAATCAAGACACAAAAAGATGTCATCCATGTAAATTCAAATCTACAAGCAAATTTAAAGGTGTTCGATAATCGAGGAAATGTTGTAAACGGAAACACACCAATAAAACTTACAGCATTATGACCATTGTCTGTGTCTGGAATGAACTGAGTATCTCAAGTAATCAACATTACAAATGGACAATTTGATTTTATAATAAAATCACAAGAACAATGATGATACGGATTTATTTCTGCGCAAATTATGAGCTGATGAGCCGAACTGGGATGACAAAAACCAGGGACAAAAGATATTGTGGTACAAGATAAAATTTGGCCAGAAGAAAACTTAAACATAATGTATCTAAATCTTTTTGGAAATGACCGATGAAATCAACGAGGTTTTATGTCTGATAATAATAAGTATGTTCAAAAACTGATTAACAGCTCTGAAAAATTGATAACAACTACCACACAGCTTATAAGCCCAGATAATATAAAAATGTTTTCTACTGTTATGTCGAAAAAAATTGAATTTACAAATATGGATAATAAAGAAATACATTTTGAATTGGATAATAGTTTTAAATTTAAAATAAAAGATGTTTGAGAAATTAATTTAACTATTAACAATCTAAATTTTCAAGAGATTGGCGTTAGTGAAGAAAATCTAGAAAACATTATAACAACAATGGTAAACAATAAATTTGCAAATAAAAATGCTTTAATTTATATTCCTGAAGCGACGGATAGTATTATCGAAAGTAACGAAATCAAAAATAATTCTATATTGATAAATAACGAAACAGTATTTGACTTAAGTAATAAAAATCAAAACCTAAATTTAACTACAAGTTTAAGCAATGAATACATTGCTGGATATCAAACTTGGGAAGTAAAGTTAGGGAACAAAAAAATAGGAACATTTTTGTTTGTGATAAATAGAATTAATGATTTAACACTTCAACTACAGTCATATAATTCAGAATACGATTATGGTAAAATTTGGATTGATTGATCTACAAATAAAGAATGAATCTGATTTTTCAAAAACAAATCGAGCTTCCCAAAAACTTCTCTATGATACAAATCAATACAAGATAGTCATGACCCTACTTTATGAATATGATTTACTAGTGACTTTAAAAATATTACAAACTTTGGTGCGGGTAAATCAGTTGGGGAAGCTACAGTAAGTTTTTCATCTGAATTTTTGATAAACATATGAGATCCTTTATTGAGAAGGGTAGATAAAAACAAAAATGCTACAATGTTAAGTGATAGTGATGATGAGATAGATACCTGATTTGATAAATGAATATGAGAGCCTATATTCTCTAACCCAGACAAAACAATACTAAAAGTGATAAACATAGATTTTAATAATGACTGATTGGAAGATATTATTGTGGCATTTACTGATGGTAGTATAAAAATTTTAAAAAATTATTGATGAACTACTCCATTCAAAGATTTATGAGACTTGATGGTGTTGGCAGATTGAATAAAAGAAATAATTGTTTGAGATGTAGATGGCAACTGATACAAGGATATAATTATCAAAAACAATTCTAATGTTTTGAGAGTATATAAGAATGATCGTTGAGTATTTGATGTAGACTGACTACCAGTTTGTATAAATACTAATGTAAAACAAAATATTAAATCTGAAAATCCTCAGAACATTTCGTGAGTAAGACAAATATTTTTTGAAGATATGAATGGTGATGGAATTTTAGATATAATTACAAGCGATAATTTATGATTTATAAAAATATTTTACGGTGGTAAAACTAACTGAAAAGATAATTTCGTTTCTACAAACAAATTTATGTGTGATGATGAACGATATAGTAGACAACAAAATAATACAAATATGGTATATAGATTTGGAATAAGAATCAATGAAAACATTAAGGTTTTAGATCAAAGTCTGATTCATTGGAAATGACTAGTACCAACAAATGAAAATAATGCAACAATAAATGCAGAAGATTTAGGAGCAAATCCAAATAGTTTTTCAGATGACAAATTAGATGCAATTTTTAATGAAGATAATAATGAAGTAGACACAGATGCGATAAACGAAATGGTTAATGCGTGAACTCAGTTTGATACAAATAGTGCCGAAGAAATATACAAATGAATAAATAGGTTTAAATTAGCAAACTTTTGAACAATCCCTTATTATGAAAATAATATAGAAAACGAATGAGATGTTCCATATGTAGAAATCGGGTGTTTAACTGGAGAGGATCCTGTAAAAGTATACAAAAAATATGAAGACATAAATTGAGATGTCTTGGAAAATTGAGATAAAGTACAAGTAACAGTAGTTTTGAAAGCAAATGAAAATTTCACCTGAACATTTATAGATAAAATTACTGGGCCTTGGATTGTTCCATTGACTGGAAATATAGACATGGTTGAATATTTCTGGTTTGAGACAGGAACTATTTCTGAACAAAAAATTGAAAATGAATTAAAATTTCATCGAGATATGAATAATTCTAGATATATGATAGACAACTTATCTATGAATGCGGGAGATGAGATAAAAATACACTATTGGATATTTTATGATGGAGACACAGAAATCCAAACAATAGAATTAAAAGATGTGGATTGAAATGAATATAAAAAATTCTGAGGAAATGAAGGGGAAACAATTAATCGTCCAAAAGATGGTTTGAAAGATATTAAAGTAGTGCCGACAGATGGCTGCAACAAGTCTTTATTTATATTATTTAACACCAACCAATGAAACAAAAAAACATATTCTCTAGAATATGTAGATTTGGCAAAAATGTTGAAAGACCTAAGTAGCAACGCAGAAGAAAATTTCGAAAATGCAATGAGTGAAATTTCAAATGCACTAACTAATGGATCTGATTGAAACAATGTAGACTTAGAAAATGTACCTGGAGCATCAAAAGCCTTTAATTGGAATGCTGTTGTAGACATCTGGTCAGATAATTTTAGCTGGAGCAAAATCGTGTCAGAATGAGGTGTTGACTTAGATAACATACTAAATGCCCCTGCCGCATTCCTAGATTGACTAGCTGGAGATGTGATGAAAAAAGTTGATAAAGCGATAGCATGAGCTTGTAAAGGATTGAAGTTGAGTGATCTTGGTATCGGTGATGGCACAAATTGTGGTTTACCAGTACCTTTTAATCAAGCATTCTTATGACCTGGAGAATATCATATATTCGGATGTATGAAAGAACCATTACTATTCTTAACAAATACCCTTTGAAAATGATTACCTACATTAACTGTACCAGGAAACCGACCGTCACCTGTAGGAGGATATTTACCAATACCTTGAATATTTGGATTTCCACTTAAAGGACCAAAAGACGATTTTTTATGAATTTCATGAGGTACTTGGGATTCTCTCTTTAGATTATATCTTATACCAACACTGACAGCTGAGATCGGAATTGCAATGTGCTTTGGACCATATGATGCATTAAAACTCACTCTACCAGGTCCTTTAGGAGAAATCGCTTGAAACTGTCTGGTTATGGCAGTCCCTTTACCTTGTAAAGAAAAATGAGAAGAAGAAGCAGGACAGCCAGATGTAACGGAAAGAGTTCCTGAAGCATTTACAGATATGTGAATATGTGAAGCGCAGAATGTGCCTTGTTATATATGAGCATGAGAATGAAGATCTAGCCTTGAACTTGTTTCTAGTAGTAATAATAGCTATAATATGAACTCGGCTGTTCCTGAGGGGAGTTATGCTGGATGAACTATAAACATTGAAACAACTCCTGTCACTGAATACTGATATAGAGTAGAGTCTGCTAATATAGAAGTTGAATGAATTAGGTTGTCTGGATGAGCAGATTCACAAAACAAAATATTATGAGGAAATGCAAAGTGATGTGTTAAGGAAACATTTACAACACGATTAGCTGCACAAACCGATTATGTAATGAACAACTTAACAAACTTCAAAATAGATGTTACCTTACCAGATTTTGAGTGAATGAAAGCTGATGCTCTAGCGATTGTTTCTTCTGGGACATACCAACTAACAAATGAACAAAAATGTGCAAACAAGTGAATGAAACGAAATAAAGAAACAGAAATATGTGAAAAACAGAAATCTGAAAATCAAAACGAAAATCTATGAAAATTATCTAAACGAACTCAAGAAAATCGAATTAGTAGGGAAAATATAACAGACTTATCAGAAACCATACCAAATCCGTTTGTTGCACTAGAACAAATGTTTAAAGATATTGATTTGATAAATATACAAACCGAAAATGTGACCGTAAAAGTACCAATGATAACATCTGATGATATCGTGGCATATATAAATATGGCACAAGAACGATTAAAAAAACAAGAAAAGGTATTAAAGCAACGATTTGACTTGTTTAAATCTCTTATATGACTATGTGGATGAGAAGATAAAAAAGAAAATATCAAAAACCGATCCGATTTGAAACATGCAATAAAAGAGACAAAAGAACAGTTAAAAACACAAATGAACGATGAATTAGTTTCAACTGAAAAACAAATAAGCGAATTAGAACAACAAATAGAAAACACTGATGATCCCGAAGAAAAAGAAAGATTAGAAAATAAAAAAAGAGAGCTGGAAACTAAAAAAGATGAATTAAAGCAAGATGTGGAAACTATATCGCAACAAATAACTCAGATTAAAAAATTAAATAAAAAATACAATCTAAATGATTTAGGGAATTACGGAGTTTTTGAATCTTGTACTCCATGAGAGTTCTTTATTAAACCTGAAAGTACAGATGATTACGATCAGATACTTCCATATGATATATACATATCTT
>CAZTRB010000027.1:0-9007 GCA_964616485.1 uncultured Muribaculaceae bacterium
ATTATCCATTTTTACCACCTCATAAAATTAGTTCTGAGTAGTTTGTATTATAATTCTTTTTTTATATAAAGCAATACCTATTATTTAATGTTTTAATTTTTCAATTAATATTTTTAATCCAATCTTGTATATTCTCAACCGCATCTTGATTTTCTTTAAATTGAAGTTTTATGTGATTAGGTTCGATCAAAAACATAAATGAGAGAATGTCTTTGCTTGTTCTGTTTTTTTCTGCAGTAGAAACAAATTCATAAAAATTACTTTCTGGTTTTGATTTCATTTTTTCTTCACTATGGCTTTCATTATTTAAAACTAAACGATACATTAAATTCCGGAAATATTTTTGTTGTCTTGGGGATAGTTTTTCGAGTAACAATTCATCTTGGGTTATTTCCATTATATTCATTCGATAATTAAATGTGGAAAAAGCCTCCAATACATTTCTCATTGTATTTCCAATAGTGTAGTCATCATCATCAACTTTATTTCCTATAGCATAATCATAAATCTTTTTTAAAAGAATGTTGTATTCATTTCTCTTTGTTTTAAACGAAAAATTATTTAAAGTTTTAGACTCTAATATTTGATAAGATGTTGTAAAAACATTTTTTTTATATTTTTGCAATAATTTAGTGAAGTTGAACATGGCTTCTAGTTCATGCGTAAAGATTATTATTTTACTGTTTAGGTTGTTATGTGTGATATCGTCTATTTTACTTTGTAAAAAAGAATATATCCCAATTTTATTTTCAAAGTCAAAACTTGAGATAGGATCATCAATAATAACTAATACTTCAGATTTATATTCGTGTCCCTCTCTTACTTCTTTTAATATTTTAGTGAAAAAGTAACTTAAAGCTATAATATTTCTTTCACCCGCAGAAATTTTAGTTGTTTCAACATCCCTGCCATAAGAAAGAATTTTGTATTTACCATCATCATATTTTAAACTTAACCTATTATTACTAAAAAAAATGTATTGCAAATCTTCATTTATTTTTTGAAGTGCGATATTAACATTTTTCTTTTCTGCTGACAATTCAGTAATAGCTTGATTGTTATTTGCGATTTTTTGTCTCAATTCAATAATTTCTTCTCGAAGTTTTTTTTCTTCGTTTTTAGATTGATTTAAAAGTTCCAAATAACCTTTAATATCATACCAAGCAATTTTCTGGTTGGTTTCTTGTGCTAATTTTACTAAATTGTTTCGATTTTCTATAATATTATTATGATTTTTTATTTCATTATGAAGCTCCTTTATTTTTTCATTGTATTTAAATATATCGTTTTCAATATTAAGTGTTTTTAAAAGTATAGGCTTATATATATTATTTTCTTTAACAAGAAGTTGTTTATTATACTCATCAATTTTCTCATTAATTATTGTTTTAAGATCTTGGATTTCTAAAACTAAATTAGGTACTATTTTTTTATATTCATTTAAATATATATTTGGAACGTCTATATTGGACATCTTTAAAAATTTCAATTCTTTTTTGTGTTCGTCTACTTCCTCATTAAGAACTTCATGTATATTAGAGAGTAATTTTGTCCTGTGATCTTCTGTAACATTTTGAAGACAATAAGGACATGATGTGTTGGCACTGTCTTCGAAATGTTTTTTAGAACTTTCAATTAAAGTTTGTTTTCCTCGTTCTATAAGATTAATTAAAACACTTAAATCTTCAGTTGATATTGGTTCTTTAATTTTTTTCTTTAAGGAATTTAAAATACTTGGTTCAGAATAATTAGAGCTGTTAATAGTGTCTAAATTAAATATTATCTCTTCTGAAGCTGTAGAGCTAATCTCTAATTGTTGGTTTTGTTTATCAAATAAAACATTTAAGTCTTCTAATTTTTCATCAGGGTTTAAAGCAGTAACTGAATTAACGACATTTTCAGAGACTGCGGATTTATTTTTATTACCTTTAATAATCATTTCTCTTGTCGCCCATCCACCATCTTTCCCTAAAGATTCGCGTATTTTTTTTTGAAAGTATAAAGGAGAATCCTTATTATTATCATCCGATAGTTTTTCTAGTGATTCTTCTTTTAGAATTAAAGATTTTTCTAACGCTTCTTTTGTTGTCTGAATAAGTTTTATTTTGTCATCGATATTGCTTTGTTTACCAAACATTACAACTGTCTCTAAACCATTTGGGGAAAAATTCACATTGTTATCAATAAATTCTTCATTAAAAACAAAAATATTGTTTTTTTCTTTAATTGTCAAATTTAAAATATTGTCGTTGTTATCTAAAAGTTTTATTGTGGAAAAAACATCGTTTTTTTCAGTACTAAAATTTGAAAAAGCTTTCGAAATCGTACTTTTCCCACTACCATTTTTTCCATAAACAATTGATACACGATCATTAGGACTTGGGAATAAATTAAAGGATTGTTTTTCTTTAAAAAAACCTCCTTCAATTTCAATTTTTTTAAATTTGTTTAACTCCATTTTTTCTCCTTATAGTTTATAAAAATTATTTATTTTGTTCTAACCACTTTAATAAAATGGTAAGTTCATCATTAATTTCAACATTGTCAGATGACATTTTATTTAAGGTATCAACTAAATTTTCAGTTGTTTTTTTAATTTTAATATCAGTTTCGATTAGTTTGTTTACTGAATCTTTCAAAGAAACAACTTCCTCTTCTTCAAATGTATCAACATATCTCGGAATATTTAAATTAAATTCATTTTCTTCTATTTCCTCAAATGATGCTAAATAAGAATATTTTTCTTTGTCAGTTCGAGCAATATAAGTTTGAATTATATCGTCTATATGGTTATCTAATAACACATTTTTCGTTTTAACTTTATCGAAATTTCTTGAGGCGTCAATGAATAATATATCTTTATCTTTTTTTGCATTTAATCCTTTAAAAACTAAAATACATGTAGGTATTGATGTACCGTAGAATAAGTTTTCTGGTAATCCAATTATTGCATCTAATCTATTCTCTCTTATTAATTGCTCTCTTATTTTTGCTTCTGAACCCCCTCTAAATAAAACTCCGTGAGGTAAAACAATAGCCATTGTTCCAGATGAATCTAAATGATATAAGCTATGTTGTATAAATGCATAATCTGCTCTGGATTTTGGAGCTATTCCTGCTTTAAATCTCGGATCTTTATCTAAATCAGCACTCCATTTTTGAGAATAAGGTGGGTTTGCAACAACTGCATCAAATAATGCTGGTGTTTCTATTCCGTTTTTAAGAATGCTCGGCCAATCTTTATCTAAAGTATCTCCTCTTTTAAGAGTCATATTTAGATAATGAACACCATGCATCATTAAATTCATTCGCGCCAAATTATACGTTGTAGTATTTAATTCTTGACCATAAAATTCAACCGAGCCTTGTTTTTTTCCAAATTTAAGTTCGTTTTGTACAGTTAGTAATAGTGATCCTGATCCCATTGCTGGATCATAAACTCTAAATTGCTTTCCCTCATCTTCAACTCCATTGGTTACTATTTTCGCTAAAACTTTACTAACTTCATATGGCGTGTAGAACTCACCGCCTTTTTTACCGGCATTGGCTGCAAATTCTCCTATTAAATATTGATAAACATCGCCTAAAATATCTTGCCCATTTTCATTTTTAAAATTAAATTCATCTATCATTTCTACAATATCATATAATGCTTTTGTTCTTTCATTAATTCCTGAGCCTAAACGTGTATCTCCTAAATTCACATCTGCAAAAACATTAGAAAAATCTTCGGAAGATTTATCGTTTAATTTAACATTGTTTTCAAATGATTCAAATAAATTATGAAAATCACTTGCAATAAGTTTATGGTTTTTAATTTTACTTACAAGGTTTTTCCAAGTGTATTCAGGATTTATTGCATATCCTAAACTTTGAACTATATCAATAATATACTCTTCTATTTCTTTTGAATCTTTTATAATATCTAATTCAAAAAAATCTTCTAAATCATTCTTTTTTAAATACTCATCTTGCCTTTCAGATAAATATCTGTAAAACATAAAAGGCAAAATATAATTTTTATATTCAGAAGCATCCATAGTTCCTCTTAATTTATTAGCCATTGCCCATAATTTTGATGTAATATTTTGTGTTTTATTCATTATTCTAACTCCTTTATTTTTTCAGCAAGTTCGTAAATTGCTTCTCTAAACAAATTTCGATATCTAACCCATGATGTAGCTGATAAATATTTTGCTGCATGAATTGGATATTCATTTTTTGCTTGTCTTAATATTTGATTTACTTCACCTTGATTATTCAAATCATTATTTCCACGCTTATGTTTTTCTAACATTGCATATAATTTTTCGGTAGAAATAATATTTTTAATTCCCCATTCATTAATAAATTCAGAAATCTCATTTAAATTAGTTTCATTTTCAGATTTTTCTAAAGCGTTAGTGATTTCTTGAAAATTATTCGTAACTGGATAATTTTCAAAAGAAAATGATTTGCCAAAAATTTTATCAACGAATCTTTGCATTCTAGTTCTTTCAATATCATTATCAAGTTTGTTTAATTCATCGTTTATCAATTGATGAGTTTTCTTTGCAATATCTATTTGATTTTTATTAATTTCATTTGCCATTTGAGCAATTAATTCGATTAAATAATCATAGTTGATAATTATATCAGTAACATGTTCTATATTTAAATCAATTGATGATAAATCAACATTTTCTCTTTTTGCTAGCCTCTCCTTTAATTCATTTGAGATATTAGTAGTTAACCTTAACTCTTCTTCTTCAGTTAGACCAATATCTTCATAAAAGGTTTTCAAGTTGTCTTTAGGGTATCCAGTTCCTAAGGAATCGTCAAAGGGGTATTGTTTTAATTTATTAATAAGTCTATTGTATTCTTTAAGTGAATTATATAATGTTTCTTGAGCATTTTCACTTTGAGGAACCATAATAAAATTATGTGTCATTTTTCTTATGTTTTTAACTAAGTTAAAAAGTATATTTATATTTTCTTCATAATTTACAGCGAGTATTCCGTCTTTTTTATTTTGATCTATTAATTCATCTAAAGACAGTTGGATATTCGCTGAGTCTTTATTCGAATAAATAGCAAACGCTTCGTTCATTTCAACTTCATTTTGTATAGGCCATCTATAGTTAACGATGTTTCCCCAAGGTTTTTTATTCGTATCATGTAATCGATTAGTTCGTGAATAAGCTTGAATTAAACTGCTTCCTCTTAAAGTTCTATCTATATAAAGAGTATTTAATTCAGGTGCATCAAATCCCGTTAATAATTGATCGATTACTATTACTAAATCTAAATACTTACCATCAAACGCTGTCTTATTAAGCCTACTTACAAGATCTTCTAAATACTCCTTAACTGAAGACAAATCAAATGCGGTACCAAAAGTTTTATTATAATCATTTATTATTTCATAAAGATTTTCATTTGACTCAGTTTGATAATCTGCGTTGCTTGTGACTTGGGAAAAACTAACACCAATATTTAATTTTTCATCTAGTGGTAAATTTTTCATTTGTTTATGAAATTCTTTATAATATTCCATTACCCTGGAACGACTTGATTTAGCTCCACTTAATCTTACAGTTAAAATCGCATTATAACGGCGGTTGCTTGATCTACTATTCCAATTTTTTAAAATGTCTTCTACAACAAGTTCAACATGTTCGTGTTTTAAATCGTAAATACTAGATTTAAAATCATTATCAAAATCTTCATTATTTAATTTTTCTACATTTGGTATAGTTTCTTTGAACTCGACTTTGAATCCCAGTACATTTCTATCTGCAATAGCTTCTTTAATCGTATAACCATGCAGTAAATCTCCAAATATTTCATTTGTTTCAGGAAACTTTGGTGTTCCAGTATAACCAATCCATGCTGAGGAACTTATTTTTTCTCTAATTTTTTCCAACATCCCCATACTTTCTTGACCATCACCAGTAGATCGATGAGCTTCATCAACAATAAAAACAATATTTTGATTTGCTGTTTTGAAGTTCTTTCTATCTACCAAACCAGACATTTTTTGTATGCTTGTGACAATAATGTTCTGTGATGATTTCGATTTGAACTTTTTTTCTAATTCTCTAATGCTAGCAGTATCATCTATTACACCTTCGCCACCAACTGACGGATCGTAAGCTTTATAAGCTTCAGAAGTTTGATTAGTTAAAGCTATTCTGTCTACTAGAAAAATAACCTTATCTACTCTAGGAAGTCTACTGGCAAGCCAAGCAGTTTTAAAACTCGTAATAGTTTTACCTGATCCAGTTGTATGCCATATATACCCTAATTTTCCATCAAAACTTTTAAAGTCGTGATTTTTAACTTTTTCTAAAACTCTTTTTGTTGCATACACTTGATAAGGTCTCATAACTTTAATTGATTCTTTGTTTCTTGTTCCATCTAATATCATATATCTAGTTGCTAGTTCATGTGCCATTGGTATTGATAACACTTTATCACTAAATTCTTTCCATGAAACTACTGGGAGAGAAGTAAGTTCATCTTGCCATTGAAAAGCAAAAGCTTTATTAAACATATCAAAAGTTGTATTGGCCATGTATCTAATTTCATGAGGTGTCATAGCTACAAGAATTTGTAAAGTTGAATAAATATCACTATATTGTTTCTCTGCAATATATTGCTCCATTTGATTTAATGATTCATTAGCAGATCTCATTGCTTTTTTAAGTTCAATCTGAATAATTGGTAAACCATTTATTAAAAGTGTTATATCGAATCTACGATTTTGTTTTCCTTCAATAATTCTAGGTCTTTCAATTTGATTTACAATTTCATAAACAGTATTACCAGCTCCTACTTGGTCTTGATCAAAAATTGTTAGATAAACTTTTTTTCCATTATCTAGTTCAACATATATTTCTGATACACCATTAACGCCATATAAAAATTGTCCGGCTTTATAAGGGGTATTTAAATTATTTATTATTCGTTTTACCTGAGCAAACTCATTATTATTAAGTGGGGCCGATAATTTGTCCTGGTTATTTGTTTCAATGATTCTTTTAAAGTTATTCCATAAATCTTCAGTTGTTTTTATTTCATTCCTGTATTTCCATTGTTTTACACTGCCTATATTGCATAAATACTCAATAACTTCTTTTTCAAAGATTAATTCACTTTTATTTTTCATGTTATTATTTTCCCTTCATTATAAAAAATTAGATAAACATATGTTTATTAAAATATGATTTAATTGCATCTAATTCATTTAATTTTTTTTGTTGATATTTAATTATATTATTTAAATCTTCAAGATATTCAGCATATTTATTTTGTGTTTCTAGTGAAGGTATATTGAGTTTAATGTTTAAAAAATCATTAGTGTTAACTGATTGTCTTTCAAACACAGTTCCCTGCTGATATTTTAAAGAATAATTAATGAAATTGGTGCTAGTAACTAAATTCTCCATATAAATAAGGTTAAATTCTGGATTAACTTCGAACGTAATGTATATTGGAGAAAAGACTGCATTACCATATTTGTTTCTACTAATCGCTCCAAACTTTAAATTGGCTGGATTATATACAATATCATTGAGTTTAGTAATTTTATAAAGTTTTTCACTTTTATCCCCTTTAACGAGTTGTTCTCTCTCGTATCTAGCAGTTTTAGGTGTTACACCATCCTCTACAGTAAAAGAAACTAGTGGATAATCTTCAGTTTGGACACTTTTTAAATTTCTTTCAGTAAAAACATTTTTTAATTTGGTAGTTTGGAATAAATCATCTTTCGTAGATAACTTAAATAATTTGTTTTTTTCGTTATTTAATATTTCAATAAATAAATTAAGTTTGTCTGTTTCTAATTTAATAAGCTTGTTTAACATATTAAAGAATGAACCGATTTTTTCCTGTTCGACTATTGACTCTGGAAAAATAATTTTTGCTTCAAAAAAGTCTGAAGTTGAAATGTTTAAAAGACCATGATTTCGTGCTCCCTCTGCTGTATAATACGAAACTTGTTTATGCCAATAAAACGAATCATAATATGATTTTAAGAAATTAGTATTTATTTGCTTTTCTGGCTTAAATACTATGTACAAAGTTGATAATGCTCCTTTATCATATTGGTCTAACCTTTTAATTGCCCCATAAGGAAACCCTATTGAATATGATTTGTTATATGCAAACTCTCCATTATAAACTAAAAAGTAATTTTGCATATTCTTACTTGCAACAGCTCTATTAAAGTAATCTCTTTGGTCTATTAGCCCCAAGTCAGCAGAAATTGTTAAAGGTCGATCCGTTTCTAAATTATGATTTTTTCTTGTGACTCTTTTAGTAACTTTTTTTAATTTAGTGGCTTTCCACAATCCACCATCTTTAAAACGAATTGCTGGTTCTTTTTTTTGTTTTATCATAATCATCTCCATTAAAGTTAAATTAACTATATATTTCATATAATATTATAGCATAACTTGGAAATCAAAGCATGTTAAAGAAAGAGTTTTTTATTTTTCTAAATTTATAACTTCATTATGTATTTCAATAGCAACATTTCCATTATTATCTTCTAGGTTATAGTGATATTTATTTATTGGGATTTTAGCTTTTAATAATCCTCTTTCAGTAGATGTTATTTTTCTATTTAACGTTACATTTAAATAAACTCTATGATTAGGTGTGGTTATATATTTTATCTCATAATTTTGTTTAAATATTTTACTTATTACCATTTCTATAGGTCTAAGATTTTCTTTATCTATTAATTCCATATTTTCATAAAATTCTTTTGCTTCTTTTGGTATGAAATTTAATTTGTTAATATTTTCGTAATGTATATCCTCCACCACAAAATAAGTATTTGATAAATCTTTTAAATGATTTATATCACGTTGAATTTCACCAGATATGTAATTAGAAAAATTATTATATAAAATTGTTTTTCTATATATTGGAAAACCAACTATAGGGAATATTATTGTTTTATAGTGTAATTGTTTTACCTCATCAGCAGTCATCAAATCTCTACCTATTAAATTAGTTG
>CAZTRB010000028.1:0-3012 GCA_964616485.1 uncultured Muribaculaceae bacterium
ATGGTTTATTAAAGTTTATGTCACTGCACCCCAGGCAAAAAAAAGATATGGCTGTTAAGGTTATCGCTAATTTTATTAATTGTATCATTTGAACATATCGTTAGTTAAGTATTATATTTCTATTTTTACTTATAATTCATAGATGTTAGCCAACCCATATTGTGACTATATTGATAGTTGCTAATTAAGGTAGCAATATCATCGCCTAAAACAACTTCATTAATAGGTCTCCCAGTATATATGACTATATCATCAGAGCTAATGTCTCTAAATTTTTTAATGAAAGCAATAATTTCATCCTTACTATCGTAAGCATCAAGACCACTAAATATTATACATTTTGTGTTTTCATTTTTTATATATCTTTTTATTATTGTATAGTCTGGTATATTTATAGTTGGTGCATTTCTTAGGTGATCATTTTGACAAATAGAACTATCTAATCCTTGTCTTGCCCAGCATTTTGTTGTGCATTCTGGTACAGCTACAAGCATTCCCATTAAGTTAAAATCTCCAAAAACCTCATCTACAATAGTCTTTAGCTTCATCATATCTCCTCCCTTAGCTTTATTAAAGTGCCGTGTATTTCTACACGACACTTTTTATCAGTCTTTTTTCGCTGTAGTATAAAATTGTCTTTCTTCAAATTCTTCTTGTCTTTCAGATTGCCAAGACGAAACTGGAGTTATAAAACCAACTACTCTTGTATATTTTTCTGTTGCGGGTTTTCCACACCAGCAAGTATCCCCATAGAATGAATGTCCATCTTCACAAGTAGAGATTATTCTATTGTAAGCAAAATATATAACTCCATCTCGAGCTTGTCTATTTAACATTTCCCACGCTTCATCACTATTATTGAATCCTCCATCTATGTTTAGATGTGTTATACTTCCACCACCGCATTTAACATCAAGAATTGATGCCATCTTTGTTCTTTCTGCTATAGTTGTTTTTACTGTTAGTGGTATCCATTGATTGCCATACATATATGGCACATCTTTTGTCTTGTTTATTAGTTTTGCTTTTTTTGCTAATTTTACTGCAGCACTCTCAATAGGAGTTTGTTCTACATTACATAGATAATCTCTATTTGCTGTAAAAGAATCCTTCTCTTCATTTAGTATGTCGAATATATCATTAGCCATTTTTATACCAAGACTATTATAAAAATGATTTCCAAATTCATCAATGCTTATTCCACCAAAATACTCTATAGCTTCATATAACGATGCTATTCCTAATGTATTATATTGATTATTCATATTTATTAACCCAGATTGATATATTTTTCCTATTCCTTTCTCAACATTTCTTTTTATAATACCTCTGACAGTATCCATAACTTTTAAACTATTTACAGTTTTTTGTTTTAATAAGGCTTTAAAATGAGAAAAGTCTTTTGATTCTAAGGCTAAGTTAAACATTGACGTTGTATTTACAACAACACTACCTACGCTTAATGAACTTCCTCCAATACTATTTATAAAACCAAGTGTTTTATTTTTTTCTTGAACATCATTAATATTAAGTGTAACTCTGCAGCAAGATGACAATGTTGTAATATCTTTAGAGACAAAAAAGTTAGAATCAAGCCATAACATATTATGGTCGCTACACCATCTTGCAAATTCAATATCTGCAAACTCTTGTCTCTCATCATCCCAAAGTAGTGCGTATGACAATACCGGGAATGTCATCATTTGATTTTTTCTTATTTCGGCAACTACTCTCATAAAATCTTTTTGAAATTCAATTATTTCATCTATGTAGTCTACTGCCGGAGTACCATCTGGGTATATTTTATCTCCAAACATTTCTGCTATATAATATTTATCCATAATAGTTACATTTGTAAAAGGAGATTGGTCTACTCTTATATATGCTTGATTTATACGATAGATAAAATTTTGAAATTGTTGGTCTCTGTAATAATCGGGATCCTTTGTGTAATGTCCTTCAGAAACATCTTTATTCCAATAATAGAACATATCAACCAATAAGGTAGGAACACCAACAGCTCCAGTTGTTCTATTTGAAGCATATGCTATAAATTCTATAACTTGATTTGTAAAAGTATCGTAATGTTCTGGCTTAGAACTTTTACCCCTATCTACAAAAAACAATCCCCTTTCCATTATCAGGTCAAGTGGATAGCTATAACAATAAGCCTTAAAGGTAATTTGGCTACTGTTGTGCATAAAGTATATTCCTTTATATTCATCTTCAAGCCACTGTGCCGCAAAGTCTAATCCATATTTCTTTTTTAACTCATAAAATAGTTTATTAAAACCCAATAGTTTTAAATCAGCTTTTTTCATTTCAGATTGTAATGTTACTATGTCTTTTTCTCTTACATTTGCATTTGGGTCACTCGTTGCCATACCAGGTTCGTCAACAAAAGCATTAACGAATTCAGCATTATCTAAGCTACTTGAACCAAAATTATTTATTTCCTCTAACTCCAAACCATATTTATTTCTTAGTCCTCTTAACACATATTTAAAATTCTTATCATAAGTATTAGACATCTACTATCTTCCTCCTCTATATGCTTTTTATATACTCTAATGCTTCTAAATAATTAAGTTTCTTATTGTCTAACAATAAGACTGGTATCCCTCCAGAAAATCCAAGTTCTCTCATTTTTGCGACATCTTCTATTACTTCAAATTGTATTCCAGATGCTTCCAACTTTGATTTTAAAATCTGACACTTACCACACGATGGCAATGATAAAAGTACTGGTATATTCATATTTATTACCTCCTATTATTTATAAATTCCATAAATCTTCTTACAAAATCTTCTATTTCTTCCCTATATATAACACTATTGTCTTCCTTTATTACCGCTGGAAATGATGAGATATTGTATCTATCCACCAAATCTAAGTTCGGGTCAATTACTTCATATATTTTTTTCTGAAAATCCAATATCTGAATTAATTGATCTGTCAATTTTTCACCTTTTGTCACTATTGTTATCATTTTTCTTACTCCTCTCTATTGT
>CAZTRB010000028.1:3022-8944 GCA_964616485.1 uncultured Muribaculaceae bacterium
ATATGCTAACTCTTCTCTCATTTCTTCAAGAATATCTAATGTTAATGTTCCATTTTTATGTAGGTCGTTATAATCTTTAGTTGGGTCATCAACCTTATAGTCGATTATTATATTATTATGTTTTCCTAAAAATGCTTTATAATTATCTTCAAATCTATCTTTGTCTATTTTAACGACTATCTTTTTATACTTAGAAAATAATTTTTCATATTCTGCAGGAAGGCTATTTGTATTATGTATGGAAACAATGTCGTCGTCTATGTATTTTGAAATTGTAATGCCCTCTATTTCACCCTCTACGACATATAATGTATCGCTGTCATTTGATAATCTAACTTCAAAAAAATTAGTATATTTGCCCAATGCCCTAAACCTATTTTTCTTCTCACCTTCAAATACCACTCTAAATTTTCTAAAGTCACACATATAATTAAAACATATAGCTGGTTTTCTATATATTCCATTATAAACCACAACCTTTGCCTCTGCATTTTTCATTATGGAAAGTTTAAGACCTCTTGATTCAACATATTTTTCAATTAATTCAGTTTCATATTCATCAGCCTCCTCAATAGACATTTTTGCTGTATGTATTTTTGGTTTATTTTTTGCTTGTATTTTCTCATATGATAATTCATCTATTGTGTTTATGTTGATTATATCTATATCTAATATGTAATTTTTATAAAAAATCTTTCTCAGTTCTTCAAATTTTCTATTATATTTTTGTGGTAGTTTTAATAATTTATTTGCTACATACTGTTGATAGTGAGGTATTATATTTTTATCTATATTTTTAGAAAATATTATATATTGTATCCAATATTTTAATTTTGGTTTTATTTGCCTCAACCAAGACGTCAATGTTAACGTTGTATAGTGTTTTCCATCAACTTCTATAGTGCTATTAAATACTTTCAGATTGCCACTTTCTTTAAATATAATTGAACTCTTGGTATTTAAATCATCACCGACAGGAGAGAATGTCTGTATATAATCCTCATCAAAGTCCATTATATCATCTTTTGTGTATCCTTGTTCATATAAAGAACATAAAACTACATCATATACAGTCATGTCTATCGCCTCCTATTTATCTATACAAACATTATATCTTATATTTTTATTTTTGTCAAGACGTACCGAAAAGAAAAGAGTAGATGTCGTTTCTACTCTAAACTTTCCATAATAGTTAAAATGAGATATATTCAGTGATATATGGTTCGATCTTATTCTTAACTCTTATTGATTCAGATTTTATGATAGCCAATGTATTTCCCTTTTTTATTTCGTTGCCGGTTTTAGCCATATCTCCTTTTACTTTTATCCAAGTTTCTATTTCATTGGCTGAAGATATTAAAACAGAATTTGTCTTTTTTGATATTGCTGATACAGAACCAAAAAATATACCAAACTCTTGAAAATATAATTGGTCAGGAACAAAGCCATACACAGATATTTGATTTTTTAATTTTTCCATTATTGTATATTCTGGGTATTGTACTTTATAATATAATGTTTTTACTAAATTTGGAATCTTATCTTGGTCTAAATAATAAGTCTTTGGGGTTTTTTTATAACAATATTCAGAAATATCAAAAGGTTCTATATTTAATGTTTTAAACAAACTCTCAAGAGACTGTAATCTAAATTGTTTTTTAGTAGCAACCTTATCATACAGTATAGGAATTATCTCTTCTGCCTTTTTGTTATTCGTGTTAAAATATTCTATTTGGCATAATGCTTTCCAGTGCCTTTTTGTACAATATGCTCTATTAGTTTCTATGTTCTTTTTTGATTTTATATATTCATAAATGTCTATGAGGCTCATATTTGAATCAACTTCTAAAAGCAATTCTCCGAGTACCTCATTTGAACTTTTTAGAGCCATTATACTTTGTGTAAATCCATCATCAACTCTTTGAAACATAGTATTATCCTGTCCTATCCTTATCGGATGTACAGTCATTCCGTATGTTAATAATTCTTTCTTACATCTTGTTACTTTTTTAATATCTCTTTTTTTACCGAGAGTATAATACTCAAGTAGAGTAATATATGTTTCATTAAAGTAATTGACTTTTAACCAAGCTATATATAAGCTATCAAGAGCAGTTGCGAGTGAATGTGGAGCATTAACCTATGTGTTCACATACGTTCGCTATTCGTATGCCGCCTTTTGATTCAAGGCTGCTATACTTCACAGTATAGAGCAGACTATATCACAATCCTACATAAATAATATAAATAGGATCCTTCCCGTTTCGATTTAAGTCAATGTTAATGACACCCAATAGCTTGGCTCTACTTCGCAGATTTCTCTACACCCTAGTCGTTGAACGTTAATCATATCGAAGAAGTCTTTCTTAAATATCCATATGATCTTCCATTTTTTACTCCTGTCTTCACAAATTCGTATTGTCTTACATCATATCCACGTCTTTCTATTTTTTGAAGCATGCTTCTCTTGTATTCCTTGTGTGTCTCTTCAAATAATTTTGATATATCAGTTTTTGCTAATATTTTTTTTCTTTGTTTTTCTATTGCCTCTTTGCCCCGTTTTGCTAATGATGTATCCCAGGCATGTTTTATATTTTGCTTAGATGTACACCACTCTAGATTATGCAAAGCATTGTCTGTCTTGATCCCGTTTTTGTGGTTTACTTGTAGGTTATTGTAGTTGCTTAATCTATCGATTATGTCATTAGTGAAATACGCAAGTACAATTCTATGAAATCTATACGATTTCTTTTTTATCGTCACTACTTTATATCCTTTACTATCTGTAGCTGGAAATATTTCAGTAGCATCTATTGTCTCCTTATAATATTTAAAGGAATACAACTTCTTGCCACTGTTATTCCTCAATCCAGTCTCACTTCTTTCAAAGTCTTCCATGTTTAACTTATTTCTCTTGCAGAAATTTTTAAATGTAGCCAACAGGGTTGGCTTCTCAAAACTCTTTATGTTTCTAAAGTGTGAGTTCTTATTAAAGATTCTACCACATGTTGTTACTATATAATTTTCTAATATATAAGATATTTCAGACTTAGTCATCTTCTACCTCCTTTCTTCTTCGATATGATTCTTCGCTGCTGATTTTCTATTGCTTTGTGCAATAGGAGTTCCAGCAATTAGAGAAGTTTGCATAATACATTACTGTACTATGGCACCTATTGATGCGTATCTCCCACTATCTTTTATTTGTATCCATAATTCTTTTATTGCGTGATCGTCTTTATTTACATTAAATCTCTCTGCAAGTCCAGTCTTAATCGTATCCTCATATGAATTAATGAATTCCTCTTTTTTCTTTGATACAGCTTTCATTAGTGTGGCACTTTCTGCAGTTGTTAGTCCAGCCAAATTAAATATCTTCATTATTGATTCCTGATATATTATAGCGGGAGTTGAACCAGTATGTTCAGATAATATATCATCTAACTCCTCTATGTCATATGTATATGGCGTTCTATTCATTATCCTATCCACTACAGACATTGCTCCCGGTCTTATAGCAGCAACTGTCGTTGATAAATCATATATATTACTCGGATTTAACATTTTTAAAAACTTTATCGTTCTCGGACTTGTCATTTGGTTTACCTCAAATGTCCTGCCACTTGTATATATGTCCCAAATCATTTCATTATTTTCACATTGTCTTATTAGTTGAGTAGGTGATGGTTGTTCTATTTTTGCTTTTTTGCATATTTTGTCTATAATATCAACAACAGAAACAACCAATATATCAGATTTTATATACCCTAATGATTCTGCAGTAGCTCCATCTATACATACGCATACTCTTTTCTCTCCTTCTTTCCCAACTGTCATTAGTCCTATCTTACTAATAACTTCGTGAGGAGAGTTTATAAATCCACAAGGATGAGGCTTTATGTTATCTATGATACTACGCATATCTCCACTCTCATTGAAGACTTTCATATATTGCTGTGGAATAAAATCCTCTACATATATCTCATCAAATTCATCAGCATATTTTAATGCTTTTTCATAATCATCTATAGCTTTTGATACATTGTTTGCCGTCTCTGGTTCTATATCGTTCATTCTCGAAAATAGCTTCCAGCTACTTTTTACTTTATATGTTCCAAGTGCTATATATGGATATACATTTTGCTCTCCAAGCAATTCTTTCATTGCTTTCTCAAATGGTTCTTGTGACGCTACATTATAATCGATATCTGGGGCTGTTTTACTTTCTAAGATCCTCTCAGAAGTCATAAATCTATCAGAGAACAATGGAAGTTGATTAAATACATATTTATCCATAGCCGTTAGCCCAAGTAGGAAGTTTACTATATAACAACTTGCAGAACCCCGAGATGTTTTTGTTAGTATTCCACCATATTTTGTCGTAGCTAATTTAACTAATTCATAGTTGAATAAAAAATAATCACCCATTCCGCATTTTTCTATTTCACCAAGTTCATATTTTACCCCTTCATAATATTGCTTATGATCTTCAATGTTTTCTTTTTCTATGTATTGTTTTAGATTTTCATATACTAACTTCTCTAACTCTTGGAATCTTTCTTCCTTGCTCAAATGTTGCATACTTTTTAATATAGGTACTTTTAATTCATACTCTAATATATCATAATACTCAATCATATTGTCAATCAATATTGTGTTTTCTATAGATGTATTTATTTGCTCATCAGTCAATGCATTTTGTTTTTTCATTCTATATACTAATTCTTCATAAGAAGGAAAATCGACAAACCATCCTCCATCTTCCTCTTCGTATCTGATTCCTTTTGTTTTTAAAAATTCTGTTCTTATATTAGCATATTTAGCATCTATTGCGTGAGAGTCATTACTTACTACTATTGGTATTCCAGTTCTATTGTGTATATCTATTATTTTCTTATTGTACTCTCTTTGTTTTTCATTTAGATGAGGATGAACTTCTAAAAAGAAAGAACCATAATCAATAAATCTTTGAAAATCTTGTAGTATTTCTTCACCATATTTATTCAACACTCCTCCATAACAAGCAGTAGTTAATATAACATTTTCGGGATTGACATATTTTTCTATTATATTTTTATCTATTCTTGGTTTTGAATAGAACCCTTCCAAATAGCTATCACTCATACATAAGTTTATTTCTTCTAATCCTTTTTGATTTTTTGCTAACATTAACAAATGTCCATTTTTACTATCTTTTCTTTCAACTTCTTTAGTTTCTCCTCTTATTGTTATAGTTTGTTTCATAAGAGCATTTATGTCTTTTACATAGTAAGCCTCCATGCCAAATATTGGTTTTATGTTATATTTCTTACAATGTTTTGCAAATACAAACTTATTTATAGTAGTACCGTGATCTGTTAGTGCTAATGATTTCATATTTAGTTCTTTTGCTCTTTTTACTAATTGAAGACAATTAACAGGAACATCTGGAGTAACTACATTACTTCCATCGCTATGAACGTGAATATTTACATAGTTTTTATTATTCATACAATCCTCTCCCTTTTCGTTTTCTAAACTTTCCATAAGTAAAAATAGTTGGAAATATTATAGAAATAGTCTAAGTCTAAAATCTAAGTTTGAAAATACGTATAAATCAACAAAATCCATTCATCTCTACATTAGATGTATCAATTTTATATTCTATATTATAAATATTTTTGTGTATTCCTCTACTTATTAATAGATATTCTGCCATACATACCGCATCAGATATATCATTAGAACATATAGTTTTTCCATTTAATATTTTCTTAGCAACCTTTAGAGACTTAGCTTTACAAAATGATCTACCTCCTGATATATCATAAATACTTCTCCAAGTGGGATTAGATACTGTCATAAGATTAATATTGTTTCCTACACAGAATAAACTAATAGCACCTATTACCATTGATAATTTCATATATACAGTAGGGTCAT
>CAZTRB010000029.1:0-8443 GCA_964616485.1 uncultured Muribaculaceae bacterium
AAAAAAGTAGATACGTTCCTTTTTTTTCGTGTCTACTTTTATATTATCAGTTCAAATAATTAATATTTTCTTTTTTTATTGTCCCGTATTCTCTGTAAGTTTTACTTTGACAGTATTTGTCTCTTTACCTCTAATATAAGTTATATTTATTTCATCATTTACATTATATTTATATAATAAATATTTTAAATAAGCGACATTTGTTACTTTATCGTCATTTAATTTTATTATTACATCACCCTTTTTAATACCTGCTTTTTCTGCTCCCGAATCACTAGATACTTCTAAGACAACTATTCCTTCAGTAATACTTTCATCAATTGTTATACCACTTTGTTTTAAATAATATGTCTCTGTTATATTTACATTAGTTATCCCAAGTAAAGGTCTTTGTATCTTTATTCCTTGTTCTAAGTCTGAGACATGCTTCATCGCATCTTCGATTTTAATAGAAAAACCCATACCTTCAATACTAGAATTAACTAGTTTTAAAGAGTTAACACCGATTACTTCGCCATTAACATTTACTAGTGGACCACCACTATTTCCAGGATTAATTGCGGCATCAACTTGAATTACTTCTTGGACCCAATCGGAATTAGATACGATGCTAACAGTTACTTTTCTATTTAAACCAGATATTAATCCACCTGTTACAGAATTATAATATTCATAACCTACCGGAGTACCGACTGTGAAAACTTGTTGTCCTAAAGCTAGATCATCTGTCTTACCAATTGAAGCTACTGAAATAATCTCTTTGACAGGAACTTTTAATACAGCGATATCTAAATAGCTATCTCCACCCAAAACAGTTACTTCAATCTCTCTATTATCAGTAAATACAACAGTAACTTTCTCTGCTCCTTCAACAACGTGTTGATTAGTCATTATATAACCAAATTCATTATCTTTTTTATAAACAAAACCACTACCAGACGAGTTTTCTTTATTGTTTTGAAAGTTTTTTACCATCACGACCGAATCGTATATCTTATTAATCGATTGGCTTATGCCTTCATTGTTTACGATCATCGTACCACTCATACAATTACTACAACTATTATAATTAGCATTATTCTCTATTGTTTTCTCTATTTTCTTTTTAGAAACAAAAGGTTGTTCGATTAAAACATAAACAAATAAGGCTCCGGATAAAAAAGATAAAAATATACCCAAATAATTATAGATTTTATTCTTCATCATCTATATACCTCTTTTCTATATTTGCTATCTCTTTCCAATTATAAGGGAATCCCATTCTATCTAAGACTTTATCAATCGTGATAGTATTAAGATTCATCTCTAAATTTTCAAGAGCTTTACTTATTTCTAGTATTAAGTTTTTAACATCATCATTACTTAAGACTTGTCTTAAGATAATAATCAATGCGAACAAATCGTTTTTACCTACAAGAAAAGTATCGTCTTTTCTTTTTAGTCCTAAAAGCGAATGATAAACAGTATCATCGATATATCTATGCGTTTTATTTTCAAACAATATATCTTCGTGTGCACAAACGTTTCGATAATTAGACAAAATAGAAAAATAGTTACTTAATTCGCTAGCATTAATATTGTATATTTTAGCTATTGTGTTACGATCATCAGCTTTTAAAATCGTAAAGAACTCACTTACGATACCAAAAGATAAGACCTTTACTAAAACCCATAAAGGAATGTAACCATAATTGCTAATATAGTGCAACGTTGCCGTGTGCTGAGATCCGTTAACTCTAACTTGTCTTTTCATCTTCTTAATTAAATCATTAACTTGTCTACTCTTTGCTGGTGACATATCAAAGTTATTTGGTTTCAAATATTCGGTTTCTTTATATCCATATTTCTTAGATAATTGATAAGAAATAATAGATTTAGCATTGTTTTCTACGATAAGTAAGTTTTTAAAAATTATATTTCTAAATTGTCTATCAAATAAGAAGAGACTATAAAGTTCTTCAAAAGTCGTGCCTTTTAAATACATTTTCGGTTTTTCTGGATTCATGAAAAGATGACGATACCCCGTTAAAAAGAAATAGTTTTCCCTTAATAAAACATCTTTTACATACTTTTCATCATTAATTACCAACCCTTTGTACTTAAAAACTTCTATCTGCTCATCTAAGTTTTTAAACTGTTTATTCTTCATATCCTCACCTTAAATAAGTATACCATAAGTTTAAACCAAATATATGAAAATAATATGAAATAATGACACTTTTTTAAATGTTTTTTTGATTATAAATAATTAATTGATGTTGAGCTCTTGTACAAGCAACATAATATAGGTGTTTTTCTTCTTTTTTATAAGCGTTTTCTTTGGGAGTATAGACAATCGTCGCATCAAATTCTAAGCCTTTTGCTGTATAAGAAGGAAGAATAACTGCTTTATTATTAAATGTCTCACTCATATCACTAAGTAAAGTCAATTCTCTTATATCTTCTTTTAACAAATCATAAATTATCTTTGCTTCTTCATCCGTCTTAGTGATTATAGCGTAAGAGAATTTGTTTTTCTTAATAAATTCAATATCTTCTATTAATTTTTCTTTTAAATTATTTTTCTCTTCTCTAAATAATATTGGTTTATTGTTCTCTTTTCTAATAGCAGAGACATGTGTTAAACCCAATATTTTATTTGTGTATTCTATTATTTCCGGAGTAGAACGATAGGTTTTAGAAAGTTCTAAATACAGTCCATCATTATCAAAGATAGTAGATAAGATTTCTAATGTATCATATTTGTAATAAGGATTAATAGTTTGATTTATATCTCCTAAAATAGTAAAACCACTCTTAGCAAAGACTTTTTTAATTATCTTATATTGAATTAAATTATAATCTTGAGCTTCATCTATTACTACTTCTTTAATTAAACCTTTATAACTAAATCCTTCGAGAAGTCCTTTTATATATACGAAGATACAAGCGTCTTCGTAACTTATACTCTTGGAATTAATTATCTTGATTAAATCTTTTTCAAGGATAGATTGTTTAAAGCTCCTATAAAAGAATTCTGATAAAAAGAAGTTTTTAAATATTTGTTTAAAGTTTATTTTTACATTTAACGATTTTTTAATAAGTGATAATATTTTTAAGAAGTTAGTTCTCTTGCCTTGAAAGTGATCTCTACATAATTTATTAGACATTTCACGTAAACGATCATTTACATATAATTTAGAATATCGATCTTTAAAGAGGTCATTTAACTCTTCTTTGGATATAGTAACGTCTTTATCAACGATAATATCTTCTATAAAGTGTAATTGTTCTACAAAAGCATTAACATAGTCTTCTAAATCATCTATTATTTTGTCACTTTGCTTGTACTTTACAAGTTCTTTATTTTTCTCTTGATACTTATAATATCTTTCGATAAATCCTGTAAAACTCTCTACTTTTTTAAATTCTAATAAATTGCTATAAAGAAAATCACTAAATGTCGTTTGCAGAGTATTCGCTTCGCCAAGTTCTGGTAAAACATTTGATATATATTCGGAAAAGACGTTGTTAGGTGAAAAGATCAAGACATTGTTTGAATTTAAATTCTTAATCTTATATAGCATAAAGGCTATACGGTGAAGGGCTACAGAAGTCTTTCCACTACCAGCTATTCCTTGAACGATAAGGACTTTGTCTTCTTCGTTTCTAATTATCCTATTTTGCTCTTGCTGAATAGTATTGACAATGTTCTTCATCTTGTCACCTGATTTTTGAGTTAGTACTTGTTGAAGAACATCATCTGAAATGTTTAAACTATGATCAAATGCTCTTATTAACTTTCCTTCTTGAATAGTGAACTGTCTTTTGTTTAGTAGTTCTCCTTTAATTATTCCACCAGGAGATAAATATTGTGCTTTTCCTACTTCAAAATCATAAAAGATCGAGCAAATCGGTGCTCTCCAATCATGAACTAAATATTCGTCTTCCTTTTCAACATGTGTTATACCAATATATATCTTATTGGCATCACTTTCTTCTTCTTCAAATGTAATTGCCCCAAAATAAGGCTTGTCTTGTATTCGGTAAAATGTTTGAAACTTTTTCGACTTGTATGTTAGAAAATTAATCTCTAAGTCACTTTGAGTCATGATAGTTAACATTTCTCCAGGATCCATCTCGTGTTTAGAATCCCACATTAATTTTTTGAACTCCATAACTTTTTCTTGTTTACTATGAAGTTCTTGCCCAAGTGCTGATATTGTTTCCCGGATAGCAGTCAATGTCTTATCTAAATGTTCTTCTTCTTGTAGTAGTTCTTCTTTAGAAATATTCATATTCTCCTCCTAACGACAAAAACGAACCTCCACCGAAAAGGGGGGGGCGTTCATTTTAAAATATCATCTTGTAAAATTACGCGTGCATTAAGACTATACAACATTTTTTAGTCTTTGTCTACTACTTTTTCAATAATTTCTGATTTTTGTATGGTTATTACCGGTCTTATGTAGTAATTTGCACCTGGATCAACTAATTTATAGCTTCCTTTGGGACTAACGACATACACTTTGGAATTTTGAGAACTTTGAATCCACCAATGTCCTAAAGAATCTGACGCGAGCCAGTTTCCCGTATTCCATTCGTAAGCATATCCCATTTTTCCTCTTAATTTTACAAATTCTTTTGACGTAAGCAAACGAACGTCTTTTACTGTTTTAAGATTGTTATTGTTCAGCTCTTTTTTATAGATTTTAGCTAAATAATATGCTACACTGTTCTCGTCTTTTTTGTCATACTTATCTATACCTGAGGAATTATATTTTAGTTTATCACCGTTATCATATTTCCCATCACTGTTCATGTCCAATCTTTTCTCAGCTAACAATTTAACTTCGTTTTTATCTATGCCACTCTCTTCTACAACATACCAATAACTATCGTCTATTAATTTAACTTTTTCTCCGTATGTAAGTTCATAATACTTTTTAATAGAATCTTTATTATTTGTACTATAAGAATATGCCATATAAAAACTTACTACTAATAAAATGATAATTGCTGTAAAAAAATACATATTGTTTTTTCTTTTTCTAGTTTCTTCAGTAATTTCTTTAACGGGTTCTTCATCTATCTCTTCGAAAATTTTATCTTTGATTTTTAACTTTATTTTTCTTGTAATACCTTTTTCATCTAATTCTTTTTCAACTAGTTCTTTTTTCTTTTCTTTTTCTTTAATAGGTATTTCTTCTTTTTTCTTAGGTTTCTTTACTTCGACTTTTTCAATTGCTTTTTTTGGTTGCTTCGGTTTAGTGGCAACTTTTGTTTTCGTTTTTGTCGTTACCTTTTTCTTTGGTTCTTTTTTTATAACCTCTTTTTTAGGCGCCTCTTCTTTTTTAACTACTATTTCTTTCTTTACACTCTTTTTAATATCTTTTGTTTCTAATTCTTCATCGATTTTTTTTATTACTTTAGGAGTTACTTTTTTTATTGGTGTTTTCTTCGTACTTTTAGTTACTTTCTTTTTTGCTGGTGTTTTAGTTGAAATAGGCTTATGTTTTTCGGATAATACTTTAGTAACCGTTTTCTTATTTTTTAAAACGGGTTTATTTTGTGTTTTCTTTTTTTTCTCATCCATAAACTGTCCTCCTATTTTAATGTATCATTTGATTTAGCATTAATTTTTAAATCTTTGGTAGCTTTATCTATTAAAAAATATGCTGCAGCTCCAATCATCGTTGCATTATCAGTACAATATTTTAATTCTGGAAAAGTACATTCGATATTATTTTCTAAACATAGTTCTAACATCTTTTTTCTAAGACCTTTATTTGCTGCGACTCCTCCTGCGACAATTAAATTTTTAACATTGTATTCTTTTAATGCTCTCATCGTTTTATTAGTAAGTACTTCTACTACAACATCTTGAAACGATTTAGCTAGATTTTCCTTATTTATTTTCTCTTTTTTTTGGTTTGCATTATGAACAAGATTTATTACACTGCTCTTTAAACCACTAAAACTAAAGTTATAACTATTATCATTTAAAGGTACTGGTAAATTATAAGTATGTTCTCCAGTCATTGCTAATTTATCGATAATTGGCCCACCTGGATATGATAAACCGATTACTCTAGCTACTTTATCATAGCATTCACCGACAGCGTCATCTAGTGTCGATCCAATTTTTTCAAAAGATTTAGCATCTCTCATATAAATTAATTCCGTATGTCCACCACTAACTACTAGGGCTATTAAAGGAAATGCCATCTCTTTTATTAAATTGTTAGCAAATATATGGCCTTTTATATGATGTACGGGTATTATCGGCTTATTAAAAGCTAACGATAAAGTCTTTGCTGCTTCTAATCCGACTAATAGAGAACCTATTAAACCCGGACCATATGTAACGGCAATATAATCTATATTTTCCATTTTCATACTAGCTTTATTTAAACACTCATCAATTACTAATGTAATATTTTTTAAATGTTGCCTACTAGCAATTTCTGGAACGACTCCACCATATTTCGAATGAATATCTATTTGTGTCGATATGATTGTGACAAGATCTTCTCTTCCATTTTTTACTATAGAACAGCTCGTCTCATCACAACTACTCTCTATCGCTAGTATATATATATCTTTCATTTACATCATCTTTCTTTCCATTAAAATTGCGTCAGTTCCATCATAGTATTTTTCTCTTATAGCGACTTCAATAAAGCCAAATTTCTTATATAATATTATAGCATATTTATTATTCACATTCACTTCTAACGTTATATTTGTACCGTTATTTTTTTCTGCTGTTTCAATCAACTTTTTTATCAATTCACTAGCGTAACCCTTATTCCTATATTCTTCTTTAATATAGAGATTAATTATCTCAAATTTGTCATATAATTCTTGATAAGAAAGATATCCTATTACGGTATCTTCTACATTTATAAATAAATATTTTAAAAATTTATTATTAAGAATTTGTTCTTCTACTTTTTCTTTGGATAAACTATCTATATTAAAATCATTAAATTTTTTCAAATTATTAAAGTTAATTTCTGATATCATTTTTCTCTTCAGCCTCAGTCATCTTTAAATAATTAGCATCTATTAAATGAGGATCTACATTTTCTTTTAATAAAGAATTTTTAACGATAGTTAAGATATTTGGTTTATATTCTTCTAATGGGAAAACATCTAATGAATCATTGCTGATAAACAAACAATCATTTAGATTGTTAGAAATTGCTTTTATTTTATCTAACTCAATATATTGCTCTTCTAAAACTTTGTTCTTCTTTTCTAAATCAAAAATTGTAGAATATACATATCCTCTTCTAGCATCAATAACTGGTATTAAATACTTTGTTTTATGGTCAAAAAAAGAGAAGAAAAAAGCTTCTAAACTTGATATAGTACTTATTGGAATATTCTTTGACCAAGCGAGAGTCTTTGCTATAGTGACTCCTACTCTAATACCGGTAAAAGATCCCGGACCGTTAACGACGACAATTTTATTAATCATATCAATTTCAATATTATTTTTCTTTAACATTTCATCTAACAATGAGAGTGTAGAGTTTGATAAGTCTTTACCTAACTCTTTATTAATCTCCGAAAGTAGAATAGAATCTTTAACGATACCTAAATTTAACTTGCTGCTACTGGTATCGATATATAAGATTATCATAGAACGGCCTCACAAACGTCCTCATACTTTTCTCCATGAGGAACAAATGTAAGAATTCTCGTATTCTCATCAATTGCTTTAAATTTAATATCTAGTCTCTCATTAGGTAATATATGTTTAATAGTATCAGCCCATTCAATAATAACGACACCACTCATCGAATAATAATCCCCGATACCGATATCATTAACATTGCCATCTAAACGATAAACGTCCATATGAAAAAGGGGCATCTCTCCTGAATAATATTCTTTAATAATATTAAATGTTGGAGAAGTAATACCTTCTTCGATACCAAGAGCTTGAGCGAATCCTTTAGCAAAAATAGTCTTACCACTACCAAGGTCACCTTCTAAGCAAATAATCATATTTTCAAATTTTTCTGATTCTAGATTTTGAGCAATTTGAATAGTCTCTCTCTCATCTCTAGAAGTTATCTTATAATCCATTTATTATCACCAAATTAATTATAACATTTTAATAACGGACTACTCAACCATTTTACACACTTTTAACAAATATAGACAAAATAAAAAAAATCCACACTTTTGTGGATAAAATTGCAAAAAAAAATATTGGCAACTACCTATTTTCGCAAAGACTATCTTCGGCGTTTAAGAGCTTAACTGCTGTGTTCGGGATGGGAACAGGTGTATCCTCTTAGCTATCGTCACCAATAAAAATATAAATAATTCTTTGAAAACTTAGATAATGTGTTAGACTCAATCAAATTAACAAATATGATTAAATCCTCGATCTATTAGTACTGGTCAACTCAACATATCACTATGCTTCCATCTCCAGCCTATCAAC
>CAZTRB010000030.1:0-7144 GCA_964616485.1 uncultured Muribaculaceae bacterium
AAAGACCCCATAGGTCTATCTATTTCTACATCTATTCTATTATTAATATATTCTTTTACATTATCTACAATGTTTATTTCTTCTTCATAGATTTTTTCTTCTTTATTCATGGTATCTCCTTTTATTATGTTGATGCTTCTTCTATTTTTCAACCAATAATTCATTAATTTATACCTCAATTGAATATTATCATAAACTTATTTTATTCTTCTAACAAATTCTCTAATTCACACCTAAATTTTTTTTGATCTTCTAACAAAGTTCCCTCTTCTAGCCATTGAAAAAATTCAGTATATGCATTCGGACTTAAAAAATGAAATAAGTATTTTTCTTTTATACCCCTTTCTTCTAAAACATTATTTAAATTTTTAAAATGCAACTTAGCATAATAGTACTTAGCTTTATTTTGTTCAGATACATCTTTATCTGCTTTTATTTCTACAACAAGAAAATTATTAAATCCATTTTTATTTATTTTAATAAAAAAATCTGGATTAAACTTTTGGTTACTAATTTGATGAGTTGATTTTCTCCATGAATACTCTATACTATAAAATCCTAAGTCTCTGGATTTAATCCAAGAATCAATACTATTAATATACTTTTTATTGCAAAGAAACTCTATAAATTTACGCTCTGGTCCACTTTTAGAAAAAACTAAATTTAATGATGTTTTAAATTGAAAGTTATTAATCTCTTTTATAGCACTTCTGGGTAAACTTTGGTCTGAAATTAATAAATCAACAATTAACTTTTGATCTTCTCTAAGTTCTTCTTCATAATTAGTTGTATAAAAAACTGTTGAATCTCTTCTTAAGTTGCTTGTTCCTAAGCTTTCAGAAGGCATTTTAATAGTTTTAATTAAAAAAGGATCTTTAATTTTAGTTTTAATTATTGTTGTTTTTCCTTTTTTTCTAAGCATAGTTCCAAAAGCTTTTAAAATTATAGTTCTATTTTTTTCTGTTAAAAAATCACCCTTAATACCAACTTTTCTCATAGAATATATAATCATATCTTTTATTTTTTTTCTACTCGGTAAGTTGTTTTGTGTATATTCATCTTCACCTAATTGCAAAACTCTACCTTCCCAATCTCTAATATTAAATTCTTGATAAATTTTGTCAACAATTTCATCAACATGAAAAGTTTCATAACTTATAACATAGTCTTTACTTCTAGATGAACCTAAAACACCTGTATAAAATGTTTCTTTTTCTTTATGTGTTGTTTGAGCTTGTAAAGCAACTCCTTCTGTAAACATTCTAGTATAATCAACCTTTTGCGTCGAATGGATATGATCTTTTTCTTCAGGAGTTTTATCATAATTTAAATTATGTACCTCAAAATTATATTTAGATCTTTCTTCATTTAATAAAACTGTACTATACAACCTGGTTTCAATTTCTAAAACTTCTTCTACTAAATCTTTTATATTTCTACTCCACGAATCATGATTAAAAATTGTTACTTTAGGCTGTGGAGTAGCATATTCAGGTGGAATTCTTAAACCCCTTCCCAATACTTGTGCTATTAATAATTTAGAATTAAATGCTCTATCTTGCCACGGAACTATTTGAAAAACATTCTTTACATCCCAACCTTCAGTTAACATTGAAACAGAAACAATCCATTCATATGAATTTTCCTTTTCATCCACACTTTTTAAAGAAACAATATTAGAAGCATGGTCGCGATGAGATGTTACAATTAATACTTTTTTTTCAACAACTTCTTTTTTTAATTGTTCCTTTTCTTGTAAAAAAGTAATTAAATTAGAAGTTAAACGTTTAGCATTTGTAATATCTTTTGTAATCAATATTGAAATAGGCTTTATCATAGAATACTTTTCTTTATTTTCAATGTGATTTTGATAAATTTTTTGAAACTTCTCTTTATCATTTATCGTATCATCTTTTTGAACATATTCTATATTTTTTACAACACTTTGTTCAATTGCTTCTTTTAAAGAATATCTATAAATTACATCTATAAAATATTCATTGTTAATGTATGCTGTACCAGTAAATCCAAGAATATACTTGAAATTATAATCTGAATTAATTAAAAAATCTTTCCACTTTTTAACATCTTTATCTGTGCTAGCATTAAATATATGATGAGATTCATCATTTAATACTAATGTTCTTTCCCCTTTTCCTTTTAAACTATCATTAATTGATGAACCCGTATTTTCATATACAGCATGAATATTTTCAACACAAATATCGCCTTTTTTAATAGTAACATTAGCATCAATAATTCTAGGATTTTTTATTAAAGCATTCTTCGGAATAGTTGCCTTTAAACGACTATTTCCACTTAATGATATAAACTTATCCATTAAACCTGATTCAATAGTAAGAGAAGGACAAAGAACCAAAACTTGATCTACTAATCCTAAACCTAACATTATTTGTGCAATACCATAAATAAGATATGATTTGCCGGTACCAGTTGCTAAATCAATATTGGCAAACAATTTGTTTTTTATTTGTAACTGCATTTTAGCATCGTTTAAAGATAAAAACTTAGATTGTAAATTTATGTTTTGTTTATAGTTTTCCTCTAATAAATCTTCTGTATTAGAATATTGCTTACCAGCTAAAAAAATAATAGCATTAATAATCGCCTCTTTTTGGTACTCGCGATCTTGACAAAGTGTATCTATAAAAAACATCCATTCATCTAAATTTAAAATTGATGGATCATAAGATTTTTTCACTTTAAGAACAAGATCTTCATTTTTAAAAAATTTAATTTTATCCATATTTACTCCTTTACATTCACAGTTAATATTTCTGTAAAATCATTACCATATATATCTGTGTACACAATCATTATTTCTTTTCCAACCTCTTCTGTTTTGAATTTTATATCTATTCCTAAATTAGAACTGTTTATTAATTCTTTTTTTACTTCGTTTTCAGTTAACTTTCTTGTGGATTTTCCTTTTTGATACTTTTTAGATATTAGTTCATCGGCAAAATAAAAATCTGTCATAACAAACTGATTACCATCATAATTTTTATCTATAAATATTGCTGATAACGTTTCAAAATTTTCTAATATTTTACCTTGTTCATCCTTATAATATTGACTTTTAAACTTTTTCAATTTTAAAATTACATTATCATTTGAAACTAACAATTCTGTTTTTACTTCTGGTACTTTAATGAAATGAAAACCTATTGCCTCATCTAAATCATTTATATTATTTTTACTCTGAGGTTGTCTCAATTTTTGAAATGGTATTTTATGTAATTCGTTAATAAGTTGATATGGTATTTTTAAAAAATAATACCTTACATTTTCAACTTCATAATAATCAGTAATAAAATCTATATGATTAGCTGGAGCAATAATATATAATCTATTATTAATTTTATCACCCACAACTCGATGAATATTATTCAAATAATTTTCATCTACATTAGAATTTTTATACTTATTATAATCCCATATTTTAACAAAATAATTATCTTTTTTGCCATCAAATTCAAGACCTGAAATTTTATGTTTTCCTAGTTCTACATCAAATAAACCACTAACGAACTCTAAATATTTATCCCATTCTAACTGTAGTGTTTTTTTAAGATCATACAAGCCTAGCGTACATGTAATAAATGGGTGTGCTTGTTTCCCATATTTTTTATTTGGATTAATTAAATCTTTACTATCCTGAATTTGAAGCATTCTTTTTTGCATTGTAAAATAAGATAACTTTCCAATATCACAAGTTATCCATCTTCGGCCTAATTTTTCTGCCACAGAAATAGTAGTACCAGATCCTCCAAAGAAATCAAAAACAATATCTCCTGGATTTGTAGATGCTTCTATTATCATCTTTATAAGGGATTCTGGCTTTTGCGTAGGATAAGAAGTATATTCGTTACTCATATTAAAAACTCCTGATATTTCAAATACATCATCTTGTTTTACAGTACTAGTATAAAAAGTCCTTTTTTCTTGAGTTTTTGTTTCAGTTCCTTCAAATTCTTTTATTAAAGAGTTTTGATCTATAAAGCCAGGTTTATAATCTAAAATTCTTTCCCTTTCAGGAATTATCAAATTAGGGTTTCCTGTTTTCTGATATAAATAAATTGTATCATGCTTTTTCGAAAAAAAATTAGTCGATTTGCCTCCCATGAAATAACGCCAAATTAACTCATTAACCATATTATTTTTACCAAATACTTCATCTAAAATAACTCTAATATAACTATTCATTTTTTGATCTAAATGAACTGCAATATACCCATCTTCTGACAACAGTTCACGAGCTACAATTAGTCTTCTTCTTAAAAACTCGATAAATTCAGAACCTTTTTTCTTATCACTGTAGGCTTTAACTCCTGTTTTATTTGAAAATTCATCTAAACTAGCAAAAGGAGGATCTATATATATAAGCTTAACTTTTCCCTTAACTTTATCTTTTATCAAAGGATCATTATTTTCATAAAGAGTTTTTAAAAATTGTAAATTGTCACCAAAAAGAATTATGTTTTTCCAAATACTCTGTTCTTGATTACCAAGCATGAAAGTTTTTTCAACTTGAATTGGCATATGAGCAGTACCATCTTCATTTGCTAAAAGATCTTCTTTTCGCATTTTACCCGCATAAACTAATTCATATTCTTTTTGTGATACCGGAAACAAAACACTTTTAAAGTCTTCCGGTATTTTTTTATCTTTTTTAATCAATTCAATCAAAAAATTTTTTTGCAAATTATTTAACATTTTACTCCTTTACATTCACAGTTAATATTTCTGTAAAATCATTACCATATATATCTGTGTACACAATCATTATTTCTTTTCCAACCTCTTCTGTTTTGAATTTTATATCTATTCCTAAATTAGAACTGTTTATTAATTCTTTTTTTACTTCGTTTTCAGTTAACTTTCTTGTGGATTTTCCTTTTTGATACTTTTTAGATATTAGTTCATCGGCAAAATAAAAATCTGTCATAACAAACTGATTACCATCATAATTTTTATCTATAAATATTGCTGATAACGTTTCAAAATTTTCTAATATTTTACCTTGTTCATCCTTATAATATTGACTTTTAAACTTTTTCAATTTTAAAATTACATTATCATTTGAAACTAACAATTCTGTTTTTACTTCTGGTACTTTAATGAAATGAAAACCTATTGCCTCATCTAAATCATTTATATTATTTTTACTCTGAGGTTGTCTCAATTTTTGAAATGGTATTTTATGTAATTCGTTAATAAGTTGATATGGTATTTTTAAAAAATAATACCTTACATTTTCAACTTCATAATAATCAGTAATAAAATCTATATGATTAGCTGGAGCAATAATATATAATCTATTATTAATTTTATCACCCACAACTCGATGAATATTATTCAAATAATTTTCATCTACATTAGAATTTTTATACTTATTATAATCCCATATTTTAACAAAATAATTATCTTTTTTGCCATCAAATTCAAGACCTGAAATTTTATGTTTTCCTAGTTCTACATCAAATAAACCACTAACGAACTCTAAATATTTATCCCATTCTAACTGTAGTGTTTTTTTAAGATCATACAAGCCTAGCGTACATGTAATAAATGGGTGTGCTTGTTTCCCATATTTTTTATTTGGATTAATTAAATCTTTACTATCCTGAATTTGAAGCATTCTTTTTTGCATTGTAAAATAAGATAACTTTCCAATATCACAAGTTATCCATCTTCGGCCTAATTTTTCTGCCACAGAAATAGTAGTACCAGATCCTCCAAAGAAATCAAAAACAATATCTCCTGGATTTGTAGTCATTAATAAGACTCTTTCTAATAGTTGTTCCGAATTTTCAGTTGGATAACCAGTTGAAATTGAATATCCAGGAATATCAGTCCAATTAGTATCTAAAGATAATTCATTTTTTTCCTTAACTAAATACTCTGGTTTAGGCATATCTTTTCCACAACTATAACAATTAATCCAATTACCTTCATAATGTTCATATGCACAATTAATACATTTAAATCTTAATCTTCGCTCCTTAATCATTATGTCAATATTTTTTTGACTATATTTAAAATGTTTTCCTAAAGGAGGATTTAATTTTTTTCCGAAAAAAATCTTACTAGTTCCTTGACCGGCAGAATCATCCATATGACGCCAAAAAGCCTTTCTAGGTTTATTCATTTTAACAAAAGTTTTTAAAAGATTCGTCCCTACCGTCTTACCATATATATACAATGAATCTGTAGAAGTGGGCAAAGACTTTTGTTTTTTTGATCTAATAACATTTTTTTTAATTCTATTAATTATTATTTCATTAACAAAATGGTTTTTCCCAAAAACTTCATCTAAAACAATTTTCACATAATGTCCAAAATGATAATCTAATCTTATTACAAGAAATCCATCTTCTGATAATGTTTCTTTTGCTAAAATTAATCTTCTCCTTAAAAACTCGACAAAATCAGAGCCTTTTTTTTTGGCACTATAAGCATTTTGGCCTTTATTTCCATCATATTGATCTCCTGTACCAAAAGGAGGGTCAATATATACAAGCTTTACTTTACCTTTAACTTTTATCATTGTATTTTTATTTTGAATAAAATACTTTAAAAGTTGTAAATTGTCACCAAATACAATCATATTTTTCCAATTATTATTTTTATTATTTGTTTTGTTTTTGAAAGGAAAAAATTCTTTTTCAAGTTGAATAGGAACAGGTAAAACACCATCTTCATTCGCTAAAAGATCTTCTTTGCGCATTTTTCCAGAATACACAATTTCATATTCCTTGTTTTCAGGAGGAAATAACAAGTACTTAAAATCATCAGGTATTTTTTGATCCTTTTTTAATAATTCTATTAAAAAATTTTTCTGCATTTCGTTTATCATAGTTTTAATGCTCCTCCATAAAAATAATTATGTTATAATATATTTATTATAACATAAAATTTTTAAATTTTCATTTAATTTTCCTTCTATTTTAAATATAAAAAAGACACTACTTGGGTGTAGTGTCTGGCGCCTCTTGTTGGACTCGAACCAACGACCTAACGGTTAACAGCCGTGCGCTCTACCGACTGAGCTAAAGAGGCATTTAGAGCTAGCAACTTCCTACCGTTCCAACAGGGTAACCCGTAAGTATTCTCGGCATCT
>CAZTRB010000031.1:0-4373 GCA_964616485.1 uncultured Muribaculaceae bacterium
TTCTACACTACTATATGTCTTGCCGTCTGCTCCACCCGTTTCTATAACTTTGGAAGCTGGTGCTGGGGTTGGTGTTGGGGTTGGTGCTGGGGTTGGTGCTGGTGCTGGGGTTGGTGCCGGTGCTGGGGTTGGTGCTGGTGCAGTATTAGATTCAATCTTTATTAAACCGCTGGAAATGCTATTATTTACTAATTCTGTTGCATCTTCTCTACTTAACCCTTGGTTAATCCCATTTTCTATCGCTGCTTCTACACTACTATATGTCCTTCCGTCAGCTCCGCCCGTTTCTATGTTTTTAGGATTTGTTATAGTTTGATTTACATTTGGATCTATCTTTATTAAACCGCTGGAAATACTATTATTTACTAATTCTGTTGCATCTTCTCTACTCAACCCTTGGTTAATCGCATTATCTACTGCCGCTTCTACACTACTATATGTCCTTCCGTCAGCTCCGCCCGTTTCTATATTTTTAGGATCTATTATAGTTTGATTTACATTTGGATCTATCTTTATTGCTCCAGCTAAAATACTACTATTTACTAATTCTGTTGCATATTCTCTACTGAACCCAGCATTTATAGCATTTTCTATCGCCGCTTCTACACTACTATACGTCCTTCCGTCTGCTCCACCCGTTTCTATATTTTTAAAAGCTTTTTGTTTACTCAAATCCGAAAAATAATCATCAACTATTTTATTAATTTCTTGTTCTGTAAGAGTACCAGAATAAGAAATTAGCATTGCCTCAATTAACTCTTCTTTGCTATCACTAATATTCTCTAAAAAGGTTTTGATATAATCTTCAGGTGTATCATAATTTATAACTGATGTTCCTGTTTCTGCTGGTAAAACTGAAGTGTTACCAATTGAAGTACCATTAGTTCCCGTTGGTGAAAAAACAATTACGCTTGAAATGTTAGCTAAAAAATTCTGTGTTTCTATACTCTTATCTGTTAAAGCTTTTTCTTTATCAAAAGGATATTTGGGCTCTGATGGTATTGAACTTGTTTTCTTCTCTTCTTCATCAAGACTATTATAATTATTTAAATTTCTTTTATATTCTGAATAACTAGATTCATATTTATCATATGCTTCGTTGTATTCTTTTACTAAATTTTTTAAACTTGATATTTTAGAGTCTACAGTAGTTGCAAGATCATTATATAATCTTATTCTTTCTTCTTCTCTTGATTTTGTTTCAACAACAAACGAATCAACGTGTACTGTAGTTTCATCTTCCCAACTAGAGTATAAATCACTATTAAAAGATACGAATCCACTTAAAAAAGCAGTTAAATTCTCGTTCGCTTTGGCAGTTAAATTCTTAAATGCGCCTTCTGAAACAGAACTTATCTCTGATGTTAATAATTTAAATTCTCTATTTTTTTGTCCCATAAAATTCTCCTTTTTGAAAATTAAAACAAACTTTTTCTTTTGATTTTAATTAAAGGTTATATAAACAACATTAAAATCTAATTATCTCTTATATGTCTTACTTAAAGAGCAAGATTTACATTTGGGTCTATTTTTAGTTTTCCTAATAAGATGTGTTCATCTACCAATTTGCTAGCATCATCTCTACTAAACCCTTGATTAATCGCATTATTTATCGCTGCTTCTCTACTACTATATGTTTTACCATCGGCTCCACCTTTTTCAATTTGGTTTGAAACACTTGGTGATGGTTGAACCATTGCTGAATTTGGCTCTGCTAAATTTGTCGATGCTTCTTCGATTTTTCTCTTAAAGTATTCGTCTTTATCCTGATATAATTCAATCGCATCAATTAAATATTTACTATACGTTTCTAAATAATCAATACTACTATTAAGTGTTTTAAGATATTTTCTCATATTTTCATTAAATTTTTTACCAGAATTGCCCTTCCACACTTCTGAAATTTCTTTTACTATTCCTGTGATAGCAGCATGTGCTGAAAGCATACGATTCATTTCATCATTTATAGCTTTCGAATGTGCTCCTACTTGAAGTGTCTCAATAGACAATAAATTTTTGTTTTCCATAATTCACCTACTTTATATTAACTATTTATTGCGGCATCTACTTTAACAGTGTTATCTTCCACTGTCGTTGAATGTTTTTCAATAGTTTCTGGTATTATTTTTGTATTAACTTCTTCTAAAAAACCAACTATATTTTTTACACTTTTTAAATACGAAGCATAAGACGTTTTAAATGCTGCTGAGTCGCTTCCCTTCCAAGCATCACCAATCGCTGTTCCAATTTTATTTAAGCTAGATACATATCCATTTAATTCTTTTACTTGTTCTGTTAACCTAGTATTTAATTCAGTTAATTTAATCCAATCAATATCAATATCGAAATCCATATACATTACCTCTTTCTAGTTAACGATCTTATTTAATAACTCATACATTTTTTCTACATTAAAGCTTTTTGCAAATCCAAGTAACTTAGAACTATTACTTAAACCACTAGTATGATCATCAATTTTTGCACTATCTAAATATTCGACGACCGTTTTTCTCGCATCACTAGCAGCATTTTCTAAAGAATCTCTAACGATATCCATCGTAGAAGATTCAACTCTTTCAATAGAGTCACCATCATATATTTTAAGATATTCTGTCTTTTGATCAGTACTTTTAATATTATCAACATATTTTGCAGCATTTTCATAATCAGTAATTGCTTCTCTAACATCTTTCTCGTATTTTGAATCGCTTAATAATTTCTTTAATGAAACATCATTATTTTCAGCAATTGATGTTAAATAATTTTTAATTGTTTTAGATGTCATATTATTTATGCCAAACATTTCTTTATTTTTACCCATAAATACTTCTGACAATATTTTTTGAGTTATGTCGTCATCTCCATTTTCAATTAACTCTTTTAGTTCTTTAGATATATTTGGATTAGCTAACATAAGCTCTTTCAATTCTAAAGCATATTTTGGATCGAATAAAAGGTCGCTTATCGTAAATTTTTGGTTTTCTGCATGTGCTAAAATTGCTGCATGTATTTTTAAAAATCCATCTAGTCCTAATTTATCATATTCTTTTTCTTGTAAAACTTTATTATTTACTTTTATTAAAATTGGTGGTTCCTCGGTAGGCTCTTCTTCGTTATTGTTATTCCCATTGTTTTCTCCATGGTTGTCTCCAGGGTTTACTATTGGTGTCTTTTCAGGATAGCCGCCTCCAGATGTTCCAGGATTTATAGTTCCATCTCCACCAATATCTGGAATTACATCTAGTTTTCCGTCTCCGATAACTCCTACTTCTTTTCCATCTATCCCCGTAAAGGTTGCACCAGAAAATTTAACAAGTTCTTCTTCTTGTTTATCAAAAAAAGCAGATTGTTCAGAATTCAATGTCTCCATATTTCCTAGACCAATCTTAAGAGCTTCCAAAACTTTTTCTGTTTTTTTAGCTAATTCTTCATTTCTTTTTTCAAAGTTAGTAAATAGTTTATTATCACCAGACATCAACCCCGAATTTATTAATGAATTGATTGCTGAATTGTTTGTGAATGGCGATGGTTCGTTTGTAAACGTGTTTAACGTCTTATTTCCAGCAGTTATTGCTGAACTAGCGTTTGATATCTGCACTTTTGTATGTTCCATAGTATCATCTCCTACTATTTTTAGACTATATTATATAATTATCATACACAAATATATTATTTTAGTCAATTAAAAAAGGACATATGACTATATATATACATCCTTTTTTTGTTTTTTTGTTTTTTTATCACTATCAATGTCTATAGTTACGATTTTATTTCTTTTAAGACTCTTTTTTACATCGATTACTCTTTGATTTTTAGAGCCTCTAAACTTAGCTTCTAAACTCTTCAGTTTAAAGACAAATCTACCATCAATTAAGACATCTATCTCTTTTAAAAAACTCATTACATATGGTTCAGTTTCACTTCTTTTAATAAGTTCTTCCCAAGTATATCCCGTATAACACCAGACATTTAAATTTCTCTCGTGACAAAACTTTGCTAATTCTGCACATTGTTCCGGTTGAACAAAAGGGTCTCCCCCTGAGAATGTTACTCCCTCTTCAATATCTATAACTGCCAATTCTTTTTTAAAATCTTCGACATCTACTAGAAATCCGCCTTTGTAGTCGTGCGTTAATGGATTATGGCATTTAAAACAGTTGTGCGGACACCCTTGGGTCCAGATAACTGCTCTAATCCCCACTCCATCTACAATGCTTCCTCTTTGTAGATTGTCTGCTAATCGTATCAACATTTTAGAACTTATGCTTTATACGATCGTGTTCCTCAGAACGCTTACCATTATTGAATCTGTCGACAGTTCCTACTAGATATCCTGTAATTCTTCTTATTCTCTCGAACCCAACACCTTCACC
>CAZTRB010000032.1:0-4253 GCA_964616485.1 uncultured Muribaculaceae bacterium
AAGTATTTGTATCTACACCACTTTTATTATCAGTTACTGATACTGTTACGTTATGACTTTGTTTATATTCTAAATTATTTGTATTATAAACAAAATTAACTACTGGCGGTGTTTTATCATTTTGTGCCAATTGGGAATTTAATTTATAGGGGCTTTCGATTGTTCCCTCTCCACTTATAATTAAAACATTTGATTTTAAGTTTAACACTGGTCTAACACCTTGTGTTTTACTTTTTAACGATATATTTAATTCCCCATTTCCTGAGACATTAAAAATTGAATCTACTTGTTCATTTAATGAATTTATTGTCATATAATCATATTCTTTTTTCAAATAATTAGAAGTTCCACAACTACTTTGATTAATTGCATCACATGTTTCTTTTGATGTTAATACATAATCGATTGCATTTACTAAACCTATTGAAACAGGACTTGAGGTTTTATAATTACAATTATCATTATAAAGAGAAGATGCATTATATGGTGTTTTTATATAGCCTATACACCAATTTATTGGTTGAATTAATGTGGTTTTTTTAGGTTCACTTAAATTATTATACCAATTTCCTAAATAAGACTTCACTGTTGAAACATCATATCCAGCTCCATTGTCATCAAAACTCATAGTTGCTATTTTTCCATTCTCTAATGGCGAATTACCATTATTTTCTGTTCCTTCATAAATTATTTTTATACCTTCTTCATTAAATTTAATTATTCGCCATAAGATTGATTTAGTTCCACCACTGGCATTTTTATTTCCAAATTCTATCCAGTTATTTGGATCTGTTCCAACAAAATATTCACTTACTTCTACAGCATCAATTAAAGACAATTCAACTACTTTTACCGTTCTGGTTACAGTTTCTGCTTGTAAACCTACTTTATCCGTTGCATCATATGTTACATAATACATCCCTAATATGTTAGGATTTACATTACTTGATATCACTAAACCGTCTTCATTTAATCCACTATGGTCTTCAATAACGGTCGCTCCTAATTCTGTATAAACGGAATTTAATGGTATTTCTACTATTTCTTCATCAACCAATTCAATTACTGGTTTTATATTATCCAAATAATAAACCGCTGATTTTATCGTTGTATTCCCATTTACATCTTTTGCCACTGCCCACAAATAATATTTTCCACTAACACCCTCTGGAGTATTAACATCGGTATTATTTAGAAAAGGAATATTTATTTCACTTTCTGATGGTTTTGCAGATGAATCTCTCCATATATAATTAAAACTACTTTCATCCATTTCTTTTTCTGTTTTTAATACTTCTATATTTATGATTCGTGAACGAGCATACTGCGTAGTAGTATCAGGAGTAAATTTAATTATTGGACCATCAATTTCTTTCACTTTAACTTTTCTGGTTTTTTGAACTGCTTTTTCTAATAATTCATCTATATATTTATAGGTTATGGTATAGGTTCCTACTTGATTAGTATTTAAATCTGATGTAATTGTTACTTGATCAGTAACATCCCCTAATAATTCATGTTCTGCTGTATAACCAGGTTCTTCGTAGAACCCACCTACTAATAATTCATAAGGGTTATCCCCTAATAAATTAATTGTTACTTTGGGATCAACTACTTTAACCAATCTCTTTACTGAAACACTTACACCAAAGGTATTTTCAACTTTATAAGTTATGGTATAACTTCCTACTTTATTTGTATTTACTGATCCTGTAATTACAATTCTATCAGTTATATCTCCATCTATTTCATCTGTTGCTCTCGCCCCTAATTCCTCATAAGTACCTTTATAATATAATTTTATATACTTTTCACCATTTAATTCTATTTCTGGTTTTTCAGCATAAACCTGTACATTTCTTGTGGCATCAGCTGTTTTTCCATTACTATTTGTGACACTATAAGCAACTTTATAATTACCTAATTTCTCGACATTTACATTACTTGTTACAATAATTTCATCTGTTAAATCCCCATCCATTTCATCTGTTGCTGTCGCTCCAAAATCTTCATAAGTTAACAGTACACGATGCTTATATGGATTTTTACCTAAGATGGTTATTTCTGGTTTTGGAATATATACCACAACACTTCTAATTGCTTCTGCTTCCACACCAGCACTATTAGTCACACTATAATTTACTTTATAAGTTCCTTCTTTATTTATATTTATATTGCTTTCTACACTTACTTGATCTGTTAGATCTCCATCTTTAGGATCTGTAGCCGTATAACCTGGCTCAATATATGATTCACCAAGAAAAAGTTTTACTGTTTTTGAACCTTTTAATATTATTTTAGGTTTAGCTTTTTCTATTTTTACTTTTCGTTTAACACTTGCCGATATCCCTAAACTATTTGTTACTTTATATGTTAAGGTGTATGTACCTTCCTTTTCAATATTCACATTACCTAAAATCTCAATATCATCTGTTAAATCTCCATCTATTTCATCTGTTGCTGTCGCTCCTAATTCTTCATATTCTTCATCAATAAACAATTCAATAGTAGCATCGCCAATTAATTTAATTTCTGGTCGCGATGGCTCAACAATCACTTTTCTTTTAACTGGAATTGCTTCCTTCCCATCTTGATTTGTTACATTATAATTTATAATATAAATTCCCAATTCACTTGTATTGACTTCTCCAGTGATAACAATATCTTCACTTATATCTCCATAAAATGGATCTTCGGCTGTCGCACCTGCTTCAATATAATCCTCATATAATAATATCTTATGTGGATTGGAACCTTTTAAAGTTATAATTGGTAATTCAATTTCTGATACAATTACCGTTCTAAAAACTGTTGGTGCTTCATTATCATCACTGTCACTTACGTTATATTCTACTTGATAAGTTCCTGGAACATCAACATTTACATTACCTGTTATAATAATTTCATCTGTTAAATCTCCATCTTCAGGATCATGTGCTGTCGCTCCTAATTCAACATATTCATCACCTTCACGAATAACTATTTCTTCATCACCAATTAAAGTAATAAGTGGTCCATTTAATATATTTATCATATAATCTTCCAATATATATGGATCTTCTAACGTTCCTGTCCCTGATAAAATTGGTTTTGTTTCATCAATATTAATTACTGGACGAGCAGAAATTGCTGGAATATTAACCATTGATGTTGATAAATGACCAACATTATTAACATACCAAACATAATTATTTACATCGTTTCTTGGATTTAAAGTCCAATAATGATATTTTTCTTTATACAAAAAATTATTTAATTCTGTTTCTGTATAAACACAAGGGTTATAAAGTCCACCTTGTTGATGACTAGTAACACATCCAGCATTAGATGATGTTAACATAAATTCACTAGGATTTAACATACCAATACTACTCGGCGAACTTAAACCATTAAAAGTTCCAGCTTCCGTAGTCGTTGTTTTTCCTTCATATTCAACAAAAGTATCTAAATGAGTTGGATCATCAAAAGGAATACCCCCTATTTTCCATTTTAACGGCTTCATAAATTCTTCTTTATTAAGAATATGAATATATTCTAACCACGTTTCTAATTTTTTATATAAACTACTACCTTCATAAAGATTTGAACCATTTATATCAAAAGGAATCCCCGCTGTCGATTGAAGAGAAACACGACCATTTTCAAGTGGCATTGAACCCCCATTTTCTATGCCTTCAAAAACTAATTTTCGACCATTATCATTTGTTTTAACAATTCTCCATAATATACCATAAGGCGATGACTGATCAAAACGACCAAGTAAAACCCAATTGTTAGGGTTTTCTCCTTCAAAGTATTTACCATCACCTTTTTTAACACTTTCTTCATCTATTTTTGAATTCAAACCTTTATCTACTTCTTCATATTCACCACAATTACAATAAGTTGGACAAACCAAATGTCCCTCTGTATCATAATAATTTCCATCAGAAGAAATAATTACATAACCCTCACACATTGTTGTTAAATTAGTAGGATCTACTACCTTTTTAATATAACCTTTATTATATATTTCTTCTAACTCTATTTTTAAATTACCACCAGTTGGAATACTTATACCTTCCATCACAACATAATTTATAGCTGCTTTTTCCATCATTTTAGAGTTTATAAAACAAGTTCTTTTTCTTACAGTACCTATTACATTTGGTATCACAACAGAAGCAATCAAAAGTATAATTGCTAAAATTACAATTATTGCTAATAATTCTACTAAAGTAAAACCTTTTTTATTTAGTAAAGAGTGATTTCTT
>CAZTRB010000033.1:0-3787 GCA_964616485.1 uncultured Muribaculaceae bacterium
ATGCTAACGGCACTATTACTATAATAAACGGCACTAAATCCGTAACCGTGCTAAATAATGCACCAGATAAACCAGTTGTTAACGCAGTGATAATTGCTTCCATATATACCTCCTTAAAATAAGTATATCACAAAAAAAGATAATTTCAATTATCTTTTTTAGTTTGAGTTAATTTAATTAACTCTAACTCTGCTTTGTCTAAAAAAACAATTTTTTCATAAGTATCTGTTAATGGTATAACTAATACAATATATTCTTTACCATTTTTCTGTGATACCCTTTTTTCTAGTCTTGCTGTCATTTCCTAACACCTTTTACCAAATGATTATGTTCTTCTAATACTCTTACTAAAATATAACCCGAACGCCTAAATACATCCCAATAACCCATATCTGATATAAACATTGAAAGTTCCGTTAAACTTAAGTAATTATCATAAGTGATTATAAACTCTATTATTTCCGTAATCTTTTCATTTTCATTTTTATCGTCTGCAGTGATATATCTAATTAAATTTTTTTTCAAAACACCCTTAACATCACTAATATCATACTGATATTTAGAACTATCTTTATAATGTATTAAATAAGATAAAGCAAGATTTAGATTTTTTATAGGTTGCATCCATTGTAAAAACTCTTTTTCATTTTCATTACCTATTGCCAATGCAATTTCTTTTGCAATAGCAGTATTCCACCTTGCATTATCAAATCTAATAACTAAATGAGTGTGTGGCTTTTTCATAGCACCAAAGTTTTTATCTTTTTTTTCGTAAGTGTCCTTACTATGTTCTATATAAGCAATATCACTATAATTTAATTTAATATATTCTAAGGCTTGTAAATGAATAGGATTATCAGACCAAAACAACATAAACCAAGAGCGTGAACGAACTTTATAAATCATTTGTAACTCCTTTCTAAATATATTATAACACAAAAAAAACTAATAGCAAGTGTTAAAATATTTACCTAATATATACAGTCATAAAGTAATTTGACACATAACACACAGATTTGTTAGTAGTATTAAACAAATCTGTGTATTTATCGTAATTATATAAATAATTATAGAAATAATTATCACGACATAATAAAAGTGTAGGGTGGTAACCTACCAACCTACACTTTTATTATATCCAACTAAAACCATTTATCAAGTTATTTTTAAGTTTTAATTTGTTCGTGAGTATCATAACTATTTGCAATATATTTATTCGCTTTTGAAACTGTATATTCTATCAATGGTGCTACATACTCATTTTCTAGATTGTCCCAAGTCATTTGCTCAGCATCATAAACTGATTTTAATAATATACCAACACCAAATATAGAAAACATATTACAATCAATTTGATATCTTACATATCTACGCAAAGTAATATTTATCTCTAACCACTCTTGAGCCGTAGTTAAAAAAACAATTTTTCGTTTTCTCATTTGTGATAAAAAATCTAATACTTCAATATTTAATTTGCTTGATTTAGTTAAAGCAGTAAAGATTTCGTCGTAAATTATTACACAATTGCTCTCATTTCTTAATTCGAGCAGATTTTCAAAACCATTAAAATAAGTATAATCTACACCTTTTACACTAGCAATATTTGAATATACTTTAGTATCTTTAGGTAAATGGTGTAAAAACTCTACAACAGAATAAGTTTTTCCTTTACCTTGTTTACCAGTATAACAATACACACCAAAACGACCACGATTTACCGTAAAACCTTTTTTTATAAAAGTTTTCCATTTTATTTTTACTTTCCTAAAAACAACAAAAACTAAAACAACACCTAAGATAATAAAAAACATATATACTCCTTTCTTAAAATTAGATCATAAATGAATAATTTTAAGGCTTTAATTTATCATACCATTTAATTGCTAATTTTATTAACCAAAAACTAACCGGCAAAGTTAACTTAAAAGTAAAAAATGCAACTAATAATGATAATGTAGAACTACTCAAACCCGTTGCACTAATACCCCAACCTATACCACTACCGATTATGTTTAAATAATTTGCTACGCCACTAAAAGCACTAGATAAACCCGGCAATACTGATGCTATTGCAATATCTATGGGTTTTAATAATAAAGTAACTAAACCTATAATTAGTTTAAATATACCTTTTAATAAAGCGTTAATCATAACTCTATCACCTGTATTTCGTCTTTATCGGGGTCTTTAAAACCTTTAACCATTGCTAATATATTAACTATAACATAGTATGATATTAAACCAAAAGTTATTGTTTGATATAAAGTTAAAAATCCCCCAAAATGATTTTGATAAATAGGCATTAAACAAGGCAAAGTTAAATCTTTATTAACAAATGGCAAAGGTAAACTCAATGGACTACAATTTGAACTAACTATATTACTTATCAAGTTTAATGGAGCAGTGATAATTCCGGTTAAGCCAAAATCATTACTTTCGAAACTACTAAAAAAATTACTTGCTTGACTATCTGCCCCACTAGTATCGTCGCTTGTAATACTATCTTTTAAATCGTCTAATTTTTCATTAGTTTCGTCTTGTTTACCAACCATATCATTTAAACTATCTTGTAATGCTTCATTTTGAGAAATTATCATATCTTGGCTCTGGTCTATAATAAAAGCCTCTTTAGATAAACCACCACCAATAAACCTTAGATTTTGACTTTCGCTATTATATGTAATACCAAGAGGACTATTAACATAAGTCCAGGTTGTTCCTTGATTAAAAGCACCAGGACCTAAACGACCATAAATATAAAATATTATTCCATCTTTTTCTTGAGGTCTATCTTTTCGACGACTACAAGGAACAGAACTTGCATAAACAGTAATGGTTGCAAAATCATTTAAATTGTTGGTCTTTCTAGAAGTATAACTAGTTGGCACCCCACCTTGAACACAAAAACTAAAAGCATAATTCTCTGGGGGATTTCCCGTTCCGTGTAAAGCAGAATAAGACCCATCATCAACATTATAAAATCGCAAAATTTTTTCGCCACCTGTTAAGTATTGATAATTATCTGTAATATCTTTATTAGCAGAAGTAACATAAAATTCTGCATAAACATTTGAACTAATGAAAAAAGTTACAATCATAACTAAAGTTATGTATAATTTTTTCATTAAAAACCCCCTTTCTTGAATAATCTCATAACTATTTTAAAAGGAATATAAATAGCAAAAAAACAAAAAATAACAAAAACAATTAAAATACTATCTAAATCGTTTCTATGATAATAATTGTCCGTTAAAATTGCATTATCTAAGCAAATAGGTAATGCAGTAGAATATGAAAATCGTTGTGTATTTTCAGTATATATATAATTGCTATTAAGATAAAAATCAATGTAAGGGATATCAATTGTTTGATTATACGGTGGGTTATAAGGCGTTTGCTTGTATGCTCTAATTGTATTACTATCACGAACAACAACACAAGGGAATGTAGAACTGCTATAATCGGGAACATATAACTTAGTATCATTCATACTATCTCCTACCAAATAACAAAGCACCAATTAAATCAAATAAAAACCATAGCCCAAACAATAAAGGAATCCAACCTATTAACTGAATAAACATCTCTTGCATAACTTCAAACATAATATCACTTCCTAAAAACATTATATCATAAAACAAAAAAAAAGTAAGATTAAAATCTTACTTTTCCCTTAGCAGAACCTTTTACTAGTTTTCTTAAAAAATACAGACCTAATGCTAACGGCACTATTACTATAATAAACGGCACTAAATCCTCAACCGTGCTAAATAATGCACCAGATAAA
>CAZTRB010000034.1:0-3585 GCA_964616485.1 uncultured Muribaculaceae bacterium
TTAACATAAAAAAAAGATTTTGTAAAAATCTTTATTTAAATTTTTTAATAATTTCATCAACTATTCTTTTGCTTGCTAATCCGTCACCATATGGATTATGAGCCTTGCTCATTTTTTCGTATTCTTTTTCATCTATAAGAAGCTTTTTGGTTTCATTATATATTAATTCTTCATTAGTTCCCACTAATTTTAAAGTTCCCGCTTCTATTCCTTCTGGTCTCTCAGTGGTATCTCTAAGAACTAAAACTGGTTTTCCTAACGATGGTGCCTCTTCTTGAACACCACCACTGTCTGTTAGTATGATATAAGATTTATTCATAAAATTATGGAAATCGAAGACTTCTAAAGGCTCAATTAATTTCACTTTTTCATTTGTTCCTAATACTTCATTAGCAATCTCTCTTACTTTAGGATTCATATGTATAGGATACACCACTTTAACATCTTCAAATTCTTTTATTATATTTTTGATAGCTTTAAATATATTACGCATTGGCTCTCCTAAATTTTCTCTTCTGTGAGCAGTTAGAAGAATCATTTTATCATCGCCGACCCAATTTAAAACTTCATGATTATAATCTTCTTTTACTGTAAATTCCATAGCATCTATAACAGTATTTCCTGTTATAAAGATTTTATTTTTATCTTTACCCTCATCGATAAGATTTTTAGCGGCTGCTTCTGTCGGAGAAAAGTGCATATCTGCAACTATACCTACCATTTGTCTATTTGATTCCTCTGGATAAGGTGAATAAATATCCCATGTTCTTAAACCAGCTTCTACATGACCAATTTTGACTTGATTATAAAAAGCCGCTAGTGCTCCTGAAAAAGTGGTTGTTGTATCACCATGAACGAGAACAATATCAGGTCTTTCACTTCTTATTACTTCTTCTAATCCATTAAGCGCTCTTGTTGTAACATCACCTAATGTTTGTCCAGGTTTCATTATGTTTAAATCATAATCTGGAGTTATATCAAATGTTTCTAACACTTGATCTAGCATTTCACGATGTTGTGCAGTTACGCATACTATACTTTTTATTTCTTTTCTTGATTCTAATTCCTTAACAAGTGGAGCCATTTTAATAGCTTCCGGTCTTGTTCCAAATATTGACATTACTTTTATCATATTTACCTCTTTTCTTTCAATCATATTTAAATTTAAAATTTGTGATTAATTCTATGCCTTTAATACCTTTAAAGTCAATTTTTATGGTACTATTACCTTCAGGCTTGGAAACATTATCAAAATGCCAGCCTAATATCATTGGTTTTTTCTGAGCGTTTATTATATTTATCGAAAAATCATTTTCTGATATAAAGTCGATATCCATAATGTACGTTCCTTTTCTATATAACTTTATTTTATTACCATCTAATATAGGTTTTATATCTTTAGACAGATGCCACAACAAAGTATAATCATTTTTATTATTAGAGTTAATAGTGTCTATCACCGATACATTTTGTATGTTTTTTTGGAAATTAACCTGTCTCTCATGCACAACATCCTTATATCTTTCGTTTACACCTAATACCCAAACATCATTAGGATTATTTATAGAGTAATCCTTAATATAAGTCCCACCATAATTATAATCATTGGGTATATTTCTATTTTCAACTAATCCAACATTATTAACTATAAGTGTATTGTGTCCCCAAGAAGAATAAGCATATTTAGTAAAAGGATCTGTGTATTGATATCCGCCCCTTCCCGCCTCTCTAATTATATCTCCATCCCTAAATATCCACAATCCAAGTTCATCACTATGTTTATGATAATAGGACGAATAATGATTATAAAACAAAACATAAGTTGCATTTTCACATTTATTCCAATCATCTCTGAATATAGCATAGCCACTATCTGGAAATACTACATTATTTTCTTTAGGAACAGAACCTTCTTTACAAACTGATGCACTATAAATATATTCATCGCTATCCCAAAAGTCAGGCGATATTTGAGTTCTTTCAGTGTCACCAATTTGTGGTAAAATACCATCTGGTTTTAAAATATGCATTGCATAATTACTCATATCATTTAATACTTGTTGTAACTTTTTTACTTTTAAATTAAATTTACGGAATATTGGAATTGATTTTTTAAGTGTATTTACCATCATTAAATGATAAGAAGGAGAATGTTCTAAATGTACCCCCAGAGGAGAAATAACTGTTTCAAAATAAAATTCAATATTTTTAAAAGCGATTTCTATTTCTCTACTATGACTTTTATTAACAAAATAATAATGATAAATCATATAGGAAATATCTTGATATAATCCGTGATTAGTACCAATTGTGTATAGTTGTGGTTGTCTAAGTAAATATACTTGGTAGTTTAAGCTATCAATAATTTTGTTTTTTTGTGATTCTGTTAAATATGAATTTGCAACATCATAAAAGTGCAACCAATTAAAAATCCTAAATGCAATTGCCATGTCATTATATGCTAAATTGCTTTCTGTTGATATATAGACATTATTATCTATCCAATCTTCAATTAGATAATAATAATTTTTTAAAATAACCGGTTCCTGTAGTTTTTCATATAAAGCTTTGTATGTAGGAAAAGTTCTAAAACCATGCAATGATAAAAGATATGTCCTATCGTCGTTTAAAGAATCATCCCAAATAATCTCATCACTAAAATCCACTTCATCATATCTATTATCTATAATGAAAATATAATCTTTTAAATCGTCATAAATTTTTTTCCATGCTAGGTCGGATAAGTTAGGAGGATTAACGCCTATTAAACCGTTGAATGCTTCAAAGTCAATGGTATTAGTATTTATATTTTCACCTATACTAGAAGAGTATTCGATAAAGCCGTTAATTTCGTAAATCTCGATTTTATTAATGGAAATTTTTCCGGTACCATAATACGATAAATTGAGAAGAAGTTTATCGTATTCTTCTGTAAGCTTGACTATATTATATGGTGAATTTATGCCTATGAAAAAATCTTCAATTCTGTTATTATTCCTATATGTATATAAACCTAAAAAAGTTCGCATCTTATCAGATTGGTCATTTCCTACAATATTGATATAATAATATTTATTTATTTCGAATTCAAAATCATTCATATCCAAAATTTTTTCACTTCCGGGCTCTAAAATATGGTTTTTGCTATCAATTTTTTGGTTTATATCAATTTTATATATTGGTTTTTCTGATAGTAGATAAAAGTCCTCCGGAGTGTTTTTTTGAAGTATTAATTTGTTATAATTTTGATTGGGTAGTACTACCAATAAACAGACAAATAACAAAATAAATGTTATTATTGATATTATTAAAGACCTTTTATTGTTTTTTTTCATTTTCTTTATTCCTTTTATCTCGCAATTTTCTCATAAACTTAACATATTTTTTTATGACTGTATCTGCTTCACCATAATCTTTAATTAATCCTTCTTCTATCCATATAACATCATCACACAGTTCTCTTAATGTTTGCATACTATGCGAAACAATTAATACCGTTCTATTATCATCAGTTATAATTTCTCTCATTCTATTGTAACTTTTTTCTTTAAAATTAATATCTCCCACACTTAAAACTTCATCTAT
>CAZTRB010000035.1:0-3368 GCA_964616485.1 uncultured Muribaculaceae bacterium
AGGAGGCTCGGGGGTGTTGGGGCAGACAGCCCCCGCATAAGAAACCTACTAAAACCAATAAACTAATGGAACGGTCGGGGGGATATAACAAAAAAGCCGATAGGGGGAAATTAATTCTTAATCTAATCCTCCCTATCGGCATCGCCGAACCCTCCCCCCGAAAATTTTTGTCAAGAAAAAAAGCAAGTGGTTTTCTTGCTTTTTAGGGTGGAGATTTTTCAAGTGGTTTTCTTGAAAAATACTACCCAGTTCTTGATTAAAATTTAGTGTAATGGCAATTTGAATTTTTGCCTTATAGAGAGTGAGAGTGTAACGACTTGTAAAAGTGGAATAAAGCTTGTAGTTATAGTGTTTATAAGGATTTGCGACCGTCACCAAAAGATGACGGTACCGTCACCAAAAGATGACGGTCTTAAAAGTAAAAAAAATATACTCAACTAAAAGTCAAGTATATTTTTGATATTTATTTTAGAATAATTTTTGTGGTAAATTTTTAAGTACTGGATTGTTTTTCATCTGATTTTTAAAGATTAATATTAAGTGTTCTTCTACATCATCACGATCTCCAACATAAATAATATTAGGATTTATAAATAAAACATAGTCTTTGGCTTGATGAACATCTTTTATATCTCCTGATACTGCTTTAGCAAGTATTCCTTTTCTTATAAGTGAGTTGACAATTTTACTTATAACTTGCCTTGATGATTTTCTTATATCTGCTATTTCAGATATGTTTAAAGCATTAGGAGGTCTTTTTAAAATATCATCTACAACTGCATTTGAGTGCATACTAATATTAGCTTGTATATCAACTAAAAAAGCTTTTTCCTCCGTAGTAAAATAATTTTCATCTCTTAAAAACTCCCAATTTTTCTGCAAGAATTGTGCAAACCTCACTTTCGATTGTGGTGACTTTTTCGTGTAAATACCAACATCTTTACCAGTTGCCTTTGAAATTATACTCATGGCTTCATGAAGTGTTTCCTCATCAATCCCATTATGGTCTTGTATAAATTCTTTTTTCTCTCTTTCAAAATCTCTTTTCCTTGCATTTAACTCAGCTTGTCCAAAATCAATAACTTTTTTACTATCTTTTTCCATTGTTTAATTCCTCCTTTTAGTCTTGAAGGAATTAACCCATTATGCTATAATCTTAGTAATTGAATAAGAATATGAGGGCTAACCCTCTTGGGTTAATTCCTAGTTTTAACAAGACCACCTATCCGACCAAAGACAGGGTGGTTTTTTTCTTGTCTAATAACCATAATACCACTTTTCCTGATGAATTTCATCTATTTTTAAAACCATGTACCCTCTTTGGTGTAATGATACCAATCTCCATTTTTCAGTCTTACACAAACAGTATTATTTTTATCAATCCAAGTTTCGACAATTTTCATGCCTGCCTTATAATCCAAACCTACACAATCTGTATGAAGCTTATTAACTTTTTTCATATGCTCAACTTGTTCATCTGTTAGTTTTTCAATGCCTTTAATCATTTTATCAGCTCCTTTTATTTTTTAAAAAACACTACATAGGACAATATTATTAGGACTATAGGAACGATTGAAAGATTGGCTATTACTAGAATATCAAGCCATTTTTTACGATTGTAATAACTTTCAAATCTATCTTTAGAATCTGATTTAATACTTTCTAAATCCCTGATATATTCCCTGGTGTTTTCTGCTGCACTATCAAGCCTAGAGTTTAAAGATTCTTGAAGTTTCCTGACTAATAAATTCATCTGCTCAATACTGTTATCTCTCCATGTCCCAACCTCTGTCTTTATGTTTTGGTTTAGCAATTGGTTTGCTTTGTTCAAGTTCTCTACTGTCTGCTTCAAGTCGCTTATTTCGTTCTTCTGTGCTTTCAGTTGCTCCACTTGTTCTGTCCTTAACTGCTCGAACTTTTTGTTGTATTCCTCTAGTGATTTCATTACCAGACTGTTCTGGTAGTCCATTCTTTTCATTTCCGAGATTATGTTCAACTGCTCCCCAGTCGATAGTTCTTTCTGCTCTTGTATCTTCTTTGCTTCTTGTAATTTGTCTTGTAAAGCCATTTTCTATAGTCCCCCTTTCATAATCCATACCAAGCCTATTACCCCTTACTTTCTGCCCATTTGGGTGGGTATAGGTTATGTTTTTTCCTCTCAAGGCTACCTTTACATCATACTTTCCTAAATTCTCCTGAAACTCTTTAAAATTCTTAGAATTTTCTTTTTCAATATCAATTACTTGTCTAATTTCATCTTTCCAAGAAATACCCCCTTTTTCTAGTATTTGTTTTTCTGCCATAGTGTAACGAACCTTAGCAGAAGGCTCTTTAATCACTACTAGATTATGTTCTTTACATAGTTCATCACTTAAATCTCTAACTTTATTTAAAGCATTATGCATATTAAGTTTTTTACCATTTTCAAGATTAACCGAATTAATAACTATGTGATTATGAATATGGTCTTTATCAGCATGAGTATAAATTACTGCTTCATGATCCTTTGCTACTTTTTCAGCTAATTCCCTTCCCAGCTGGTTGGCTAATTGTGGAGTTACTTCTCCAGGGTCAAAGGATTGAATAATTAAATGTGCTTGAATACCATTGTTTTTATTCCATACATCACGAGTACAAGAGAATTGAGTTTTAGCCATTTCAGGGATACAATTATGACCGCTTTTTTCAACTGCTCTTTTTTCTGCATAACTGATTGCCCTATTTGCTACTTTTGTAGTATCGAGTTTAACATAAGCCATATATGCTTCAATCCCCCTTTCAAATCGTTTATTTGCCCCTCTGTAACCCCTAAACCACTATTTAGGTGTTTAGCTACCTGATTAATGTTATTTCCAATCCTACGCACTTCTAGGGCTATTTCTGACGCTCCTTGATGGTCTACCTTTGGTTGATTAATCTTTTTTGATAGGGAAACATCTTTGCAGTATTGAGGAATACTTAAATTTGCAATCGTACTTTTCTCTTGCAAAATATTATATTCCTCTTCGCTCACTCTGAAAGAAATCTGCCTATTTCTTTTTCTATTCGCTCCCAAAATCGCACCCCCTAACATGGATAATATATATCTAACTAAATGGCTAGCCATTTCCTTATCTCTAATATTACCATAGTCTTAGGGGGTTTGGCAAGCATTAGATTTGCTAGCCACTTCGTGGCCATCAAATCGCTTGTCGGGGAAACCCCGAACCCCTTAAAAGCTTAAAACCTTAAAACATTAAAGGTAAAAATCCTAACGGATTTTAATTAAAAAAGATATTGAAAAGAAAAAATAATCGGCTAAAATTGCCGTTCATTTTTATTAAATCAAGGTAGTATTTTTCAAGAAAACCACTTGAAAAATCTCCACC
>CAZTRB010000036.1:0-3303 GCA_964616485.1 uncultured Muribaculaceae bacterium
GTGGTAAAATGGATTATAAATTTATTTCAAAAAATGAAGAAGATACTTTAACAATTGCAGAGAATATTGAAAGTGAAAAGTTTCCTAATATGGTCATATGTTTGTATGGTGAACTTGGCTGTGGTAAAACGGTATTTGTTAAAGGTTTTGCTGATGCTTTAGGTATTAAAGAAACTATTACTAGTCCAACTTTTACTATTATAAAAGAATATCAAGAAGGAGAACTTCCTCTATATCATATGGATGTATATAGACTTACTAAAGATGATATAGGTATAAAAGATTATTATAAGAAAAAAGGTGTTACTATAATTGAATGGGCGGATATTATTGAAGAAGATCTTCCAAAAGAAAGACTTGATATCCATTTTAGATTCTTAGGAGAAAATAAGAGAGCTCTTATATTTAAACCATATGGAAAGAAATATGAAGATGTTTGTTCTTCGGTGTTATAATGAAAACATTATATATTAATACATGTACTAATGAATTAATATTAAAATTATTTAAAAAAAACAAAGTATATAAAGAAATAACACTAACACATGATAAAAGTGCTAGTCAGATTTTAATGCCTAGCATTAAAAAACTATTAGAAGATGAAGAGATAAACAATATTATTGTTGTTAATGGACCGGGTTCATTTACTGGTATTAGATTAGGTATCACAGTAGCTAAGACTTTTTCTTATGTTAAAAAGATTCCTATTAGAACCATTACTACACTTGAAGAGTTAGCAGTAAGTCTAAATACAGATAAAAAAATAGTAGCATTAGAAGAAAACAACGGTTACTTTGTTGGTATATTTGATTATGATAATAACTTAGTCGGAGAATATCAGTATTTATCAAATACTGAATTTGATGAGTTTAATAAAAAATATGATATTAGTTTAAATGTAGAACTAGATTACGAGAAGATATATGATTATGTAATGAATAAAGAAAAGATGAATCCTCATTTTGTAAATCCATTATATATTAAAAAATTAGATTATGAATAATATAAGATTATATAAATTAGAAGATATTAAATATATATATGATATAGGTTCTTCCTATATCAATAATTTTTCTAATTTATATAATCTAGATAAGTTATTAAATGATGATATAAATAAAATATATGTCTATACTGATAAAACCATCTTAGGTTTTATCCATATAAGCGTAATTAATAATGAAATAGATATTATTAACATAATAGTAGATAAAAATAGTAGAGGTAAATCTATTGGTACTAATCTACTTAATTATGTACTAAGTATTTATAATAAACATATATTTTATTTAGAAGTAAGTGAAGATAACATAAGAGCTATTAATTTATATAAAAAGTTTAATTTTAAAATAATTAATAAACGATTAAACTATTATAAAGATAAAGATGCTCTAATAATGAAGAAGGTGAATAATGAAAGATAATTATATACTGGCAGTAGAGACTACTTGTGATGAGACAAGTATAGCTATAGTTAAAAATGGAAAAGAAGTATTAGTTAATACTGTATTATCCCAAATTGATCTTCATACTAAGTATGGAGGAGTTATACCAGAGTTAGCTTCAAGAGCACATACTGAAAATATTACTTTGGTTTTAGAAGATACCTTAAATAATACCAATATTACTCTAGATCAAATAGATGCTATTGCTGTATCATATGCTCCTGGTTTACTTGGTTCTTTATTAGTAGGAGTAGAGTTTGCTAAAACATTATCTTATTTACTTGATATACCTCTAATTAAAGTAAATCATTTAGTAGGGCATATTTATGCTTCTAAAATAGAACATAATATTAATTTTCCTCTTCTTGCTTTAGTAGTAAGTGGTGGTCATACCGAGGTAGTAGTTATGGAAGATGATTATAAATTTACTAAACTAGGAGAGACTCTAGATGATGCTATAGGAGAATGCTATGATAAAGTAGCAAGAGTATTGAGTATTCCTTATCCAGGAGGGCCTGGTGTTGAAAAAGCAGCACTTGAAGGTAGTAATATTTATAATTTTCCAATACCTAGTTTAGATAATCCGTATGATTTTAGTTATAGTGGCCTTAAAACAAGTGTTATTAACTTAGTTAATAACAAAAAACAAAAACAAGAACTTATAGATGTATCTAATATTGCTAGTAGTTTTCAGTACTATGCAGTACTTCAAATTATAAATGTATTAAAAAGAGCAGTAGAGGATACAAAAATAACCAATATAATAGTAGCAGGAGGAGTATCCGCTAATAAATATTTAAATAAAGAAATAATTAATTTATTTAATAAATATAATGGTAATGTATATACTCCTAGTTTAGAATATTGTACAGATAATGCTGCAATGATAGCTATGGCAGCATATCCACTATATCTTAATAAAGAGTTTACAACTCTTGCTCTAACTGCAAAGTCAACGTCTAATATCATATAATTCTTTAAATTAGTGTATACACTGTGTTATAATTTATGTATATGAAAATAAATAGAAAGAATAAAACCATTTTACTAAGCATAATTGGTGTTTTTATAATAGCATTATCTATTACATATGCTTATTTTCATATTGAAGTAGATACTGATAAAGAAGTAGATGTAGAAATTATATCAAAAACAGTAGATCAGTTTATTATTACTAAAAGTAATAATCTAACAATATATCTAGATCATGATAATTTTGCAGAAGGTGAAGGTAATATAACTGGATCTGTTACATCTAAAGCTACTTTAATCGCCAATAATAAAACTAATCAAGCTACAAAAGAATATCAAGTATATTTTTTAGTAACTCTAAATCAGTTTAGTTATGCAGAAGGTTCTACTGAACCTGAAGTAATTCTTTCAATTGAAGATCCTAATGGAAACCCGGTAACTGGTATAGTAGGTTATACTTATGTAACGAGGCCAGATGTATCTGGTTTTGATATAACAGAACATCAAGGCCCTATTTTAATAAAAGGCGGATATGAAATATCTACTACTTCAACAACTACTGGAACATCCCAAGAATGGAAAGCAACCGTTACTGTAAGAAATTTAGATATAAATCAGATAGGATTAATAGGTAAAACTATGATAAGTCAATTAATAATTTCTGCTGATGAAAAAGAATATAACCCACTTGGTCTTGATGCTACCATTTTAAATGCCCATGGCGGTAAATCGGCAATAGATGCAAAAACATTAAGTAATCCTCCAAACTTTGGAGCAGTTGAAAAAAATAATGCCGGTATGTATGCCATGGCAGATGATTACGGGATGAGTTATTATTTTAGAGGAGCAGTAGATAATAACTGGGTAAAGTTTGGAAAGAACTCAT
>CAZTRB010000037.1:0-2901 GCA_964616485.1 uncultured Muribaculaceae bacterium
ATATCTTTTATATATTTTTTTATTTAATTTTATGTCTTCCTTTAAAGCTTCTTCGAATCTTTTTAATTCTTCCATAATTTCAATTTGTTTTTTTAAATTTTCTTCCATTTTTTATTCTCCTATCATTTTTTCGAATATATAATCGTCGTATTCTCTATCTGCTTGTTCTAATCTATATTGTTCATATTCTTCATCATATCTTTCAGTTTTCCATTGATTGTCTAATAACATCCTATTTTCTATCATCTGCTTTTCTCCTATAAAATTTCGTCTATTTTAACTATTTTCTGAAAATGAGTTAATTCTTTGTCGTTTACAATATTTTTAGTTACTGTTTTGAAGTTTTCTAACTTCCAGATTTTGTTATCATATTGCTTTTGTATTTCTGCCCTAATCTCGTCTTGCATTTGTTTTTTATCAGCTCTAACTTCGTGTAATCTTTTGTCTGTTTTTTCTAGCTCTTTTGTTATCCAATCATAGTGTTCTTTGTCAATAATTTTCCATTTAAACATAACATCCTCCTTTCTTGCTTTGTTTATTTTAATATATATGATACAAAATGCTTTGTCAAGCCATTGAAACAAAATAATAAAAATGTTGCTTAAATGTAATAATGTCGTATAATATAATATACAATGAACACAAAAGCATTGACATACTTTTTCACATAGTATAGTATAAACTTAAAGTGATTATAGAAAGGAAGATATAATGATAGATTTAAGACAAGGGGATTGCTTAGAAGTAATGAAAGATATACCTGATAATAGTATTGATTTAATTGTTACTGACCCGCCCTATAATGTAAGTAGACCTAACAACTTTAAAACTCTTGGGAGTGCAAGTAGAATAGGTATGGATTTTGGAGAATGGGATAAAAATTTTAATTTAACAAGTTATATAGATGAATTTCCTAGAATATTAAAAGAAAATTCAAATGTTATTATATTCAATGCATGGGAAAATTTAAAAGAAATAAAGGATGCGTGTGAAAAAAATAACATATCAATTAAAAGATGTTTAGTTCTTAATAAAAGTAATCCAGCACCGTTTAATAGAGATAGAATGTTTGTTAATGATGTTGAATTTGCATTGTGGGGTGTATATAATTCAAAAAACAAACCAACAAAATGGACTTTTAATAGAATAAATTCTTTAGAAAAATGTTGTATGAATACTACTGTCCAAAGTAGTAAGCTACATCCAACTATGAAGGATATAAAAATAATAGAACATCTGATAAGGTTGTTATCTAACGAAAACGATGTTGTATTAGACTGTTTTATGGGAAGTGGAAGTACAGGAGTTGCTTGTATTAATGCCAATAGAAATTTTATAGGAATAGAGTTAGATGAAAAGTATTTTGACATAGCAAAAGAAAGAATAAATGAGTTAAAAAATACATAGAAAGGAAGACATAATGATAGATTTAAGAAAAGGCGATTGTTTAGAATTGATGAAAGATATACCTGATAAATCAATAGATATGATATTGTGTGATTTACCTTATGGAACAACTGCTTGTAAGTGGGATGTAATTATTCCGTTTGAACCTTTGTGGGAGCAGTATAATCGAATAATTAAGGATAACGGGGCTATCGTATTGACAGCAAGCCAACCTTTTACAAGTGCGTTAGTTATGAGTAACCCAAATATTTTTAAGTATGAGTGGATATGGGATAAGAGAAATATTAGTAATCCCTTTCTAGCTAAGTATCAACCGTTAAAACAACATGAATCCATCCTTGTTTTCGGCAAAGGTACTGTTAACTATTACCCTATAATGACACCAAGAGATAAAGTTAGAAAGTATAAAGATAAATATGGCGGTGGCGAAGCGTTTAATAAAAAGGGTACAGGCGAAAAAGAATATACACTTAAATTCAAGTACCCTAAAAGCATACTTGAATACACGAACGCTATACAAAAAGGAAAAGTTCATCCAACACAAAAACCAGTTGCTTTACTTGAATATCTAATAAAAACATATACAAATGAAAATGAATTGGTGTTAGATAACTGTATGGGTAGTGGGTCAACAGGGGTTGCCTGTGTAAATACTAATAGAAACTTTATAGGTATAGAATTAGATGAAAAATATTTTAAAATTGCAAAAGAAAGAATAAATGAGTTAAAAAATACATAGAAAGGAAGACATAATGATAGATTTAAGAAAAGGCGATTGTTTAGAATTGATGAAAGATATACCTGATAAATCAATAGATATGATATTGTGTGATTTACCTTACGGAGTTTTAAATAAACAAAATAAAAATACAAAATGGGATAGTGTTATTCCTTTTAAACCGTTATGGGAACAATATGAAAGAATTATAAAAAATAATGGTGCAATAGTTTTATTTGGTAGTGGAATGTTTACAAGTGATTTAATGCAAAGTAATAAAAAAATGTGGAAATATAATCTTATTTGGAAAAAAGGAAATAGACCAACAGGCTTTTTAAATGCAAAAAAACAACCTTTAAGAATATATGAAGATATATGTGTTTTTTATAAAAAACAACCAACATATAATCCACAATTTACTTATAGCGATAAGGTTCATAGTAGGGGTAAAGCAGGAAATAGTTTAGGAAAACAAGGAAGAAATGGTTGTTATGGTGATTTTGCTATGACGCCTGCTATTTTAACAAATGAAAAATATCCTATATCAATAATTGATATAGATAAAGAGCGTCCACAAATATATCACCCAACACAAAAACCAGTTGCATTATTAGAATATCTAATAAAAACATATACAAATGAAAATGAAACTGTTTTAGATAATTGTATGGGTAGCGGTTCAACAGGAGTCGCTTGTATTAACACTAATCGTAAATTTATAGGAATAGAACTAGATGAACATTATTTTGAAATAGCAAAAGAAAGAATAAATGAGT
>CAZTRB010000038.1:0-2781 GCA_964616485.1 uncultured Muribaculaceae bacterium
TTACTACTTTTTCTGATTCAATTGGTGCGGTTGTTCCTGTATATATTAATTTTACTGAACCATCACCATTTATACGCACTATTCTCCACCACATATCTTGATTTGATGAGTTCTTTCCAAACTTTACCCAGTTATTATCTACTGCTCCTCTAAAATAATAGCTTATTCCGTAGTCATCTGCCATTGCATACATACCTGTATCACTATAATCATATGTTTTTCCTTCTTTTTGATATCTTGTACTATTGGTTACACTTGTTCCGGTTACTACATTTATTTTATACATTGTTGGACAGTTAGTATAAGTTGTACTATTACATGTATATTGTCCTATATGTTCTTGACCGTATGTTTGGTTTGCTACTGAGTCTGTTAAAGAATATGTTCCAGTTACCTCATTAAATGTATATCCTGTTCCTATTCTTCTATTTGCATTACTTGTTAATGATGTTGTATATGTATTTGTTAATTCTTGATATGTTACTATTGCAGGCGCTATTTTATCAAATATTAAGGCCGGTTTTGCTTCTATTGCATCTTTGCCCCCATTGTTAGCTAAAATAAGTTCTCCTATTTTAGGAGGATCTTGTATTATTAGTTTTGCACTCATACTTCTTCCTTCAATAGAACTTTGGTCTGATGCTAAGTTTATAAAAGTCACAGTTGCACTCCATGTATGTGTTGTGCCTGTTGTATAAGAAGTAGTAGTTATTACTTGATTTTCTTTTACAGGGATCATACCCTTTTTCTCTGTTATATCAAAGCCAGATACTCCTCCTTGAGAAACATATGTAAGTCCTGGAATTGAGGTGACATTATTATTGTTTTGATCTTTTACAGTTAGTATTATCTCTGGTGTTTTAGCTTGTGTTGTATACTCAAAATTATTTTCTTCTATATTAAAATAAACAAAATATTTTTTTGTTGCAGTTTTAGTATCATCATTTGCTACTAGTTTTACAGATGAGGTTGTAGTACCTGATTGATTACCAGCACCTGGTCCTAATGATTCACTATCTATAGTTATATTAAGTCCACTACCTTGTTCAAATGTTAATTTATCAAGAGTACTACTTATAATTTCAATTGGTGTTTTAGCAGCATCTCCTACTAGAGGCCCCATATAGGCATAAGCAAAAGATAAGACTAATATTAAAATTCCTATTATAGTAAGTAAAGAGTTCTTTGTTTTTTTTGATATTTTAATTATTAGTCACCTACTTTTATATAACCTTTAAATACTTTGTTTTGATCATAGTTTTGTTCTTCGTTTTGTCCTTTTATTTTAAAATATACACTATAATCTTGAGTAGTATTTGGAGGGATTAAAATAAAAGTGGTTATTTCCATATCTTCTCTTGGCGCTGTTATGAAGTCATCCATATTATAACCTTTATTATTTGATTCAATTTTATACATAAAATTATCACTTATAAAAGTATTTTCAACATCTCTCCAACTAAGTTTATATGCCACTGTATAAATAGAAGAATTTATTACTTTAAATTTTTTCTCTGCTAGTTTATTAGCTACTCCTGGTTGATCATCTGGATGTAGGTCTTTAATTATAAAAGATTCATTATCTTCATAAATAATTGTTAAATAACCTGTATCAACATTATTTTGTTGATCTCCTCTTATAGATGAAGGGCCTGATCTTTTAATATAACCCTCAGTCTCAATACAATTTGTATCACAAGTCATATCACCTGTTGTATCACACATTACATCACATAACATATCCCCATTTAAATCTAAGTTTAAATCTGCCACTCCATCTCCATCTGTATCTATATCAATATCGGGAATTCCATCTCCATCTAAATCTATATTTAAATCTGGCCATCCATCTCCATCTAGATCACAATTAAGTTTGCATGCTTTTAGTTTTTCGGGAGTTGTTGCATCATTAACTAAATTAAAATCAGGTTTTCCATCTCCATTTGTATCAAGTGAAAATATTGCTTGTAAATTCCCTTTATAATCAATATTCATATCGGGTTTTTTATCTTTATTTAAATCTATGTTTATATCGGGAATTCCGTCTCCATCTATATCAATATTTATATCAGGAATTCCGTCTCCATCTATATCAATATTAAGTTTGGCTTTCTCTAGTAGTATCAGTCCAGAATAAGTTGCTGATACCAACCCTGCAAACAATGATAAAGATAAAAGAACTATCAACATTTTTCTGCTTCCTCTTTTTTGAAATTTAAAAGTTAATTTGTTTTTTTCTTTTTCAACTGATAATTTATTAGCTAAATATAAATAATCATCATCCTTAGCAAATGTAAGTTTTATAACTTTTAAAATCATACTTCTAGATATATTAAACTTCTCTTCATACATTATATTAAGAGTTTTTTTAACTAATTCAATTTGGGCATCATTATCAAGTTTATTAAAATCATCTAGATTAATGGTTTCTTCTCTATATATATTAGTTACTTTTCCCTTTTTCATCTACTAATCTCCTAGTATAATTATATCAATTTTATAATAATTGTCTAGGTAAAATTATATTTTAAATGTAAGTGTGATACTAACATTTTATTTTTTATCTTTTATATAGTATTATATTATTGAATGAGGGATATTGTGGAAAAAATAAGCGATTTGTTAATTAATGATTTAAAACATGACTACAAGTACTATGAAGATTTATATAAAGATAGAACTTTAAAAGAAGGCGCTATGGTAACTAGGTTTGCTCCTAGTCCAACTGGATTTATACATATGGGCAGTTTATTTAGTGCGCTTTGTAGTTTTTGGTATGCA
>CAZTRB010000039.1:0-2661 GCA_964616485.1 uncultured Muribaculaceae bacterium
CTGGGTAGTCTTGCATATCTTTCCATAACTGATTGTCGCCCTTAAATAAAATATGTTTGTTATTTATATGAGGCTCTAAGCTCTCTATTCGTTCTGTTTTATTTCTAGCTTGTGTAATGCCAGTAAACGGAATATATAAGCTCTTCTGTTTGCTCTTTTGATCTGTTACGTTCATAAAATACTTTTGAAATTGTATAGCTTCAAAAACAAACCTTTCAAACTTATAAGGTAAATTAAATATATATCTAATAGCTTCATCTGGGTTTATATGATCCACTAAACTCTCAACTTCATAAACTTGCCCCTTGTCATCAACGCCTAAAATTATTATGCCAATTTTGCTAGATTTCTTTTGCTCGCCTAGTGATGGATCTATTGAACCATAATAACTTAACTCTTTTGGTAAATATTCGTAAACACTTGGCTTAAAGTATGCAAATTCATTAGCTTCCGGAAACATAACTAAATAATAACGCTTCCAATCTTTAACTGTTGTTTGTGTTTTCTTATCTTCTAACTCTTGCTCTGTATATCTACCCTCTTTAATTGCTTGATCTAGAGTAATTCTAACCTTGTAATAAAGATCGTTATAAAATGCTTTTTCAAATACACTGTTCTCTATGCAGTTTCCAGACATTACTAACTTGCCCCACCCTCGATCACTTTCAGGCATACGCACAATTTTTGAAAATTGTTCCTCACGTCTAATTAAACCAGCTTCTTCAAAAACTACAACATCGCCACCTTCGCCTACCACACCCTCACCCTCTTTTGATATGGAACGTGAGTCAACACTCGTTACAAATATCCAACCACCATCAGCCCAACGCAAAACATCTTTGCTCATTTTAACTTTTAATCTATCTATATCAGCTTTACCAGTAACGTTAATTAAGCCTTTGTATAAATCAGGGTGATCTGCAATATGAGTAATAACATACTCCATAATTTTACGAGCTTTTTCAGTAGAGCCAGCTACTATCGGAATTTTTAGTTTCTTAAATACGGCTAAGTAAATCAATGCTAAAGCAATGGTTTCAGTTTTACCGTATCTTGTTGGTGCGCTAATCCAAGCCCATTTAATTTTTTTATCTACAACACTAGCAAATATTTCACATTCGCCATCAGTTAACTCAAATGGTTTTTGTTCGTTATTCTTAAAATAAGAACTAACCAGAATTTTTATCGCTCTTATCTGTTTGCTCGTCATCATCTAAAATAGCTTGTAGTGCTTTTGCAACTTCTTCTGTTGATGTAACAATGTCTTTTCCATCTTTACCAGTAATTTCACTTCTTAAACTAAACTCATCTTTTTTCTTGCGTTCTAAAAACTTTAGGGCAAGTTCTGGGTTGCCTGTTAAGCCTTTAATTACTTCTTGTCTAGCAAGCAAAATAGGTCGTTGCTTCAATGCTTCTTTTTGCTCCAAAAAATCTGGATTATCATTTTGATAATTGTATAAGGTAGATTTACCAATTTCTGCGTAGTAGCAAGCTTCTTCATCAGTACAACCAAAAGCAAAAGCTTCTTTTAATTTCTGGAGTGTTAAATCCGTCATTATTGTTGGTCTGCCTACATTTTTTTTTCTCATAATATCTATTATTTACCTGCTAAATAATCGGCACAAATTAGCTCTAATGCCCTGTTATTACTTGTATCTATATCTTGTGTTTGTTCTTTAACTTTGCTTATTGCGTCCATTATGATTTCATATTGCTCATCGGTACAATGAACGCTTAAAGTTTTAAAACCATCTTCTTCGCTATCATCTTCATAATTATCTTCGTATTTATCCCAATCAAAATCAGCCAATTCTTTCATTTCTTTTATCTTTAAATCTGTATAAGGCAATACTAAATCCTCGTATTCTAAATTCATTTCCGTTACTAATTTTGCTAAATCAATTTCGTTAAAAGGCACTTTTTGTTCATACCAGATTGTTAATTCCCTAGCTTCTTGATCTGATAACTTGCCCTCATTATAAATTAAAATTTTCTCATTTCCCAGTTCTTTCCAAGCCGTATATCTTTGCTCGCCATCAATAATTTCAAAGCCGTTGTTTTCCCTAACTACTACCGGTAGTCTTAAACCTTTTTTCTCTAGGCTTTGCTTAACTATTTTATATTCTTCTGTATCTTTATCTTTTGTTGCTTCCCAGTTTCCAATTACATCAAGAGTTGCATAAACATCTAAATTTTTCTTATTTTCTTTTATAAATTTAATTAAATCATCAATCTTAATTTCTTTTCCCATAGTGCTAGCAGTAAAAGCACCGCTATCTAAGAATATCTTTTTTTGCGGATATTTTCTTAAATAAGTACTTATCGCTTTCTCATCAGCAAAAGATAACAATACTTTACCGTCGTATTTATGAATTACCTCTGAATAAGGATAAACCCCACCAGCAAAGTAAATCTTCATAACAGTCCAAATAATTTATAACCTAGAAAAATGCCTAGTATTCCAATTATGCCCTCTATAACATTTGGTGCAGGAATCGGCAATTTGAATAAGGCAAAAATAAAACCAGTTATTGCACCGGTAATTAAAGGCAATATATAATTCATCTTCTATCCTTTTTTTTTACTCAATATACTTTGTAATATCTTTAACTTTAGCTAATTCAAAAGCCTCTTTTCTCTCAACAGCTGTTGTGCTATCCA
>CAZTRB010000040.1:0-2634 GCA_964616485.1 uncultured Muribaculaceae bacterium
ATGTTGATATTTTAGTATCAAAAGATAAGAGAAATTTATTTAATAATAAAGTAAGTGTGATTGAGATGCAATCAGAAGCAGGTGCAGCTGGAGCAATGCATGGAGCTTTATTAACTGGGACACTAGCAACTACTTTTACCTCTAGTCAAGGTCTTTTATTAATGCTTCCTAATATGTATAAAATGGCAGGAGAATTACTACCCGGTGTTATTCATGTTGCATCTAGAAGTGTAGCAACTCATGCTTTATCTATATTTGGAGATCATCAAGATATATATGCAGCAAGGGGAACGGGTTTTTCTATTCTTGCATCAACTAATGTATTTGATGCGCAAAACTTAGCAGCAGTAGCACATCTCTCCGCAATAGAAGGTTCTATTCCTTTTATTCATTTCTTTGATGGTTTTAGGACAAGTCATGAAGTAAATACGATTGATGCTATTGATGAGAATGAGTTATTAAAGTTAATCGATTATGATAAAATAACTACTTTTAAAGAAAGAATGCTTAATTTAAACTCTAAAAAACAATATGGGATGGCTCAAAATGAAGATATATATTTTCAAGTTATGGAGAGTAGAAATACTGAGTATTTAAATATGCCCGATATTGTAAAGAGTAATATGGATAAAATTAATAATTTAATGGGCACTAATTATAAGCCTTTTAATTATTATGGAAGTAGTAATGCTAAATATATTATAGTAGCAATGGGTAGTGTATGTGATACTATTAAAAATTATATAAAAGATAGAAAAGATCTTGGTTTAATTGAGGTTCATTTATATAGACCTTTTAGTAAAAAGTATTTACTTGATGTTTTACCTAATACGGTAGAAAAAATTGCTGTACTTGATAGAACAAAAGAAGCGGGTTCGAGCGCGGAACCATTATATTTGGATATATTATCAGCACTTAATAAAAAAAATATTGATATAGTCGGAGGTAGATATGGTTTAAGTAGTAAAAACATATCACCTAAAGATATAGCAAGTGTTTATAATATGTTAAAAACTAACTTAAAAGATAATTTTACGATTGGTATTTACGATGATGTAACAGATTTAAGCTTAGAAGAAGTAGAATATAGAGAAATAGAGAAAACATATAATATAAAAATATATGGTTTTGGATCTGATGGTATGGTTGGTGCTAGTAAGAGTCTTCTTTCTTTGATTCATAAAAAAGAAGGGTTGTATACTCAAGGTTATTTTGAGTATGATTCTAAAAAAAGCGGGGGTATTACAGTATCTAACTTAAGACTATCAAAAGATGCAATAAATATGCCTTATTATATTACAAATAGTAATTTAGTAGTAGTAACAAAGGATGAGTATTTTACTAATTTAGATATAGTGGATGATCTAAATGATAATAGAATGTTACTAATTAATACATATAAGACAGATACCGAGTTAAAAGAGTTTATTCCAAACAATGTTTTAAATAAATTAAAAGAGAAAAATATAAGAGTGTTTTATATAAATGCATCTAAAATAGCTCAGGATAATAACTTAAAAGAAAAGATTAGTAAAATAATGGAATATATTATTACAATTTTACTAAGTAAAGATTACAAAGAAGACATTATCGAATCAGTTAAGGCTATATTTAAATCTAAGGGGGAGGATATTATTAACAATAATATAAAAGCTCTAATGAGTGCTCCGAATGATTTGAAAAAATTAGAACTTACTGAGGATTATAAAACTGATGAAGAGAGGTATGAGTCATTATTTGATCTAATTAGAAACAGAAAAGGCGGATCAATAAAGGTAAGTGAACTCTTAGAATTTAAAGATGGTAACTTTCCAAGTGCTCTAACTAAAGAAGAAAAAAGAAATATAGCAACTCATGTTCCTAAATGGATTCCAGAAAATTGTATCCAGTGTGGCCAGTGTAGTTTTGTATGTCCTCATGCTGTAATAAGACCAATAGTAGATCAAGAAGAAGGTGGTATTCCACTAGCGGGACATCCTGATTTTAAATATAAAATAGAAGTAAGCACAGAAGATTGTACAAGTTGTGGCTTATGTATTGAAATATGTCCTGGTAAAGGTGGTAAGAAAGCTTTAGAAATGACTCCAAACACTACTAAAGTAGACGTTAGAGATAAGTTTGAAAACCATATCAATCCAGATTTAATAAATAAATTTACTATTAAAGGAAGTCAGTTACAAAAACCTCTATTTGAATTTAGTGGAGCTTGTGCTGGCTGTGGAGAAACCGCATATATAAAACTATTAACCCAGTTATATGGAAAAAATATTATTATAGCTAATGCAACAGGTTGCTCTAGTATATATGGAGGTAGTACTCCATCAACTCCATATTATATTCCTTGGGCAAACTCTTTATTTGAAGATAATGCTGAGTTTGCACTAGGTATGCATTACTCTCAAAAAATAAAAAGAGATAGAGTAAAACATATAGTAGAAGAATCTATTAACTCAGTTGATACTGATATAAAAGAGATATTTACAGAACTTTTAGATAATTTTTATGATGATGATATAACCCTAGCTATAAAAGATAAATTAAAAGATAAACTAATTCCAAAAGAATTAAAAGAATTAATAGAAGATATACCATCTAGAACTATATGGGGTATAGGTGGAGATGGTTGGGCTTATG